>NZ_JAVMBO010000007.1:155948-807075 GCF_031631795.1 Marinobacter xiaoshiensis
AGCGGTTTTTGGGAGGAAGCCACCACCACTCTCATACTCCGGTTTCCAATCACATGGGAGCCGAAGCTCAATAAAGCACCGAATCCACAGGTAAACCACGAAGAGAGTTGGCGTAAGCCTCAACTATCTCAACGTCGATGAAGTGCCCAACAATCCCCGGATTCTCATGCCGGAAATTCACAATCCGGTTGTTCTCCGTGCGCCCGGAATACTCACCAGGGTCCTTCTTCGATAGCCCGGTTACCAAAATACGCTGGGTCGACCCAACCATTTTCCGGCTGATATCCATCACCGTCTGGTTGATGCGATCCTGAAGGATTTTCAGGCGCTGTTTCTTAACTTCCATCGGCGTTTCATCAGGCAGATCCGATGCCGGCGTACCCGGGCGTGCGCTGTAAACGAAGCTGAAGGACATATCGAAACCGATATCGTTGATCAGCTTCATGGTGTCTTCGAAGTCTTTCTCGGTTTCACCCGGGAAGCCAATGATAAAGTCTGAAGAAAAGCTGATATCCGGACGAATCTTGCGCAGGCGACGAAGCTTGGATTTGTACTCCAGGGCCGTATGGCCGCGCTTCATGGCGGCCAGAATGCGATCCGAGCCGCTTTGTACCGGCAGGTGCAAGTGGCTGACCAGCTCGGGCACCTGTTCGTAAACCTCAATCATTGCATCAGTAAATTCAACCGGATGCGAGGTGGTGTAGCGGATGCGATCAATGCCGTCGATGGTGGCGATCAGGGTAATCAATTCCGCCAAATCCATTACGTCGCCATCGTGAGTCTCGCCACGATAGGCGTTTACGTTCTGGCCTAGAAGATTCACTTCCCGCACGCCCTGGCTGGCCAGGTGCGCAACTTCGGCAATCACGTCGTCTGCCGGACGGCTGACTTCTTCGCCTCGGGTGTAGGGAACTACGCAGAAGGTGCAGTATTTGCTGCAACCTTCCATGATGGAAACAAAGGCGGACGGGCCATCGGCACCGGGGTCCGGCAGGTTGTCGAACTTTTCGATTTCCGGGAAGCTCACATCCACCACGCCTACGCCGTTACCTTTCATGCGCACTTCGGTAATCATATCCGGCAGGCGGTGCAGGGTTTGCGGGCCGAAGACCATGTCGACATAAGGCGCCCGGTCAAGAATGGCCTGGCCTTCCTGGCTGGCAACGCAGCCGCCCACGCCGATGATCAGTTCCGGTTTGTTGGCCTTTAGTTTTTTCCAGCGACCCAGCTGGTGGAACACTTTTTCCTGGGCTTTTTCACGGATGGAGCAGGTGTTCAGCAGCAGGATATCGGCGTCTTCAGGCGTTTCGGTCATTTCTACCGCTTCGCCGGTTTTAAGCAGGTCGGCCATGCGGGATGAATCGTATTCGTTCATCTGGCAACCGTGGGTTTTGATGTACAGCTTTTTGGCCATGGGTCTCAACACAACTGGATGTATTTGGCGCCCGGAGCAGAAACTGTCCGGATTGCGCGCTGATAAAGGAGAACTGGGTATTATAACGGGGTGATCAATCTGCAACCAGCGTTGTCTCGGTAATCTGCCAGTTTTGCTGTGGTATTATTCCGGCGTTTAAGTTTCGGAGTCAGAAGCGATTGGTGCAGGGCTCTCCAAAAAGCGCCCGTGAATACGTCCATGTAGGGCTCGGTCGGGCCATCCTTGGCCCTCCACGTTTTTGGAGAGCCCTGCACCAATCGCTTCGTCGAGCTTCGGTGGATTAATCTCTTACTACAAACTTCACAAGACTATGACTCCAGAGCGCCTTGCCCGCATCAAACAGGTTTTGAACACTCGACAGCCGGACCTGACAGTCCTGACCGACCAGGTTCACAAACCAAGAAACCTCTCCGCCATACTGAGAACCTGCGACGCCTTCGGGCTAGCCAACATGCACGTGGTGTGGCCAAAAGAGGGCTTCCGGGCCTTCCGGAAAACCGCCGGCGGCAGTTTCAAATGGGTAACACCTCACACCCACCGCACCATGGACGAGGCTATAGCCCATCTGAAAGGGCAGGGCCAAAAGATTTACGCCGCGCAGCTTTCGGACCGGGCGATCGATTACCGATCTGCAAACTTCACCGTGCCCTGCACAGTGATTATGGGGAACGAAGTGGATGGCGTAAGTGCTGGCGCAGCGGAACAGGCGGATGAGCACATCGTTATTCCCATGATGGGCATGGTGGAATCCCTCAACGTATCCGCAGCCTGTGCCATCATCCTCTCCGAAGCCCAAAGGCAGCGCAAAGAAGCCGGCTTGTTCGATAACCGACGGATACCGGATGAAGAATACAACCGCCTACTCTTCAGTTGGTGCCAGCCCGTCGTCAAGCGCTACTGCGACGACCGAAACCTGTCATACCCGCCCATTGATCACGAAACCGGTGAACTAATCGACGGAGTAGGCTGGATGCAGGAAGTAAGGGTGCAGAGAGCAAACCGCCCCCGCTGGAATGAAGAAAACCCAGTAGAAGCCAGCTAACGTAAACTCCTTTTGCCCAGATCGGCCCGTGGCGTGGTGAAGCTTTTCTGCCGGAAAAAGATGTCTGAGCGCAGCGAGTTATTTTTCCAGAAGAAAAGCTTCACCGCGCCGCGGAGCGAGCCCCCAAAGCGGCAGGCCGCAAATGGATCAGTCCTCGCGATTCTCCAAATACCGCTCCAACTGCTCCCGCAAAGCCTTAGGCAGGCGAGTAATCGTCAGCGCATCCTTGTCGCGATCATAGTAAATCGCCTGATTCACCAAATCGGAAGAAAACGAAACACTCATACCACCGCCAGAGCCCGCAATCCGCACCAGCTTCTTCACCTTCCGATGATCCGGGTGCAGCACGCCGCTCTCGGGCATCTCCGCAGACTTACTGGCAAACTCCTTGAAACGCCCGGGCTCATCCTCATCCAGATAGCCAGACAACGCTTCAATAGCCACCGGCTCACCCAACGCATGCTGCTCTTTGCAGAACTCATAAGCCCGCGTGCGAACTTCGCCAGCCTTCTCAGGCTCTGAAGACTTTGCAAACGCCTCCACCGCATCCAGAAACGTCAGTGTTTCCTTTTCAACATCGATCTGGTTAGTGAAACCACACAGCCGGATAAACAGCTCCCCCGGTTCACCCGTGCCCCGGGCATGCACCAACGTAAGATAGTTCTCAGCCGCGTTATCACCCAGCCAGTCATCCAGCTCAACCCGCATGGCAAGATTCAGGCGGGACGTGCTCAGCACATCCGTTGTATCCAGAGCCTGATTGCCGTCGAAACGCAGAGCGCCATCACTCTCCAGAATCATCAAATAAACCACATCTGAATCTGCGAGCGCTTCGTGGACAACCATGAGCTGCCCTACAAACTCCTCCTGGCAGTTGGTAAGCAACTCCTGCCACTGGTTGAACAAGCGATCAGTAAAAGACGTAAAGCCCTGCTTGTCCTCCAGATAATCCTTCAGCCAACTGCTGAACGGGCTCTCGCCAATGTCTTCCGAAAACCGCCCGTATTTCTTACCCGGCTTGCTGTTAAACAACCGCTTCATCTGCTTGTGCAGGCCCTCGTAGTCGCCACCCGGCTCCTGCAGCGCCTCACCACTTTGCAGGCGGGCAGGCTGCCCCGGCTGATACTGACTGGAAAACGCGGTGCGCAGATGCTTAATAGCCATAAACAGATAATCCCGAATAAAGAAACAAAAAAGCCCCGAAGGAAACCTTCAGGGCCAAAGATTCTGCCACGGACAACAAATACATTCACGACTAAAAAAGGAGACTGGTAACAAAACGTGATAGCCGTGGGGCGGGGTGTCTTTTCTGGCAGGAAAAAGATGTCTGAGCGAAGCGAGTTGTTTTTCCAGAAGAAAAGACACCCCGCCCCGCGGCAAACACCTTTTTAAGCAGTCCTGTCCTTAAACCCGCTTGTTGCGAACCAACTCCTGCACTAGTGATGCAGCGACATCAGAAACTTCGTCAGTGCTATCAGCTGCTATGGAAACATTGGCGATGTCAGTGCCAAGATTCACAGCAATCGCTACCAGTCCATAGGCAGTTAGCAGTTGTGCTGTGCGGCGACGGTCGTCGGCATCACCAGCATTGTCTTCGCTCAAAATTACCGAAGTTTTTCCCTGGTCGAACAGCGCTCGTTCAACAGCCAAGGCAAGGGCATGGGCCTGTTTACCGGAGCAACCGATAATCATCGGCTTTTGCGCAAGCCTGCGTTCACGTTCCTCTGGGCTCACGGGCTCAAGAGTGCCTGCAGTATCTGCCAAGCCATCAATCATGCCGGCACCAACTGTCACGTTGGTAAGTCGATCGATCACAATAAAGCTGCCGGTGGCGTGATTACGCTGATAGGCATCAAACGCGATTGGCTGACTCAGGGTGAGATCACACAGGCCAATTTCATTCACCTGCAACAGGGCAGGATTGGCGTGCTGTTCCAGCGTGTTCACGTCGGTCTGATAGTGAATCTTCCGAACCGTGCCGGAGGTGAAGGTTGGGCCCAACTTGATGTCGTACAGGCGACCGGTATGCAAAGGCGCATCCGCCATCCACACGATGTTGGCCTTAAAACGGTTGCCCACTTCCGGCTCGTCTTCCGGTTTTACCAGCATGTCGCCACGGCTGACATCAATTTCATCGGTCAGTGTCAGCGTAACCGCCTGATCAATATAAGCTTCTTCCAGATTGCCATCAAACGTCACAACTTCCTTGACGGTACTGGTGCGCCGCGAGGGCAGGGCCATCACTTTGTCACCCGGGCGAATCACGCCTGAGGCGATGGTGCCACAGAAGCCACGGAAGTTGAGGTTGGGTCGGGTGACGTATTGCACGGGGAACCGGAAGTGCTCCAGGTTCTTGTCGCGGTTTACTTCTACCGTTTCCAGAATATCCATTAGTGGCTGGCCGTTGAACCAGGGCGTGTTCTCGCTGCGGTTGACGACGTTATCGCCTTCCAGCGCCGAGATCGGTACAAACCGGATGTCTTTCAGTCCCAACTTTGCGGCGAACGAGAGATAGTCCTCTCTGATTTCGTTGAAACGATCTTCACTGAAATCCACCAGATCCATCTTGTTCACTGCCACAACGATGTGCCGGATGCCGAGCAGGGAGGCGATAAAAGAGTGCCTGCGTGTCTGGGTCAGCACGCCACGGCGGGCGTCGATCATCAGAATGGCAACTTGAGCGGTAGATGCACCGGTGGCCATGTTGCGGGTGTACTGCTCGTGCCCCGGTGTGTCGGCAATGATGAACTTGCGCTTATCGGTAGAAAAATAGCGATAGGCAACATCAATGGTAATGCCTTGCTCGCGCTCGGCCTGCAAACCATCCACCAGCAGGGCAAGATCCAGCTTTTCGCCTGTGGTGCCCATTTTGGCACTGTCGGTTTTCAGGCTGGCCATGTGATCTTCGTAGATCATTTTGGTGTCGTGGAGCAAGCGGCCTATGAGGGTGCTCTTGCCGTCGTCTACGCTGCCGCAGGTGAGCAGGCGCAACAGTTCCTTGTTCTCGTGCTGCTTCAGGTAAGCCTGGATATCGTCGGCAATAAGATCAGATTGATGTGACATATCAGAAGTACCCTTCGCGCTTTTTCTGTTCCATGGAGCCTGCCGAATCGTGATCAATCACGCGGCCCTGACGTTCTGAGCTGGTGGCCAACAGCATCTCCTGAATAATTTCGGGCAATGTATCTGCTTCAGATTCAATCGCGCCGGTGAGCGGGTAGCACCCGAGAGTGCGGAAGCGGATGGACTTCATCATCGGCTTTTCGCCCTCTTTCAGTGGCATGCGTTCGTCGTCCACCATGATCAGGGAGCCGTCGCGCTCTACAACCGGGCGCACGGCTGAGTAGTAGAGGGGAACGATTTCAATGTTTTCCAGATAGATGTATTGCCAGATATCCAGTTCAGTCCAGTTGGACAGCGGGAATACGCGGATGCTTTCGCCCTTGTTCACCTTGCCGTTATAGGTGTTCCAGAGTTCCGGGCGCTGGTTTTTAGGGTCCCAGCGGTGGTATTCGTCCCGGAAGGAATAAACCCGCTCTTTGGCGCGGGATTTCTCTTCATCCCGGCGAGCGCCACCGAAGGCAGCATCAAATCCGTATTTGTTCAGAGCCTGCTTCAGGGCTTGGGTTTTCATCACATCGGTATGCTTTGCACTGCCGTGGGTAAACGGCCCTATACCCTGTTCAACGCCATCCTGATTGGTATGTACGATCAGGTCCAGGCCGTATTCCTTTACCTTGCGCTCCCGGAAATCAATCATGTCCCGGAATTTCCAGGTGGTATCCACATGCATCAAAGGGAAAGGCATTTTCCCGGGGTAAAAGGCTTTGCGGGCGAGGTGCAGCATTACCGCGGAGTCCTTGCCGATGGAGTAGAGCATCACCGGGTTATCAAACTCGGCAGCCACTTCGCGGATGATGTGGATGCTTTCCGCTTCCAGTTGTTTCAGATGCGTAAGGTTGTATGTGGTCATGATAATCCGTTGCCGCAGCGGGCCTTGAGGGCGTGCTAATAGAATGGCAACTATATCAGAGGCGATATGGCTATAAGAAGTGTTGCTCTTAGAGTTTTAAGTTATAAAAATATAGCGCTTCAAAAAGTCCTGCTGTGATCAATCGTTTGGATTCCGGCCCAGGGCAGGAAAGTTGTTCTGGATCAGGCGGGTTTTAGCGTATCGGCCAGAAGTTTCCGAACATACCTGTCAACGTAGTCAAACCCGTTCCCCTCGAAATCGGCAAACTGAATGCCCAACTGAAATTCATCTCGGGCCATTCTGCGCAGGTGAACAATATGCCCTTTGGCTAAAATCGATACCGGTTGGGTTGCAACAACAGGCACAGAAAAGCGGGCCTTCACGTCAATCCAGTTTCCCGGGGTGGGGGCTCTCAGGCGTGGTATCAGCTGGCCAGCAGCTTCCTGATTGCAAAAAACCATAACGCCTGTGCGAGACAGATTGGAGATTTTGCAGGTGAGCTGGCAACCATCCGGCTTCTCGATAACGATGTCACTTTCAACATCTACACGTTGCTGGTTGCGCAGGTTTGGTTTGACTGTGGCTGCTTTCATGGGCACTCGTATTAGCCGCTCGTGGTGGCACTGCTGGGTATGCTTGGGTTCAAATAATGTTTCAGAACAACGTGTAACCTACAAAAATTGTAGTTGTTTATTTTCTGATCAGCAACTTGAGTGTCGCACATTGTGGCAGATTTTTAATTTATTTCTGAACAAGGGTTCACAAATTTGATTAAGATCAGAATTGTTTCGCTTATCAGATCGCTCGGCTTTTGCTGCAGAAGAGCCCCTTACTGGTGTAAAATTCCTGGCTCTATTCACTTGCATACTCCCGGCGCTCATTCCTGTGCGGCCGCCGAGTGCCAGGATTCCTGAAACGATTTATGACAGAAAAAGCCGAAAACACAGTAGCCGGAAACGGCAAAGTTGGATTCATCAGTCTGGGTTGCCCCAAGGCCCTGGTGGATTCCGAGCGCATACTCACCCAGCTTCGGCTGGATGGCTACGACGTGGTGCCCACGTACAATGATGCGGATATTGTTGTAGTTAACACCTGCGGCTTTATTGATGCGGCCAAACAGGAATCCCTGGATGCCATAGGTGAGGCCATCAAGGAAAACGGCAAAGTGATTGTCACCGGCTGCATGGGCGTGGAAGCTGAAAAAATCCGTGAAACCCATCCGGGGGTGCTGGCGGTTTCTGGCCCTCACGCCTACGAGGAAGTGGTGGGTGCAGTGCATCAGTATGTACCACCGACCCGTGCGCACGATCCGTTTACTGATCTGGTTCCACCCCAGGGCATCAAGCTGACGCCACGGCACTATGCATATCTCAAGATTTCTGAAGGCTGCAACCATCGTTGCACCTTCTGCATTATTCCATCCATGCGGGGCGACCTGGTGAGCCGGCCTATCGGCGATGTGATGGATGAAGCTCAACGGCTGGTTGATGCTGGAGTTAAAGAATTGCTGGTGATATCCCAGGATACTTCGGCCTATGGTGTAGACACCAAGTACCGTACCGGCTTCTGGCAGGGGCGTCCGCTGAAAACGAAAATGCAGTCATTGTGCGAAGCGTTGGGGGAGATGGGTGTTTGGGTGCGCCTGCATTATGTTTACCCATATCCGCACGTAGATGACATCATCCCACTGATGGCTGAAGGCAAGATTCTGCCGTATCTGGATATTCCCTTCCAGCACGCCAGCCCGAAAGTGCTGAAGGCCATGAAGCGCCCGGCCCACGACAGCAAAACCCTGGATCGTATCCGCAAATGGCGGGAAATCTGCCCGGAACTCACCATCCGCTCCACCTTTATTGTGGGCTTCCCGGGTGAGACGGAAGAAGACTTCCAGTACCTGCTGGATTGGCTGGATGAGGCGCAGCTGGATCGAGTGGGTGCCTTTACTTACAGTGCGGTAGAGGGTGCCAAGGCCAACGAGATTGAGGGTGCGGTGCCTGAGGAAGTGAAAGAAGAGCGTTTGGCCCGTTTTATGACAAAGCAGGCAGAAATATCAGCCGCACGTTTGCAGGCGAAGATTGGCACCACCATTGATGTGTTGATTGATGAGGTAGATGAGGAGGGGGCTATTGGCCGCTCCAAGGCTGATGCCCCAGAGATTGATGGCATGGTGTATCTGAACGGCGCAACCGACCTGAAACCCGGTCAGATAGTGAAAGCACTTGTTGAACATGCCGATGAGCATGATCTATGGGCAGTTCTGGTGTGAACTAAGCGAAATCAAAAAGGCCCCGACATGTTCGGGGCCTTTTTGATGGTGGTTGGCGATTAATCGCTGATCTTGGCGATATAATTCGCATAATACTGATCGAAGCTCTTGAATTCCAAGCTGTCTCGACCGCAGCAGCGAATGCTCCCTGATTTGATGTCATATACCCAGCCGTGCACTTCGATTTTACCCGTGGCCAGCTTTGCCGCCACTACCGGGTGTGTGCGCAGGTGCTGTACCTGTTGCTGAACGTTTTCCTCAATGGCTTCGTTAAGGTACTTGCTGTCCAGACACTCCTCGGTGCCAATGTTGTGCCGCTCACGGACGATCTCCATGGCTGAGCGGCAATGCCCCAGCCACTCCTTGACGTGGGGCAAGCCTTTCAGGGCCGGTATGTCCAAGGCGCCTTTAATGGCGCCGCAGTCTGTGTGGCCACATACAATAATGTGGCGAACACCCAGAACCGCAACAGCGTATTCGATGGACGCCGTCATACTTCCGGTTTCATTGCTGTGCGGAGGGATAACGTTGCCGGCGTTTCGACAAATAAACAGGTCGCCCGGGTGGGAGCCTGTAAGCATATTCGGATCTATGCGTGAGTCCGAACAGGTTACAAACAGCACGTCTGGGTTCTGGTGGTTGGCCAGAGCGCCAAACAGGTCTTTGTGCTCCGGATAAACGTTTTTGTGAAAGTTCAGTACGCCGCGAACAATGTGATCCATGTTGCCTCCTTATGCCGATCAGGCAATTTCGATGAGTACTTCACCCGGAGTGACCCGGTCGCCCTTGCTAACGTGAACCGCCTGCACGGTGCCATCTACACTCGAATGAATTTCAGTTTCCATTTTCATGGCTTCGGTAATCAGAACTGCCTGGCCAGCGGTCACAGATTCCCCTTCCTTCACCAGCACATCCACAACATTTCCAGGCATGGCTGTACTGACGTGGCCGGGATCGGTAGCTCGTTTGCGGCCTTTGCCACCAGCCTCTGCCACGTATTCATTCAAGGGTTCGAACACCACTTCCTCTGGCATGCCATCCAGCGACAAGTATAGCTTGCGCTTGCCGGGCCCCGTTGTGCCAACGCCGGTGACTGCAACCTCGTAGGTTTCGCCATGTACGTCGATGCGGAACTCAGTGGCAACACCTGTGCCCAAACGGCTTTGTCCGGTTTGTTCAACAGGCAGCAACTCCTCCGGCTTGAGAGTGCCGTCCTTGCGCTGCTGCAAAAACTCCCGGCCCAGGTCCGGGAACATGGCGTATGTGAGCACATCTTCTTCGCAGCTGGCCAGACTACCAATGTCCTCTCGTAATTTATCCAGCTCAGGATCGATCAGGTCAGCAGGCCGGCCATCATTGACTGCTTCATTGCCAATGGCCTTGTTGCGAACCTCCGCACATACCTCTGCGGGCGGTTGGCCGTAGCCACCTTGCAGGTAACGTTTAACTTCGTTGGTGATGGTTTTGTAGCGTTGCCCGGCCAGAACGTTATAAACCGCCTGGGTGCCAACAATCTGGGACGTGGGTGTCACCAACGGCGGATAGCCGAGATCCTTGCGCACCCTGGGTATTTCATCGAATACCTCGTTGATCTTATCGAGAGCATTCTGTTCCTTCAGTTGATTGGCCAGGTTAGACATCATGCCGCCCGGAACCTGGTTGATCTGCACCGAGACATCTTCCCGGGTGAACTCGCTTTCGAACTGGTGATATTTCTTTCGGATTTCGTGAAAGTAATCGGCAATCTCGCTGAGCTTCTCCAGATCCAGGCCGGTGTCGTACTCTGTGCCTTTCAGGGCTGCGACCTGGGACTCTGTCGCCGGGTGGCTGGTGCCGCTGGCGAACGCCGAAATGGCGGTATCAATCCGGTCGGCGCCGGCTTCGATCGCTTTGAGCTGACACATTGGGGCAAGCCCCGCAGTAGAATGGCTGTGAACCACTAATGGCAGGTCAACGGCAGATTTGATCGCCTTAACCAGTTCAAACGTCGCGTAGGGGGTCAGCAATCCCGCCATGTCTTTAATGGCAATTGAGTCAGCACCCATGGCTTTGAGTTCTTCCGCCTGTTTCACGAACAGCGCAGGCGTGTGTACCGGGCTGGTGGTGTAACAAATGGTTCCCTGGGCGTGCTTGCCGGCTTTCTTCACGGCTTTCATGGCGGTTTCAAGGTTGCGAAGATCATTCAGCGCATCAAACACCCGGAACACATCAATGCCATTGTCTGCTGCTTTCTGTACAAAGGCCTCAACCACATCGTCGGCATAATGCCGGTATCCCAAAAGATTCTGGCCTCGTAAGAGCATTTGCAGGCGGGTATTTGGTAAAGCCTTGCGCAGCTGGCGCAGGCGCTCCCATGGGTCTTCTTTCAGGAACCGCACGCAGGCATCAAAGGTGGCGCCGCCCCAGACTTCCAAAGACCAGTAGCCTACTTGATCCAGCTTGTCGCAGATTGGCAGCATGTCTGCAGTGCGCATGCGGGTAGCGATAAGGGATTGGTGCGCATCACGAAGGATTACGTCGGTAACTTCAATCTTTTTTGCGTTGCTCATGTTCAGTCTCCTGTGGATTACCAGCCAGCATGGGCTGCGATGGTGGCGGCAATCGCCAGTGCCACGGCACTGGGGTGGCGTTTCTTGGAGTAGTTCAATAGTTCCGGATGGCTGGGTACGAAACTGGTGTCGAACTTGCCCGCGCGGAAATCCGGGTGATCCAGAATCTGCTGGTAGTAATTGGCGGTGGTTTTGATGCCATGCAGGCGCATGTCGTCGAGTGCACGTTTGCCCCGTGCGATTACCTCGTCCCAAGTCAGTGCCCACACAACCAGTTTCAGGCACATGGAGTCGTAGTAGGGCGGGATTTCGTAGCCGGTGTAGATGGCGGTATCCACCCGCACACCCGGGCCGCCGGGGGCGTAGTAATGGGTGATGCGGCCAAAGCTGGGCAAGAAGTCGTTCTTCGGGTCTTCAGCATTAATGCGAAACTGCAGCGCATAACCCCGAAACTGAATGTCCTCCTGCCGATAGCTTAAAGGCAAGCCCGAAGCGATCCGCAGTTGCTCCCGCACAATGTCCACACCGGTAATGGCTTCAGTAATGGTGTGTTCCACCTGCACGCGGGTATTCATTTCCATGAAGTAGACTTCGTTGCCCGTAAGCAGGAACTCCACCGTGCCGGCGTTCTCATAGTTCACGGCTTTCGCCGCGCGCACCGCCAGATCGCCTATGTACTGGCGCTGTTCCGGAGTCAGCTGTGGGCTGGGGGCGATCTCGATCAGTTTCTGATTGCGACGTTGTATCGAGCAGTCCCGCTCAAACAGATGGATGGCATCGCCCTGGCTGTCTGCCAGTATCTGCACCTCAATGTGGCGGGGATTCACGATGCACTTTTCCATAAACACTTCGGCCGAGCCGAAGGCCTTGGTCGCCTCGGAAATGACTCGCGGGTACTGGGTTTTCAGCTCTTGCGATGAATCGCACCGGCGAATGCCACGGCCACCGCCACCCGATGTGGCTTTCAGCATCACCGGATAACCGATGTTGTTGGCCAATTCCAGAGCTTCCTCAAGGCTGTCAAGATTGCCTTCCGAGCCCGGAGTAATTGGTATCCCTGCGGCCCGCATGCTGTCGCGGGCCTGGGTTTTGTCGCCCATGCCGTGGATAACGCTGGATTTCGGACCAATAAACGCCACGCCTTTCTGCTCGCACAGGCGGGCAAAGTTGGCATTTTCTGACAAAAAGCCGTAGCCCGGATGAATGGCGTCACAGCCGGTTTCTATCGCCAGGTTCACGATGCGAGCCGGGTCGAGATAGCCTGCCAGCGGATCGTCACCAAGAGAATAGGATTCATCGGCTCGCTTAACATGTAAGCCGTAACGATCCGGTTCGGTATAGATAGCCACCGACCGTATCCCCATCTCTGCACAAGCCCGCACGATGCGGACGGCAATCTCGCCGCGATTGGCGATTAACACTTTCTTCAGCATGGGAAGTTCCTCATTGCTTCGTCCCGAATGAAGGTTGGGGAAGAATAACGAGGATGACTGATCAGTAAAAATTGATATTATTTCGCTTAAGTATAATAGATAACTTATGGGTAGAGTCGATGAAGGAGGGTTTATGCCGCTCAGTATCCAGAAACTGGCGAACCGGCTGACGTTTAGGCAGTTGCAGGTGTTCAAGGCCGTCTACGATTTGAAAAGCTACAGCAAGGCAGGAGACCTGCTGGGTTTAACCCAGCCTGCCGTCAGCAGCCAGGTGCGTCATCTGGAGCAGGCGCTGAACATGCCCATGTTCGAATACATAGGCCGCAAACTCTATTGCACAGCTGCTGGAGAAGAAATGGCCGCCTGCGTACGTTCAGTATTCGGCGAGCTTGCCGACATGCAGAACCGCCTGGCGGCTCTGGAAGGGCGTGTAGCAGGGGATTTGCGATTAGTTGCGGTGAGCACCGCACAATACGTGGTGCCCTATCTGTTGGGTTCATTCCTGCAGCTGAACCCTCAGGTGAACATCTCCGTAGCCGTAGTCAACCGCGCAACAGCTTTAGAACGGTTAAACCAAAATAACGACGATCTGGTAATCATGGGCATGGTGCCCCAGGATCGCCCACTAACTTCACTGCCATTCCTGGACAACGAACTCATCCCCATAGTCCCGGCCGGCCACCCGTTGCTCGACCAAAAATCAGTCAGCGCAGAGACATTCCTGAACAGCAACCTCCTCACCAGAGAACCCGGCTCGGGCAGCCGACTGGCACTGGAAGTCTATTGCCAACAACACCACCTGAAAATAGCGCCCGCGATGGAGCTAGGCTCCAACGATGCGGTTAAACACGCTGTGCTGGCAGGCTTGGGTGTCGCGGTTGTACCCAAACTGAGTGTGTTATCAGAACTCGCCTTGGGCACTTTGACAGCGCTTGATATTACCGATTTCCCGCTGCGCAGAAGCTGGTGTCTTGTCTATCCGCAAGCACGTTACCCAACACCCGTTATGAAGGCCTTTATAGACTACGTTCAGCAGAATATCGCGCAATTCGAGCGATTGTTTCGGAGGCTGGCTTCCAATCAAGGCAGGGTTAATTCAGAAAGTTGATGCGGTGTTTTATTTAGAGTTATCTCGCATCCAGATCGGGTGGGTTTAATACCTCCTCCCAAAAATCTCGGAGGCCAAGGACGGCCGGAGAGAAGCGCACATGGATGTGCTCGTAGCGGTTTTTGGGAAGGGGTATTGAACCCACCCCTCCCCATAACCAGGAAGCTAGGGCCAGAGCCAGATACCCCGGCCCAAGCCTCAAGCCCAACTCAATCAACCGCCAAGCTTCCGAACAAGAATCTCATTAAACAGCTTAGGATTACCCTGACCTTTGGAAGCCTTCATCAAAGGCCCCATAAAGCCACCCAGCATCTTCTTCTGCTTCTTCGGATCGCCTTCCTCCTGATACTGAGCAACCTGATCCGGCATCCCCGCCAGAACCTCATCCACCATCGCCTCCAGCGCGCCAGTATCCGAAACCTGCTTCAGCCCCTGAGCCTCAATAACCGCATCGGCATTGTCTCCACTGCCACTCCACAGAGCCTCAAACACCTTCTTGGCACCAGACGACGACACAGTATTATCAGCAATCCGCGCCACCAATTGGCCCAACTGCGCACCAGTAATAGGTGCCTGAACAACCGTCTTGTCTTCCGCATTCAAACGCGCAGAAAACTCACCCAGTACCCAGTTCGCGGCCAGCTTTGCATCTTTGCCATGGCTGGCGGTTTCTTCAAAAAATGCCGCCATGCGCGCATCGTCGCTAAGCAAGCGAGCATCGTAATCGTTGAGGCCGTATTGCTCCTTGAAGCGCGCTTTGCGCTCGTCTGGCAGTTCGGGCAACAACTTACGGGCGCTCTCAATGAAATCATCGTCGATAACCACAGGCAGCAGGTCTGGGCAAGGGAAGTAGCGGTAGTCATTGGCCTCTTCCTTGCTGCGCATGGAGCGGGATTCGCCACGTTCGCCGTTGTACAGTCGGGTTTCCTGGATGATACGGCCGCCGTCTTCCAGAATATCCATCTGCCGCTCCACTTCATGGGCAATGGCCTGCTCCATAAAACGGAAAGAGTTCAGGTTCTTGGTTTCCGTGCGGGTGCCCAGTTCATTCGAGCCTTTTGGCTTGAGTGAAATGTTCACATCAAAGCGCAGAGAACCCTGGCTCATGTCACCGTCACAAATGCCCAGAGAAGACACCAGGCCGTGCAGCTTCTTGGCGAAGGCCACAGCTTCTTCCGCACTGTTCATATCCGGCTCGGTTACCACCTCAATCAGTGGCGTGCCTGCGCGGTTCAGATCGATGCCAGTCATACCGTGGAAGTCTTCATGCAGGGATTTGCCGGCATCTTCCTCCAGGTGTGCGTGATGAATGCGAACCCGCTTTGAGCTGCCATCCGCCAGATCAATATCCACAAAGCCAGGACCAACAATGGGGTGGTCCAGCTGTGTAGTCTGATACCCCTTGGGCAGATCCGGGTAAAAATAGTTTTTACGATCGAACACAGAGCGTCGGCCGATTTCTGCGTTTACCGCCAAACCGAACATCACGGCATAACGGAACGCCTGCTCATTTGGTACGGGCAGGGTGCCCGGCATAGCCAGATCAACGGCGCTGGCCTGAGTGTTGGGCTCGGCACCGAACGCAGTGCTGGAGCCGGAAAAAATCTTGGTTTTGGTGGCAAGCTGAACATGAATTTCCAGCCCGATCACAATATCCCACTGCATAGTCGTTCTCCTGATTCGGGCTTACTGGGGAAGCTTCTGGTGCCAATCGGTAACTTGTTGGAACTGATGGGCCGCATTCAGCAGGCGAGCCTCTTCAAAGTAGTTCCCGATAATCTGCAAGCCAACAGGCAGGCCATCAACGAAACCCGCAGGTACCGACATGGCTGGAACACCCGCAAGGTTTACGGCAATGGTGAAGATATCTTCCAGGTACATGGCTACCGGATCGTTTGTGTTCGCGCCCTGCACAAAAGCAGGAGAGGGCGATACCGGGCTCATCAGCACATCCACTTCTTTGAAGGCATTGATGAAATCCTGCTGAATCAGGCGGCGAACCTTCTGGGCTTTGAGATAGTAGGCATCAAAATAGCCGGCTGAAAGTGCGTAAGTGCCAACCAGAATCCGACGCTTCACCTCGTCCCCGAAACCTTCAGCCCGGGTGCGGGTGTAGAGATCGTTCAGATCCTGGGGGTTCTCGCAGCGATAGCCGTAACGCACCCCATCAAAGCGGGACAGGTTTGCTGAGGCCTCTGCTGGTGCAATAACGTAGTAGGCAGCAATTGCCAGCTTGGCGTGGGGCAGCGACACCTCTTTTACGGTGGCCCCCAGCTTTTCGTATTCCTTCACCGCATTGCGAACCTGCTGCTCCATCGCGGGGCTCAACTGGTCGGAGAAGTACTCTTTGGGAAGACCGACGCGAAGGCCTTTCAGCGGCTCGTTCAGAGAGGCTGTGTAATCCGGCACAGCACGATCAACCGATGTTGAATCCTTCCGGTCAAAACCAGCCATCACATTCAGCATCAAGGCGTTGTCTTCTGCCGTGCGAGCCATGGTGCCGCCCTGGTCCAGGCTGGAGGCAAAGGCAATCATGCCGTAGCGAGACACGCGTCCGTAGGTGGGCTTCAAGCCTGTAATACCGCATAGGGCTGCCGGTTGGCGAATAGATCCACCGGTATCTGTAGCCGTTGCTGCCGGCACCAAACGAGCGGCGATAGCTGCTGCGGAACCACCGGAAGAACCACCGGGTACGCGCTTGTCGCCGCTGCTCAATCCCCAGGGGTTGGTTACCGGGCCGAAAAAACTGGATTCGTTGGAGGAGCCCATGGCGAACTCATCCATATTGGTTTTGCCCAGGCACACAGCACCGGCCGCGCGGAAGTTTGCGGTTACTGTTGCATCGTAGGGTGGCACAAAGTTGGCCAGCATTTTTGAGCCGGCCGTGGTTGCCACACCATTGGTACAGAAGATGTCTTTGTGGGCAAAGGGCACGCCCGTCCAAACGCTGGCCTTGCCTGCTGCACGCTGCTCATCAGCGGTTTTGGCATCGGCTAGGGCCTGGTCTTCGGTTACGGTAATAAAACTGTTGTACTGCTTGTCTTCGGCTTTAATACGATCGAGGAACTCACGGGTCAGTTCCACGCTTGAAATCTTGCCGCTTTCCAACTCACGGGAAAGCTCTGCTACGGATTTATTATGCATGTTCAATCCTGTTCGAGGGCTGATAGAGGGCTTCGTCAGATCACTCAATAACGCGAGGAACGAGGTAAAGGCCGTCTTCAGTGGCTGGCGCGATTGCCTGAAAGGCTTCCCTTTGATTGGTCTCGGTTACCTCGTCTGTACGCAAACGCTGCACAGCATCCAGAGGGTGAGACAAAGGCTCTATATTTGCGGTGTCGGCTGCGCTGAGCTCGTCGACAAGATTCAGGATGTTGCCCAGATCGCTCTCCAGCGCCGAAATCTGCGCTTCGTCTACGCGGATACGGGCAAGAACGGCGACTTTTTCTATGTCTTCACGGGAAATGGACACGAATTGCCTCCCAGATAAATGAAATGTCGGTAATAAAGGACACTCTCTCTAAAAAGAGTGTTGCACCGAGTTATGGGGTCATTCGGGGAGCGCTTTTCAAAACTGTAGAGGGCCATGGACGGCCCGAAACAAGCGCACATGGATGTGCTTGTAGCGTGTTTTGAAAAGCGTTCCCCGAATGGCCTTGCACCCAGACCAAAAATTCGAGGGCACATGTTAACAGATTCCAACACATGCGGCAGAGGCCAAAGTATGGCTAAAATGCGAGAATAACAGGGTCTGAAGCCCGATGCCGCCTTGCCTGCTGGGGGGCTCACTGATAAAGTTGCCGCATCTTTCTGCAACCGCAACTCTCAGGTTGAAACTACACGAATGTTGATTAAAAGACTCCGAGGCTTATTCTCCAGCGACCTGTCCATTGATCTGGGCACCGCCAACACCCTTATTTTCGTGCGTGACCGCGGGATTGTGCTGAACGAGCCGTCCGTAGTAGCCATTCGTACCACCAACTCCCAGAAAACGGTTGCCGCCGTCGGTGCCGAGGCGAAACGCATGCTGGGTCGTACACCTGGCAACATCACTGCCATTCGCCCGATGAAAGACGGCGTTATCGCCGATTTCGTGGTGACTGAAAAAATGCTCCAGCACTTCATCCACAAAGTGCATGAGAACAGCTTTATCACCCCAAGCCCGCGGGTTCTGGTGTGTGTGCCCAGCAAATCGACTCAGGTAGAGCGCAAAGCCATTCGCGAGTCGGCTCTGGGTGCCGGTGCACGGGAGGTGTTTCTGATTGAAGAGCCCATGGCCGCTGCAATAGGCGCAGGGCTTCCGGTTGAAGAAGCCAGTGGCTCAATGATTGTAGATATCGGTGGGGGTACTTCAGAAATCGCCATTATCTCCCTGAATGGCATTGTATATGCCGATTCAGTCAGGGTTGGCGGTGACAAGTTTGATGAAGCCATTGTTACCTACGTGCGCCGCAATTACGGCAGTCTGATTGGTGACACGACTGCCGAGCGTATCAAACACGAAATTGGCTGTGCATACGAAGGCCTTGAAATTCTCGAAATTGACGTGCGTGGCCGTAACCTGGCCGAAGGTGTGCCCCGTGCTTTCACACTTAACAGTGAGGAAATTCTGGACGCTCTTCAGGAATCCCTGGCACAAATAGTACAGACAGTTAAAAGTGCATTGGAGCAGTCTCCGCCAGAGCTGGCGTCAGATATTGCTGAGCGTGGCATCGTGCTTACTGGTGGTGGTGCTCTGTTACGTGGACTGGACAAGCTGATCAGTGAAGAAACCGGGTTGCCGGTAATCATCGCAGAAGATCCGCTAACCTGTGTTGCCCGTGGTGGTGGCAAGGCGCTGGAGGTTATTGACCGGGGTGGCATTGGAATGTTCTCCCAGGAGGGATAATCCTTTGGGGAGGGATCGCCATTAAAACCATTTTTGTTCAGGGGCCAGCACCAGGCCTCCGGCTTCTGCTTATTGTATTGGTATCGGCGGCGTTAATCGTGGCCGACCAGCAGTTTGACCGTGTTACTCCTGTTCGCAGTACGCTGGCAACCGGCCTGACGCCGGTTTACTGGCTTGGCAACGCGCCCTATCAATTCAGCGACTGGGTTGCCGGCCTGTTTACCACCCGGGAAGATGTTAAACAGGAAAACGAAGATCTCAAAGCCCGGCTCCTTATCCTCGAGCGTAGGGCCCTCAAATACGCCGCACTGGCATCTGAAAACAATGAACTTCGCCGCTTGATGAACTCCTCCGAGCTTCTGGATGACAGGGTAATAGTCAGCGAAGTTGTGGGCGTATCGCCAGATCCCTATTCCCATGAAATTATTATCAATAAAGGCCGTAGTGATGACCTGCAAGTGGGGCAGGCCATTCTGGATGCCCATGGCCTGATGGGGCAGGTGGTTCAGACCAGTCAAATTGCCTCTCGTGTGCTTCTCGTTTCGGATAGTAGTCATGCGGTACCCGTTGAGGTTGTGCGCAACGGGCTGCGCGCAATCCTTTTGGGTACCGGCGATTCAGGCACTCTGGATCTGGTGCACGTGCCAGATACGGCAGATATCCGTGAGGGCGATCTTCTGGTGAGCTCCGGTCTCGGCGGGCGTTTCCCCAGAGGGTACCCGGTTGCCGAGGTAAGTCTGATCAAAAAGGAGCCTGGGGAGCCTTTTGTTACCATTCGGGCCCGACCCAAGGCACAGCTTAATCAGAGCCGCCTGGTGTTGGTTGTCTTCCCGCCCAAAAGCGAACGTGAGCCAGAAACAGGTGATGAGGTGCCTTCCGATATCCCGGCAATGGACGCGGTTCAAGGGGGGCAAGACTGATGTTGTCTGTTATCAGTTATCCGGTATTTGTGCTGTCTGTGGTCGCGTCACTGGTATTGAGCATTTCTCTCTTTCCCTCGGGCTGGTTTGAGTTTCGTCCGGAATGGTTAGGTCTGGTAGTGTTTTACTGGACCTTCCGCGCACCTGCGCAGTTCGGCGTATTGCTCGCGTGGTGTCTGGGCCTGTTGCTGGACGTTCTGGAGGCAACCCCGCTGGGTGTTAATGCCCTTGGCATGGGATTGATTGCGTTTCTGGTGCTGACCATCCACCAGCGGCTGCGGATGTACCCCATGCCACAGCAATGTCTGATGGTTTTTCTTTTGTTGGGTATTAACCAGATGCTGGTGCACTTTCTCAAGCAGATGTTCGGGGGCGAGGATGCAGGCTTCAGTTATCTTTGGCCAGCGATAACCAGCGCTTTGATATGGCCGGTGTTCTGCATACTGCTGGACAACATTAACCGGAAACTGGGCTAGCCATGACATCCATTATTCTCGCCTCTGCATCGCCACGCCGTTCGGAGTTGCTCACGCAGATAGGCATCCCCTTTTCGGTGCAGCCGGCCAACATCGACGAAACACCGAGAATATCTGAAGCCCCCGGTGATTATGTGGAGCGGCTAGCCCGGGAGAAAGCACTTGCGGTTTCTGCCCATTTTCCCGGGAAGTGGGTTATTGGCTCGGACACGTCTGTCGTTCTGGATGGCGCTATTCTGGGCAAACCATCAAATGAAGCCGATGCCCAAGCCATGCTGGGGATGTTGTCTGGTAAAACTCATCAGGTAATGACAGGCGTTGCGCTGGCCAAGGATGATGGCTGTGACTCCACGCTGGTTATTACGGAAGTTACCTTTCGGGTGCTCTCGAGGACTGAGATTGCAGCCTATGCAGCTTCAGGCGAGCCCATGGACAAGGCCGGAGGTTATGGAATTCAGGGCCTGGGTGGTATTTTTGTGAAGGAACTCAAAGGGAGTTACAGTGCGGTTGTTGGCCTGCCATTGCAGGAAACAGCCGCCTTGCTGGCGGATGCCGGTGGCCCTGTCTGGAAGCACTGGATGAGTAGTCAGGAGAGCCAATCATGAGCGAAGAAATCCTGATCAACGTAACACCGGTTGAAACCCGGGTCGCGCTGGTTGAGAACGGAATGCTGCAGGAAGCCTACATTGAGCGTGCCAGCCGCAAAGGCATTGTCGGTAACATATACAAAGGCAAGGTTGTGCGCGTGCTCCCCGGCATGGAGGCGGCATTTGTAGATATAGGATTGGAGCGGGCGGCCTTTATCCATGCTTCCGATGTGGTCTCCAGCCAGGCCAGTGCAGTAGTTCCCGGCGATGGACCTAAACCCGTTCCAGATATCCGCACTTTGCTGCGGGAAGGTCAGTCGCTGGTTGTTCAGGTCACCAAGGACCCCATCGGCACAAAAGGTGCCCGGCTTACCACTCAACTTTCCATACCCTCGCGTTATCTGGTGTTCATGCCCGACGTCAGCCATGTGGGTATTTCCCAGCGAATCGAAGATGAAACCGAGCGTAACCGCTTGAAAGCCATTGTTGAGCAGGGCGCCGAAGCGCACCCGGATGTGCAGGGCGGGTACATCATTCGAACGGCAGCGGAAGCCGCGTCAGAAGAAGAGTTGCTTGCAGATATGAACTATCTGCACCACCTTAGCCAGTCGATACATGAGCGGATTGAGAAGGTTCAGGCGCCGGCCGCCGTTTATAAGGACCTGCCCCTGTTTATCCGCACCATCCGTGATCTTATTCGGCCACAGACAGAAAAAGTGCGCATCGACAGCCGCGAGAGCCACCAGCGAGTTATGGAGTTTGTTGACGAGTTTGTGACTGAGTTTGCCGATAAGGTGGAGTATTACCCTGGAGAGCGGCCTATTTTTGATCTTTACTCGGTAGAAGACGAGATTCAAAAAGCACTGAGCCGCAAAGTACAGCTGAAGTCTGGTGGCTATGTGATCATTGACCAGACTGAAGCAATGACCACCATAGATATCAACACCGGTGCCTTCGTGGGGCATCGTAATCTTGAAGAGACCATTTTCAAGACCAACCTTGAAGCTGCACGGGCAATCAGCCGCCAACTGCGCCTGCGCAATCTGGGTGGCATCATCATCATCGATTTTATCGACATGGAAGATGTTGAGCATCAGCGCCAGGTACACCGGATGCTGGAAAAAATGCTCGAGCGGGATCATGCCAAAACCAAAATCACTGGCGTGTCTGAGCTGGGCCTGGTGGAAATGACCCGAAAGCGAACCACAGAAAGCCTCGGCCAGGTTCTGTGCGAACCATGCCCTATATGCGATGGCAGAGGTTTTCTGAAAACCAGCGAGACAGTTTGCTTCGAAATTTTCCGGGAGATCCTGCGGATAAACCGTGCCTACGATGCAGAAAGCTATCTGGTGATGGCGTCCCAAAGCGTAGTCGATCGCCTTGTTGATGAGGAGTCAGACAACGTAGCGGATCTCGAAACCTTTATCGCCAAGACCGTTCGCTTCCAGGTAGAGCCGTTTTACAGCCAGGAACAGTACGATGTTGTTTTGCTCTGACTCCGGGGCGATACACCGGCGCCGAGGATAGCAGGCGATGAATTCCCTGAAGACGTCCTCCGAGAGTCAGCCTGGCCGCTTGATGGCGCTGCTTGCCAATGCGGTATGGTGGCTGATACTGGTTGTGCTGGTGCTGCTGGCTCTCTATGCCGGCATAGGTAGGCAACTTACCCAAAACGTGGATTCTTTCCGGGACGAGCTTTCTCAAGAGCTTTCTGCCCGTCTGGGCCACGACGTGAGTATTGGTAGTCTGTCTTCGCGCTGGTTCTGGCTCGATCCCTCCTTTACCGCACAAGACATAGAAGTCACCAATCCGGACTCCGGTGACCGGGTTGTAAGCCTGCAGCATTTGACCATTCGCTTTGATGCGGTTGCATCGTTGATGCGTTTCAGAATTGTATTCGAGGATTTTGAAGCTGACGGGCTTGAGTTAACACTGAACCAGCAGGGCAGTGGTGAAGTGGGTGTGCGGGGGGCTGATATTCCGGAGCCCCTGAACAATCGTTTCCGGGACTGGCTCAGAATTTCCGGGAAATGGTTGTCGGACCCTTACATAAAAGTTACCCGTGTGAACCTGGGTATTCGCGACAACCAGGGCCAACTCCGCTTTCTCGATATTCCCCAGCTTGATCTGATGTATCAGCAAGGTTTGTTCCGGGCATCTGGCAGAGCTATGCGGTCCGCGACTACTCAACAGCTGGCCAGTTTTACCCTTGTAGGAAAACAGTTCTTCCGTGGTGATTTCAGTGGTCAGCTCTATCTCAGCGTAGATTCCGGGCGTTTGTTCGATGGACTGATAGATGAATACCAGTGGCGAGATATTCGTGTGGAAGGCTTTGATCTGGGTGGTGAGGCATGGCTAACCTTCCGCAAAGGAGTATTGCAACAGGTCAGCGGCACCGTAAGAACACCCTACTTGCAACTGGGCGTTGCCGGGGAGTCGCTGGCACCACTGGAAGACATTCGTGCCCGTTTTGGCTGGCGCCGGCACCATGCTGTGATGGTGAACCCGGAGGAGAGCGGTGATCGGCCAGAGACTATTGGCGAGTGGCATCTGAAACAGCTCGCCTGGACCTGGAACGGGGACCAGGTACCGCCCTTCAGCTTGAGGCTGGTTCCAGAGCCACAGGGTATTACCATCACCGCCGATGCCATGCCTTTGCGCCCGCTTCGACGCCTGACAGGCACTCTGCCTTTATTGCCGCCAGTGGCCAGTGACGCTTTGGAGAACTATCGTCCTTCAGGGTTTCTGGATGGTGTGACAATCCGTGTTCCGGGGAGTGACGACAATAGCTTTGAATTCTCCGGGCGGCTCCGGGATGTTGGCGCGGCTGCCTATGGTGGTGCGCCAGCCGTGCGCGGAGTGAACGGTTTTATATATGTTGACCAGAGTACTGGCTACGTTCGGGCTCGCGCGGGCGCCCGCCCGGTGACTCTTTCTTTCCCGGAACTGTTCAGCAGTGAGTGGTCCCTGCCAGAATTCTTCGCGACAGTAGCCTGGCGTATGGATGGGCCAGTCACCCGTGTTTATGCAGACGATATTCGCATGAGTTATGGCAGTGGCACCCAGTTGAACGGCGCTTTCGATTTGAAACTGGATCAGGAGGGTGAGGACAATCTCGGTCTCCGTGTTGGTGTCGAGAATGGCGAAGCCTCCATGCTGGCCGCTTTTGTTCCTGAGAAGATCGTGGATGCTGGGCTCTATGAGTGGTTGACTACGTCCATAACAAAGGCAGACATAACGTCTGGTGTCTACTACGGCCATGGCCAAATCGGTAAAGATGCGCCCTCGGGCTCGTTTGTTTCCTCCATGTGGTATGAATTTGATAACGCCAGTGTTCGCTATGATAGCCAGTGGCCAGAGGTGACCGGCGCGCGCGGGCGTGTTGATATACAAAACGGGGATACGCTGGTTCATCTGGAGGCGGGAACCACTGGCGGCTTGGCGATAGATCCGAGCACTGTCGCCGTGATTCCGGAGGAGGAAGGCGCGCTTGTGCAGGTGAATGTTTCTGCGCCTGTGGCGGCAGATTCCATCAGCTATTGGCTGGCCAACAGTCCTTTTGGCGCCATGGTTGGGTCTGAGGCTGCAAAGCTGCAGTACGGCGGCGATTACAAACTCGATCTGTCGATAGATTTGCCTCTCAAGGACGATGCATCACCCTTGGTTGAAGCTAATGTCCGCACCGGTAATGGCTCGATAGCCTATCCTGGCACGGACCTGCTTTGGGACAGGATTACAGGAGCGTTGACGTACCATTCAACAAAGGGTTTTTCCGGAGCGCCCTTGAGTGCCCACTTTCTGGACGAGCCAGTCAAGGTGGCGTTTAGTCAGCCCGACACGCCGCAGGCACTGCGGATTGAGCAAACTGGAACGTTATCTGTAGCCAAAGCGTTTAGTCAGGCGGGGCTTGTAGATTCCCGGAAAGTGAGTAGTAGCGGCTCTGGTGGCAGCCAGTATGGCCTTAAAGGCGAGTTTGACTACTCTGCCCGGCTGGATGTTATAGCGGCAAGCCCCCCAAGAATAACGCTTCGTTCCAGTCTTGAAGGGCTTTCTGTCGACTGGCCAGACCCCTTTTCAAAAAAGGCAGGTGAGGCCGCGCCGCTCCTGGCGGAGATAGATACCGGAAACGAGCAAGGTTTGGGTATTTCAGGAACCTGGGAGAATCGCGCTACCTTCGATCTTTTATTGAAGAACTCCGGTGTTGAGCTGACCTTTGGTGAACTCTATCTTGGGGAACAGATCCTCAGAAACATAGAGCTGGAGGCTTTTGATCTTGGCGACCGCTGGGTTTTGAGTACGCAGTCAGAGCGGGCGGTTGGCCGGATTGATATCCCGAATGATAATAGTCTTGTAACTGCTGATTTTGCAGTGGTGCAGCTGGTTCGGGACGAGACTGCAGCCAGGGATGCGCCAGAACTCTTGACCATAGAGCAGCAACTTGAAGCCTTCCGCGCAATGGATATGGAGAGCTGGCCAGATGTAGATATTGCCATATCCAATTTGCGCCTTAACGATGACAGCTTGGGGCGTTGGTCTTTTCAGCTTCGGCCTGAGCGTCAGAAGCTCAACGTCCATGGCATTGAAGGCCACCTGAAGTCCATTACACTGCAGGGCGATATGACCTGGAGTGTTGTAAATAATCGGGAAACCAGTCAGTTTTCGGGTTCTGTCACGGGGGGAGCGTTGGCGGACCTGGATGGGCTTTTCGATACCGAAATACCTTTATCGAACAAGCAAACCAACATTGAGCTCGATCTGGAATGGCCAGGGCGGCCTGATGAATTTGACCTGGCAAGTCTCAGCGGAAACGTCAGCTTTCGCCTGGATGATGGCGTAATTCTGGAGAGCAACAATAGTGCGCAGGTGTTCAGGATATTCAACCTGCTCAACTCCGATACGCTATGGCGCAGGCTCAAGCTGGATTTTTCGGATCTGTATAAACGTGGCGTAGCCTTTGATGCAATTTCGGGCAAGGCGCGCCTGGAGGATGGCCTGCTGACAATGGATCCGGAGCTGCAGGTGGTTGGCCCTTCAGGAGCGTTCAAACTCAGCGGAAGCACTAATCTGGCGGACGAGGTGTTCGATATGCGCCTGGTTGTGGTTCTGCCGCTCACCCAGAACCTGCCTCTGGCTGCATTACTGATGGGTGCCGGTGCACCCATTGGTGGAGCGCTATTCGTTTTGGATAAGGTGCTGGGAGACCCGCTCAGCAGGCTCACCAGCGCCACCTACAATGTGACCGGCCCCTGGGATGAGCCTAAAGTCGATTTGCGCAGTGTGTTTGACACAGGCAAGTAGCCTGGGCCGATGCCACCATCAGGCTTCAGCTTCGTCAACGCACTCCCGCAAGTAGCGGAACAGCTTGCGGGCTTGCCCGGTGTTTTTCTGCTTTTCCAGGTCTTTGCGGGCATTGCGAACAAGATTGCGCAAATGCTGTATGTCGGCACCAGGACAGTAGTTGAAGAATTCTCCGGCAACCGAGTCGCCCTCGGCAATCATCCGGTCGCGCCAGCGCTCAGCCAGGTGGTGGCGACGGGTATGCTCTTCACTTCCCGAATCGAACGCATCAATAGCTCGCTCAACTGCTTCCGGGTCATCTTCCTGCCGGATAATCTTGCCAATATACTGCAGGTGGCGGCGCTTGGCTTCGTTTTGCTTGATTCTGCGAGACTCTTCAATGGCACGTCTCAGAGTGTCGCTAATGGTTAGCGTATCAAGCTGTTCGTTGCTCAGGTCCAGCATGCGCTTGCCAATGCCCTGAAGCGCATGCATTTCCCGCTTGAGTTGGGACTTGCTTGGGCCCGAGTATTGCGGAGCCTCGTCTTCGTGGTCGTCGATCATGTTTTCATCCAGGTTTTTCGGTTCACGCGTAAAAAATAGTCGCCAGGCCAAGAAATGACATGAAACCGACCACATCTGTGACGGTTGTCAGTATAACGCTGCCTGCCAGTGCCGGGTCGATGTCACGGGATTTCAGGAACAGCGGTAATACGGTGCCTACCAGCGCGGCGGCAACCAGGTTAATAATCAGAGCAGCAGCAATAATGGCGCCTATTAACAAATCCTGAAACCAGGCGGTTGCTGCGGCGGCTACCACGCCGGCCCAAAGTATGCCGTTGAGAATACCGGAAAGAAACTCCCGGTTCAGCAACCAGCCCACATTGGTCCCGCTGATCTGCCCGACTGCCATGCCCCGGATAACCAGGGTGAGGGTCTGGCTACCAGCGATTCCGCCCATGCTGGCCACTATGGGCATGAGCACAGCCAGGGCAACCACCTTTTCGATGGTGTCTTCAAACAGGCCAATAACGCCAGAAGCGATGAAAGCGGTGATCAGGTTTACACCCAGCCAGATTGCCCTGCGCCGTGTGGTTTTCCAGACCGGAGCAAATGTGTCTTCATCATCATCCAGACCGGCCATACTCATCAGTGAATGATCTGCATCCTCACGGATAACATCTACCACGTCATCGATGGTGATCCGGCCCAGTAGATGGCCTTCCTGGTTTACAACCGGCGCAGAAATAAGGTCGTAACGTTCAAACAGGGTGGCCACCTTGGTATCTGAGAGCGCGACGGGAATCGGCTCTATATCTGTATCCATAACCTCCCGAACAGTTGCCGCCTGGTTTGAAACAAGCATCTTGGTTATTGGCAGCATCCCGATAAATTCATCGCGCCGGCTCACTACAATCAGGCTGTCGGTCATCGGGGGCAGCGCCCGGTGCCGACGCAGATAACGCAATACCACATCAATGCTGATATCAGGACGCACGGTAATGGTGTCCGTGTTCATCAGGCCGCCGGCGGTGTCTTCCGGGTAGGACAGGACTTCCTCAACCCGTTGGCGATCCTGCTCGTCCATGGTGTCCAGAACTTCCTGGATCACCTTGTCTGGCAGTTGTTGCAGAAGGTCGGCGAGATCGTCGGACTCGAAGTCCTCAATAATATCGGCCAGTTCCTGGGCGTTCAGTCGGCTCAGATACTCTGCGCGTATGTCCTCGTTAAGGTACTGGAGAACATCGCCTTCGAGCTGTTTGTCTACCAGGTTCCAGAGCAAGGCACGCTGGCGTGGTGGTGATGATTCAAGCAAGTGCGCGATATCACTGGGGCTAAGGCCGCCATTGAGAATACGGGCAACCTGTTTCAGCGCACCACTGTCCAGCGCTTCGCTCAGTGAGCGGAGGCGTTGGCGGGCTTGGCTTTTTTCCAGAATATCGGACATGAATCACCTGCAGTCAGAAAACGCCTGCATTATAACGGAGTTAGCCGCAGCACGTGAGAAAGAGTTACAGGGATACGCCAGGAAAAATGGGCAGTTGAGGCAATTAAGAGTGGCTTACTCGCCTTCGCCAAAATAGTCATTGATCAATTCTGAGAGGGCTTCTATAGCTTTTTCTTCATCCGGGCCGTTGGCCACCAGTTCAACCTCTGTGCCTTTGCTGGCAGCGAGCATCATTACATGCATGATGTTTTTGGCATCCACTTCGCGCCCTTTGCCGCAGATTCTCACGGAGCTGTCGAACTGCGAAGCCGTGGCCACCAGCTTGGCAGTGGCGCGGGCATGAAGTCCAAGCTTGTTGATGATGACAATGGGGTGGCGTATCACAGCAGGTCAGATCTCTTTCCGGGCCTGCAGGTGAGGCAGTTCGGCATGGCGTACCTGCACATTGCTGCAGGATTTGCGGAAGTGCCTCCCCAGCTGTTCGCAGATATACACTGAGCGGTGCTGGCCGCCGGTGCAACCAATAGAAATGGTCATGTAGCTGCGGTTACTGTCCGCAAAAGATGGAATCCAGCTTTCCAGAAACCCGATCAAATCGTTTACCATCTTGCTGCTGTCAGGCTCAGCCTCGAGAAATTCGATAACAGGCTGATCAAGTCCGGTAAACTTGCGCAAACTATGGTCCCAGTAGGGATTGGGCAGGCAGCGCACATCGAATACATAATCAGAGTCCAGCGGCACACCGTGCTTGAATCCGAAGGACTGGAAAAGTAGCGCGAGTTCCTGGTCTTTGCGGCCGGCAACCCGTTGCTTCACCATGTCCCGTAGCTCATACATCGACAGCCCTTTGGTGTTGATGTGCAAATCCGCGAGTTTTGAAAGTGGCTCAAGCAGCTCTTTTTCGTTGCTGATAGCCTCTCTAAGGGAGGTTTTGTCGTCGCTCAGGGGGTGCTTGCGCCGGGTGGCGTGAAACCGTTGCAGGAGAGACTGCTCATCGGCATCCAGGTAGATAACCTCAACCTGAATATCATCTCGCCGGAGCTTGCGATGAATCTCTTCGAAATTGGCCAGCTCGCCAGAGAGGTTTCGGGCATCAATGCTGACGGCCATTTTATCCAGCCGCCCCGGTGCTGGCTGGTTTGCGGCTTCCCGTGTCAGGGGGAACAGCAACCCGATTGGCAGGTTATCAATGCAGTAGTATCCCAGGTCTTCCAGTACGTGCAGAGCGGTACTCTTGCCGGAACCTGACCGGCCACTGACAATGATCAGTTTCATAGTGAAATAACCTGTTGCCCGAATGGATGTCAGCCGCTTGTGGCGGTCATGCGTTGGAACAGTGTTCGTGCATCTTCACACTGTCGGAGAGCGTCGCAGAATGAGCGCTCGTTAAATTTTTCAGCGAGCTGGCTAAGCAGCTCAAGATGCTCGCTGGTGGCTTCTTTGGGCACAATAAGTGCGAACAGAAGGTCCACTGGCTGGTTGTCTATAGCGTCGAATTCGACAGCTTCTTCCAGAGTCATCAGCACGCCGATAACCTGCTCAAGGCCTTCGAGGCGACAATGGGGAATGGCTATCCCCTGGCCAATTCCAGTGCTGCCAAGCCGCTCCCGGGCAATCAGATTATTGAAGATCTGACTTTCGTTGACCGAATCGTTGTGTTCCCGAATCTGCTCGGCAATGGTCTCCAGAACCCGCTTTTTACTTGATGCGGGAACATTGCACAGAGTCAGCTCCGGCACAAGGATGTTGTCTATTGTCAGAGTTGTGTCGCTCATGAATCGACCGCGCTTCCGTGAAAAAAGCTGCGACGCGTAGTTCGCGTCGCAGCTTGATTAGATGACATGCCTGAAAACACTCGCCTAGCGGGCGGTGTGTCCCTGCATCCTGTCTACAGTCTTTTCTTTATGCTTGAGGATCTGACGATCAAGCTTGTCGACGAGTCCGTCGATGGCTGCGTACATATCCTCATTTTCCGCCTTTGCGTGAATCTCACCACCAACCACGTGGAGCGTCGCATCTGCAATCTGCCGAACCTTATCTACTTCCAATGTTACCTGGCAGTTACTGATGTGGTCGAAGTGCCGCTCGAGTCGTTCAAACTTCTCGGCTACATAGTCTTTCAGAGCGGGTGTCAGCTCTACGTGACGGCCTGAAATGTTGAGTTGCATAGACGTCTCCTGTTGTCATCCTTTCCGGCTCAGGGAGCCGGTCTGAGTGCTGGCGCATGGCTGCACCAGCGAAAACCATTTGCTGCGCCGGATTTAAACCAGTCGCTTGCGTTCATTTGAGGGCGGAATGTTCATGGCTTCGCGGTATTTTGCAACAGTGCGTCGCGCCACTTTGATTCCTTCTTCTCCCAGCATGGCTGCAATTTTGTTATCACTCAACGGCTTTTTCGGTGTTTCTGCAGCAATGAGCTTTTTGATCATTGCCCGAATGGCTGTTGATGAGCATTCTCCGCCCTCATCGGTACTGACGTGGCTGGAGAAAAAATATTTCAGCTCGAAAACGCCCCTCGGTGTATGCATGTATTTCTGCGTAGTCACACGGGAAATGGTCGATTCGTGCATTTCCACAAGCTGGGCAATATCCGACAGGATCAGCGGTTTCATCGCTTCTTCACCGTGATCCAGAAAACCCTGCTGATATTCAACAATCCGGGTTGCTACCTTCAGCAGTGTTTCGTTGCGGCTTTGGAGGCTCTTGATGAACCATTTTGCCTCCTGAAGCTGGTCGCGCAGATAGGTGTTGTCTGCGCTGCTATCCGCACGTTTTATTAATGAAGCATAGCTGGCATTCACGCGTATGCGCGGCGCAATTTCCGGATTCAGCTCAACACGCCAGCGGTCATTGTGTTTGCGCACGATAACATCGGGAATCACGTAGTCCGGCTCTGTGCGATCAATGATGTCACCGGGGCGCGGGTTGAGGCTGGTAATAAGTGCCAGCACATCGCGCAACTGGTCTTCCTTAAGGCGGCTGCGGCGAAGCAGCTGAGCGTAATCACGGTTGCCCAGCAGGTTTATATAATGTGTGATTACCAGCTTTGCCTGGGCAAGCCAGGGTGTCTCTGGTGGCAATTGGTTGAGTTGAATCAGCAGGCAATCCTGGAGATCTCGCGCAAACACCCCGGGAGGATCGAAGAACTGCAACCGGCGCAGCACTGCTTCGACTTCGTCCATCTCCAGGGGGTCGTCATCCGTATCGTTCGTCAGGCCGCTGTAGATCTCTTCCAAAGGGCTTGTGAGGTAGCCCTGCTCGTCAACGGCGTCCATAAGAGCGTGAGCAATGGCCTGATCCCGCTCGCCAAAGGGAGTGAGGTTCAATTGCCACTCAAGATGGTCCCGAAGGGTTTCACTAGGGGAGTTGCGGGTCTCGAAATCGTGGTCGCTTTCGTCTTCGTTGCGCGCTGCCGGAGCAGGGGCGGACTGATAGATGTCGTCCCACGCGGTATCTACGGGCAGGTCGTCAGGAATCGTGTCGGGTATTTCATTTTCGGTTTGCCAGTCGGGGCCGTTCTCGCTTTCATCCCAGTCAGAACTGGATGAATCGGGGGCTGTCTCTGAACTGGTGTCGTTTGAGGTGTTGTCCTTGTCCTGCTCGTTATCCGCAGTGGATGTGTCGATTTGATCGTCATCATCCTGGGATTCCAGCAGTGGATTGGATTCCAGTGCTTGCTGGATTTCCTGCTGGAGGTCGAGGGTTGATAGCTGTAGAAGCCTGATCGCCTGTTGCAGCTGGGGCGTCATGGTCAGGCTTTGACCCAGCTTTAATTGTAATGAGGCTTTCATAACCATCGCTCAGGATCCGTCACTTATACCCGCTCTGAATTTCTTGCTACGGCTAAAAATTCTTTATGTGTCGGCCACTTGCCGCCATTAAAAGTTATCCTAGCAAGTTCTCTGCCGAGTTTACTTGCTCCGGGTCAGCAAAACAATCGAGCGGGCATGCCGTCATACCGAAAACATGGCTTAGAGTCGGAATTCGTTGCCAAGATAAACCTCTTTTACTTGCTGGTTGGCCAGGATGGTTTCGGCATTTCCAGAAGCAATAATGTGCCCGCCAGATACGATGTAAGCGTTCTCGCAGATATCAAGAGTTTCCCGCACGTTGTGGTCGGTGATCAGCACACCAATGCCCTTGTCCCGGAGATGGCGGATAATCTGTTTGATATCGCTGACAGAAATGGGGTCTACCCCGGCAAAGGGCTCGTCCAGAAGAATGAAGGCGGGCTCCATGGCCAGGGCGCGGGCAATCTCCACCCGGCGCCTTTCCCCTCCAGAAAGAGCCATGCCCACACTGTCACGGATGTGGGTGATATGGAATTCTTCCAGCAATTGCTCAACTTTTTCCAGACGCTCGGCTCGGCTCAGGTTCTTGCGGGTTTCCAGAATTGCCATGATGTTGTCGCGCACTGATAGTTTGCGGAACACGGAAGCCTCCTGAGGCAGGTAACCAATGCCTTTGCGCGCCCGACCATGCATGGGTAGGGGGGTGATGTCCTGGCTATCGATGGTGATACGGCCATTATCTGCGTTCACCAGCCCGACTATCATGTAAAAACAGGTGGTTTTGCCTGCTCCGTTTGGCCCCAGAAGGCCAACGATTTCACCGCTGCGAATTTCAAGCGACACATCGATGACGACTTTCTTTTGCTTATAGCTTTTTGCCAGGTTACTCGCTCTGAGGACTGCCATCGGATTCCTGTTTACTGTAATCAGCTGTTATTGGGTGGAGTCTGTGCTGTTGCCTCGGGGCTGGATAACCATCTCTACCCGTCCGGGGCCGGCTCCGGTATCCTCGCCGCCTTCCGCCGTAACCACTCGTTGTTCAGTGTCGTAATGAATGATATCGCCGCGAAATACGTTGCCATTCTGCTCAATCACCGCTTCACGTTCAAAGGTGAGCTGTTTGTCAGTGGCAGACCAGGTAATGTTTTTTGCTTTGGCATCGGTTTCGCCCTCACCGCTGGTAACGGGCTGCTGATAGCGGGCAGGAGAGCCGCTGGCCTCGATGCGGTTAAGGCCGTCGGCGCTGCGATAGAGAACCACACGTTCAGCGGACAAGCGGGTTTTACCCTGGGCCAGTTCAACCGCACCTGTGTAGATGGCAATGCCTTTGCCATCGTCCAGGCGAGCGCTGTCGGCGCTCACGGTAATGGGCTGGTCGGAGTCAAGGTCAAAGGCTGTCGCTGAATTCATAAGGCCTGCCGCGAGAACGGTGGCAAGAAGCCTGCGCACAGAATTATTTAACGGTTTCATAGCGTCCTTCCACCTGGGAATTCAGTTCCAGAATGCGTTCGTTGATCCACGCTTTCATGCCCTTTGCCCGAGTTGTGCCAAGGGTGTCGGTGATTGTTACCGGGTCATCGGTATAAACCATGCCCTGCTTGTTATCCAGCGTAAGGCTTTCGGTGTTCAGTGTTGCCTCCCGGTCGCCTATTGTTCGCACCACCCGAACGTTTCCCGCAAGGTTGAGCAGGTCATCGTTCTGGTGCAGGGTGCCATTCTCGGCATTCAAAATCCACGGGCCTTCTCCGGTAGCGCCAAACAGTTCAGCGCTGGGCGACTCCATTGCAGCCAGGTTGCCTTCTTCGAATTGCTCTATCCGCGGGCTTGTAAATACAATTTTGCGCTGGCCGCTCTCATCGTAAGAAGTGTAGTTGCCGTTAATCACGAATCCGTCAGGCTCTGTTTCGCCACGGAGCTGCCTGGCATCACTGTAGCTGCTGAGCGGGGGCTCATCGCTTTGCCACAGCAGAAATGCGGTCGCTACTATGGTTATGGCGAGCCCGAGCATGCGCAGCCGAGGCCTGTTTGCCAAGGCCAGTCTTGAGAGCAAGCTGCTTTTTGCGCTCTCTTCCATTTTTATGACTCCAGGTAAGGCGTCAGTGTAGCGTTCAGGTGCCCCCCGGCTGTCAGCAGGAGGTCACACAATTCCCGCACAGCGCCACTGCCTCCTGTCGCGTGTGTGCAGTAATCCGCGTGCTCCTTAACCAGCCAGTACCCATTGGGCACCGTAACGCCGAGGCCTGCGTAGCGAATGGCGGGCAAATCTGGTAAGTCGTCGCCCATATAGGCAATGTTTTCCGGCGCGATGCCCAGAGTGCTGACCAGCTCCTGCAGCGCGATTTTCTTGTCTTCCCGGCCCTGCATCAGGTGCGTGATTTTCAGGTCGTTCATGCGTTTTTCGGTCAGTGGCGAACTGCGACCGGTAATGACGGCTACGGTGATTCCCGCGGCCATCAGTTGCTTCAGCCCCAGCCCATCGAGAATATTGAACCCTTTGAGTTCATCACCGTTTGCGCTGAAGTAGATTTTGCCATCACTCATGATGCCATCAACATCCAGGGCAACGAGCTTGATGCCTGCAGCTTTCCCCAGCAGGGGTTCCGGCCAGAGTTTTTGCAGTGGGCTTTTCAGTTCGTCCATCATGATGCCTTTAATTTGTTCTTTAGATCACGCCAGCGCGAAGAAGGTCGTGCATATTGATTGCACCAACCAGGGCGCCGTCTGCATCGGTTACCGGCAGGGCACTGATTTTAAGGCCTTCCATCACGTTAAGCGCTTCTGCCGCCAGTTGGTCTGGCTGGATGGTTCTGCCGTTGCGTGTCATCACGTCTCGAATAGGGGTGACGTGTACATCTATAGATTTATCCAAAGTGCGGCGCAGGTCCCCATCGGTGAAAATGCCCGTCATGGTGCCATTGGGATTCACCACTGTGGTCATGCCAAGTCCCTTGCGGGAAATTTCAAGCAAGGCTCCGCTCAATGTCGTGTCTTCATCGACGATGGGTATACGATCGCCGGTGTGCATTATGTCAGACACCCTGAGCAGCAGCTTGCGGCCAAGGCTGCCGCCGGGGTGGGAGAATGCAAAATCTTCTGCGCTGAAGCCCCGCGCCTCCAGCAAGGCAACGGCTAGTGCATCGCCCATGACCAGTGTTGCGGTTGTGCTGGAAGTGGGTGCCAAACCGAGTGGGCAAGCTTCTGTCTCAACGCTGACATCCAGATTTGCGACGGCTTCTTTTGCGAGGGTAGATGTGGGGTTTCCCGTCATGCTGATCAGGGGGGCGCCCATGCGTTTGATCAAAGGCAAAATGGTAACCACTTCGCTGGTATTGCCGCTGTTTGAAATGGCAATAACCACGTCCTGGCTGGTAATCATGCCCATATCGCCGTGGCTGGCTTCGCCCGGGTGAACAAAAAACGAGGGTGTTCCGGTGCTTGCCAGGGTGGCTGCGATTTTGTGGCCTATGTGGCCCGATTTGCCCATGCCGGTTACGACTACCCGGCCTTTGCAGGCCATGATGACTTCGCAGGCACGTATAAAGTGATCATCAATGCGGTGTTCAAGAGCGCTGATGGCATCTCTTTCTATTCGGATAGCCTGAAGTGCGGGAGTACGGAAATCGTATGTTCTCTTTTCAGTCATCGGGCTAAAAACCTGCTTTTTCGTTGGCATTGTTCGTATGAAAAGACTTGGTGCTATCTATGTGAAAATAGAAGGGTGCGATCAGATTAGCGGAGTATAACATTTCCCGCGAGCTGATCAGTCTGGTTACCGTAAGTTAAACCGACTGGTCAGTAAAACTGATCATTGCTATCAATTCATTTTGGGAACCATTGATTGAGCTTGAGGGCTCCTTGACATAATGTAGCCGCTCCCTGAAGGCATTACGGTCAGGCGTTGAGAGCTTAGGCTGCGGGGTGAAGGCTAAAAGCTATGGGCTGAAAGGTAAGGAATATGGGGTTGGACTCGTACATTACATTGAAGGACGTTGTGTTTTCGCGTTCTGATCGCCGCATTTTTAATGGTGTGTCCGTGGAGATTCCCCGGGGGAAAATCACCGCTGTTATGGGGCCTAGCGGCAGTGGTAAAACCACATTGCTTCGCTTGGTTGGTGGCCAGCTCCGGCCGGATTCAGGCAGCATTATTGTAGATGGCCAACCGATCGGTGAGCTTCGCCGGAAGGAGCTTTACAAGTTCCGGGAAAAAATGGGCATGCTGTTCCAGAGTGGTGCGCTGTTTACTGATTTGAGTGTCTACGAGAACGTGGCGTTCCCTATGCGAGTGCACACCAAACTGCCGGAAGACATGATTAACGACATAGTGTTGATGAAACTGGAGGCAGTTGGCCTGCGCGGCGCCCGCAAGCTCATGCCCTCTGAGCTTTCCGGCGGTATGAATAGGCGCGTGGCTCTTGCTCGCAGTATTGCTCTGGACCCGGAGCTTATCATGTATGACGAGCCCTTCGCCGGGCAAGACCCTATCGGCATGGGCGTTCTGGTGAAACTGATTCGTGATCTGAACAGCTCCATGGGGCTCACCAGTGTCCTTGTGTCCCATGATGTTCAGGAGTCCCTGAGCATTTGTCATTACGCATGCATTATTGCAGACGGTAAAGTGATTGGGGCTGGCACGCCCTCCGAATTGCAGGATCACCCGTCTGAGCAGGTACAACAGTTTTTGAATGGGCATCCGGATGGCCCTGTGCCATTCCATTACCCATCTTCAGCGGCAACTGAAGATTTCGGGCTTGCAGGAGGTGTCTCTTGATCGACAGAATTGCTTCCTTCGGGCGCAGTGGGACAGACCTTGTTGTTTCCATAGGTCGCGCTGGTCGTTTTCTGGCGGGGGTGCTGTCAGGCGTTCCGCGCCCGATAACCGGCTTTCCTCTATTGATGAAGCAGCTGTACTCTGTTGGTGTGCTGTCGCTTGCGATCATAGTGGTTTCTGGTTTGTTTATCGGTATGGTGCTGGGCCTGCAGGGCTATACCATACTCAGTGATTTTGGCTCCGAAGCCGCCATCGGCCAGATGATTGCGCTTACCTTGGTACGTGAACTCGGGCCTGTAGTAACTGCGTTGCTGTTTGCCGGGCGTGCCGGTTCGGCGCTGACCGCTGAAATTGGCCTGATGAAGGCAACAGAGCAGCTTTCCAGCATGGAAATGATGGGCGTAGACCCCTTGCGACGGGTAATTGCCCCCCGGCTCTGGGCTGGTTTTATCGCTATGCCGGTACTGGCCATCATCTTTTCCATGGTGGGTATCTGGGGTGGCATGCTGGTAGGCGTTGAGTGGCTTGGTGTTTTTGAAGGCTCCTACTGGGGCAACATGCAGGCGTCTGTCGATTTCTGGGACGACGTAGTGAATGGCATCATCAAAAGCGTTGTTTTCGGTTTTGTCTGCGCCTGGATTGCGGTTTACCAAGGTTATGATTGTGTGCCCACATCTGCAGGAATCAGCTCAGCTACCACCAAAACCGTGGTCTACTCTTCGCTGGCTGTTCTGGGGCTGGATTTTGTGCTGACTGCCGTAATGTTCGGCAACTTCTGATCAACGATTGACGAGATAACACCGGGAGCCGGTAATGACACAAAGAACAACGGACATCACAGTTGGCCTGTTTATGCTGGCTGGATTGGCAGCGCTGCTGTTTCTGGCACTTCAGGTAAGTGGGCTGTCCCCCAAATCTGCCAAAAGCACCTACACCATATACGCGGATTTTAACGACACCGGCGGTATTACGCCCCGCGGTAGGGTTTCCATGGCGGGTGTAACCGTTGGAAGCATTGATTCGATCACCCTGAACAAGGAAACCTTCCAGGCGCGGGTGGCCATGTCCATCCATGGCGACGTGAACAATATCCCGGCCGATAGCGCAGCAGTAATACGCACATCCGGACTGCTAGGTGAGCAGTATATTGATATATCTATCGGTGGTGATATGGAGTCACTTCAGCCGGGTGATACCTTTTATTCCACCCAGTCGGCCATGAATATTGAACGGCTGATCAGCAATTTTGCATCTGGCAAATAACCCAGATTAGAGACAGAGCAGGAGAAGCCCGATGATTGCGTTAACACAGCGATTTTTTCTCGCCTTTACACTGATGGCGCTTTGTGTGGCATCGGTTCAGGCGGGCCCGGAAGACGACTTGCAGCAATATGTCGATGAAAATACGCAGAAGTTAGTGAGAAAGCTGACCTCTGAGCGTGGTCTCTATGAGCGTGATCCTGAAGCTTTTTATCAGAATATGGACGATGCGCTGGAAGACTTCGTGGACTTCCGTCGCATCGCAGCCCGGGTAATGGGGCGCTATGCGCGACAGGCAACGCCTGAGCAGCGGAACGAGTTTGTGGTCAAATTCAAGCGCAGCCTGTTTGATAGCTACGCGCAGGCGCTGATGAGCGCTGACAACTTCGAGATCAAGGTGCGGGGCGCTACGATTAACCCCGGGGACGACAACCGGGCGTCTGTGGCCATGGAAGTGATTACCGCTTCAGGCAACCGCCATTCAGTCACCTATTCCATGTACCGCAAGGACGAAGGCAGCAACTGGATGATGGAAAACGTGATCGTTGAAGGAGTTAATATCGGCCTTTCCTTCCGTGACCGCTTTACCCAGGAAATGGAAGCCAATCGCGGACAGGTCGAGATTGTTATTGATGGTTGGAGCGATGCGGTGAAATCCCTCAACCTGGAAGATGAAGTGAATAAATCATGAGCCCGGAAACACCGGCAGTTCGGCTGGAGGCAGGCGCGCTGTTTGTCTCCGGCGCGATTGATGCCCACAATGTTGCCGCCCTTCGGGCTGAAGGCGAGGGATTGATTGTTGGCGTCAGAGATAGCGTGGTGGTGGACCTTTCGGGCTTATCCACTACTCACAGCGTTATTCTCTCCATGCTACTTTGCTGGAGCAGACTGGCAGAAAAACAGGGGGTTTCTTTGACGTTTACCGGAGCTCCCGACCGCCTCGTGTCTCTTGCCGCTTTGAGCAGCCTCGCAGATTGGTTACAATCGCGCCCCTGATTTCATAAATACCTGAGGAATTACTATGGACGCCACCGAAGTCACCAAGTTGGTCGAAGAAGCACTGCCCGGTTGTGAGGTGCAGGTACAGATCGACGGTAACCATTATATGGTGGTCGTTATAGGTGACGTTTTTGAAGGCCTGTCGAGCATCAAGCGGCAGCAGCTGATCAATAAAGCGCTATTCCAACAAATTATGGATGGCACTATTCACGCTCTTCACCCGAAACCCTTTACCCCGGCTGAATGGGCTGCGCGCAAAGGCTGAGCCTCTCGCACACAACAGGATTACTATTGTGGACAAACTTCTAATCCGGGGCCGTAAGCCTCTGGACGGCGAGATCCGGATCTCCGGCGCCAAAAACGCTGCGCTTCCTATTCTTGCCGCAACCCTGCTGGCAGATGAGCCGGTTACCGTTGGTAACCTGCCGCATCTGCATGACGTGACTACCATGATCGAGCTGCTGGGCCGCATGGGTGTGGATTTGATGATTGATGAGAAGATGAGCGTGGAGATTCACGCCAATACCATCAAGCATTTTCATGCGCCTTATGAGCTTGTTAAAACCATGCGCGCCTCCATTTTGGTGCTGGGGCCATTGGTCGCGCACTTTGGTGAAGCGGAAGTGTCTCTGCCAGGCGGCTGTGCCATTGGTAGCCGCCCGGTAAATCTGCATATTCAGGGCCTTGAGCAAATGGGCGCGGATATCAAGGTAGAGAATGGTTACATTCGAGCGAAAACGAATGGCCGCCTGAAAGGTGCGCACATCTTCATGGACGTGGTGACGGTAACCGGCACCGAAAACCTGTTGATGGCGGCAACTCTCGCAGATGGCAAAACCATCCTCGAAAATGCGGCTCGCGAACCGGAAGTGGTGGACCTGGCGGAGTGTCTTATTGCCATGGGTGCGAAAATCACCGGGCACGGCACTTCAACCATTGAAATTGAAGGCGTTGAACGCCTGCATGGTTGCCACTACAACGTGCTGCCAGACCGTATCGAAACCGGAACCTATCTGGTAGCAGCGGCAGCCACCGGCGGCCGGGTGAAGCTGAAAGATACTCGTGCGGATTTGTTGGACGCAGTGCTGCTCAAGCTGGAAGAAGCTGGCGCTCACATCACCTCCGGCCCCGATTGGATCGAGCTGGACATGAAAGGCAAGCGCCCGAAGGCGGTTAATATTCGCACAGCGCCTTACCCGGCTTTTCCGACCGATATGCAGGCTCAGTTTGCCGCTATGAACGCAGTGTCAGAAGGCACGGGTACCATCATCGAGACGGTGTTCGAGAACCGCTTCATGCACCTGCAGGAACTGACCCGTATGGGTGCTGACATCACGCTGGAAGGCAATGCCGCGATTATAAAAGGCGTTGACCACCTGACGGGTGCTCCGGTTATGGCAACGGACTTGCGAGCCTCTGCCAGCCTTGTTATCGCAGGCTTGATGGCAGAGGGAGATACGATTATTGATCGTATCTACCATATTGATCGCGGGTACGAGTGCATTGAAGAGAAGCTGCAACTGCTCGGCGCCAGCATCCGCCGCTTGCCAGCGTGACAGACATAAACGGGAAACCGGAAGGACGCATGACAGATTCCATCACCATCGCCCTGTCGAAGGGGCGAATCCTGGAAGAAACCCTGCCACTGCTGGCAGAAGCCGGGATTGAGCTGATTGACGATATCAAGAAATCCCGGAAACTGGTGTTCCCCACCACAGATCCGGATGTGCGTGTGCTCATTCTCCGCGCCACCGATGTGCCTACCTATGTGCAGTACGGTGGTGCTGATTTGGGAGTGACAGGGAAAGATGTGCTGATGGAGCATGGCGGCGGAGGGCTCTACGAGCCTCTGGATTTGAATATTGCCCGCTGCCGGCTGATGACCGCAGGGCCCAAAGGCGAAAAGCCGCCGGTAGGGCGTATCCGTGTAGCGACCAAGTTCGTCAACATGGCCCGTCGGTATTACGCTACGCAAGGTCGACAAGCCGATATCATCAAGCTTTACGGTGCGATGGAGTTGGCGCCGATTCTCGGGCTGGCAGATGAGATCGTCGATATTGTGGACACGGGTAATACCTTGAAGGCCAATGGTCTGGAAGCCCGCGAACTGATTGATCACATCAGCACAAGGCTCGTGGTTAACCGAGCTTCCATGAAAATGAAGCACCAGCAAATTAACCCCATTATTGAAAAGATGGCCGCCGCCGTCGAAAAACGCAGATAAAGTTCATAATCCAAAGCAGGATTTGAGAAATGACCGTTAACATCAAACGATTGAACGCTTCCCAGGCAGACTTTGACAGTCAGTTGGCCACGCTTTTGGCATGGGACGACAGTGTTGATCATCAGGTGAACGAGTCGGTACGTCATATCCTGCATGAGGTTAAAACCCGTGGTGACAAGGCTGTTCTTGAGTTTACGGAGAAGTTTGATCGGCTGAATGTTGCTAGCGTTGCAGAGCTGGAAATGAGTCAGGCTCGTTTACGGCAAGCCTTGAAAACAATTCCAGAAGATCAACGCGTGGCACTGCAGCAAGCAGCTGATCGTGTTCGGGATTACCACGAGCGTCAGGATCAGAAGTCCTGGCAGTATCAGGACGAAGACGGCACTGTGCTGGGCCAGAAGGTTACGCCATTGGATCGCGCCGGGTTATATGTGCCTGGTGGCAAGGCTGCCTATCCGTCTTCCGTGCTGATGAACGCCATTCCCGCGAAAGTAGCGGGCGTAGCAGAAGTTATCATGGTAGTGCCTACCCCGGATGGCGTGGTGAATGATCTGGTACTGGCTGCTGCGGCGATAGCAGGCGTTGACCGTGTATTTACGGTGGGTGGCGCTCAAGCCGTTGGCGCGCTGGCCTACGGCACGGAAACCATCCCGGCGGTCGACAAAATCGTTGGCCCCGGCAACATATACGTAGCCACGGCTAAACGCGAAGTCTTCGGCACCGTCGGCATCGACATGATCGCGGGCCCCTCGGAAATCCTCGTAATTTGCGACGGCAAAACCGATCCCGACTGGATCGCCATGGATTTGTTCTCCCAGGCCGAACACGACGAACAAGCCCAGTCCATACTGATCAGCCCGGACGCAGACTTCCTCAACGCTGTAGAGACCAGCATCAACAAGCTGCTCCCCACTATGGAGCGCGCCGACATCATCCGCACCTCCATGACTGACCGCGCAGCGCTGATTCACGTTGCAGACCTGAGCGAAGCCGCAAAAGTCTCCAACCGCATAGCGCCTGAACACCTGGAGCTATCCGTAGAAAACCCGGAAGCCCTGCTGGAAGAAATCCGCCACGCCGGCGCTATCTTCATGGGCCGATACACCGCCGAAGCTCTGGGCGATTACTGCGCTGGGCCGAACCACGTATTACCGACAAGTGGCACCGCCAGGTTCTCCTCGCCGCTGGGTGTTTACGACTTCCAGAAGCGTTCATCCATCATCGGTTTCAGCGCCAAGGGCGCCGACCGGATGGGGCGAGTCGCGTCGGTGTTGGCTAGAGGCGAGGGGCTTACTGCCCATGCACGCTCAGCTGAGTATCGGATTAAGAACGATTAGTTTTGGTCAGTTTCAAAATGACCCGAAATGCATGAATATATCACCTTAATCTGCAGGCAGTTGGGACAGTATTTGCTCCGGGAATGTCGGAGGCCATGGACGGCCGGAGACAAGCGCACATGGATGTGCTCGTAGCGGTTCCCGGAGCAAATGCTGTCCCAGCTGCCGTCTCCATTGGAGCAAAAAAATGAGTAAATTCTGGAGCCCCCTGGTCAAGAGCCTGGTTCCTTATGTACCAGGCGAACAACCCAAAATGGCCAACCTGGTAAAACTGAATACCAACGAAAACCCATTTGGCCCATCGCCAAAGGTAATTGAGGCCATCCAATCTGAACTCAATGACAGCCTGCGCCTATACCCGGATCCCGAAGGCGAAAGCCTGCGCCAGACCATCGCCGGCTATCACAACGTAAAGCCCGAGCAAGTCTTTTTAGGCAATGGCTCCGATGAAGTTCTGGCCCACATATTCTACGCACTGTTCCAGCACGGCCAGCCCGTGCTCTTCCCGGATGTAACTTACAGCTTCTACCCCGTGTACTGTGGCCTTTACAACATCGAAGGCAAAACAGTACCCCTCACAGACAGCTTTGAAATCAACCCGGAAGATTACAAACAGCCGAACGGTGGAATCATCTTCCCCAACCCCAACGCGCCTACCGGTCGTTACCTTGGGCTGGAACACGTAGAGGCCATCCTTCAGGCCAACTTCGAGCGTGTTGTCGTAGTCGACGAAGCCTATATCGACTTCGGCGGCGAATCCTCCATCAAGCTTGTGGACCAATATCCCAATTTGTTGGTGTGCCAGACTCTCTCCAAAGCCCGATCATTGGCTGGCTTGCGGGTTGGCTTCGCCATCGGTCACCCGGATTTGATCGACGCACTTAACCGCGTTAAAGACAGCTTCAATAGCTACCCGCTGGACAGACTTGCACAGGCGGGCGCAAAAGCCGCCTACGAAGATGAGGCCTGGTTTCAGAAGTCTTGCAATGGTGTGATTTCTGAGCGGGAGCGTGTTACTGAGGCTCTGGAAGGTTTGAGCTTTGAAGTCTTGCCGTCTAAGGCCAACTTCGTTTTTGCCCGCCACAAAGAGAAATCAGGTGATAGCTTGTCTAAGGCTCTAAGGGAGCAAGGAATTATAGTTCGTCACTTCAATAAGCCAAGAATCAGCGAGTTTTTGCGGATCACCATCGGTACTCCAGTACAAAATGACGCACTAATTACCGGCCTTAAAACCCTGTAAACGACCAAAGGCTGATCGAGGCTGGCAGGGCGGAGGGGCTTTCCGGGAATGCCGGCGGCCAAGGATGGCCGACGACAAGCGCACATGGATGTGCTCGTAGCGGTTCCCGGAAAGCCCCTCCGCCCTGCCAGTCGGCAACTCCAGAGTCTAACGAAAAGAGGATAAACCATGGCCCCCCGTGACAAAATTCTCGCCAAACTCAGCGAATGGCTAAACCCAAGCGAATTCCAGGACTACTGCCCAAACGGCCTGCAAGTCGAAGGAAAAAGTGAGATCAACACCATCGTCACCGGCGTAACCGCCTCCCGTGATCTCGTCGAAGCCGCCATCGCCGCAAACGCAGACATGCTGATCGTTCACCACGGCTACTTCTGGAAAGGTGAAGATCAAGCCATCCGGGGCATGAAGCGTGAACGCCTCAAACGCCTGCTGGATAACGACATCAACCTGCTGGCCTACCACCTCCCATTGGACGACCATCCTGAATACGGCAACAACCGACAGTTAGCGGATATCCTCGGTATTGAAAACCCAAGGCCGTTAAACGGTCTGGTTTGGGAAGGTGAGCTCAATGAGCCAATGAGCCCGGAAAAATTCAGCCAGCACATCGCAAGAGCGCTACACCGGGAACCCCTGCGAGTCGGTAACGGCAAAGCAGAAATCAAACGGGTAGGGTGGTGTACAGGTGCTGCGCAAGGATTCATCAACACAGCAATTGATGCAGGCCTCGATGCCTACATCAGTGGTGAAATCTCCGAGCCGACTACGCACACGGCCCGGGAGTGTGGTATTCACTATTACGCCGCCGGCCACCACGCAACAGAGAGATATGGTGTGAAAGCACTGGGGGCGGCACTAGAAAAAGAATTCGGGATCAAGCACCGCTTCATTGATTGCGATAATCCGGTATAACAAAGCGGAGCAAACTATTAGCGGCAGCAGGCGAAATCAAGCCTCTGCCGACTTGCCACCCTTCTTGAGCCCGAAGTCTTCAGACAAGGTTCCGGATGTCTTTGGCGCGTAATCCCTGGGAGGCTCAGCACCATCTTCGCTGACTTCCTCGAGGCGCTTGCGAGAGGTTTCCTCCGCCAGTTCAGCCATCCACTCTTCATCGTTACACAGGCGGTTGGCTCCGCGGGCCATGTGCTGGTTTACATCACGGTAGGCATCGTTAAAGCGGCGTAGCAAGTGAGCTGACTCCATAAAATGCTCGTTCACCTGTGCCTGGTAGCGAGTGTACTCGTTACGCACTTCTTCGGTCTGTTGCTCAGCACGGCGCTGCCGAAGCGTGGAACCTTGCCCCGAGCGGCCAAAAATCGCTCCGATGACAATGCCAACAATCAATGCGGCAATCGCTGCCAGAATCAGGTTTGTCATATGATATCTCGTCCTGTTGCCTTAAAAATGAGCAAATCCATAGAGGGCAGTATAGCGCCCGCAGCTTCATCAGCCCATGCCTGAATACTGCGCCAATCGTCGTATTGCCCGGCGGGTCTTCCGCGTGGCGAAAAAAACGCAGATGCGCGATAATACGCCGCCCAAAATCAACGATCTGACCCCGGGATTTCCTGATGACAGCCTCTACGCCTTCTTTAGTCACCGCAAACCAGACACCATGGCAGCGTTACCAAGCGGATCTTGAGCGCCCGGAGTTTTTAAAGGACGCGGCGCAGGCGGATGCGGTTCAACGTCTTCAGTTACTCTACGATAAACTGGTGGAAGCGGAAAGCGAACGTGGCAAAGCGGTAACAAAATTGCGGCGCAAGTTGAAAAAAGGCCGGGAGGAGCCCGTTAAGGGGCTATATTTTTGGGGTGGCGTTGGCCGTGGTAAAACCTACCTGATGGATACCTTTTTTGAGTCGTTGCCATTCGAGCGTAAGATGCGAGTGCATTTTCACCGCTTTATGCAGCGAGTTCACCAAGAGCTGAAAAACTTCAAAGGCGAGAAAAATCCACTGGATCTGGTTGCAAAAAAGTTCGCCAATGAAACCCGCGTAATCTGTTTTGATGAGTTTTTTGTTTCTGATATCGGCGATGCAATGATCCTGGCGACGCTAATGGACGGCCTGTTCAAGCGGGGCGTTACTTTGGTGTGCACGTCCAACATAGTGCCCGATGGCCTCTACAAAGACGGCTTGCAGAGAGCCCGCTTTCTTCCCGCTATAGCGCTTGTGAATAAATATACTGATGTGGTGAACGTCGACGGCGGTGTGGATTATCGTTTGCGGACTCTGGAGCAGGCGGAGCTCTACCACTCACCCCTGGGTGAAGAGGCAGATGCCAGCTTGCGTAAGAGCTTTGATGCACTGGCGGTAGAGGCGGGCAAGCACAGTAAATCCATGGAGATCAACGGCCGTAAAATCCCCGCGCAGGCTCATGCTGATGATGTGGTCTGGTTTGATTTCAAAGATGTGTGCGACGGCCCACGCAGCCAGAATGATTACATTGAAATGGCGCGTCAGTTTCACGCCATCATCGTGAGCAATGTACCTGTGCTTGGGGGTGACAAAGATGATCAGTCCCGGCGTTTTGTGAACATGATTGACGAGTTCTATGACCGCAACGTGAAAGTCATCATTTCTGCAGCTGCCCCCATTACCGAACTCTACTCCGGTGGCCGACTGAGCTTTGAGTTTGAGCGAACGGAATCCCGTCTTCTGGAAATGCAGTCACAGGAATATCTCGAAGCTCCGCATAAGCCCTAGACCAGCGAAAATCCATCAAAAGCAAAGTGGTTGCATCTACGAATGTTGTCTATAGTGAAGGCGTGCGAGTAAACCCGGCGCCGATCGGGGCGGTGAGCAGGTAGTAAGAGCAAAATCATACTTTTGACTGATCAAAGCACTGGACAGCGTTAGCTATAGTGCTTACATCACGAGCACTGTGCATGAAGCCTCCAATACATCGTGAATACCAATAATCAGAGCAGCGACTCAGAACAACAATGGAGTAGCCTTCCAATGACAAGAAAAACACACCAATGGCAGCGTTGGACAAAATTACCGCTTGCCGTGGCAGTTGCAGCCGGCTTTTCGGGCCAGGCATCTGCTTACTCGTTCTATGTTGGGGATGTGGAAGCCCAGATTAACACCACACTATCTGCTGGTGTCGGTTGGCGTACCCAAGATCGGGACGTGCGGCTGATTGCCCAGGGTAACCTTGGTCCAAGTTACGCGCCTGGTGGAGCGAACGAGAACATAGGTGCATCAACGAACAACTATGATGATGGCAACCTGAACTTTGAGAAGGGCGACACCTACTCCAAGATCGTAAAAGGAAACAGTGAGCTGTTCCTTGATTACGCCGTTGATAGCCAGTATCTGACCCGTGTCGGTGGCTTGGTGCGTGCTCGTTACTGGTATGATTTCGAACTGAAAGATGAGGGGCGTGCGACCGACTACGTGGGGCAGCGACGCGAACTCAACAGTGCAGCAAAAGGCAACGCATCGGGCGGTGAGCTTCTCGATGCGTACGTGTTTACCAACTGGTACCTTGGCGATGTTCCCCTGAGTGTGCGTTACGGTAAGCAGGTAGTGAGCTGGGGTGAGAGTACCTTTATCCAGGGCGGTATCAACACCATTAACCCCATTGACGTGCCCGCATTTCGTGCGCCCGGCTCTGAGCTGAAAGATGCTCTCCTGCCTGTTGAAATGTTCTACATGTCTGCCGGTATCACAGAGAACATCACTCTGGAGACTTTCATACAGACAGATTGGGCACCTGTTCGCCCGGATGACTGCGGCACTTTCTTCTCTACCAACGACTTTACATCTGATGGTTGTGGCCCGGTGCTACTTGCGGGTCAGTTGCCTGATTCCCAAGCCTATGCTCAGGGTTTTATTGCGCCACGCCTGGGTGACGAAGAAGCGGACTCAAAAGATCAGTTCGGTATTGCCATGCGCTGGTATGTCCCGGCGCTGAACGACTCTGAGCTCGGCTTTTATTACATCAAGTACAACAGCCGCCTCCCATACGTAAGCGGAACTGTAAATGATGGTAACAGCCCATTCCCGTCGTACTTTATTGAGTACCCGGAAAACATTGACCTTTATGGTATCAGTATCAACACCAACACCCCGGGTGGCTGGTCGCTTGGTGCTGAATATTCCTACCGCGATAATATGCCGCTGCAGTGGAACGCCTTTGAGCTGATTTACGCTGGCTTGCAGAAGCGTGGGCCGAACGGAGAGGTTCTGGGCAAGCTGGAAGATCAGCGCCGCGAGGAGTTGGGAACGCTGACTCCAGGAATGAAAGTGTCCGGTAACGATCGCTTTGGCGTATCTCAGGCACAGTTCACGCTGATCAAGTTCTTTGATCAGATTATGGGTGCCAGCCGAATGTCTTTGATTGCTGAATTCGGTGCCACCTATGTGCACGACCTTCCAAGCTATGATGAGGCGCGGTACGGCCGTTCGGGCACCTTTGGTATTGGTACGCTACCTTTATCCACAGGTGATATTTGTAAGGGCGAAGGTGGTCCTGCTGAAAACATCAATACTAACTATTGTAATAACGACGGGTTCACAACCGACTTCTCCTGGGGCTACCGTTCCCGTCTGGTTTGGAGCTACCCGAACGTCTTTGCCGGTATCAACCTGTCACCACAGTTGGCGTGGAGCCACGACGTGAAGGGCTACGCCCCTTCGCCTGGCGGTAGCTTTAATGAAGGCAACAAGGCTATTGGTCTGTCTGTTGAAGCTGTATACCAAAACAAGATTACCGGTGAAATCGGTTACACAAACTTTTTCGGTGGCAAGCCGTATAACGAGTTGACTGATCGGGATTTCGTGAGTGCCAGCGTTTCCTACTCATTCTGAACCGTCAAAAATTCGTTTAACGAGGTAATTTAAATGAAACTAAACAAGAAATTACTGGCCACAGGTGTACTGGCGGCGAGTCTCGTTGCTGGTCAGGCTTGGGGTGCGGTTTCTGCAGGGGAAGCAGCCAAGCTGGGTGACTCTCTGACGCCTATGGGCGCTGAGCAAGCAGGTAATGGTGGTGAAATTCCAGCGTGGGACGGCGGTCTTACCACCCCACCAGCAGGCTATAAAGGCGACGGAATTTATGTAAACCCGTTCCCTGACGAAAAACCAAAGTTCACCATTAATCAGAGCAACGTCGCGGAATACGCTGACAAACTGTCTCCCGGGCAGGTTGCGATGATTAAACAATATCCGGATTACGTGCTTCCGGTATACGAAACACACCGTACCGCTGCTTATCCAAAAGCAATCATGGATGAGACTATCGAAAATGCGACTCGGTCGGAACTGATCAAAGACGGCAACGGTCTGGGTGAGTATCAGAACGCAACGCCGTTTCCGATTCCGCAGAACGGCCTGGAAGTATACTGGAACCATATCACCCGCTATCGTGGTGGCTCGGTGCAGCGTAACGTCGGGCAGGCTACGCCTACCGTTAATGGCGCCTACTCTATCGTAAAGTTTCAGGACGAACTGACCTGGCGTACCCATTTGTCAGATTACGCCCCTGACAAAGATGCTAACGTGCTGTTCTACTTCAAGCAGGCAATCACCGGGCCAGCCCGGTTGGCCGGCAACGTACTTCTGGTTCACGAAACTCTCGATCAGGTAGCTGAGCCACGTCGCGCATGGGTATACAACGCAGGACAGCGCCGCGTTCGCCGTGCACCTCAGGTAGCTTACGACGGACCAGGTACAGCGGCAGATGGCATGCGGACATCGGATAACTTCGATATGTTCAACGGTGCACCTGATCGTTACAACTGGGAGTTGGTCGGCAAAAAGGAAATGTACATCCCGTATAACTCCTACAAACTGGTTGATCGCAATCTCACCTATGACCAGATCATCAAGCCGGGTCATATCAACCAGGAGCTGACACGTTACGAACTTCACCGGGTTTGGCATGTAAAAGCCACATTGAAAGAGGGCGAGCGCCACATCTATGCTCAGCGTGACCTCTACATTGATGAAGATACCTGGCAGGCTGTGGTTGTCGACCATTACGATGGTCGTGGGGAGCTCTGGCGAGTCGCAGAAGCTCACTCCATGCAGTTTTACGACAAAGCTGTTCCCTGGTATGCAGTCGAAACCCTCTATGATCTTCTGTCCGGCCGCTATCTGGTCAACGGTCTGACAAACGAGGAGACTAACCCATACCAGTTTGGCGTACAGCGCCAGTCCAGAGATTACACGCCCGCGGCACTGCGTCGTGCAGGTACCTAAAGGGTAGGTGTAGATTGTTCATAAACGGCGGGCCTTTGGCCTGCCGTTTTTATTTCTGCGTTCAAAAACTGCCGCCAGATAGATGTCTTTAACGTCAAAACTTTGCAGCCAGCCCCTCAATTGGTTTAACCTCCGTATAACACTAAAGGCGTATCCGGGGCAGCGTTTGAAATCATTTAATGACGGCTATGCAGCCAATGACGAGTTCCAGTCTGCAAACAGCGGGCTTCAGCGAGGTGAGCTTGTACGGGATTTGCTCAGGCAGAGACTGCAGGCACCGGTTGTGCCGGCGCACTCTTTGGCACGTCCGAATCTCGCGGCGCTGGTTTCCGATGCATTAACATCCCGTGGCGTGCTTTTTGTTGACGCCCCATGTGGCTATGGCAAATCCCATACGGTTGCGATGGGCATTCAAGCTGCGGGCATCCCAGAGGAAAACGTTCGTTGGTTGCAGCTGAATAGTCAGGACAACGCGCCGACCCGTTTTCTGGGCTTGTTGTCTGTGGCGCTGGATATACCCGAATCTTGCGAAAGTGGCCTGCAGGGGAGCACTACCTTTCCTGACGTTCTCGCCTTAATGCTTTTAGCGCTCAAAAAAGCACCAGAACAGAAGCGCTTTGTGCTCGTTCTTGATGGTTTGCACCAGATTACGAACCCTGCCGTTATTGCCCTGCTTCAGCAGTTGGTGGCTGATATCCCGTCAAATTATTCGGTGGTTATGCTTTCACGGCAGGCCTTGCCTTATGAAACGCACCCGCTGGAACTTGAAAACCGTTTCACTCGTATCGGAGCGGAAAAGCTCGAATTCAGCCGAAGTGAAACCTTTGAGTTTTTCAAGGAAATATTGAGTGATCAACAGCTGACCAGTGTGGCCATTGATCATCTTTATGACTTGACGGAAGGTTGGCCCACACCTCTTGCCCTCTATCGCCGGGATATCCTGCATAGTTCAGAGAGACACTCGGTTTCTGAGACGCCGGGTGTAGAACGTTTTTTGAAGGAGTCCGTGCTGGGCAGTTTGTCGCATGGCCAGTTGAGATCGTTAAGGGCGATTTCAGAACTGGGGCTGTGCTCAGACGAATTGCTTTTGGCCTTGGAACCACTTATTCCGGGCGGACTGCTGCTTCCATCCGAGGCGTGTGAACGCGGCCTCCCGGTAAAGATCATGTCGGGTTGGGGGCGCTGGTATCGAATCAACCCATTATTGATGGAATGGCTGAAAGCCCCGGTGATGGCGGGCTATACCGACAGAATGCTGGCCGCCAGCCAGTGGTTTAGCTCTCGTAATCAGTTTCCCGAGGCGTTGAAATACTCATTGTTGGCCGGAGATGTAGAAGAGATTATCCGGATCGCCTCTGAAGGTTCTGAAGCTCTTCTACTTGGGCAGGATACTGCCTCATTGCTACGTTTACGTAAGAGCCTTCCAGCGCCCCTTCTTGAGCGCAGCGCGCGGCTAAGGATAGTGTATAGCTGGGTGCATGCCATTGGTGGTCAGTTCAGGCAGGCGAGGTCGCTGCTTGACGGTATGGAGGCGCAGAGTAGTCAGGAATATGAGGCACGGATCTGTGCGCTCAGGGCGTTTATTCTGCGTGGGGAAGGGCAGGTTGCTCCAGCTCTGGAGATGGCCGACAGGGCCTTGTCTGGTGGAGAGTTGTCACCTCAGGGACAGTTGGTCACACAAATGGTTCGGGCCAGTGCGCTTTGCGCATCTGGACGATTCCCGGAAGCGAGGGAGGCGAACCGGGCAGCATCTCGCCTGGCGAGGGAGGCCGGCGACCCGGGGTCAGAGGCTCTCTCAGTATATGCCCATGCCCGAATTGAGCTTGGAAAGGGCGCGCTCAAACATGCTGAGCAGTTGCTTCGAACCGGCCTGGACACGGTTATTCAGGAGCAGGCTCGCCCTGCGCGGATCGGTGAAACAAGGCTGCAGTTGAACCTGGTGCTGGTGCTCTGGCACCAAGGACGTGATGCGGAAGCGGATCGCCTGTTGGTAACTTGTGGTCGCCATGCTGAGCAGTCACGGGATCTTGGCTTGCTATTGGCAATGGCCATACGAGTGTTGATGTGCCGGTCTCAAGATCGATTGGAAGATGCTTTCGTATGGATAGGGCGTGCTGAGCGAACTATGCATGCCTGGCATGTGGATGAGTCTCTCTACGTGCCAGTGCTCGAAGCCCTCAAAGCCAGTTGCTGGCTGGCTCAGAATCAACTGGATAGTGTCGCTCAGGCTCTCGCGAGATTGCAGCCATACCGGGATGCTGGCTGTGTGCCGGAACTCTTCCCCATGATGCCAGGGCTACTCGATTGTTTGCAGGTGCGCCTGGATCTTGCCCGGGGCGAAACGGTAAGGGCTCGTGAAACACTTGCAAGCACCCGCAAGCGTTATGAAGAGGCCATTCCTTGGGGGGTTGATCTCCACATGCGGTTGCTGGAAGCCATTTTGATCAATGAAGACAAGGGCCCGGCTGCCGCACAAAAAATAATAGCGAATGTGGTGTCCGAAGCCGAAAAAGAGCACTTTATAAGCCCGTTTGCAGAGCTAAAGCTGGAGCTGAGTGAGTTGATGGCAAAGGCATATGGGCAGTTGCCAAGCTCTCCCTTTCGGGATGCGTTAGGACGCCTGTTTGGTATATCCGGCATTGAGCTGCCTGCTTCGCTTGCCGAGCCTATCAGTGATCGAGAGCAGGTGGTGCTGGAGCTGATTGCCAAGGGGTTATCGAATCAGGAGATTGCAGACAAGCTGCATATCTCTCTGCACACCGTGAAAACTCACGCCCGCCGCATAAACGCCAAGCTGGAAGTTCGTTCCCGCACCCAGGCAACAGTTCGCGCCCGGGAGTTGGGTTTGCTGTAATGTGCTTGCTGCATAGCGGCTCAGATGCCGCTATGCTTTTCATTTTTCAGGGTTTCGATAAGGGCATCTTTTTCGGCCCATAGTTCACTTACCCAGCGCTGAAACTCCACCCGGGTTTCGCGATTGCCCTCATAATCCATTCCGAGAAACTTCGGTGGAATCTCCCGAATCCTGATATCAATGATGATTCGTTCGATGCGCCCGGACAGGTAATCCCAAATACCGATGCGCTGCTCACCGGTGCCCGGGTACACGATTGTTACATCCAGCATGGTATGCAGCATTTCACCCATGGCGCCCAGAACAAAGGCTGTGCCGCCAGCACGGGGTTTGAGAAGGTGCTTGTAGGGAGAATTCTGGCGTTCATGTTTGGCAGGCGTAAAACGGGTGCCTTCCATAAAATTGAAAATGGTTACCGGTGTATAACGGAACTTCTCGCACGCTGCCTCAGTAGCCGCAATATCTTTCCCCTTCAGTTCAGGATTCTTGGCAATTTGCTCTTTCGTGTGCCTGTGCATGAACGGGAAGTCCAATGCCCACCAGGCAATGCCCAGCAGCGGCACCCAAATAAGCTCTTTTTTCAAAAAGAACTTGAGAAGTGGAATCCTGCTATTGAGCACGTACTGAATGGCCGGTATATCGGCCCAACTCTGGTGGTTGCAGGTAACAAAGTACCAGTGTTTCTGGCTGAGATGCTGCGCGCCCCGTATATCCCACTCAATCCTGTGCAGACTATCCATCACCAGATTGTTGAAGCCAATCCAAACCCGGGCAATGGTGTTGAGAACGACCGTGCAGCCCTTACGAATGGGGGTTATGGGAAGCACCAGTTTCAGTAGTGCAAACAGCATCAGGAAGGGGAAAAGTATAAGAGTGCTCAGCACTACAAGAAGAGCCGCCAAGGTTCCCTTTAGCGGCGCAGGTAGAAAATAAAACATTCGGAAACGTCTCTGTTTGTCAGAAGGTTCGTGGTGTTTAGCCCTCGGCCGACAAGCCAGTGCCTTGGCCGGGCAGTAATGCTTTCTCGGTGCTTGCTGAGGCAAGAACCTTCAGGTGCGATGGGCTGCGGTCGCTCAGAATTTTACGGAATTCGCTATCGTAAAACTCTAGATTGTTATAACGGATCATCGAGCGTATTTCATCAACATATTCCTCGCCACGTTCGGAATAACTGATTAGCCCTCGGGCAAGGGCAAGCCCTGAGAGAGGATCGCCCGCTTCCCGGTCATCAAGGCGGGTGTCACGAAGCCCTTTGTAGCTCCCATGTCGGTTCAGGTTCTGGATATAAGCCCGAACCGAATGGTAGGGCGAGGCGAAGGTTGCCACCTCATGGTTGGCGCCCTCAGCGCGACTCAGTGGCACAAGGCCGCAGCCTTTGGAAAAGCACCACTGGCCAAACAGATTATTACCGCGCAAAGCAAAGCGTGAAGTGCCCCAAGCGGATTCATTGGCAGCCTGTGCGAGAATCAGGGAAGGCGGGATAACATCCAGACGCTTTCTGAGCAGGGCAAATTGCTCAGGGCTGCCGGGCTCTTCGTCCACGCGTAACCGCATAGCCTGGGCTGCGAGCCAGGCATGTTCCTTTTTGGACAAGACATTCTTCTGGGAGAGGCTATCGAGATAATCCCGTTCAATGAGGATGCGGGAATTGGCAAGTACTATACGAGGATAGAGAAATGAAAAGAAAGCGACTTTCTTTTCAGTGGTATCACTATAGCCGGAAAAGTCCGGTAGATCTGCGCGTGCCCACTCAGGCAGGGGGGGGAGCGAACTGAGTGCAGGTTCGGAGCCAGAATTGTTACTACTGACTGAAGTGTCCGGGGGGGAGTGCATACCTCCCGCGATGGCAAAAGCCACCATGGGAATAGCCAGCATTAGAGAGCGCATTGCGGGAAACATAAAACCTCTCGTCACAATCTGTTTTTATGCCCGTTAAGCGTATACGCATCGAGCTATGTGTGCACAATTATAACAGGTTGTACGAGCAGGGTTATCCGTCGGTTCATGGCAGCTTGGTTGCGAGCAGGAGGCCGCGACGCTCTTCTCCGTTGAGATTGCTTTGATACAGCAAGAAAAACTGGTTCTGATCGGCCGTTACAAAGCCTTTGAGAGACAGGCCTCCTGCGCTGAAACTCACTTGCCCGTTACCACCGTCGGCATAGGTCAGCAGGGGCGTAGTCAGTTGGACAGCTGCCGGCGTTGAGATAGTTTCGCTGTCCACGGAGTGCAGTACTTCAAAGGTATTGCTGCTAAGGCTTGCAGTGCTGCCAGAAAGCTCCAGGGTGCCATTATCCAGATGAATCAGTCTGTTGAAGCCATCCTCCATGCCCATGATAAAACCTTGAACCCTGTAACGACCTGAGGTTGGGGCAGCGGTAGGGGTTTTCTCAGCCGCAATGAGCAGGCCGTCGCCAATAACAGCGCCCCCGGATGAAGCGGCGTTAACCAGGTTAAACGCCAGTAAAGAGCCATCCGGCACGCTGGCACCCACACCCAGATCTGGTTGGCCAAAGGCACCCGCGGGATTGTTAACATCGAGATTAAGCCGGCCGATGTTCTTGTCTCCGGTGCTTAGGCGAGCAGTGCGGGAGCTGAGGGTCCAGTTGTCAGCACGGCTGCCTGTACTGCCTACCGATACCCCGCCGGAGCTGTCACGGTTCAGTGTGGTATAGCTCTGAAATTGAGCAATGGTGCTGATATCTGAGCCTGCGGTAACCTGCCAAGAGCCAGTTCCCGATTCAATCTGCAGTGGTGACGCGGAGCCTGCTGAAAATCGGGTCGCCAGGTAGAGCATGTTGTAATCACGATTGTTCAGAATGCTTGCGTCAAAACCTTCTTTCCTCAGAAGGTTCAGTTCAAGTGCTGAAACATAGTGGGCCTCCAGCTCATCCTTTCGCGCCAGCTTACCTTGTTCAGATTCGAGTTTGATGGCTTTGCCAGCGCTGAAATAGCCAGCTAACGCGCGATCAGGGCCGGTGTTGGTGCCGTTGGCTGCGCCGATATACGCGTTCATATAGTAGGGGTTACGAGTCCAGCCAATGACCCTGGAACTGTCGCGGCCGGTGATGCTTTGATAAAGCGCGCGAATGGCCAGCAATCGAGTATCGCTGTCCAATGTGGCTCCGCCGGGGGAGGCCGAATGAGTGTTCAGGTCCCAAGTCTCGGGCCCGCGCTCAAAGAACGCATTGCCTTTCTGATGGACCAGTGTCTTTCTGTCATACGGAATTTGCGCGGCAAGAGAAGTGACTTTGATACCAATAAAATCGAGGCTTGCCAGTGTTGATCCCGGGTAACTATAGGTTTGGGAGCTGGTAGGTTCTTCCCGTCCCATGCGAATGCCCCACTGGCCAGATCCTGCCAGGCTGCTTTCCAGAAATGTTTGCCCCAACTCCATACCCAAGAAGACCGAGTTGTAGTCTGCTGAGCTTGCTGAAATCTCACTTACAGATTGATCATCCAGAAGCGGATAGTTCGCCGCTGAGTTTATGTAACTGACAAAGTCTGCTCGTTGGGATAGCAGGTTCAGTGCGCCTGCGATGCTGGCACCGGTTGGAATATCAATTTCAAAATCGTGCACCTGGTCTGCCAGAGCCGGCCATACAAGTTTATTCAGACACAAAGTGTCGCTGGCATCATCCGCACAGTCCAGGAGGCGCTGGAATTCCCCGGGGGAGTAGTTTGGAAGCGTGTTGAGAAGTAGGTACTCCGAGAAAGGATTAACCTTGATATCACGATCGTCATCGGCTGCCAGGGATCGCAGAGTGGTGTCGCCATACCGGGCTTCGATGACAACGTCTGGTGACAAGGGTTGCCCGTTCTCGAACTTGATAATCGTGTAGCCTTCATCATCTTTGCGAGTGCTATATGCCGTGGAGCCAATATACTTGAGGTTTCTGTCTATTTGGTACGCGCGAACACTATCCGGCTGAACAATACGCAGATTGCGCCGCGTTGGCTCGCCATCTGGCGCGAGGTTACCGGGAAGCTCCATAGTGATGCGGACTTCACCATAGTTGAGCCCGCTGTTGTTGTTTGAATCACCGGTACTGCCCGGGCTGAAATCATTTGCCGGGTTTTTCACAGCAGCAAAGGAATTGGGCTTGTTCCGGGCTCCATCTATTGCAGACTCACCGCCGCAGGCGGCTATTAGCGTCACCGCAGAAACAAGAAGAATTCCCAGTGTCAGTCGCATATCTGGCTGCCCATGCTATAGCTGTATTGGAGTTGTTGGCGATATCTGTGACATCGAAAACGCCGATAATCAGTGTAGCAGTGCAGTGGAAGGGAAAGCGTGAGGGGGGGCACGAAACAGGCGCCCGGAGACAGGCGCCTGTTGCAGATAGCGGGATAGTTTTAGAAGAAGATCTTCATGCCAACCAGAACGCCTTCGTCCAGGTTGATGTCGCCTCGGTATGGCGCGTCCAGCTCGGTATTAAGGTACCGGTAACCGGCAAACAGCTCCGCGTTGCGGATAACACGATAGTTGGCACGCAGCTCCAGGCTGGTCATCTCTTCCGAGTCACCAAATGAAAGAATTCGCGGTGCGTAGTGCAAACCACCGGTGAACGACAGGCCAGGAGCATCAGGAATGTTCACGGTGGCAAAACCACCCAGGCCTACTGCGCCACCATCAAGGCGGTCGTCATCCCAGCCGATTGCGCGTAATCCGATACCCGCGGTTGTAGGCAGGTTACCCAGTGCAGTGCGGCCCTGGGCGTGAAAATCCACGTTGCCAATATGGCGGCTGCCTTCGTGGTAGGTATAACCGGCACCCAGCTGAATATCGTTATTATTTCCGAAAAAGTTAACCTGCCCTTTCACGGAATCGTTAGTCAGGCTCAGATCCATATCGGCTGCCAGCACTGGAGCAGCGAACAGAGACAGAGCCAACATGGAAATACGGGATACTTTCATTCTTTTACCTTCTGGATTGCGGTGCGAGTAATAGGTGCGAATGGTAACGGGCTACCTGCCGTACCACAACTTACAAGCATGTAAGAGGGTAGAAAGAAACGCGATAGCTTATCTGAGCGAATCAGTGGCGTGTTGTTTCGCCGCCCTGGTCAAGATCGTCGGGTGACGCCGTTTCTGCCGGTACCCGGTATTCCTCATTGGCCCAAGCACCAAAATCGATCAACTTGCAGCGCTCTGAGCAGAATGGGCGCCAGGGGCTGGCTTCTGTCCATTCAACGGATTTTTTACAGGTGGGGCAGTTTACGTTCATGTTTTTGGACCTCCATGGGCATATTGTTCCAGTACTGCCCGCAACATTTCAATGTTGACAGGCTTTGCAACAAAAGAATCCATGCCTGCACGGCGGCAACGCTCCTCATCTTCTTCCATTGCGCTGGCAGTGAGTGCCACTACTGGCACCCGACTACGTTTGTGGGTCGTCTCCCATACTCGCAGGCGCCGGGTGGCTTCAAAACCGTCGACATTAGGCATTATGCAATCCATGAAAATGAGATCGAATGGATGCCACTGCCAAAGGCTGGATGCTGCTTCGCCGTCGTTGGCTGTCATTACATCGCAGCCTAATTTCTCCAGAAGCCTGCGGGTCAGCGTGCGGTTGACCGGGTTATCCTCTACGAGCAGAACCTTCATCCTGCGGGACCAAAGCTCACGGCGTTTTTCAGTGTCGCCGTTAGCCTGCAGGGAAAAACGGGTGAGGAAGGGCCGCTCATCCTTGGCAGAATCCTCAAAAATCTGGTTAAGAATTGGTGTGAGGCAGGACTCTCTTAAGGATTTACTGAGAAAAGCATCTGCCCCGGCCTGCCGGAAGTGTTCGGCATCGCCCCGTTGAGGGTTTGAGGACAGAATGACAAGACGCATGTCAGACCAGAGCGCATTGCCTCGAATTTGCCGGCATAACAAATCGCTGTCCATGTCTGGCAAAAAGCCATCCAGAATAATGGCATCAAAAGGCTCCTGGCTATCGAATGCCAAACGCAATGAAGTCAGGGCTTCCCCAGCAGATTTTACAGCCTCGATGTGGACCTCGTGGCGCGATAGCATCTCAAGCGTGATCTTGCGGGACAGCTCATAGGAGTCCGCCACCAGCACCCGCTTTCCCTTAACCATGCGTGCATCCGGGCGCACCCTGGACGTGCTTTCGGGAGCGGTAGGAAGGGACAGTTCAACCCAGAAAGTAGAGCCTTCACCAGGCCGGCTTTCCACATCCAGAGAGCCTTCCATTAAAGTGACAAGTTGGCGGCAAATTGTCAGTCCCAACCCGGCACCTGGCAGTTGGCGCTGGAATCGCTGGCCAAGCTGAACATAGGGTTCGTAGACCAGTGGAAGATCTTCCGGGTTGATGCCAATGCCGGTATCTTCCACTGCCAGACGCAAGCGAACCTTGTCTTCTCGACGACCAAGAACCTCAATGCTGATCAGCACATGGCCTGAATCTGTAAACTTGATGGCGTTGGATACCAGATTTAACAGCACTTGCCGAATGCGCGCCGGGTCGCCGCGCAGAGCCCAGGGCAGCTCTTCATCAATGCGCAATTCCAGGGCCAGCCCTTTCTCCCGGGCGCGTTCGCCAAGCATGTGCACCAGGTCGTTCAGAGTTTCCCGCAGATCAAAGGGAATGTCTTCAAGCTCCAGCTTCTGAGCCTCCATGCTGGAGATATCCAGAAGGTCATTGATGATGGATGAGAGGCCTTCTGAGGCACTGAGCAGGGTTTGGACGTATTCTCGTTGATCCGGATCGAGCGGTGTATCGGTAAGCAGGTTGGCGTAGCCAAGAACCGATTGCAGAGGCGTTCGCAGTTCATGGCTTACATTGGCCAGAAACTGGTTTTTTGCCCGGTTGGCCCGAATTGCTTCATCTCGCTCACTCTGAGACTGGATGGTGGATTGCCGGAGTGAGCGGGTATCTTCCAGAATTTGCAGACGCATCTTGTTCAATGCGAATTCGAGCTCCGACAGTTCATCCGGGTTCCTGCGTCCTTTGCGTTTGAGGTGCAGGGGGTCTACTAATGCATCCAGATTAAGCCGCGCTGCGTAGTCCGCCATGGTTTCCAAATGGCGGGAAAGCGTAAGACGAACGATCACCATCAGTCCAAGGGTGCCCAGCATCACCACGATCGATTGAAACAGCAGATTTATCAGGGCGCTGTTTCGAAGCTCTGAATAGACCTGTTCGACGGACGAAGTGATGGTCAGGGTGCCCATGTCTTCCGAACCCCGGTAGGTAGAGCGGTTAAAGACCAGAGGGAAAGTTTGTGAAATTACCCGGCCCTCAGGGTAGCTGCCGGTGGTGAACTGCTCTCCGGTAGAGGTCACAACCCTGGCGTAGTGAATTGCTTCCACCGCCCGCATATCGTCCAGGCTGTTGGCAACCTCGCTGAAGTTCATCAGCCAGATATTGTTGCTCATGCCCCCGGAGACCAGACCGGCGGCCCGCTTTTGCGTTTCTTGCAGGTCTGATTTTCGACGCTCAAACTCACCAATCATTTGTGCGCCGGTAGCAACCAGAGAAATAACAAAGCTGAACAGCAACACATACACGAGCAGCCGCATTGCGAGCGGCCGAATACCCATGCGCGTGAAAAACCGTTTTGAAGGCAAGGCACAAATTCCCTGTGTCGACTACAAAATTATGTGCAGAAGTTTAACAGACAGTCAGCACTTCGACACGCTTCCATGAATTGGCATTCACAAACCGGAATCGAACGTTCAGATCATAGAGGTGCGCACCGTAAATACGCTCCTCATCGCGGCCTCGGCGAAAAGAGGGGCGAGGGTCGTAGCTAACCACATCGTTAATCAGCAGTTTCAGATCCGGATACTGCTCTGCCGACAGGTTCGCCAACTGTTTTTCCGCTTCTGGCAGGAATATAACGTCCAGTTGCTCAGTGGGTGCTGTTTCAGCCCAGCCGAGGCCGGCTTCCGGAACCGAGTCAGCAAAGGGCAGGTATGGCTTTATATCCAGAATTGGGGTGCCTTCAATCAGGTCGTGGTCACTTATCTGCAGCGCCAATCGGCCATCCTTGTGCACTAACCCCTCGTTACGCACTACCGAGAGCCCCAGACTGTTTGGCCGGAAAGGCGAGCGACTGGCAAATACCCCCACCTTTCGGTTACCACCCAGGCGAGGGGGTCGAACTACGGGTCGCCACTCTGCACGCACGGCTTCGTGAAACTGAAAGATAAGCCAAAGATGGCTGGCGGTCTCCAGGCCCCGGAAGGCATCTTCTCGGTCATAGGGCGCCTGTATAATCAGGTCAGCTCTGGCGTATCGCGTCAGCCCCGGCTGACGGGGGACACCGAATTTGTCTTTGAAGCAGGAGCGAGTGATGGCAACAGGGGTGAGTGCCAGTGCATCTTGGGCGGGTATGGCGTGGTGTCTGGGCATAGGGCCTAGTTCATGAAGTCTGGATTGATGCTGCCGGTAAAGTACATTTCCACCCGGAAAAGAATGGAGCCTTGATCTTTAAAGTTCTTCTCCCGCGGAAAGGTTAGCGCGGGGATGAGATCTGCAAACAGCCAGTCGCTGTGGAGTCTGTAGCGCCAGGTGAGATCGGCAAAGGCGGAGGTCGTGCGCCAGTTTGGCTGGCTCTCGCCAAGTACGCCTACCCGCGGAGTCAGTATTGAGCGGCTGTTGATCCGTTTGCTGGTACTGAATGTTTGGCCGGCTACAAATTTACGGTCGCTGTGAACCCACTCCAGCTCAGAGGATGACCAGAACCGCCACCCCATACCTAAATTCCGACTTGCACCAAGCCAGGAGCGAGCGCCCCAGCCATCCTGGTGGTAATAGTAAAACCGCTGCTGGGCCCTTAGCCCCCAATCGTCACCCGCCTGCCAATATTTCTCTGCCGTTGCTCGCCAGAATGCATCAGGCGGGAAGCGTAGCCGCACACCCACATCGTTTGACAGGTTGATGGATTCCCCAATCTGGGACAAATACCGAAGGGCCCCTGTGCTGGTGCCTGAGGTGCGTTCTGTTGCTGTGAGCTGGCGGTCGCGCTGGCGCTCTTCGAGTGGAATAAGTTCATCGCTTTCGCTTTCGATGACAAGGCGCAGTTTGCGCTTGGTGGTCGGAACATCCAACCGGAACCGAACTTCTGGCTCAAACTGAAACACATTGCCATATTCAGATTCGGTGGCAATACCAATGCGCAAGTAGCTGTCGTTTAAAGGCAACCTGCTGGGTTCACCGGAAAGGGTTCGGTCTGCCCACTGCCCAAAAGCCTGAACTTTGGGGCTCTGAAGGCGTTCCTGGCGTAAAATAAAGTTGCTGAAATCCAGCCAGTAGGAATCCAGCGGTTCAGCCCAACGCTCATCCGAGTTAAATGTGTAAAAAGACAGAGGTAGCTTTTCCGACGACAGGATATCTGTAATGGCGTGCTCGTGCGCTTCAAGCGTATCTTCGATACCACTCGCGTTTGTGCTGTACAGGAAGGTATGCGTGGCGAATAACCAAGTAAATACCAAGCCGCGGCATTCAACCAAAGTCCACCATGAACGACTCATGTAATGCCCGAACCTCGGCTGCAATACTGTTTAAAGGCTGGTTATTATCAATGACTGCATCTGCGCGGGCAAGCCGCTGCTCACGTGGCATCTGAGCGGCAATAATGCGCTCCACCTGCTGTCGGGAATTGGTGTCCCGCCCCATGGTGCGCTCTATCTGAACCTCTACCGGTACATCCACTACCAGTACCTGCTCCACCAGTTGATGTTGGTCGGTTTCCAGCAGTAAGGGCGACACCAGCAGAACATAGGGCAGACTGTAGTTCTGCGGGTTGTTGAGTTGGTGAATCAGCTCTTCACGAATAATCGGGTGTAGCAGGTTCTCCAGCCAGATGCGCTGCTCGGGCTGCTCGAACACAATGTGCCGAAGGCGTGCCCGGTCCAAAGCCCCATCATCGGTGAGAATATCTTCCCCGAAGTGATCGGCGATTGCAGCCAGCGCGGGGGTTCCCGGTTCAACCACTTCCCGTGCCACATCATCTGCATCCACCCAGTGTACGCCCAGGTTTCCAAACTGCCGCGCAACTGTGGATTTGCCGGAGCCAATACCACCTGTTAACCCTAAAATAACCATGCGATCAGTCAAGCTCGTTAAACCCCCAGCAATTGATACCAGAATTGCTGAATCTCAGTGCCAAACCACAAACACAACAGGCCTGCCGCGGCAAGGTATGGGCCAAACGGAATCGGTACTTCGCGCCCGTGTTTTTTAAAGACCATCAAACTGATGCCTACTACAGCACCAACAGCTGACGACAGCAGAATGACTGCCGGTAGCAGCTCCCACCCCAGCCAAGCACCCAGAGCTGCTAGCAGCTTGAAATCCCCGTGGCCCATGCCTTCCTTGCCGGTTGCCAACTTGAACAACCAATACACAGACCACAACGAAAGATAACCAACAACCGCCCCAAGAAACGCGCTGTTAAAATCGCCCAGATACCCGAAATAACTCAACATCAGCCCGAGCCACATCAAGGGCAGGGTAATGCTGTCTGGTAATAGCTGGGTGTCGAAATCGATCACGGTAAGAGCAATCAGCGCCCAAACCAGCAGGAGCGCCAACAAGGTTGATTCCGAAGGGCCGCCGATCACTACCGTGATCACCGAAAACAACGCCGTAACCGCTTCTATGATCGGGTAACGGGCTGAAATGTGGGTTTTACACCCACTGCACTTGCCGCGAAGGAGCAGGTAACTGATAACGGGGATGTTCTCCCAAGCGCGAATTTTATGCCCGCAGGTAGGGCAGGTAGAGGCAGGGCGGGAGAGTGTTACAGGCTCTTCCTGCTTGCGCTCTGCTTCTGGAACCTCAAGAAAGGTCTCGCACTGACAGCGCCATTCCTGGTGCATCATTTTTGGTAGACGGAGGATGACCACGTTCAGGAAGCTGCCGATGCAGAGGGAGACGAGTGTAACGGTTAGGTAAAGGAGCCAGGGGGTTGAGAGAAAGATATCTAAGGTAGCCATTCAAAACTCAACTGCTGTAGTTTTAACTCCCCTCTCCCCTTGCGGGAGAGGACTGTCTTACTCCCCTCTCCCCTCGCGGGAGAGGGGCCGGGGGAGAGGGGGAAGAGAAAATCCCTACCCAACAACCTGCCCCATCTGAAATATCGGCAGGTACATGGCAATAATCAAACCACCCACCAGCACACCCAGCACAGCCATAATCATCGGCTCCATCAGTGCAGTCAGGTTGTCCACCATGTCATCAACTACGGCTTCGTAGTGCACGGCCACCTTTTCGAGCATCTCATCCAGATTACCGGACTCCTCACCAATCGCTGTCAACTGCACAGCCATCACCGGGAAAACATCCTGCTGCCGCATGGAAGCCTGCAACTGAGTACCGCTGGATACGTCGTTCTTTATCCGGTCGATTGCATCACGGTAAACGGCGTTGCCAGTAGCGCCTGCTACGGAATCCAGCGCGTCTACAAGCGGAACGCCCGCAGCAAAAGTGGTCGACAACACCCGGCCAAATTTGGCCACAGCGGATTTATCAAGAATCTCGCCAACAATCGGCAGCTTTAGAACGTACTTATCCACAATATCCGAGAATTTCAGCGATCTACGTTTGGCTTCCTTGAATAGAAAGATCGAGCCGATAATTCCTAGTAGTACAATAAACCACCATGTTTGCATCCACTCAGAGAGCCCTACAACCATTTGAGTAAACACCGGGAGTTCTGCTCCAAACCCTGAGAACATGCTCTCGAACTGGGGGACAACCTTGACAAGAAGAATTGCAGTAACAACGATTGCAACGACTATAACTGAAATAGGGTAAGTCATTGCCTTTTTAACTTTCTTCTTGAGTAGCTCTGTTTTCTCAAGATAAAGAGCGATGCGATCCAGCATCTGTTCCAGCGCACCAGCCTTCTCACCGGAATCCACAAGATTGCAGTACAAGTTATCGAAGTGTCTGGGATGCTTCCTCAAAGACCCGGCAAAACTGGTACCGGAAGAAATATCATTCCGAATAGACATCACTAGTTCCTGCAGTCCCTTGTTCTCCAGGCCATCGGCAACTATGTCGAAACTCTGAACCAGAGGCACGCCCGCCTTCATCATGGTTGCCAGCTGTCGGGTAAGCATGGCAATATCAAAGGGAGTGATCTTTTTGCTACCACCAAACAAAGGCTTCGGCTTTTTCTTTATCTTATCCGGAATAATGCCCTGCTTCCGCAGTTGGGCTTTAGCCAATGCCAAGCTGGAACCAGTAAGTTCACCCTTCGACTTGTTACCCTTTCGGTCTTTGCCTTCCCAAACGTACGATTCCAGTTTTTGCGATTTCTCTGCCATGCTTAATCCTTCGTCACGCGGTTAGCTTCCTCAAGACTCGTTACGCCTTCAATCACTTTACGAAGTGCGGATTGGCGTAAGTTTCGGAAGCCCTCGGCCTCAGCCTGCTTTGCAATTTTAATGGAGCTGGCTTCTTCCATAATCATGTTAGCCAGCTGCTCAGTAACCTTAACCACTTCGTAAATACCGACGCGGCCTTTATATCCATTAGTGCATTTATCACAGCCCTTGGGGTGGTACAACGTAAAGCCTGTATCGATTTGTTCCTGTGTGAACCCTTCGGCCAAAAGCACGTTATTTGGTACTTCACCGGGTTGCTTGCACGCGCTGCAAAGTCTTCGACCGAGGCGCTGGGCAATAATCAGGCTTACAGACGTTGCAATGTTAAACGCCGGCACGCCCATGTTCATCATTCGGGTTAGGGTTTCTGCTGCACTGTTGGTGTGCAAGGTAGACAAAACCAGGTGCCCGGTCTGGGCCGCTTTGATCGCAATGTTGGCAGTTTCAAGATCCCGGATCTCGCCCACCATGATCACATCCGGATCTTGGCGCAGGAACGCTCGCAGTGCCTCCGCAAAGCCCAAACCAACCCGGTTGTTTACGTTCACCTGGTTAACGCCCTCCAGGTTGATCTCGGCGGGATCTTCTGCGGTGGATATGTTGATATCTGCGGTGTTAAGAATATTCAGGCCAGTATACAGGGAGACGGTTTTTCCAGAACCCGTAGGGCCGGTAACCAGAATCATGCCTTGAGGTTGGCTGAGCGCATCAAGGTAAAGCTTTTTCTGCTCTTCCTCGTAACCCAGCACATCAATGCCCAGCTTGGCCTGACTGGGGTCCAGAATACGCAGTACGATCTTCTCCCCCCACAATGTAGGCAGAGTGTTTACTCGGAAATCAATGGCTTTGGTTTTGGACAGTTTCATCTTGATGCGACCGTCCTGAGGTACCCGACGCTCAGAAATATCCAGCTGCGCCATGATCTTTATGCGAGCAGAAATCTTGGGGGCCAGCTTAATGGACGGACGGGACACTTCCTTCAATATGCCGTCGGTTCTGTAACGCACCCGATAGGTCTTTTCATAAGGCTCGAAGTGTACGTCCGAAGCGCCGCCACGGATGGCGTCCAGCAACATCTTGTTCACATACTTAACTATAGGGGCGTCATCGACATCGGTGGCGGAAACAGCACCGTCATCGTCCTGCTCACCACCTTCGGTCTCCACATCTTCAAGATCGGCGTCGTCCAGGTCCCCCATAGAGGTATCCTGGGAGTCCAGATATTTATCTATCGCCTCTCGAAGCTTTGCGTCGTCCACCAGGATTGCATCGGTGCTCAGGCCCGTGTTGAACTTTATTTCGTCCAGCGCCTGGATGTTGGTGGGGTCAGATACTGCAATAAAGAGACGGTTGCCTCGTTTATAAAGGGGAAGCGCGTTGTGCTTTCGTATCAGTTTCTCGTCAACCACGCCTTCCGGCATCATTTCAGGGAGAAAGGATGAAAGGTCCAGAACCGAAACGCCGAACTCCATGGCCGCGGAGAACGCGAGCTTGGCACTATCGGCCAGTTTGTTCTGGGTAAGGTAGGTTATTAATGGAATACGGTTTTGCGAAGCCTGTACAAAGGCATCCTTGGCGGTTGCTTCATCAAGAAGACCGTCTTCCACAAAACGCCGGGCCAGACCGGTGAGGGTGATGTTGCTTTTGTTAGTAGCCATAAACGGAGTAAAGAGTGCTGCCTAAGTGGTTGAAAAGATATTTCACGATTGCAGAGAGTTTAGATGGCTGGTGTGGGTTTGGAAAGGTGCGTGGGAGATTGGGTGTACAAGGCGCCTCCAATATACTCTGCCAGAGAGGCCGGTGGTGTGTGACAAAATTCGTCACTCAATGACAGTGCGCGGCGTTGATGCTGTTTTTGGTTGTGTAGCGTAAATAGATAACAGTGCTGTAAGGTGCTGATTAAGGTTGGGTTAATGTTTCGTTTAGGTTTTTGGCACGAAACATGCTTAGATCTAGGTAGGCTCACCAAAAACCGGTTTCGGGGCTAAGCTCCACCGGCCCCGGGCCATTTTGAGTTAATAAACGACAATATATAGAGGTCGACTATGAAAAATATGCAAATGAATTATTCCCAGAAGGGTTTTACGCTGATCGAACTGATGATCGTTGTGGCGATCATTGGTATTTTGGCGGCCGTAGCCATACCAGCGTATCAAGATTACACGGCTCGCGCTCGAGTTTCGGAGGGATTAAATCTTGCGTCAGAAGCTAAACTGACCGTTGCAGATAACGCTTCAAACGTTACTCCGGATGCCACCGGTGGATTGGCTGCGGGTTATCCGACAAGCGCTACAGCTGGTGCAGCCACTACTCCTTGCAACGCAGCCGGAACTTGCGTTCAAACAGTGGGTGACAATGGTACAACTGCAAATACGTCACAAAATGTTCGGACGATTACTGTGACAACGGCCACAGGTCAAATTGATATTGCATACTCTAGCCGTATATCAGCAGCTGCTACAAGCACTCTCAGTTTGGTCCCTACTGCTACTGGCGCTGCTTTGGCTGCAGGTACACGTCCTGCCGGGGCAATTGTTTGGACTTGCTATGCTGCAGGCAAAGCTTCAGCTCCTGCTAGTGCAACCCTGCCAGGCAATTTGGCGCCTGCTGAGTGTCGCTCGTAAACAGAGCTGTTTAATAATTGTGAGTTAAAGTTGAGGCCTCATAACGAGGTCTCAACTATTTTATAGGTGAAGCTCTGAGTGGTAAAAGCAAAGTTAAAGGCAGCTGCAATTCACGGAGTTATTACCGTAATCCTGGCTCTGTTAGCGGCTCTGGTCATTTATGGGCTTTGGTACCCTAAGCCGTTTGCCGAGATGAGTCATGGAACTGATCTTTTCCTATTAATTGTGCTGGTTGAAATAGTTTTAGGTCCGACAATCTCTTTAGTGATATTTAATACTCGGAAGCAAAAATCGGAAATGCTTCGTGACTATTTTATTGTCGGCATGATCCAATTCTCTGCATTTTTTTATGGGATTTTTTCAGTTTATATTTCTAGGCCAGTTTATTTGGTTTTTGTAAAAGACCGAATTGAAGTGGTGGCGGCAGTCGAGCTTAATAATGCTGACTTTACTCATGCTGGCTCTCAGTTCCGCAGTTTGCCGAAGTTGGGACCTAGCACTATATGTGTCGAGTTTCCAAAAAGTCCCGAGAAAAAATCTGAGTTGCTTTTTTCGGCATTGCGTGGGATGGATATTCAGCTGATCCCTGAGTTCTATCGAGAGTGTCGTGAAGGAGAGATAGCATCGAATGCGTACACGCGCGGAGAGTTTTTCGCGATTGAGACAGTTGATAATTCGATTATTCCCGAGTCTTTAGAAGGGCCAGAGTTCACTTGGTTGCCTGTTGTTACACGGTTCGGTGCGTGGCTCGTATTTTATCCAAATGGTGATGTTAATAAGCCTTTATTTGTAAACGAAGATCCATTTTCGTTGTGATTTCAGATGGTAGCTGTAGCGCTTTCAGCAGTAAGCGTGGACAAGGCACAGCATACACTTAGCAATGGACAGGCACGCCAGTGCCTAGCCTGACTCCCAAAGGCCCGGCGTTTTGACCCTCGGGCCTTTGTCGTTTCTGATGCGTCTATTCGGCGTTACGGCGAAACTGCGCCGGCAACCCACCGCGAGTTATGGCAATCGATGGATTTCAAACGAGTGAGGTTCTCGGCAGGACCGCTGATAAGCAAAGGAAGGGGAGCGGGAGCTAGGCTGCTCGTCGCCGTCCAGGGTTTCTGTAATCCTGATAGCTGTCTTCAAAAGCGGTTGCCCGATGGCACTATCGCTCCGGGTCCAGATTCAGCCGCTCCAGAATTGGCAGCGCTTTTTCGCTAATGGCCCCTCGTTTATCGTTTCGGCTAATTCGCCCAGTGCAATCCACCAGCTCCAGGTAATCTTCAAGGCTGAACAGAATGCCTCGCTGAAAGCCGTTCCGAATCACGCCCTCAAAAGCCAGTAGCGGTTTTAACGGCACTGAAAAATCATTCAATGCCTGCTGTTCCGTTTGTCGTGCAATCGCTTCTGCCAGATTAAAAGGTGGGGTGAATGCGTTCTTTAATGCTGGTGTGCTCGGAGGTCTCCGGTGTCTCGGCCATGGCAGCCCGTACGGGGTTCAGGTCGACGTAGGCCATGCAGGAGGGGAGGGCTTCTTCAGTAGCTAGGGCTTGAGACTTAAATCGGCTTTCCCACCAATTTTACGGGATCAAATTGGAACAGCCGAAGGCTGGCCCCGCAGGGGTGATGGCCATGGACGGCCATCATAAAAGTGGCCGGTACATTCATCTTCTTTATTGGTCTGCCTGGCAATCGGCTCATTCAGGCACTTTATAAACCAGCTCAAATCTGCCAACCGTTGCCGGAAAGTTTCCGCGTACTCCTCAACTCGCCGAAGCTCTGCAGCGCACAGTTCATCATCGCGGTGATACCGCTGAACCAGTGATGGCCCTTTATAAAGGCTGCACCAGCGCGCCAGTACCTCATCCAGGCCCAGGGTTCCGCCTCATTCGGGCTGAATTTTACAACTAGGTGGTAGTGGTTCGGCATCACCGCGTAAGCTGCCACGTACACGGTAAACACAGATGCCAGCAGCCGGATTCGTTCTTCAATCCAGCCTCGTCGGTGTTCGTAACAATAGCCTGGTCCCCGCATTCATGTTTCCGAATAGGCAAGGTCTACAGCCTCAATGCACTGATCGATTGGGAGCCAAAGTGCTAATGGATCGCCGTCAACATTATCAATGGTGATGAAACCATATTTTTCATAGAATCGTTTTGAATCATCGTCCTTGGCATCCACCGCACAGCCGATTCCGCCAACTGATAGGGAGGCGTCAACAATTCGCTTTAAAGACTCAATTAGAAGATATGCACCCAAGCCATATCCTTTTGCGGAATTATCAATGGCCAGGCGAGCTAGACGATAAACAGGAGGATCTGTCGGATACCTTTTCTGAAGAGTGTGCCCTTCAGGAAAGGCCACCGAGCTGGGGAGAAGGGTGTAATACCCGAGTATTTCTGTTGGGTCACCCTCATCCTCAATGAGGACATAGGTGCGAGTTGCCATTTTTTCATTGCTCTGCCGAGCAATTTTCTTCAGAAACTCGTTTAATGCCTCTTTGCCGCAATCAAACTTCCGGCGGTTGTGTTTCTTATTAATTTCTTCTGTTTTTAAAGTCACGCGCTAACTTCCTGTGTTTAAGCGCAGCAGCACGGAGTTCCGGGTTAATTGGCTCTGGATTGTCCAGAAGTTCCAGCATTTTATCCGCGCTTTTTCGGGAGACTCGAATTTGAACAGCCTGGCGCTCGGCTTCCATCGCTTCTTTCTTGGCTGCATAAATCAGGAACTGACTAATGCTGCGCCCCGTTAACTCCGCTGCATGCGCAATGAGTTGTTGGGTTTCTTCGTCGACACGCGCCACTAGGCGTGTGTCCTTGTTTTGCATATTCATCATATTTTTTATCGATGTGTGGAGCTGGACTGAATAGGTCCCCACTGCATCACCCCCCCCCCTTTTTTTTTGATTTACTGTATCGATCCGCATTGCCCTATTTTTAGGGTTACGTTTCTGTATTCAAACTATAGCTGCTGCTTAACCTATTTCATGGTGCCATAATGGCACACATGAAAACCCGAATCAACAGTAGGTGCCAAATTGGCATATACATATAAGTCCTCAGGGACTGGCACAGCTTAACTTGCTGGCAGGTACGTCATAGCTTTGGCTTTTTCCATCGTTTCGTCCAGATGAAGTTTGATGGCCCGTGAGGTACCCCAATTCAATCGCTCTTTGGCATCAGATCACATTTCACATCATTTAAAAGTCATATTTTTGGCGCTCGTATATAATCCTCCCGGTTTTATTTACGTTGATGATAATTAGGCTAATTAAAAGCCGATATTTAGGGAGTAAGTATGGGCAAGGTCAGGGGGTTGGTGGTTGCGGTATCTTTGGGGTTGTTAGGGGGATGTGCGAGTTCGCAGCCGCCCATGACGCCAGAACAGCAAGCAATGGCATTAGAAATGCAGCAAGCATTTATAGCTCGCATGAAGGCTGGTACACAGCAGCAGATGGCACAACAGGCATCAGCGCCTGAGCCGGTCAGCTTAGTCAGTGAGCAGGAGCTTGCAGAACAGGTTGCGGCTGTAAAGGGTGAGGGCGGCCCGGTTGAGATTGTTCGTATGCGGGATGGTTTGATGATTGGTGGTTCACCTTATCTCGATCCCGAAGGTGAGATCACCGGTTTTTCTGCGAATGCCTTGGCTGGCGACATTGTTTACGCGCTCAAAAGTGGACGTGATGAGCTTATATTCAAGTACCTCTCCAGCACAGGGAGTGCCGAGCCTGTAACTCTGGGCACTGCTACCCGTGATTCTACGGGCGTTGCGTTTACCTCTGTAACGGGCAAAAAGCTTGCCGGGCAAAATGTGCTTGCCTCATCAACTGGCGTGCTTGTTACCCGCGATGCATCGGTTTTTCACTATACGCCCGGGCAACGTGTAAGCACGCTGATGGTGCCAGAGAATTATCATGTGGCGGCATTGCAGAAAGGCGACTTTGGTTCTACGGGTTACTTGCTCATCGAAAAGAATGAGGAAGACAAACAAGGCTTAGCAGGCCTGACCAGTATTGTTGGTTCTATCGGCGAAACCGTGGGTTTATCTGAAGCGGATGGGTATATGCTGCTGAATGCGGAAACCGGGCAGTTGGTTAAACTGGATATCAGTACCGACGATAAAGATGTATCGGTTGGTCGGGGTTGTAAGCGGCAGAATGACTTTGTGAATAAGTGCAGTTCGTTTGATTCTTATGAAAGCCTCTATCGCCTGGATGGGTCCCGCAATCGCGGCCATTACTTCTGGCGTATCGACTGGATGCAAACGCCAGAGGGGCCTTATGCCGTTGTTCAGGAAGCAGGTACCCGCAAGATCAATGTTGTGAACCTGGAGGATGGCATGCGCGTAACGGTACTTGAGAGAACGCTTGGCATTGCTTCTCACGATGTCACACAAACGCCCGATGGCAGAGTCCAGATAGAAGCGCAGATGGGCTTCTCCAAGGAGGTTGTGAACGACTCACTGCAGGCGTATCACGCTGGGCTTCAGGCGCTTTCAGCGGCCAGGTAAGTCGCTCTGGCTGTGGGCAGGTTGTCGGGGTTCCAGGCTTGGGTCTAACTCAAGCTTCACCCGGCGCCTGCCTGTCCACATAAGGCGACCTACTCCCACCTTCCCCCTCCATCTGCACACTGATCCGCGGTGCAGCTAGGTCAATATACCGCTCTTCCATTTTCCGCTTTAGCAGCAAATTAAACGCCCTGGAAACATCCCACTGATACTCCGGCTTAGTCCGCATCCGCATCCTTAGCACCGGGCAGCCTTCCTCAAACGCATGTATCCCCTGCATTTCCAGAGGCGACCAAATCAGCCAGCGCATATCCGGCAGTGTGCGCAATTCCTCAGCGGTTTCTGTCATCAACAGAATCGCATCATCAATCGGTAGCTCCCGGGGTATGCGAATTTTAATCAGAGCGATACCAAACTGCCGCGACATGTTGTGAATAGAGCTGATCTTACTAAAGGTGATGTGATGCACCACTCCTTCAAGATCTCGCAAGCGCACGGTGCGCAGGTTGAAGCCTTCTACGGTGCCCATGAAGCCGTTGATCTCCACAAAATCTCCAACCGACATGGAATCCTCAACCACAATAAACAGGCCGGTGATCAAATCCTGTACCAGTGTTTGCGCACCAAAGCCTACGGCAAGGCCGATGATGCCGGCACCTGCGAGCAAGGGGGTTACATCAACACCCAGGGTGGAAAGGCTCACTAAGGCAGTGATGATCAGTATTGTGATCAGCAGGGTGTTTCGGGCAATCGGGAGGATCGTCTGGGCTCTGGCCGGGTTGATGCGTTTGTTACGATCGCCCCCGCGCATGGCTCTTTCGAGCAGTTCGTCTACAAATATCCAGGTGAGCTTTGCTACGAGCAAAATAAAGGTCACGCCAAGCAGGCTTCCCGCTATGCCCTTGCTCACTGATGGTTTTCCGCCTACACCGAACAAAGACAGTCCCCATATTTGCAGGATTAATTCGAAAAATAACAGCCATGCGGAGGCCTGAATCAAGTTGTAACCGAACCGCACCAGCCTGCGGCTGAAAATGCTCAGGGCCTGGTGCTTGGGGCGGTTTTCTTGAATGCCAATGAGCCCTTGCAAGGCAAGCGTCAGCGCAAGCAGCAAGGCGCAGATCATGGCTTTGCCTAAGGCTGCATCAGCTTCCCCCCCGTTAACAAAAACCGCGACCACCGAGGCGCTGATGGCCACGAGCATGGGGATGTGCCAAAGCCTGGCCAGCAGGGCAGTGACTTCACGCCCTACGCCTTGGTCTTTGCGCTGCTTGTAGGGGCGATTTCGAATCAGGTGGGTAACTGGGCGCCGGTTCCTCACTATCAGGTAAAAGCTAAGCAGAGCGGCAATAACGCTGAATACCAGCGCAAGTGCACTGGCTAACTCTGCTCCGAGTTGATCGGTAAGCTCGGTTGTACTCAGGGCATCCTCTAAGGCAAACAGCACACCGATTATAAAAAGTGGCAAGAGCATTCGCCGGCGCAGAATCATAACGGCCGTGAGGCGATGGCCGTTGGAGAAAATGGAAATCATTACATCGAAAAGCGAGGTCAGCGCCCGGGCACTCAAGCCTGCGTAAGCCAAAATAAGAATCGTTGTTTGAGCATCATCCGACATGCCGAATGTGGGTAACCCGGCCAGCAGCGCGGTGAAAGTGAGCAGCCAGGGTAAAATCCGCCTTACAAAATGGGCGATGAGCATCCAGGGGCGAGGGTGCCTTGGCATTTGCAGTGGCCATCCGCGCCATGAGAAAAACATGCGAACCAGGCGTGACAAGCCCCACAGTGCGGCTATCCATGCAATCAGCCCAGCGGTGATCTCTACCAGAACGCGGTAGGACGCACCGGTCAGTAACTTTTTTGCCGCACTGTAGGCATTGCGAAAATGTGTTTTCCAGATGGAGAGAGGGGTTTCTGCTGTGCTGTCACCGTTGGTGGCTTCATCAAAAAACACAGCAAGGGCACCCAATAAGCCCTCACCACCGGAAGTGCTTTTGCCTGTTTGCAAAGATTCTGCGTGCAATCCCTGTTGAATGGATTTGAGCTGTTGTACCAGCGCCTCACGGCTTTCGTCGTCTTGCAGTGCCTGAATGGCTACCTCTAATGATGCTTCAAGCTCTTCGGGTGAGGCTTCTTCCTCAGCCTGTTGTGTCGAGAACCCGGGAATGCCGGGGAGCGTGAAGGGTTGCGCCTGGGCCGCGCCCACAGCAGAAAACAGCAAGATAAAGCCAAAAAAGAGCGCGGTTAACCTCAAATCTCTACCTCTTCAAACAAATCGGGTACCTCGGTGTCCCATCCGAATTTTTCACTGATGCGCTTGCGCATAATGTCGCTGGCTAACATTTCGCCATGGGTAACATACACTTTCTCGGGTTCAAGTGCGCCCTGCTCAAGCCATTGCAAGAGTTCATTGTAGTCGCCGTGCGCTGAGAGCGAGCCCATATTGTGGATCTCGGCCTTTACTGGCCAGTATTCGCCGTGAATCTTTACCGATTCCACGCCGGCGACCAGCCTGTCACCACGGGTTCCAGGTGCCTGGAAGCCGGCAAATACCACACTATTCCTGTAATTTGGCAGCAGAGTTTTAAGATGGTGGAGCACCCGGCCACCGCTGGCCATGCCGCTGGCAGACACGATAATGCAGGGATAGCGCACGGAATCCAGCTTGATGGATTCATCAACGGTGCGAACGAACTCGGTATGGCTGTCGATCACCTCGCACTGACTGGCGCTCAGCTTATGTTCCTTGTGGTGCTTGGAAAAAATCTCCGTGGCTTTGATGGCCATGGGGCTGTTGAGAAATACCGGCAGCTTGGGAATGCGCCCCTCTCTCATGATCTTGTGAATGAGGTAAAGCAGCAGTTGCGCCCGCCCTACCGCAAATGATGGAATCAGTACAATCCCGCCGCGGCTAACGGTGCGAGTGATGATCTCTGCCAATTCGGTTTCCGGGTCGGTTTCCTCGTGCAACCTGTCGCCGTAGGTGGATTCGCACACAAGCACGTCGGCTTTCTTTATGGGCTCTGGGGGTCTCATGATCGGGTCGTTCTGTCGACCCACGTCCCCACTGAATACCACTGAGCGGCCGTGAGCCTTGTGATGAACATGTGCGCAAGCCGATCCCAAAATGTGCCCGGCAGGGGTAAAAGTCACCTCAAAACCCTTCACCGGTTCAAACGTCTCGTGGTAATGAAAAGGCTCAAAGTGTTTCAAGGCTTCCCAGGCGTCCTTCACGGTAAAAAGCGGTTCGGGATTTTCATGCCGAGAAAATTTTTTGCGGAAGGCGTATTTGGCATCTTCCTCCTGCAGGTAACCCGCATCCGGAAGTAACACTTTGCATAAATCGTGCGTGCCCTGAGTGCAGTAAACCTTGCCTTTGAAACCATGTTTCACCAGGGCAGGCAGGTAGCCTGAGTGGTCGATGTGAGCATGGGTGAGGACCACCGCATCGATTGTGCTGGGATCCACGGGAAACTTGGCCCAGTTTCTCCTGCGTAGGGTTTTAACGCCCTGATACATGCCGCAGTCAACCAAGACCCGGTGTTTATCGTCGGATAACAGATAGCGCGAACCCGTTACCGTACCGGTGCCGCCGAGGAAGCGAAGTTTCATAACAGAAGGCCTTATGGTTGGTCAGGATGAGAAATGCGCCTGAAGATTTCCCTTTCAGATTGCCTGAAAGTGCAACGCCAGAAAAGCCCGGATACGGCCGACCGCCAATATTTGCTACTATTCACTTACACCGCATGACTATCAGTGACGCAGGATGCCGGCAATGCAATACAGCTCAATACTCCCGGAAGTGATCAAAGTGGCGGATGAGGCCAGCACCAGAGTGCTCCACATCTATCAGTCAGATTTTAAGGTGAGCTACAAGGAAGACGAGTCGCCCATCACCGCAGCGGATATTGCGAGCCATGAAGTCATCGTAAAAGGCCTGCGCAATATCAGTCAGAACATTCCCATTCTCTCGGAAGAGGGTGCCCAGGCGCCATGGGAGGAGCGACAGCGCTGGCGTCGGTTCTGGTTGGTTGACCCAATAGATGGCACCAAAGAGTTCACTCAGCGTACCGGTGAGTTTACGGTGAACATTGCGCTGATTGAAGATGGTGAGCCGGTATTGGGCGTGGTCACTGCTCCGGCATTAAAAGAAGCGTTTTGGGGAATAAAGGGCGAGGGCGCCCATAAGCGTGACCGAACGGGGCGGGAGCATCGCATCAGAGTGGCAGAGTTGCCCGACACCATTCGTGTCGTCGCCAGCAAGAACCACATGAATGATGAGACTCGCGACTTCATTAGGGCGCTTGGGCCCCACAAAACACTTCAGGCAGGCAGCTCCCTCAAATTCTGCAGAATCGCCGAAGGCCATGCAGACCTCTACCCGCGCATGGGGCCTACCAGCGAGTGGGATACGGCCGCGGCTCATGCTGTGTTGCTTGCGGCAGGGGGTAGTGTGAACGCACTGGATGGCACAGCGTTGCGCTATGGCAAGGAGGATGTGCTTAACCCTTATTTCATTGCGGCGGGAAACTGGTACATTCCCCGCCCATGACTTGGTACGCACTTCAACACAAGCCCGCCCAGGGCGATCGCGCTTTGGCGCACCTGCAGAATCAGGATATCGCCTGCTTCTACCCGAAAGTGCCGGTAGAAAAGATCAGGGCCGGAAAGCGCACCCAAAAACTGGAGCCTTTGTTTCCCGGATACCTGTTCATTAATCTGGAACAGGCAGATCCTGCATGGGCGAAGCTGCGCTCTACCCGTGGCGTGCTGCGCGTTGTGAGCTTTGCCAACAAACCTGCCGCTATCGCGGACGGCGTGATACAGCACATCAAAGACAGCCTGGGCTCCGTTGTTCAGCAGGGTGGGCTAAAGTGTGGAGAGGTGGTTCAGTTGAGCGAGGGGCCGTTTGAGGGTATTAAAGCGGTTTTTCAGGCGTATGATGGGGAAGAACGGGCTATTGTGCTGATCAACTTTATGCAGAAGCAGCAGCGGGTGAGAGTGCGGGTTTCTGCGCTCAAGCCTTAACAGTTGAGTACTTTAACAATTCTTAACAGCTGTAACTCGCTGATTTAAAAGATACAAGACCTTTTGACACTTGCTTGTCTCACTCGAAGGCGTAAAATCGCCGCGCTTCAGACATGGAACATTCACACACTGACAGGGATGCAGTTGGGAGCGTATCTTCCCCTCTTGGTTCTCTCTCTGTCATTGCTGGCAATTTATATCTATGACCTTAAAACACTGGGCCCTGGTCGGTGGGGCGGTAGCGTGCCTGGCAGCCGGTTTTGTGAGCGCCGCACCCTGGGTTTCTGCGGGCGATGCAGCAGCACGTCACAAGCTTCAGAAGCGAGCAGACTCCGGCCAATTAAACCGCACTGTAACCACCTGGCCCGTGATGAAGGATTCGGTGGGCGTTTCAAGACAAGCTGGCCCAAAATATAGGTTGTCCGTATCCGGCAGCACAGAAAATTGGTTTATTAACAGTTACAGCGACAACTCGTCAGAGGAAGGGCAAGTAAGATTGACCGCAGAGTACGATGGCGGTTGGTGGGCTGCTGGCATGAGCCCGGCAGTGGTTGCTTCCCCTGGCGACGATGATGCCTTTCGGTTGGATCAAAGCTACCTCACTGTGTTCGCTGGCAATTGGGTGTTGGGTGCTGGAGCCATCGACCGCTGGTGGGGCCCAGGCTGGCAAAACAGCCTGATTCTTTCCAATAACGCCAGGCCTGCGCCAGGCCTCTGGTTGAACCGAAACGAGGCGCAACCCTTTGAGACGCCTCTGCTTTCATGGCTTGGCCCATGGCAACTAACAGCTATGGTAAGCCAGCTTGAGAGTGATCGAGCAGTAGCAGACCCCTTACTGGTAGGCTTTCGGGGAACCTTCAGGCCAATAGATGGGCTGGATATCGGGCTTGCACGAACCTTTATTTTTGGTGGCGATGGTAGGTCATCCTCACTTTCAACTTTTTGGGATGCCTTTATTGGCAATGATAATCCCAGAGACAGCTCTGAAGACCCCAGTAATCAGCTGGGCGCCGTCGATGTGCGTTACGGTTTTGAGATCGGCGAGCAAACCCTTGCCCTATACGGCCAAATGATGGGCGAGGATGAGGCAGGGGGCTTCCCAGCGCGCAAATCCTGGTTATTTGGGTTGGACGCCACAACAAGCCTGTGGGGAAGAGAGCAACGCTGGTTTCTAGAGGGCACAGACACCCTTGCAGACAACCTGTTCGGCTCGCCCATGCCCGATATTTCATACGAGCACAGGGTTTACAGAACCGGTTACCGCTACAAAGGCCGGAATATGGCCGCTACAATAGATTCCGACAGCCAAATAGTCACGCTAGGGTATTTTGACTTCCTGGGTGGCGGCAACAGCGTTGGCGCATCTGTCAGCTGGGTAGATTTCACCGGTAATCCGGAATCCCGGGTAACCACGCCTAACCCAGCCGTAACCTATTTTGTGCCGGCTCGGGATCAATCCATCATGCTCTACACCGGCTTTTGGGAGTTTGGTACACCCTATGGCACCGTTCGGATAGCCGGGCAAATAGCAGAAGATAAAATCGCCCTACATTCAGGCGAACTGGATCAGTGGTCGCTCTTTGCGCGCTGGTCCTACGGCTTTTAACACCCTTATCAGGCAAGGATGAATGCGTATTAACGTCACACAAAGCAGTTTGTGCAAGCGGTTGATTATTGCTGGCATCGTATTAATAACCTCAGGTTGCGCAGCGAACAGTTCATTTAGTCATGCAAAACCAAATGATATTCCCGCCTCCCGCTGGCTAAATACCTCTGGCACGGTCACTTTTTTTTCGTCAGAGCAATCTCAGTTGATTGAAGCCACAAGCCCAGGGCAGATGGTCACTCTGGGGAACACACCGTGGGGGGGCAATACCTGGCTAACCGTTGAAAACACTTACTTTTCCGCCACAGGAAAAGTCTGCTTTGCGGCAACCATTGTATCCGAAGCGCGCCGTGTACCAAGTACGCTGTGCAAATATCCAGAGGGTGCTTGGGGTGCAACGCGAGCAACCAGTGCGGTGGATCCCGGGCCAGCGAATTCAACTGTCGGGAGCCTGAAATGACACACTATTACCGGTTAGTGGCCAGAATAGTCACGTTGGTTTGTCTCGCCTTGATGCTGCCATCACATGCGCTCAGCCAAAGCTTTGGCGATATTCCCAAAAGCCAGCGCGAGCGGCTATTGCCACAAATAGAAGCAGCGGCGGGCAACAGAGCCAACGCGCCCTCCGAGGCCGATACTGCGGCGCAACAGCGCCAGGCGGGCACTAACCGGCGCGCAGGCACCTATGGCCCGGTGCTTATGGAAAGCCAGAAAGAAGAACTTACCCCCTTCGGTGCCGAACTCTTCACCGGCGGCTTCCGCGGGCTGCGCTCCGATGGGCTGAACCCCGATTACCGCGTGCTCCCGGGTGATCAGGTCACCCTCAGGTTATGGGGTGCAACGGAGATGGACCGTGTATTGCCCGTTGATGCCCAAGGCAACATATTTATACCCGCCATCGGCCCCGTGCAGGTGCAGGGCGTTAGCCACAGCCAACTGGATGCCGTCGTTAAAAGCGCAGTGCGCCGCGTATACCCCAACAACGTTAATGTGTACACCAACCTGCAAGGGGTTCAGCCGGTCTCCGTATTCGTAACCGGCTACGTGAACAAACCGGGCCGTTACGTGGGTGTGCCCAGTGACTCCATTTTGTATTTACTGGATCAAGCCTCTGGCATTGATGAACAACTGGGCAGCTATCGGAACATAAAGCTCAGCCGTAACGGAGAGGTGATTGCTCACGTCGATCTTTACGACTTCCTGCTGGAAGGCAAGCTTGACCACCCACAGCTACAAGAAGGCGACACACTGCTCGTCGAAAAACGCGGGCCGGCACTCACCGTTCTGGGTGATGTCAGCAAAGCCAACGTTTTTGAATTGCCCGCAGGCCCCTTAACAGGCGCAATGCTTACCGGGATGGCACCCTTGCTTCCAGGTGTCTCTCATGCGCTCGTGCGGGGAAAACGTGGTGCGACTCCCCATTCTGAATATCTACCGCTCAACCAGTTTGAAACAGCAGAGCTGGCCAACGGCGACGAGATTCTGTTTTTGGCAGACCAGCGCCCGGATAGCCTGGTAGTGCAGCTAGAAGGCGCATACCTTGGCCGCTCCTACTATGTGGTGCCAAAGGGCGTGACACTGCATGAACTCATGAATGAAATTGCGATAGACGCAGAGGAAACCGCCTGGGAAAGCATCTCATTGCGCAGGGAGAGCGTGGCAGAGCGCCAGAAAGAAGCATTGGATAGCAGCTTGCGCCGGCTCGAAACCACCTATCTGGGGGCCTCCTCATCCACCGCTGAAGAGTCGGCCATCCGGATCCAGGAAGCAGAGCTTATTTCTCGCTTCGTGGAAGAAGCCCGCAAAGTAGAGCCGAACGGTCGGCTGGTTGTTGCACACGAAGGTAAGCTGGTAGATGTGCGCCTGCAGGATGGCGACATCATTACCTTGCCCCAGAGAACCGATGCCGTACTAACATCGGGCGAAGTCTACATACCGCAATCCCTGGTGTACGTGCCCGGTCGCTCCGTAGATGATTATATCCAGGCGGCCGGTGGCTTCAGCCAGCATGCAAACGAAGATCACATATTGATTGCCCGGCAGAACGGCGAAGTGCGTAACGCAGGCGAAGTGGAACTTCTTCCCGGCGACCAGATTTTGGTCTTACCGAAAGTAGAAACCAAAAACCTGCAAATTGCGTCCACGGTTACCCAAATTCTGTATCAGATCGCAGTAGCAACCAAGGTGGCGCTGGACTTGTAGTGCAAACGGCTAACCGAACCCCTTGGCAGATTACTATTGGCGTATGGCAGGCTCTCTTTCTAAGGGAAGCGGTTGCCCGCATCAGCGCCGATCGTGTGGCCTGGCTGTGGTTGCTGGCGGAGCCCATTGCTCATGTGCTTTTGTTGGTATGGGTGCGGACCCTTATCGGGCGCGTGCGATTGGTGCCCGGTGCGGAATACATCCCCTGGCTTGTGGTGGGCATAACTACATTCATTATGTTCAGAAACCAGATGAACCGGGGTATGGAAGCCATATCTGCTAACCGAGGTTTGTTCGCCTATCGCCAGGTTCAGCCGGTTGATACCGTCATTGCCAGGTGTGGCCTTGAGGGCATCCTGAGTACCTTGGTTTTCAGCCTGATTATCTTGCTGTTCTCTCTGGCCGGGTACCATCTGCTGCCCCAACACCCGCTTCAGGTTTTGCACGCCTGGCTTGCGGTATGGGTTTTTGGGGCTGGGGTGGCCATGATCTTTTCGGTGATCGTTACCAGCTTGCCTGAGGCGGGTAAATTTATCCGAATGGTGATGTTCCCACTCTACTTCCTCTCCGGCGTTATGATACCCGTCCAGTACTTTCCACACGAATTACAGCAGTACCTGATATACAACCCGATGCTTCATGCCATCGAGCTTTTGCGTACAGGGATTTTCGAAGCATACCGGCCGGTTAGCGGTATCAGTTTCCTCTACCTCCATTACTGGGTGTGGGGCAGCCTCTTTCTTGGCCTGCTCCTGCAGCTAAGGTTCCGCCAAAGGTTGCTGGCTCAATGATAGAGGTTCGCAATCTATACAAGCGATACCACGGGCCGTTCGGCGGCGACTGGGTGCTTAAAGACGTAAACTTTCGCATACCGGCAAATACTAGTGTGGGTATTCTTGGCCGCAATGGGGCGGGCAAATCCACCTTGCTGCGAATTATCGGTGGCATGGATGCGCCCGATAGAGGTTCAGTAATCCGCAACTGTCGCGTTTCCTGGCCGATAGGTTTAGGCGGAGGGTTTCAAGGCTCCATGACAGGGCGCCAAAACGTCAAGTTTGTTGCCAGAATTCACGGGGGCGGTGATCACATCCCCGAAATAATCAAACGGGTGCAGGATTTTGCCGAAATAGGTAAGGCCTTTGATCAGCCTGTGAAAACCTATTCCTCGGGCATGCGCAGCCGCCTTGGGTTTGGCTTGTCTCTCGCGTTCGATTTTGATGTGTACCTCTCGGATGAAGCCACCGCCGTTGGTGATGCGGCCTTCAAGGCCAAGGCCACCAAAGCGTTCAAGGATCGGGTAGGCACAGCGAGCATCATTATGGTTTCACACCAGGTAGGCATGCTCAAAGACCTTTGCCAGGCAGGTGTCTGGATACACGAAGGCGAAGCCATCTGGTTTGACGACATACACGAAGCAATAAAACGCTACCACGAGAGCATTGGTAAATGATTCAGTTTTGCAAACGCAACCCGTTTTGGGTGGTCGCCGCCATGGCAACACTCCTGGCCATCATTTACTGGGGTTTAATGGCCACAGATCGCTACGTGTCCCGCGCTCACATCGTGCTGCAAACACCGGAAATAGTGCCCTCCGGCTTGAATGTCTCGTCGCTGCTTTCCGGCACCAGCGGTTCCGGTGATCTTTTGTTGCTTAAAGACCATCTTGAATCTGTTGTCATGCTAAAAACACTCCAGAAACGGCTTGATCTTCGGGGGCATTATGCCCAGGCAGATATCGATGTTTTCTCAAGGTTTTCAAATGAGAGCGCACCAATTGAAAAGTTCCATGGTTACATGCAAAAGCGCATTAATATCCTTTTTGATGATTACAGCAGTGTTCTGAAAATTGAAGTGCAGGCCTACACACCGGAAATGGCTCAGAAAATTGTGGAGGCCCTATTGGAAGAAGGCGAACGCCACATGAACCGCATGGGCCAGCGCCTGGCGGCAGAGCAGGTCGACTTCATCGACAAACAAGCGCAAGCGCTGGAGGCTCGATTGTTCGAGGCAAGAGATGCCATGCTTTCGTACCAGAACCAGCATGGCCTGGTAGCGCCAACGCAAACCATTGAAGCGATTTTTACAACAGTCTCCCGGCTAGAATCGGAACTTGCAGTTTTGAGAGCCCGCACGGCCGCTCAAAGCAGCTACCAAAGTGCAAGCTCCCCGGAAATCCGCCGCCTGAAAGCAGAAATCCAGTCTATTGAAGAGCAGATCGATATTGAAAAAGAAAAAATGGCACGCCAGGGCGGCGATGCGCTCAATAAGGTCTCTGCAGAATATGAAACCCTGCAAATGCGCGCCCAGTTTGCTCTGGAGCTCTACTCAAGCGCACTGACTACCCTGGAGACCACACGGGTAGAGGCGGCTCGTAAGCTCAAGCAGGTATCTGTGCTGGAGTTTCCAACACTCCCGGAATACCCCATTAAGCCAGACAGAACCTACAACATTATTGTATTCGGCATCTTCGCCATTCTGTTCGCGGCCATTATGCAGATGGTGATGGCGGTAATACGGGATCATAGTGATTAAGCCGGCAATGCAGAGTGGTTTAAAACCGAATGGCTGGAACGATTTTACCGCGCAGCAGGGCTTGGCAGGCCGCCCGATATTCGCGCTGGGCTTTAATCCCCATTGGCGAAAAAGCCTGCATCGTTTTTTAGGTGGCAGCCGCATAACCCACGTGCGCTCAGCCAGCAAAATTCCCGCAGGAGCCGTCGCCTTGGTGTGGGGGCAAAGGCCGGTAAACGTAACCGGGTCAGATATCACGCTGGTAAGGCTGGAAGACGGTTTTTTGCGCTCCGTAGGCCTGGGTGCCCAATTTGCCCAGCCGCTTTCCTGGGTAATGGATTTCGAGTACCTGTATTTTAATGCAAACGGCCCATCCCGGCTTGAGCAAATCCTGCAGCATCACCCATTCACACAGGCCGAGCGCCAGCGTGCAGGCAGCCTGGTTGAAACCATCAAGTGCCTGGGCCTGAGCAAATTCAACACCGCCACACAGGCATGGGTTCGGCCGGCCCGCGAACGGGTTATACTGGTACCGGGCCAAGTTGAAACCGACGCCTCCCTGGCATACGGGGCTCCGGGCATAAACACCAATATGGAACTGCTGAAAGCCGTGCGCCAGCAAAACCCGGATGCCTGGGTTGCCTACAAACCACACCCGGATGTGTACGCAGGGGCACGCAAGCCGGGGGAGGGCGAGCAGCATGCTCAAGCGTGCTGCGATGAAATCATCACCACGGCCAGCATCGCATCGGTACTCGATCAGGTAGATGAGGTACACACACTCACCTCACTGACCGGCTTCGAAGCCCTGCTCAGACACAAACAGGTTACCTGTTACGGCTTGCCCTTCTACGCCGGCTGGGGCCTGACGAAAGACCGCCTCGAATGCCAAAGGCGCAACCGAACGCTCAGCCTTGAAGAGCTGGCCTACGGAGTGCTGATACAATACCCGCTATACGCCAGCTTGATGAACGGTGGCTTTATTACGCCAGAACAGGCGCTCGGTGAGTTGCAGAGCCTTAGGGCACGAAAATCAGGCGTAAAAAGTGGCATCGGAAAAGCAGCCAGAAAAGCAATAAACCTGATTGCAGGGGCAAGGTAGCCATGGGCGACAGCTTTAAACGCCAGAAAAACGGGGTAGAACAGATTGCCATGGTTGGCACTCTGGCAGATACCATGCTTGGGTTCAGGGGGGAGCTGATCAGAGAGCTGATTGCCGCTGGCCATACGGTTTATGCCTTTGCCATTGATTACACCCCTGCAACGGAACAAAAGATACGGCAAATGGGCGCCCGGCCTGTTTCCTACAAAATGGGCCAGCTTTCCGCCAACCCATTGAGTGATTTGAGGGCCACTTTCCAGCTCAAGAAGTTATTTAGAAAACACCGGATTACCCTCAGCTATTGCTACTTCTCAAAACCGGCCATATACGGAACACTGGCTGCAAAGCTTGCAGGCGTACCCAAGCGTGTCGCAAAAATTGAAGGCCTGGGCCGTGTGTTTACTCAAAGCCCAATGGGCGATGGAGCCAAAAAAAGAGCCCTAAGGCGGGTTATGGCCTGGCTGTTCAGCATCAGCTTGCCCCATGCCCACACGGTATTTGTTCTCAACCAGGGAGACAAAGACGACCTGCAACGCTTTAGCCCCAATATACCCGAGCCCACCCTGCTGGGCGGCATAGGCGTATGCATGAAGCGGTACCCCTTTCGCCCTCCGGTTATCGAGCCTGTTCGGTTCATTTTTATCGGCCGCCTGCTCCCGGAAAAAGGCGTGCGTTATTTCGTAAACGCCGCCCAAGCCATCAAGAAAAGGCATCCCAGCGCGGAATTTATTCTGGTGGGCGCGCCAGATAACAAGCCCGGCGCCATCAATAAAGCCGAGTTGGAACAACTGGTAGCCCAAGGCACCGTGATATGGCCCGGCCCGGTAGACGATGTAGTCCCCTGGCTTGCCAAAAGCAGCGTGTTCGTATTGCCCACCTACTACCGCGAAGGCGTACCACGAAGCACCCAGGAAGCCCTCGCCACAGGCCGCCCGGTCATCACCACACGCATGCCAGGGTGTCGTAAAACCGTGCGGGAAGGCATTAACGGCTACCTGGTGGAACCCCACGACCAAACCGGGCTTGAGAGTGCCATGCTCAAGTTCATACACAACCCGGATTTGATCCCCACAATGGGTATCGCAAGCTGCCGGTTGGCCAGAGAAGCCTTTGATGTACGCATCATCAATCAAACCATCATGCGCGAAATAGGCCTGGAACCCCGGCCACTCAAAATAGAAGAGCCAAGCTCCGAAACAGCGAACGACTGGCATTACACACATAGTCTGGTTAAATAAAACATGTCCAAAACATTTCTGATCACCGGCGGCGCCGGCTTCATCGGCTCTGCCGTAGTACGTGAACTCATCAACAACACCGACCACACCGTGGTCAACATCGACAAACTCACTTACGCCGGCAACCTCGAATCCCTGGAATCCGTAGCCCACAACCCCCGCTACACCTTCATCCAGGCCGACATCTGCAACGCCGAGGCCATGAACAACGCCCTGGCCAAACACCAGCCAGACATCATTATGCACCTGGCCGCGGAAAGCCACGTGGACCGCTCCATAGACGGCCCCGCCGCCTTTATGGAAACCAACATCATCGGCACCTACACCCTGCTGGAAGCCACCCGCGCCTACTGGAAACAACTCCAGGACACCGCCCCGGAAAAAGCCGCCAACTTCCGCTTCCACCACATCAGCACCGATGAAGTCTACGGCGACCTGCCGCACCCGGACGAGGTGGAAAACGCTGCCGATCATTTGTTTACCGAAACCACCTCCTACGCGCCAAGCAGCCCCTACAGCGCCAGCAAAGCCAGCTCAGACCACCTGGTACGCGCCTGGCAACGCACCTACGGCCTGCCGACGCTGGTAACCAACTGCAGCAACAACTACGGCCCGTACCACTTCCCGGAAAAACTCATCCCGCTGGTGATCCTCAACGCCCTGGCGGGTAAGCCACTCCCGGTCTATGGCAACGGCAGCCAAATACGGGACTGGCTGTTTGTGGAAGACCACGCCCGCGCCCTCATCCTGGTCGCACAACAGGGCAAAATAGCCGACACCTACAACATCGGCGGCCACAACGAAAAACAGAACCTGGAAGTGGTACAAACCATCTGTGACATCCTGCAAGACCTGGTGCCCAAAGAAGCCAAATACCGCGACCAGATCACCTACGTACAAGACCGCCCCGGCCACGACCGCCGCTACGCCATAGACGCCAGCAAAATCGAACGGGAACTCGGCTGGAAACCCCAGGAAACCTTCGAAACCGGCCTACGCAAAACCGTACAGTGGTACCTGGATAACGAAAACTGGTGGAAGCGAGTACAAGACGGCAGCTACCAGGGCCAGCGCCTGGGGGTAACGGCTTAAAGACTTTTTGCCACGGAATCCACGGAAGGACACGGAAAAATACAAGGATGAAAATGCTTAGGGAAGAGGAATTAACCTACCGGATTCGGGGATGTGTTTTTGAGGTTTACCGGCAGCTTGGTTATGGTTTTCTGGAAAGTGTTTACCATAAAGCACTGCTGCACGAGCTTTCCAGTAGGGGGTTAGGTGTGCAGTCAGAAGTGCCTGTACAAGTTGATTACAAGGGCGTGATTGTAGGTGAGCATCGTCTGGATCTGCTGGTAGAAGATCAAATTATTGTAGAGCTCAAAGCACAGCAAAAACTCCCGCTGGGGGCTAAAGCCCAGCTATTGAATTACCTGAAGGCAACCAACCTGAATGTTGGTTTACTCGTTAATTTCACGTACCCAAAAGCCAGTGTCGAGCGCATTGTCTTATAGGGATTAGCCACGGAACCCACGGAAAAACACGGAAAAATAAAAACTTTTTTATTCTTTTTCTTCCGTGTCTTTCCGTGGATTCCGTGGCAAAAAAGGTCTTTATCATTAAATGAACATCCTACTACTAGGCAAAACCGGCCAAGCCGGCTTCGAACTCCATCGAACCCTCTCCCCCCTGGGCCCCATCACCGCCCCCAGCCGGGCAGAGCTCGATTTAACCAGCGAACAGGCCGTAGCCGATTACCTGGAACACCACCACCCAGACCTAATCGTAAACGCCGCCGCCTGGACCGCCGTAGATGCCGCCGAACAGCAGCAAACCGAAGCCCGCCGCCTCAACGCCGGCCTGCCCGAGCAGCTGGCCAAATACAGCGCAGAGCAGGGTGCCTATCTGGTGCACTACAGCAGCGACTACGTCTACCCCGGCAATGGCACCGAGCCCTGGCAGGAAACCAGCGCCACCGGGCCCCTGAGTGTATACGGCCAGACCAAGCTCGAAGGCGACCAGGCCATCGCCGCAAGCGGCTGCGAATACCTGATTTTCCGCACCAGCTGGGTCTACAGCGCCCGCGGCAACAACTTCATGAAAACCATGCTGCGCCTGGCCCAGAGCAAAACCGAACTCAACATAGTGGCAGACCAGATCGGTGCCCCCACACCGGCAAGGCTTATCGCCCAAATAACAGGCATGGCCATCCGAAGCAACATCCCCAACGGCCTGTACCACCTGGCCCCCAGGGGAGAAACCAGCTGGCACGGCTTCGCCCAGGAAATCTTCCGCCAGGCCATAGAGCGGGGCGAACAGCTGGCCATGGGGCCCAGCAATGCACAGCCCATCCCAACCAGCGACTACCCAACACCGGCACAGCGCCCACTGAACTCAAGAATGGCCCTGACCAAACTGGAAACCGCCCTAAACCTCCAGCTACCAGATTGGCAAAGCCAACTACAGCTAACCCTTGCCGAGTACCTTGAACTGAAATGATTTAGCCACGGAATCCACGGAAAACACGGAAAATCAAAATTTTTTTCTATTCTTTTTATTCCGTGTCCTTCCGTGGATTCCGTGGCAAAAAAATCTTTAATCCCCCGGAGCAACACCCATGAATGCCACCCTAGGCACAACCCCCCACAGCAACTGGCAAGAACTGGCTCCCTTGCTACAAGCGTTGGGCTGTGACGCCAAAGAACCGGAAACCTGGTACAAGCACCACGAAAGCCTTCCGGAAGGCTATCTTATCCTCGCCTACACCCAGCCTCAGCTGGCTTTGGTGCACGCCATGGAGCGAGGCCAGGAGCCAGCGAAGGCATTGCAGGAATGGGAAGAGGGTGCGAACGCCTTAATTGCGCTTTACAAAAAGAATCGCCGGCGCGCCGTGCTTATAAATAGCCACACCGCGGGTAGTAACCTCAAGGGATTAGCCGCCGCGCTTTCCAACCACTGGAACGTGGAAATTCCACTATCCATAAGCGCAGATAGCGGCCGTGAGCGCCCGGTAAACCCATATTTTCAGCTCATCGCAACATTTGCCGTGCAGCAAAATCACCACTTAACCGGGCTTCTTTCACAACTGGAAGCTTGTACCCTTCCCGTTAATAACGAGGAGACGGCTCCAAAGACCAAACTTGATATAAACGCCTTGTATCACGGCATTTCGGAGCTCTACCAAGAAAAAGACCGATACGAGGCGTTAACGAAGCAATATGAATCGCTGGAAAAGGAAAATCAGCAGATTACACAGCAGCTCCCCAAGGCGCAGGAGGAGCTGGAGCGGGCTCGTCAACAAAGCCAAGAGCAGAAATCAGCATTCGAAGCAGAAAACCAGCTGGTTATCGAGCAGCTCCATCTGGTTCAGGAGGAGTTGGAATCAACCCTGCAGGCCCACAAAAATGAAGAAAAGGCCACCGAGAAACTAAGCGCGGAAATAGACGCTCTAAAAACGACCCAAACCAAAGCAGATGCCGAGAAAAAGCAACGTGCCGAAGAACTGAACAAACTGAGTGCCTCGTTGAAGACGGCAGAATCTCAGTACCAAAAAAGCCGGAGTGAGGCGAAAAGGCTGCAGCAAGAGCTGGAACAGACTCGTCAGCAAGGCCAGCAGGGCACATCAGCATTGGAAGCAGAAAACCAGCTGATTATCGAACAGCTCCACCTGGTGCAAGAAGAGCTAGAACGCCAGCTTATCCATAAGCACGCACTCGAAAACCAGGTCAAAGAGTTAACTCAGGATCAAGACCACGCTCTGGCGGCCGCCAATAACCAGATTAACCGGCTGCAGAACGAACTGAACAGAATCAAAGACAGCGCCGCATGGAAAGCCGTCGCCCCTGTGCGGGCTATGGGCCGCCCCTTCAAACGGACACCGCCCGAAAAGCGTAAACTCAAAAAACAAGCAGAACAGCTACAATCCACGCAATACTTCGATGCAGCCTGGTACCTCAACACATACCCGGATGTAGCGGAAAGCCAGGCGAACCCAGCGGAACATTACCTTAAGTTCGGGGCTCAGGAAGGCCGTAACCCCGGCCCGGAATTCGACACACAATGGTATGTTCAGGCAAACCCGGATGTTCAGGAGTCTGGCATCAACCCTCTTATTCACTTCCTGAACCACGGCCAGGAAGAAGGGCGAGCGCCCAACCCAAGAGTGCAAAACTCCCTCCCATCACCTCAGGAGGCGAAATAACCCATGCCCGTTATCATTACCCTGAATCCGGCAAGCGCGGAAATCACCACGATTGACCCCAACGGTAAGCAAAGCACCCAAACTATCCCGGTAGCAGCTACCCCAGACCCGGCCAAACATACCCTGCACCAATACAATCTGCCGGAAGCCAACAGTCTGAACCCTGCTGCAGGCCTTAAGGAACTCTTTCCTGGCTTGAAGCTGCAAGCAAAGAGGGAAGTGGACACCCAGCACCCAGCGGAATTGGTATGCCAGTATCGCCCGCAACCTGAGCAGGGCGATCATTTGATTATCAAAAGCCCCGGTGAAGACCACCGAATACTCAGGGCACTGGCTGAGAGCAGTTTGTTAAAAACGTTCAACAAGCTGTCCGTACTGGCGCACGAAACACCTCTTTATGAAACTGCAGAGCCAGCTTCCAGGGTGGTTGCTTGGTTGGCAGAGCAGGGCTTTGACTGTGACGGAAATAATACAGAAGATCCGGATTGGCCCGTATTACAGTTCAAGCGCAACCCCTTGCAGAACACAGTAGACGACCTGCGCTATCAGCTACAAAAAGCCCAGGCTAATTGCCAGGCTGAGGCCGAAGGCGGTAAAGCTCTGCAGCAACACCTTGAAGAAACAGAGCAACAACTGGCTGAAACCAGAAAACGGTTGCAGCATGCAGAGCAGAAGGCTAAAGGGAATCAGGATGCCGCTGAAAAGGCGGAGAACGAGAAGAAGACTACTGAAGATCGGCTGAACGAAACCCTTCAAGCAGAAAAACAGGCGCGGCAACGCCTGAATGCAGAGTTGGAAACTCTTAAAACAGAACTTGCGAAAACCGAAGAGAAACACCAACAATTTCAGCAGGCTCTAGCGCAGGAGCAAACTGCACATAACGCTACAAAAGAGGCGTTGGAAGCAAAGAACCAGCAATACCAGGCACTTGAACAGCGCAAAAGCAACCTTAACGCTGAGAAAGTGGAGTTGGCCGCAAGGGTTGAGCAGGCTGAGCAGAAGGCGCAAGCGAATCAGGATGCCGCAGTGAAGACGGAGGAAGAGAAAAGAGCTATTGAAACCCGGCTCAACGAAGCCCTCAAAGTCGAGACGCATGAACAACAGCGCCTGACTGCAGAGCTGGAAAGCCTGAAGCAGGAGCTAGAGAAAACCAAAGAACAACTCGCTTCGCAAACCAACACCCAAAACACCCTGAAAACCCTGCAAGACCGAATGGAATACCTGTTCGGCCAAAACACCCTGCAATTGGAACAGGCCGCCAATGCCCTGGGCCAGCACGTTAGTCAAACGGCGGAAACCACAGCAAAGGAACTGGAAGCCGGCATTGCCTTGCAGCAATTGGCCTCGGGTGCTGCAACCGCCCAAAGTGGCCTGCCCAAGAGCGCCGCACTGGAACTGGCCAACCAACTCCGCACCAGGAATTATGACCTGATCATCGAGATGGGCAGCGGAATAACCACGCAATTCATAGCCCAGACCCTCAAAAATTCCGGCCGAGAGCTTGCAGGCCCTCACTCAAACCAAAAAGAACTGAGCCACTACGTAGAAGCCAGCGACGACGACCTGCCAAAACGTATTCTCAGTTTCGACCACAACCGAAGCCGCCAGAAAGAATTGAGTGAAAAACTGAATAGCACCGGCCTGGCCAATTATGTAAGCCTGCAGTTCACACCGCTGGTGCCCGCGCAATATAACGGCAAAGAACAACTCTTTTACGATTGCGGCACCCGCCTGCAGCAAATCTCGCACCTGTTCGATAGCCGCCAGGCCATAATTCTGATTGTGGTGAATACAGACCCAACAGAAACCGGCCCGGAACCAGGCGCTGCATTACCCGCCGTACTGCAATACCTCGCAGCCCACCAGTTGGATGTGATTGCTCACGTACCAGCCCAACAGCAACTTGCAGGGCAATGGGAAAACCTCTTGAAAGAACGGGGCCTGGAGCACACAGCACCAAAACCTCTTGGCACCGCCCAGGTACAACACATCACGGTGAACCCGTAGCAGGGAGTAAAACAGCATGAAACTGGATAAACCCCTGAACCTGACCTTCGCTCAGCCAGCTCAAAAAACGGACCCCCAGGCCCTGCAACGAGCCACTGGAAGTGAAGCTCAGCAAGTTGAAGAACTGAAAATAGAACTCCTGGCTAAAAACCAACTCATAGAAGCCAAAAACCAGGAACTCAACGAACTAAAAATCAAAAACCGCCAACTCCACCAAGAAAACCAGGAAACCCAGGAACGGCAAAAACTCATGGACGAAGAGCTCCGAAAAGCCGAAGCCCAAATAGAACTCATCATGGAGCTCATGAACGACCGAAATGAAGAATCAGGTGAGTAATCAGTTTTTTCGTGGTTTTAGTGGATTTAGTGGCAAAAAAGGTATTTAAAAAATGAAAGGCATCATCCTGGCCGGCGGCTCCGGCACCCGCCTGCACCCCATCACCCTGGGCATCTCCAAACAACTGCTGCCCATATACGACAAGCCCATGGTGTACTACCCCATCTCCGTACTCATGCTGGCCGGCATCCGCGACATCCTCATCATCAGCACCCCGGATGACTTGCCCCAGTACGAGAAACTACTGGGAACCGGCGAGCAGTTCGGTGTGAACTTCAGCTACAAAGTACAACCCAAGCCCGAAGGCCTGGCCCAGGCGTTTATCATTGGCGAAGAGTTCATAGGTAACGACAGCGTATGCCTGGTACTGGGCGACAACATCTTTCACGGCCAGCATTTCAGCGATCAGCTCAAACATGCCGCCCAAAAAGACAAAGGCGCAACAATATTCGGCTACTGGGTTAGAGACCCTGAACGATTTGGTGTGGTGGAATTCGACGAAGATGGCAAAGCCATCAGTATCGAAGAGAAACCCGAACAGCCAAAATCCCCTTACGCGGTCACAGGCTTGTATTTCTACGACAACGATGTAGTAGAGATTGCCAAAAATGTTAAACCATCCGACCGCGGCGAACTGGAGATCACATCCGTAAACAACGCGTATCTCGAGAGAGGCGATCTGCACGTTCAGAAACTCGGCCGTGGCTTTGCGTGGTTGGACACGGGTACTCATGACAGCCTGTTGGAAGCCAGCAGCTATGTGCAGACCATTGAGCACCGGCAGGGATTGAAAGTGGCTTGCCTGGAAGAAATCGCCTGGCGCAATAAGTGGATAACTGACGAAGAACTCCGTGCCCGGGGCGAAGCCCTCAACAAGACGGGATACGGCAGTTACCTTTGTGACCTCGTAAAGTGAATTCCTCCAGTCATTAAGTCTCTCATCATCTCTATTACACGGAATTAGTATCTGGTACCCTATGAACAGTCAGGTAAAACCCGCAACACTGCTAAGCATCGCGAACGCAAAATTCAGAGAAGCGGAGTATCGCGAGGCCATCGATGCCTATCGTCAATTACTCCGGGACAACCCGGAGTTGGGCAAGTCGATTCAATTTAATCTGGAACTTGCACAGAAGCGCCTGAACGGTCATTCGCGTACTCATACAGAGGTAAAGGTAACTCAGGCCAGCCCTGCACCGACTCCTGAGAAACCCGCAGCGAGAGAGAGCAAAACAGCGTACCGCTTTGACCCCGAATACTACCTGCAAGAAAACGACGATGTGCGCGAAGCGGGCATTAATCCTGAAGAGCACTACTGGTCAAACGGCGAACGAGAGGGCAGAAAGCCCAACCCATGGTTTGATCCTTCCTTCTACTACAGGTTGAACGCGGACGTTCGCAAAGCTGGCATCTCGGCTTTCCGCCATTACATAGATTCAGGCCGACAGGAAGGCCGCGCGAGTCACTCGCCCGCACAGGACGGCAAGCGGGTAACCACCGCCGCCCATAAGCCTTTATTGTTCGTGGGGCACGACGGTGTGCTGGCAGGCTCTGAAATTGTCCTGCTTGAAGTAGTTCGGTGGTTCTATAACCACACCACACGCAGAATCAAACTCCTGCTTCTTGCGCCTGGCCCGATAGCTGACCGTTACGCTGAGTTCGCCGATGTCTATGTGCTGCCGGGTGATGGTGTCGACCAGCCGGAGGACCTGAAAGCCTTCTTGAGCGAAAACTTCGAGTTCGCCTATCTCAATACCGTTGTCTCCGGCCGACTGTTCAATTACCTGGAACAAGCTGGCGCGCGGCTGGATTGCACTATCGTTACCCACATCCACGAAATGGAAAAGGTATTGGCTACCTTCCCGGATGAAATGGACGCGTTACTCAGCCGCACCAGGCATTGGATCTCTGCCTCCCCGGCTTCCTCCGCAACGCTTGAAGCCAAGTACAAGATAGCCACCGAAACACTGACAACCGTACCCGCCTTCATTAACCCGGTTGCCAGAAAAGAAGTCACCACCAACGAACTCCAGGCCGAAGCAAGGGAAGAGCTGGGCTTAAGCCCGAATGCCTTCGTGGTTATGGGTTGTGGAACTGTTTACGAGCGCAAAGGCCCGGACCTGTTCCTGGAAGCCGCCCGCTTGCTGAAAAAACAAACCAACCAACCGATTGAATTCGTGTGGTTGGGCCAGGGGCCAGACAAGGAAACATTGGAAGCGTCGCTCACCGAAGAGGAAAAAGGCTGGGTAATCTTTGCCGGCAACAGAAACAACGCAAACAAACTGCTTGCGGCTGCAGATGTGTTCTTTATGTCCTCCAGAGAAGACCCGTTCCCCCTCGTGGTCCTGGAATCTGCGCAACACGGCGTGCCAACCGTCTGCTTTGAGCCCGCAACTGGCATAACAGCCTTTATCGAGCAGGATGCCGGCATCGCAGTACCGGAAATCAGTCCGCAACTGGCGGCCAAAGCCCTTCAGGAGCTGCTGGAGCATCCTCACTACCGGCAAGAGCTTGGCAACAACGCCAGGGCAAAACTGTTCGCCAACTACACAACGGACCAACAGAACCTCAAGATCTACCGCACCATCCAGGAAGTCACGGATTACAAGCCGTCTGTTTCAGTCATCGTACCGTTCTACAACCACGAAAAATTCATCGAAGAGCGGCTGGACAGTATTCTGGCGCAGCCTATCAAAGACATTGAGGTCATCGCCCTGGATGACTGCTCCACGGATAGCACCGTGGCCAAGGTGCGCCCTTACCTGCAAGACAGTCGCGTCACCCTGATCGAGAACGAGACCAACTCCGGCTCCCCCTTCAAACAGTGGGAGAAGGGCATTCGTCTGGCGCAAGGGGATGTGGTCTGGATTGCCGAAGGGGATGACAGCTGCGATTCGAACTATATACAAACCCTGCTGCCCTATTTCGATGACCCTATGGTGAACATCGTCGGGGCGAAAACCGAGATTATAGATGAGCACGGTACCCTGAAAGAAAACGCGCTGTCGCCCTACCTGGACATGGCGTTCCCTGGAAAGTTTGACAAGAGTTACGTCAAGGACGGCTTCCAGGAAATCAACGAGCAACTCGGCGCCATGTGCACCCTGGTGAATGCGAGCGGATTGCTGATCAGAAAGCAATCTTTCGGCGACACTCTGAGCACTGCCCAGAGCTTTAAAATGTGTGGCGATTGGCTGATCTACCTGGAATGCCTGAAAGGCGGAAAAATAGCCTACGATATCAATACGAGGAACTACTTCCGGCGTCACTCGGCGTCGCAAGTTCACAAAGTAGAGGGTACCGAGGTCTACTTTAACGAGCGCTACGCCATCACAGACTTTGTGGCAGAGAACTTCACTGTATCCCGGCGGATGCTCAAAAAAGCATTCGCAGCCATAAACCACGAATGGGAGCGCTTTGCTCACAAAAACCCAGGCAAGACCCTCCCGGACTTATACAATCAGGAAGCTATAAGAATAAAATCCAATTTTCTGGAACGGCAACCTCACGTCGCTTTCTACGTACACGGCATGATGTTCTCCAAAGGCGGAATCGAGCGCCTGGCGGGCCAGATAGCGAATCATCTGGTGGAAAACGGTTGGCAGGTAACCATATTCTGCAAAACCCACCCAAGCAGAAAGCCAATCTACCCACTTTACGAAAGCGTGAAGGTGTTGCCGCTTTTCGATGAGCATAAACTGGAAAAATCGGTAAAAGCCCTCAACACAGCGCTTTGTCATTCAGACATTGATGTATTCGTTCCCATGCTATCTGAGTGGCTGTTCGAACCTGTGATTGAGGCCGCGCAGAATACAGGCGTAGCCATCATTGCTTCCGAGCACAATGACCCTTGGAAAATTCAGGAATTGTGGTGGGAGGAGGAGAAAAGAATCTCCTGCTTCAGAAAGGTAGACAAAGTTCACCTGCTGCTGGACAAGTATCGGGAATCTTTACCATCTGAATTTTCAGAGAAAACTTTTGTGCTTCCAAATGGGGTTTCTATTCCAGAAGTATATGACGACCAGCCTCGGGAGAAATTGATCGTCAGTGTTGGCCGGCTTGCACCCCAGAAGCGCTTCGACCGTCTCATAGAGGCTGTTGCCCTGGTTCAGGACAGTGTAAGGGGCCAGGGTTATCGCTGCGAAATCTATGGTGATGGGCCTCTGTATAGCGAATTGCATAACCAGATCAACTCCCTCAATGTCGACGATATTGTCATTCTGAAAGGTGCAACGCCGAATATTGAGGCGGTCTACCGCAAGGCAGACTTCTTCGTACTGCCCTCTGACTTTGAAGGCTTACCCATCACTCTCCTGGAAGCACTTTCGTTTGGTCTGCCATCGGTAGCTTTTCAAGACTGCAACGGACCGAACGAAATTATCCAGAGCGATGTTAATGGAAAACTCGTGGGTGATGTTAAGGAGCTGGGTGATGTGATCACAGCCTTCATCACCGATCAATTTCATCAGTCGTTAAGAGCCAACGCCAGAGCACGAGCGAGCGCCTATTCACTTGAGAATTGTCTGTCAGCCTGGCTGACGGAAATTTCCGGAGTTATTAATGAAAAGTAAACCCCTATTCACTGGCATTGCCGGTGGTATACCGTCCACTGAAGGTGTGCAAGTAGAAAACCTCATCGGTCGATCCGGCCTTAATACGGGCAACTTTCTGTTCGTAAGAGCGCTGCGTAACCTCCTGGGCACGAGTGACGACATCTACCGAGACGAAAGCTATTACCGCCGTTCTGTAGAAGAATATGACTACATTGCCATTTCTGCCGCCAACTGGGTGAATCCGGGCGTTAACCTGGGCGGCCTGACTGATTTCATTGAGTCAACGGATTTGCCTTGCTTGGTGGTGGGGCTGGGGGCTCAAGCTTCATTTGGAGGGAAAGACCCGAAGCTGACCGAAGGCACAAAACGATTTTTGAGCGTAGTTTCGGAACGCTCCGAATCCATTTCCGTGCGAGGAGAATACACGCAGGATGTGCTTAATCGGATGGGCATAAAGAATACGCGGGTCACCGGCTGTCCCTCTTTATTGGGACTTTCCGGGCGTACTGCACCGAAAGTAGATATGTGTAAGCTTGAAGGGTTGGAGCCGTCTAACATCATACTCCAAAGCACCCGGCACGGCTTTTCTGACAGTGTGTTCAATGATGATCCTGCTCATGTGTTTAATATGAGCATCTATCGCTATGCCTTTCAGAATCACCATCCTTTACTTCTCCAAAGTGAAAAGCCTGATATTTATCTGACAATGCGACGGAACAATAATAAAGAGATCTATCAGAAGAATATTGAATACTTGCAAAAGGTTTATGAGTCAGATGCTGAGAGTGTTCAGCGCTACTTGGAAGGTTTCGGTTTGATCTACTGGGATATTGATGACTGGTTAAGTTCTATTTCTAAGTTCAACATGCTTATTGGAACGAGGATTCATGGTGTAATTTCTGGTTTGCTTTCCGGCGTGCCTTCGACTCTACTAGTTCATGATGAGAGAACCAAGGAGCTTGCTGATTTCTTCTTGCTACCATACATCGACATAAGAAATTATTCGGGATTTGATTTTGGGTTGATTGAGGAAGCTCGCTCAGAATTTTCCCTCGAGAACTTTTCTGATAATTGGGGGGGGTATTTTAGAGGTTTTTCGAATTTCTTCGCCGAGAACGAGGTTCAAGTAAGTTTCTGATTAGCGTGCTCAAGATCAAAATGACGAATTTCGGATGTTGGTGAGCTTAGTTTTTGTTGCGGTTATTTTGAGTTTTAACCAATTAGATTGGCTATTTAAGTTTTGGGTAGAGGTTTTGAATGTCAATTGAAAAAAAAGTATTTTTGGGGGTTCATGTTCCAAAATGTGCTGGTAGTAGTATCCTCTCCGAGTTAAAAAGGGTTTATGGTGATCAGTGTTATCAGTCAACGTCATTAGTTAATAATTTTCGTGGTTCAAAATCCGATCTCACTGATACATATAAAAATCTTGATTATTCTGGATATTTTGGTCACCATTTTTGCGACGAGCTTTTGAAAATTATTGGTCGTGATGTTTTTTTATTTACATTTTTGAGAGATCCACTTGAAAGGGCAGTAAGTCACTATAAATATGTAAATCGGATGAAGCAATCACTTGGTAGGCAGCCAGTAGCCTTTTCTGACTTTATTAAAACCTTACCTTCGATGACAAAGTTTCTTCTGCAAAGGTTTCCAAGCTTGGTTGATCAGAGTTGCCGAACGGAACAAGCTTGGTTGAAGGCGGCTTCAATTTTAAAGAAATTCGATTTTGTTGGTGACACTGAAGGTATTGAATCCTTCCAGGAGGTCTTCGCGCGGGAATTTGGTGTAAATCTGAATCTGAAGGTAGTTAAAAATAAAGCACCAAAAGATGGTCATAATCTTGATTGTCATCAAATAGAAGCAATGCTTGGTGCTCTGGAGGACGATGTCCTTCTTTATCAATGGTATAAGCGGTGTTGGCATCTATCCCGAGATGAGGTCCAAAATTCGGAGCTAGATTTTTATGTGAATAGTGAATTTAATAAAGATAGGTTCTTTAACTTTCATGCATCGAGTCTGATTCAGGATCTCAAGGCGAATAATGCATTAGACTTGCTTAGAGACTTCCCTTTCAAAGATGACGAATTTAGGCTTGTTATTTGGGATAAGCTAAACCGCAGCCAGTCTTGATTTAAAACAATCCCGTAAGCTCATCCCTCGAGTTTGATCAACTTGGGTGCTTCACGTTATGCAATGCTGAGTTCGATGTATGACATGGGACAACACCTTAGCGTAATTCTCAAGTGTTGCACTCAGTTTTGTCGGCCAAGGGTTTAAGGTATTGATTGAATTTCTCTTTTTTGGTGATCATTCATTTTTTTGGTTTAAGGTTGTTTTTTATGATTGTTGCGAGCAATAACCCTGGTCATTTTTTTCCTCATGATGAAGTTGATTTTGTTTGGTTGGGTGAACGCCAAAATGAAGTTGATATGATTATTCTTACGCTGGGAAAAAATTGGGGAGGGGCGAGCGTTGATAAAATTGATGCTCTGACGCAATGGGTATCTACTTATCCCTGCGGAGTTCCATGTTATATCATTGGCTGTGAAACAACTATTCCAAGCTTCGATTTTTCAAGATTTAAGCATGAGAAACGGGATTTGGCAGTTCGAGCGCTTTGCGCTGAGGTGCTAAAGAGATCCAACTCGATTGGTGTGCGTGGCGATATTACATGCAAGTATCTTACTGAAGTTCTTGGTTTTCCGGGAGAAAGGGTAAAAAAAATATATTCTTCTAGTGGCAAAAAAAACATTGCTCTTATGCGAGATTTTATAAGTGGAAATGATTCAAGGCTCTCAATGTTTTCCAATGATTTGTGCCGGTTTCAAAAAAAACCGGCTGTCTTGTACGAGAGGCCTTTAGCTTATACAAGCGAGATAACTGTATCTCAGCCTTACATCACTTCAAGTGCAGGTTCTTGTCGGCTAAATGCTGATATTAAGATTGATTCAGAAGATATTACCTTATGGTTAGAAACCAGTGAAGAATATTCGTCGTTATTGGTTACTGAATGTTCTGATGCGTTTTTGAGTATTCTTATACCGTTTGCAATGCGCACAGGAAAAGACATTGTTAGTGAATCTCCGATAACGGAGGAATTTTTTCATAATATGACGGAGATCTTGATCCCTCAACTTTGCGCCCACGATCGTCGGCTTTACAAAGCTACTATTAAGGGAGTTCTTGGTACCAGCTTCGTGGATTGTCAAGGTGCAGTTGGAACGGGAATGTCTTGTGGGGTGGATAGTTTCTACACTGCGAAATTGTATAGTCGCGGCAGATATAACTCCATGGAGCTTAGTCACTTGTATTGCGGTAATTATCTTTATGGAAACGACACACCAGTTTACAAAAGGGCAGAAGCGGTTTCAAATGAAATGGGTTTGCCATTGGTCTGGACTAAAACGAACATAAATGAGGTTTTGCGTTTGCCGCATCTGTATACACATTTTTTTAAAATGATGTTTGGTGTTTTGTGTTTAAGGAAGCTATTTAAAATTTATTATTATTCTTCGGCTGAAGATTTCAGTCACTTTAATATTAAGAATAATAGTACGACCGATACGGCAGTTTTTGAGCTATTGTTGCTCTATTGTTTTAGTATGCCAGGTTTTAATGTCGTTACCGGGGGTGGGGCTTCTGAACGATTGGAGAAGACGAGAGAAATTGGTGATTTTGAAGTTGCTCACGCACATCTTAATGTTTGCCTTGATCCAAGTAAGGAAATTAATTGTGGAAAGTGTGGAAAATGCATGAGAACACTCCTTATGTTGGATATGCTAGGGATTGCTGATCGTTTTGATCGTGTTTTTGATGTAGATGATTATTATAGAAACAGAATTCGAAGCTTTAAGTACCTTGTTGAACAAAAAAGCTCTTCAATGTTGTCAGAAGTTTATAGTCATTTTCTTAGGTCTGATCCAGAATTAGTGAGGCGAGCTGAGGAGATAGTTAAAGCCGGAAAGGATATTCCGTGAAATTCAGTGATTAATCTTGTTATCGGTTCGCGACGCCAAGGTGGCCAATATGGACGCTATCATCAACGGCTATAGCTGGGTGGGTGATAATGAAGATCCACACAGCATTAACATCCCCAAAGTTATCACCAACGAGCGCGACGAGCTTGTTTACATGTCCCGGGCAGCCTTGCCGGGCTTCAAGGACACCAAGTGCGCCCCTAGCCGCTACAAGAAACAGGTTTGCATCTACGCCTTCACTCGGGAGGAACTCGCGGCCTTTCGTGGCTTTGGTCGCAAGAGCGAGCTGGAGTTTTCGGAGGATATCGAGATCCTTCGCTTCCTGGAGCTGGGCAAGACCATCCGCATGGTTGAAACTCAGCCCGGCAGTCTGGCAGTGGACGTACCCGAGGACGTAGCCAAGGTGGAAGCTGCTTTGCGTCGTGCAGGCCAGGTTCCAGCATGAATTATCCCGCCAATGACTACGCCACTCTGGTTTTCGACTGCGACGGTGTGGTTCTGGATTCTAACAAGGTCAAAACTGAAGCCTTTTACCAGGCCACTTTGCCCTACGGTGAAGCCGCCGCCCAAGCCATGGTCGACTACCACGTGGCTAACGGCGGGGTGTCGCGCTACAAGAAATTTGCTTACTTCCTGGAGCAGATAGCACCGACACATGCTGAGCATCAGGGCCCAGACCTGGATGCACTTCTGCAAGCCTATGCTAGTCATGTGCGCGAAGGGTTGCTGAGTTGTGAGATGGCCCCGGGGCTGGAAGTGCTGCGCCAGCAGGTACCCGATGCCCGCTGGCTGATCGTCTCCGGTGGTGACCAATCTGAGTTGCGTGATGTGTTTGCCCAACGCGGAATTTCCGAGTGGTTCGACGGCGGTATCTTCGGCAGCCCCGATACCAAGGACGAGATCCTGGCCCGTGAGATGGCGTCTGGCAACATTTCGCAGCCAGCGCTGTTTCTCGGCGACAGCAAGTACGACCATCAGGCGGCCCGTGCCGCTGGTCTGGATTTCGTGTTTGTTAGTGGTTGGAGCGAGGTGATTGACTGGAGCTCCTGGGTGGCAGAGCAGGGTATATGCTCAGTTGATTCTATCCAGTCGTTGCAGTCTCAGGGGGTTGGCATGCAGGTGAACGGACAGTCTCCCTATAGCTTCTGACGTGTCATAATGCCATTCTGGCTCACCCAAAAAGCCAAGTCAGGAATGAGTGTATTGGCATAATACGGTTGGAATTGATCCTCTTCCTGGGGGCGACTTGGCCAGCAATGTGAATGTTTAGAAGCCAGGTCTGGTTATCAAGGGGGTGCCCCATCCGACACTATGAGTGTAGACAGGCTTCCGAAGGTGACGGCGTAGCCAACAAATTGGTTAAAACCGGAGCGACTCCAATCTCTCAACAGAATGAAAACGAACAGGTGAGCAGTTTCAGTTCAAACCTGGATGCAGCCCTGGCAGGAGAAAGTGCCTCCGGTCAGGAATTGCTTTTGTTGTCTGATGAGGCTCTCGCTCTGGGGCGGGTGCGGGATGCCCGGGCCTTGGTGAACAAGGCGCTGGAGACTGACCTTACCAGAGAGCATGTAGCGCGTTTTTTACTGGACCGAGCGCGTCAGTCGCTTTCGGCGGCGGCTTACTGGCTTTCGCCAGGGGCTGCTGTATCCGCCCCGGGATCGGGCGGCCTTTCGCGTTGGTATGATTGTGACACATCCACGGGCATATACCGCGGTAAGGGGCGCGAGCTCCCACCGCCGGGCGAGCCCACAGATTTCGACCATCTTTTCGTTTCAGGCTTGTCTGCAGCCGTTCTGTACCCTTTCGGTCAACAGTTTTGCGGGCTTCGGGTTCTTGAGCTGGGTTGTGGCAGCGGGGCGAGGGCGCGTTTTCTGGCTGACTGTGGTGCATCCGTAACGGTGGTGACGCCGGACCCGCAGGATGCCCGTGTTGTGGCATCTCAGTGCGCCGGTCTGCCAAATGTGCAGGTAGTTTATGACGCCCCACACGCGATCCCGTTCCGTGGCATTTACGACGTGGTTTTAATTGCCGGTTACCATGAAGTTTATGCCGGTGAGGCGAGTGTACTCGAACCTTTGAGTCACTTGTTGAAAAAGGCAAACACGGCTTTGGCGACGGATGGCTGCTTGCTTCTTTGTGGGCACAATTCCCTTGCCTTGGGGCACTTTAACGACCAGCGTGATCACTATGGGCGTGAGGGGGCCGTTGCGCTCGAAGGTCGCTTTACTGACGGTGGTCCCCGACTTTGGCCTGCCTCTGCCGTGGCGAAGGCATTGGCAGAAGCGGGGTTCCCCCATCGAGAACGTTGCGCGTTAATGGGCTCGTTTGAAAATGCCAGTTTGCTGGTGTCGCCAGCGGGTTGCTCTGCGCCAGTTGAACAGTGGAACCTGGAAACACTGGTGCGCCGTTCAGTTCATAGGGAGGAAGCCGATAGGCAGCATCGGTTCTCCGAAAGCCGGCTCTTACACAGCGTGCTGCAGGCAATGGAGTTGGCCTCTTGGAGCGATGGCTACGTTTTTATTGCCCACAAAACGGGCCAGAAGGTGCTGGCGGTCGATGGGTGGCTGGCGAGTAGTTTCGATGTCAGCCAAGACAATGAGGCAGGGGCGGAAACGCGCTATAAATCGGGCGCAGGGGGAGACGATCCGGTTGTTGAGCGCTATTCGCTGGGAAGCTTAAAGCCTGATGCCATCGCTCCGTATATTAACGGGCCTGTTTATCGGGATTTTCTGGATGACCTGCTGCAGGAGCCGGGCTGGCAGTTCGAGCAGGTGCTCCACTGGGCTGCACTGTGGCTGAGGTGTTTACTGTCGTCATTGGGTGCTGATGATTCCTTGGTACCGGTAGGAGAGGATGGGGAGCACTATCAGGGCGAGTATGAACTCTGGGTGCCCCAGGATTTGTTCCAGGCCACGCCGAGTCGCTGGGTAGGGCGTGACGATGGCTGGTTTGAATGTTTGCGGAGCATTGAGGGGCGGGAAGGGACCGCACCAATGGCAGGAGTGCTTTATGCAGGGCTGCTGGATACGCTTTTTACCGTTACTTCTGTGGCTGAACCAGCGGATACGCTCTGGCTTGAACCGGTGAAGCTTATTGATGCCGTACTTGAGCACCTTGGTTATCCCTTTCATGAAAGGGATCTTGCTGCGCTGTCTCAGCATTGGGAGCGAGTGACCGGGACTCCCCTTGCGGCCCCGGCCAGGTTGCCTGCACGCCAGGTGCCTCGCTCGCTGACGGATTCAGTCAAGCTTTATTGGGCTACAAGCGCCGAGGATTTCTCAGAGAAAAACGCCAGTGCTGACTGGCTGACGCTGGATGGAAGTACTCAGACGCTTCGTTTGCCAATCACCCCAGGCTCCAGTGATGAAGGTGTTGTCGCTCTGAGGTTTGATGTGGCTAATCGGCCGGGTTGCTTTGAAGTGGAGCAGATGGCTCTTTTGGGAAGCGACGGAACTATGTTGTGGCAATGGGAGCATAACAGAGAGGTGATTTCCGGCGTTCAGGGGATGGCCCTGGTGCTGGACCCGCAGGCGCGCCGCTCTTGTCTTTTGAGCCGGGGCAACGATCCCCAGTTTGTGCTGGACCTTCCGGAAAATATCTTGGCCTATGCGGCAGGCGCTGTGCTGGAGGTCAGGTTGTCGGCCTGGCCTGCGCGACTGTGATTTGAAGGCGCAATAGGGCAGCCATGTTGGCAGTGATCGGATTTCATCGAAGTTTAACCTCGGTTGTGGCTCATTGGATGCACAACTCCGGTGTTTGCATGGGTGAGTATCTTATGCCGCCGGCCCCCTCCAATCCCGATGGGCATTATGAGGATATGCCTCTGGTGGCGTTGCATGACGACCTGCTGGATCAGCAGGGTACGACCTGGCAGTTCAGTGGAGAGGTGTCGTTATCTCCAGACGCAGGCCTGGAGGTTCTGCAGCGCTACGTAGCCCTCCGTGATAGCTTGCATGGACACCACTGGGGGATGAAAGACCCGCGACAGTGCCTGTTTCTGCCCAATTGGCACCAGGTGCTTGGTGAACGTGGCCAGTACCTGGTTATTCTTCGGCACTGGAGCGCAAGCATTCAGTCATTATTGAAGCGCTCTGCACAGGACATAGCGCTCGGTTTGGGGGCCACTCGTGAAAATGCCGCCCTCTGGCAGGATTATGGCCACGCTGCGCGGATCTGGATTGCCTATAACGAGGCTTTACTGGAATTTCTCGAACAATGCCCTCCGAAACAGCGCCTGGTTGTGACGCAGCAGGCCGTGATGCACGGGCTCGTTTTGCCGGACCTGGTTGAAGGTTATTTCGCTATTCCTCTGCAGTCAGACACTGTAAGCCCGATCAAGCCAGGGTTGGTCCACGATGAGGTTGATGAGTCACTTCATGCTCATTTGACTGAAGACCAGGTCGATCGCATGGAAGCTATATGGGACAGGTTACTCTCGTTTGCCGCGCACCGGGCTGAACACGAGTCCCCCCGTTGGGTGGCAGGCTCCGGATCTGACTGGGACCGCAGGCTGGCGTATAGCATTCTGGCAGCTTCCCCTTATAAGTCGGCCCCGACAGGTTCTGAGGCAAAAGGTAAGATTGCCGTTACCCACGGGGAAACAGCTGTTGACTTGTCCGTGGCCGACCTGGCAGCCCGGGCGGATCGAGCGTATCGGACGCTGCTCCTGTTGGATGCCGAGCGTTACACCCGGGAAGTCCTCGACCTGAACCCTTGTGACGTGGCGAGCCATGTCCGGCTGGCCTGCATTTTTCTGGTTTCTGGACAGCTGGAGGCTGGGGAGAGCGTTCTTTCATCCGCAATAGAGCGGCTAGGTGAGGTGCCCCTGTTGCTCCACTTCAAGGCGACGGTACTGGACTTGCGTGGCCGTACTGGTGAGGCGGTTGCCCTCCTGAATTCTGCATCCGCCACCTCCGAATTGCTCCAGCGTCACCGCATTGCCTTTATGCTGAAGGGCGGGCAGCCTGATGGCCGCCTTGCATTCGAAGCCTGGGCCAGGAACAGGTCCAGCTCCCTGGAGGCCTGGCAAAAGACAGCCCGGGCTTTAACCGGTGTAGAACATCCGGACCTACGCAAAGACCTGGCGTTCCGGGCGGCATCGGTCTGGAACCGGTGAGTCGTGGCAGTTATCTCGCAGAGTGAAGTCCAATGCCGTCGTTGGGAGTTACAGACGATTATCTTCAGGAACTTTGAGTTATGAGAATTCTGGTTGTAGGTGGAGCCGGTTATATCGGTTCGCACATGGTCAAGAAGCTAACCCGGTCCGGCCATGAGGTGGTTGTCCTTGATAATCTCACTACGGGTCTTCGGTCACTTGCCTTATATGGCAAGCTGATTGTAGGTGATCTTGGCGATGCGGCTTTATTAGAAAGGATGTTTCGAGAGTGTGAGTTTGATGGGGTGATGCACTTTGCGGCCAGCAGCCTGGTTGGGGAGTCGGTTGCAGATCCTTCAAAGTATTATCGAAATAATGTGGCGAGCACCATCACGCTGCTGGATGCTATGGTTCGCAATGGCGTAAAGCGCTTTATATTCTCTTCCACTGCGGCAACCTTTGGCGAGCCGGTATATACACCGATTGATGAAGCCCATCCGCAGGCGCCCATTAACCCCTATGGGGCCAGTAAATTGATGGTCGAGCGTATTCTGAAAGATTACGCTGATGCTTACGGCCTTAATTCAGTGAGTCTGCGTTATTTCAATGCCTGCGGTGCAGACCCGGAGGGTGAGCTTGGCGAATGTCATGACCCCGAGACACATTTGATTCCGTTGGTCCTGCAAGCCGCATCTGGCCGTCGTAAGTCGATCACGGTTTTTGGCCGGGATTACCCGACGGAAGACGGCACCTGTATTCGTGATTACATCCACATCGAAGATCTGTGTTCCGCCCATGCTCTGGCGCTTGAGGCGTTGGTGTCAGGCGAGAAGAGGGGGGCGGTTGCTTATAATCTTGGTAATGGTTCGGGGTATTCGGTCCAGTCAGTTATTGATGCAGCGCTGCAGGTGGTCAGTAAAACCGGTCACAGCCTGGTTGTCGAAGAAGGGCTGCGCCGGCCCGGAGATCCTGCGGTTCTGGTCGCAGATTCCGGGCGCGCGAGGGCAGAGCTGGGCTGGCGCCCGAAATATGCCGATCTTCAAACCATCATTGAACATGCCTGGCAGTGGGAACAACAGCTGGCTGGCCAGCATTCGCTCTGATCTTTACCCCTCCTTTTAAATAATTCGCGTTCAGTAGTTAAAGGAACAACTATGCACTCAGTTCGTAAGGCCGTGATCCCTGTAGCGGGGCTTGGCACCCGTATGCTCCCGGCCACCAAGGCCATTCCCAAAGAAATGCTCCCGATTGTGGATAAGCCACTTATTCAGTACGTGGTTAATGAATGCATTGCTGCGGGTATCAAGGAAATTGTGCTGGTCACCCATGCCAGTAAAAACTCCATTGAAAACCACTTCGATACCAGTTTTGAGCTGGAATCGATGCTGGAGAAGCGGGTTAAGCGCCAGTTGTTGGATGAGGTGCAATCCATCTGTCCAGCGGACGTAACTCTGCTGCACGTTCGTCAGGGCCAGGCCCTGGGATTGGGGCACGCTATTAGCTGTGCTTTCCCGGCCGTTGGTAACGAGCCCTTTGCAGTGGTATTGCCGGATGTTCTGATTGATGATGCGGCGGCTGACCTTAGCCAGGACAACCTGGCGGCTATGATTCGTGAATACGAACAAACCAGCCGCAGCCAGATCATGGTGGAACCGGTGCCTCATGAGAAGGTGTCCAGCTATGGGGTAGTGGATATCAATGGCGGTGAGTTGAATGCGGGTGAGTCTCGCGCAATGAGGGCCATTGTTGAGAAGCCTCCGGTGGATCAGGCTCCTTCGAATTTGTCTGTGGTGGGGCGCTACGTTCTCTCACCCCGTACTTGGAATCTACTCAAGCGCACCCCGCCAGGCGCGGGCAATGAGATCCAGCTAACGGACACCATTGGCATGCTGATGGAAGAAGAGACAGTAGATGCATTCCACATTCAGGGGCATTCCCATGATTGCGGTAACAAGCAGGGTTATATGCAGGCGTTTGTGGCCTACGGTATGCGTCACCCGGAGTTGGGTGGGGCGTTTAGTCAATTTGTGAAGGGATTGTGATGCCGGCCTCTGTTCAGATTGTCGTCAACCTGCATTTTTGTTCCACAGCTGGCTGTAATCGATGAAGGTCTGCATTCACATCGGGGCGCCCAAAACAGGCAGCTCCGCGATTCAGTATTTTCTGCGCAACAACCGCTCAAAACTGGAAAAGTATGGTTACTTCTACCCCGAGCACCGCACCGATAAGAATGATGTCTCAGGCGGCCATGCGGAGCTGGGGAGTGCGATTATTGCGGGTGATCTGGAGAAAGCCGCGGATTTGGTGAGCGGATGGCTTCAGGAGGCTCAGTCCAGGAAGCTGACGTTACTGATCTCGTCTGAAGCTCTGTATGGGCGGATTTCAGAGGTTCAGGAGCTGTTTCAGGGCCATAATGTTCAGATTTTTGCCTATTTTCGCAATCCTGTGGAAGCGCTGGTTTCTAACCACAACCAATCCATTAAACGGCATTTCGGGCGCTTGCCTCTGGCAGACTTTCTGGAGCAGCGGGCTACCCCCAATAACCGTGGAGTGAACGGCGAGGTGTTTTTTGATTGGGTGAAGGTTTTCGGGTCGCAGGCGGTTCGTGTTCGCCCATACAATCCTTCAGCATTCAAAAAAGATCGTATTGAATACGATTTTCTCGACATGTTGGGTGTGCGTGGTTTTTCTGCTCGCAGCTTCCGCCTGGAAAAGCGATTGATCAATACCAGCTATACGCCTGGCGCATTGGAGCTCAAACGTTTGCTGAACTTTGTGCTGGACCCGGACGCGCCGAAGGACAGTGTGGAAGTGGACTGGGCGTTGCAGGGCTTTTCAGACAAAGCGAGTGCCAAGCGCTCGGCTGCTGAGAAGGCGCCGGTGGAGGTAAATCCTGAGGTGTTGGCCTTGCTGGTTGAAGGCTTCAAGCCCGCGCTGGAGCGAATGCGCTCGGAAGTGCTTGAAAACTGCACGGAGGATTTCTGGCGGCCGGTCACGGTGGTGCCTGCGGGTACGGGGCCGAAACGGTCTGAACTGGCTGAGGTGTTTCAGGCGTTTAGCCATTTGCAGCAGACGATACCCGCAACCGTACAACAGCTTGAGCAAAAGCTTACTGAGCTTCTGGAAAGCAAATCTGCCGGGGAGCTCCCGTTTGCGGTTCTAAAGCTAGCCAATGTGATGGGGGTACCTTTCCGAGAACCTTCGCAGCGCAAAGCTAAGCCTTCTGTCGTAGCGGGGGCAGTTAAATCTGTGCTTTCCGGAAATGCTAAGGACGCAGATTATTTGCGTGAACTGGCGAAGGTTCTGGCTGAGCAGGGGTTGCTGGAAGAGGCGGTAAAGGTAATTGAAAAGGCCCGAAACCTTCGCCCCAACGGCCAGGGCATTATCAAGTTGCACGAGAGCTACCTGGAGCGTTTGAAAGTGCAGGCCAGCCAGAGTTCGGAAGGGTAGTGGGTGGCTCTATGTTGGTAAGTCTTGCCCGCTGGCTGGCTGGCGTTTTTCCTGGCCTGTTGGAGTGCTCGCCGCTGGTAAAGAACCTGGTTAGTGCGCCCGGGCAGCGAGTGGCAGCGGATGCTTTGCAGTGGAACCGGTGGTTTTGGCCCGCTGGTTGGTACATGGCGGAACTTAAGGTGTCTTCTGCCCACGCTGGTAACGAGGCAGTGCTGGTGGCGCAGTCGAAAAGTGGCGAAGAAACGGGGCGCTTCGCGCTGCCGCTCGCCAATGCGGAGCTGGTTAAACGGTTGGTGTATATTCCAGCTGGCACCATTCACCTGGCAGTAGAGTTCCCGGGGGCGACGGAGCCCTTCATCGTTGAATCCCTGCGTTTGGCCTGGGGGCGCAACGGTTTCGCGCGGGCCCGTGTGGCGCGGCGGTTGTCTGGCATTCACCCGGAGTGGAATCATCTTGGAGCGGGGCAGATCGACAAGGTTCTGGAACAAGCCGGGGCTGAGTGGGTAAGCAAGGCGTTACCGGCGTACGAGGAAACTTTTCAGCGCACCACGGCAGGTGCCGGTTACAAGAAGTGGCTGGCCCAGCACCCGGACTTGATGGATGCCATCGCAGAGCAGACCCTGGAACAGCTTGCGGTGCGGCCACTGATTTCGGTGGTGATGCCGGTGTATAACCCCAACCCGGAACACCTTATTGCGTGCATAGAGTCCATTCAGCAGCAAAGCTATGCTAACTGGGAGCTGTGTATTGCGGATGATGCTTCCACGGTTCTTGGCGTTAAAGAAGTTCTAGAGCGCTTCGCCCAGTCAGATAACCGGGTCCGGGTGTGTTATCGCGAGGTGAATGGGCATATTTGCGCGGCCAGTAACTCCGCGTTAGCGCTCGCCAGCGGTGAGTATGTGGCCCTGGTAGATCACGATGACCTGATCGCCCCCCATGCCTTCCTGCACATTGCTCAGGCCATTAATGACTATCCGGATGCCGATATCTTCTACACGGATGAAGACAAGATTGATGCTGGCGGCCATTTTTATGACCCCCACTTCAAGCCGGATTGGAACCCGGAGCTGATCCTGACACAGAACTATGTTTCTCACCTCGGGGTGTTCCGCAAAGCTCTTATTGATGTCATAGGCGGCTTTCGGGTGGGGTTTGAGGGGGCTCAGGATCACGATTTGCTGCTCCGCTGCGTGTTAGAGCTGGCTGACCCTGCCCAACAGGTGGTGCACATTCCCCGGGTGCTGTATCACTGGCGGTCGTCGGAGGGTTCAACCGCGCTGGCCGGCTCCGAGAAAGACTATGCCGCTCGGGCGGGCCTAAAGGCGGTAAACGACTATCTGGAAAATAGCCGTGAGGGTGCTGTGGCGGAGCCCGGGCGTTTTCCCAATACTTTCCGGGTGAGATACCCATTGCCCCAGCCCCCACCATTGGTCAGCCTGTTGGTGCCTACCCGCAACGGTGTGGACATTCTCCGCCCCTGCGTAGATGCGATTCTGGAACGCACGGGCTATGGCCAATTCGAATTGCTGATTCTGGATAACCAGAGTGATTGCCTGGAAACCCTGGCTTACATGGATGAAGTGCAGCGCCGTGATGAGCGGGTTCGGGTTATTCAGTGGGATTATCCGTTCAACTATTCGGCGATTAACAACTTCGGAGCCCAACAGGCCAGGGGCACTATTGTGGGGCTGATCAATAACGATATTGAACCTATCAATAGCGACTGGCTGTCTGAAATGGTCAGCCATGCCGTTCGGCCTGAGGTGGGTTGTGTGGGTGCCAAGTTGTATTACCCGAACCACAAAGTGCAACATGGTGGCGTTATTCTGGGGATCGGAGGGGTTGCAGGCCATTCCCATAAGTTCGCAGACAGGGATGCCCCGGGGTACTTTTACCGGTTGATGCTGACGCAGAACCTTTCTGCCGTTACCGGCGCCTGTTTGTTGCTGCGCAAGGAGGTGTTCGAAGAGGTCGGCGGGCTGGAAGAACAGCATTTGAAAATTGCCTTTAACGATGTAGACCTGTGCCTGAAAGTGCGTGAGGCGGGGTATTGGAATGTGTGGACCCCCCATGCAGAGGCCATTCACCACGAATCGGTTTCCCGTGGTAAAGAGGATACGCCGGAGAAACAGGTCCGGTTTGCCAGTGAGGTTGCCTATATGAAAAAGCGGTGGCAGCACAGGCTTCAGAATGATCCGGCCTACAACCCTAATCTAACGCTTGCTTTTGAGGACTTTTCTCTCCGTTGATGGATGAGATTGCACCTAAATACATGATGAACTTATCCAAACTGCTTTCGGCCTACAAATCCTTTTCCCCTAACCCTTCGGTACCCGCTGAACGTGTGACTTTCGGCACCTCCGGCCACCGGGGTTCGTCGTTAACCCGCAGCTTTAACCGCGACCACATACTCGCCATCACCCAGGCGGTGGTGGACTGGCGAGCCGGGCAGGGCATTTGCGGGCCACTCTATGTGGGCAAAGATACCCACGGATTGTCGGATGTGGCGATGGATACGGTGCTTGAGGTACTCGCCGGCAATGGGGTGGTCACGCGGGTGGATGCCGCCGGTGGTTACACGCCAACGCCGCTGGTGTCTCATGCCATTCTTGCCCATAACCGCTCCGGTGCCGACGAGCTGGCGGATGGCCTGATTATTACGCCTTCCCACAATCCGCCGGAAGATGGCGGTATTAAATACAACGGCCCCGACGGCGGGCCGGCAGGTACCGACGCTACTGGATGGATTGAAAACCGGGCGAATGCCTTGCTGGAGAGCGGTTTGGTGGGGGTGAAAACCTCGCCGCGGCGGATGGCGGTTGTTGCGGCCGAGCCGTGGGACTATGTGGCGCACTACGTGGATAGCCTGCCGCAGGTGGTGGATATGGCGGCGATTGCCGCGAGTGGCCTTAAACTGGGTGTTGACCCCATGGGTGGCTCGGCACTGGCGGTGTGGGATGCCGTAGCAAAGGTTTACGGGTTAAACCTGGAGGTGGTTAACCGGCAGCAGGACCCTGAGTTTGCATTCATGCCGCCGGACCACGATGGCAAGATTCGGATGGATTGTTCCAGTCCAGCGGCGATGGCGAACCTTCTTGAGATTAAAGATCGCTTTGACTTGGCGTTTGGCAACGACCCTGATGCCGATCGACATGGGGTGGTAGATGTTGCTGGCCTGATGAACCCGAATCATTATCTGGCGGTATGTATTGATTATCTGCTCAGCCATAGACCAACTTGGCCAGCCGGCTTGAAGGTGGGTAAGACTCTGGTGTCTTCATCTATCATTGACCGGGTTGTCGCTGGCCGAGAGCGAGCCTTATATGAGGTGCCGGTTGGTTTTAAGTGGTTTGTAGAGGGGCTTCACACCGGTGAGTTGGCTTTTGGTGGTGAAGAGAGTGCAGGTGCGAGTTTCTTGACTCTGGATGGGAGGCCTTGGAGCACCGATAAGGATGGCATAATTCTTTGCTTGCTGGCGGCAGAAATTCTTGCGAAAACCGGAAAGCGGCCTAGCGAGTACTATAGTGAGCTGACCTCGCGTTATGGTCAGCCGACCTACCAGCGTAAGGACTTTGCAGCTACGCCCGAACAGAAGCTGCGCCTCAAAAACCTGAAGCCGGCCGACATTCCGTTCAGAGAGTTGGCAGGAGCCCCTGTTCTGGAAGCGTTTACCACCGCTGCGGGCAACGGTGCAGGCATTGGTGGTGTAAAGGTCACAACGAAGAATGGGTGGTTCGCCGCCCGCCCCAGCGGTACGGAGGATCTGTGTAAAATTTACGCAGAGAGCTTTGTGGGGTCAGAGCATTTGGCTAGCATCTTCGAGCAGGCTGAGAGTCTGCTTTAAATTCGTTCAGGTTACAAAGGAGAATTTGCAACAGTGGATTACCAGCCCTTAAACATTCCCGATGTCGTTTTGCTAACCCCAAAAGTCTTCGGCGACGAACGCGGTTTCTTCCTGGAAACCTTCCGCCAGAGCGAGTTCGAAGAGTACTGTGGCAACTACACGTTTGTGCAGGACAACCACAGCAAGTCGGCCAAGGGCATTCTACGCGGCCTTCATTACCAGTTGAACCAGCCTCAAGGTAAGTTGGTGCGTGTTACCCGCGGTGAGGTGTTCGATGTGGCGGTGGATATGCGCAAAAAATCACCAACTTATGGCCAGTGGGTTGGGGCGTTGCTAAGTGAAGACAACAGGCAGATGCTTTGGGTGCCACCTGGGTTTGCCCATGCCTTCTACGTGACCAGCGATGAAGCGGAGTTCCAGTACAAGTGCACAGACTATTATGCACCAGGGGATGAGTACTCCATTCGCTGGGCTGACCCGGATTTGGCAATTGATTGGCCGCTGAATGGCGGTGCCCCTCAGGTGTCTGAGAAGGATGCTAATGGGTTGTTGTTCAAGGATGCGCCGGGTTTTGAGTAAGGTTTAGTGTTTTCCAGGGAAGGGGAGCCATAAGTGCCGGTTATTTATCGCTATCAAGGATTTTGTTTCTTCTTTTATTCTAACGAAGGAAACCCTTTGGAACCTGCGCATGTGCATGTGCGAGCTTCTGGAAAAGAAGCAAAATTTTGGTTGGCGCCCGAGGTGTTGCTGGCAAGAAATGATGGTTTTGATGCACGTACGATTAGGGTATTGTTGGAGTTGACTCAGAACCACCAGAAGCTGTTTGAGGAGGCTTGGTATGACTATTTCGCCTGAAAAGGTCTGGTTTGATGAGGATAGCCTGTGGGTGATGTTATCTGACGGCCGGACTATTGGTGCTCCCTTAGCGTGGTTCCCAAGGTTGTTGGGCGCTGGTTCGTCTGACTTGCAGAAATATGAGATGAGCGCCCGAGGTATCCACTGGGAAGAGTTGGACGAAGATATCAGTGTAGACGGGCTTTTAGCAGGGCTCGGGGACCAAACTCACCCAAAGCGTAAAAGGGTGGCATAAGATTTAGCTGATGCCCCCTTCCGTATTTGTTGTCCATCAAGGCGCTAACCCGTCGACAGATTTCTTTGTTGCGCCGTTTCTTTCGTCCCAAAGCTTGAAATGGCGCCGTTTTTCCTTCGAAGAAACGCCGAACCCTGGCGAACTCTCGGGCTCCACGGTTGTATTTGTTCGTTATATCCCCCCTGTGTGGAAAGCTTTGTTGAAGCGCTATCCTGCCGCTCGGGTGGTGCTGTTCATGGATGACGATCTGTTTGATTGGCGGGCGTTCCGGGGGATGCCCTGGCACTACCAGCGCAAACTGTACCGCCTGGCCTGGCGTCATCAGCGTTGGCTGAAGGAGGTTGGCGCTGAGCTGTGGGTTTCGTCACCTTGGCTGGCTCAGAAGTACGCTGATTGGAATCCGCTGGTTTTAGAACCGGGTAATCCTCATGCGTTGGCCGCACCGGTTGATGAGCCTGCCATGAAAACCATTTTCTACCATGGCTCTGCCTCCCACCGTGGTGAACTGCAGTGGCTGGTGCCAGTGGTGGAGCAGGTATTAGCTGCCCGTAGCGACGTGTGTTTCGAGGTGATCGGCGACAGAAAAGTACGAGACCGCTTCGCGCACTTGCATGGGGTGCAGGTGGTTCACCCGATGAGCTGGCCAACCTATAAAACCTTTATTCAACGGCCCGGCCGAACCATTGGCCTGGCGCCGCTGCTGGACACCGTTTTTAATGCGGCCAGAGCACCCACCAAGTTCTACGACATCACCGCTGCCGGTGCAGTGGGTATCTATGCCGATTCGCCGGTGTATCGGCGGTTGGTGGAGCATGGCAGAAACGGGTTGTTGCTGCCGATGGACTCGTCGCAGGTCTGGGCAGAGGCGGCACTGGACTTGCTGGATGATCGTGAAAAGAGAAAAAATTATTAAAACCCAAGCAGATTCCCGTGCCAGATAAAGCTTATTACCTCACAACATCCTCAGCCTTGCACTCGCTCCCTAACCTGGAGACCTTCACCGAGGCTCCGGTAAGGCGTTATCGCCTTGGCCATTCCGGCAAGAGTGCCAAAGCCATGCTGGCGTGGGGTCGTAAACCCTCGGCAGCTAAAGCAGACGCCGTGGCGTATAAGCTGGGCTTGCCAGTGGTGCGGTTGGAAGATGGCTTCTTGCGCTCGGTAGAACCCGGCTCAGAGGCGCCGCTGTCTTTGATTTGGGATGACTTAGGGGTCTATTACGATGCCAGCCAGCCTTGTCGGTTGGATGCGCTATTGCGTGAGCCTCTGAGCCCACAGCAGAAAGTACGAGCCCAGGCGCTGATCAGGTCTTGGCGCAAGGGGCGGGTGTCAAAGTACAACCACGCTCGTGAGCGGGATTATTCCCATCTGCAACCCTGTGTGCTGGTGGTAGACCAAACCTGCGGTGATGCGTCTGTTCACTATGGCCAGGCAGATGCCGGCAGCTTCGAGGCCATGCTTGGCGCAGCACTGGCACAGTTTCCGGATCATCAGATATTGCTTAAAACCCATCCGGATGTGGTGGCGGGTAAAAAGCAGGGGTATTTTAGCGAATTAGTGAGTGCGCAGTCAGAGCGGGTTATTTGGCTTGGCGATAACGTGCATGCCCCTGCATTGCTTGAGCACGCGGAGGCGGTGTTCTGTGTAACCTCACAAATGGGTTTCGAGGCGTTGCTGTGGGGCAAGCCGGTGCATGTGTTTGGCATGCCATTCTACGCGGGGCGGGGGTTGACCAACGATGCTCTGGCAGCGCCAGGATTTCGCAAGCCCGTTAGCCTGGAGGCGCTTGCTTATGCTGCCTTGGTGGCCTACCCGCGCTACCTTGATCCGGAAACCGGTGAGCGCTGTCAGCCTGAGCGGGTTCTTGAGTGGCTGGCTTTGCAGCGGGCTCAACGGGCGCGTTTTCCTGAAAAACTCTACTCTCCGCGCGTTCCGCTTTGGAAGCGACACGCCCTAAAGCGTTTTTTTGCTGGCAGCGAGTTGGTGGATGAGCAAAAGCAACCGGTTCCGGAAGGCGCAACACGAGTGGTGTGGGGGCTGGCAGAATCTTCTGGCCCGGTGATTCGTGTGGAGGATGGGTTTATCCGTTCTGTTGGCCTGGGGGCAGACCTGGTGCAGCCTCAATCCTGGGTGTTGGATGATGTGGGGATGTATTACGACGCCACCAGGCCCTCGCACCTCGAAGGTATGCTGCAAGCAGGCGGTTTTGATGATGGGTTGTTGGCACGTGCCCGAGCGTTAATTGGGCTGTTGGCCAGCCAGGGGGTGAGCAAATACAACATTGGTAAGTGCACCTGGCAGCGGCCGGCGGGGGTGGCCAGGGTTATTCTGGTGCCTGGGCAGGTTGAAACGGATGCTTCCATTGAATTCGGCTCCCCGGAATGCCGCTCCAATATGAAACTGCTGCAGCAGGTGCGGAGCAGGTGCCCTAACGCTTGGCTGGTTTACAAGCCGCACCCGGATGTAGTGGCCGGATTGCGAAAATCCGGGGCAGGAGAAGATGAGGTGCTGACTTGGTGTGATGAGGTTGTGGTTGATCAGGATATGGCCCACATGCTCTCAAGCTCTGATGAGTTGCACACCATAACGTCGCTCTCGGGCTTTGAGGCGCTCATTCGGGGCTTGCCGGTTACCTGCTATGGCTTGCCGTTTTATAGCGGATGGGGGCTTACGGAGGACATGCTTTCCTGTACCCGCCGCACGCGCAAGATAACACTTGAAGAGCTGGTGGCGGCTGTTTTGATTTGCTACCCCACGTATGTAAGCCAACACACGGGGGCTTTCACTACCGTGGAGCAGGTAATTACCGAAATTCAGGAACAGAGAGCCAAAAGTGCGTCCGAGGCTGGTAAGCTAGTGCGTTTTTCTCGCACTCTGCGACGGGCCTGGCGTTTTTAAGGATGAACGATGCAGATTTATGATGTGTTTAATGGTGATGCAGATGGCATTTGTGCCCTTATCCAACTCCGCCTGGCAGAGCCAAAAGACAGCACCCTGATTACCGGGGTTAAGCGGGATATCGCTCTTGTTAGGCAGTTGCCAACCCTAGCGCCTCTGAGTGTGACGGTTCTGGATGTAAGCCTCGACAAGAACCGTGAGGCCGTGGACGCGTTGCTGGCGGCTAGGGCTGAAGTGTTTTATGTGGACCACCACTTCCCCGGCGATACCTTGCCTGACCACCCAGGCTTTACCGCGCTGATTGATACCCAGCCCACCACTTGCACCAGCTTGCTAATCGATCAGCACTTAGGTGGCCAATACCATAACTGGGCGATTACAGCGGCGTTTGGGGACAACCTGAATGCGGTGGGGGAGGAGTTGGCTGAGAAAGCGGGCTTGTCGTCTGCCCAAGCGGATGCTTTGAAGGCTTTGGGTGTGTGCATTAACTACAATGGTTATGGCTCCACCGTGGCGGACTTGCATTTTCATCCCGCAGATCTGTACCGGGAATTCGTAAAGTTTTCAGATCCGTTGGATTTGATTGCATCCGAGCCTGTTGCCTGGCAGCAGTTGCGCGATGGCTATGAAGCGGATATGGCGAAAGGCTTGGCTGCGCCTGTGTTGAACGAAACCGCCACCTCACTGGTTGTGCAGTTGCCGGATGATCCTTGGGCTCGCAGAGTAAGTGGCGTGCTGGGTAATGAATTAGCTAACCGCAACCCCGGTAAGGCCTGTGCGATTGTTACGGATAGCGCAAATGGGTACTACCTGGTTAGCATTCGCGCACCGTTGAATAACCGAACCGGGGCGGATGAGGTTGCACGCCAGTTCCCCACCGGTGGCGGGCGTAAGGCTGCAGCAGGGGTTAATGAGCTGCCGCATGGGCAGTTGGATGGGTTTGTTCGCGTGATGGCCAGTTTTTGGAATAACTGATTTTTTTGCCACGAAATCCGCTAAAAAACACTAAAAACGAATTGGCTACGGTCACTCATAGACCCTCAAGAACAAAAGATTAGAGTAGTTGTCCGTGTGCTTCCGTGAGTGTCCGTGGCAAAAAGTTCTTAGTTTTTAGTGTTTTTTAGCGGATTTCGTGGCCAAACAAATAAATGGAAGAGTAATGACACTAACACCCCCAAAGAAAACCCACCTCAAGCAGCTTGAGGCGGAATCGATTCACATTATCCGTGAAGTGGCCGCCGAGTTTGATAACCCGGTAATGCTGTATTCCATCGGTAAGGATTCGGCGGTTATGCTACACCTTGCCATGAAGGCCTTTGCGCCAGGCAAGCCGCCGTTTCCGTTGATGCACGTAGACACCACCTGGAAGTTCAAGGAGATGATTACCTTCCGGGACAAGATGGCCGAGAAGGTGGGTATGAAATTATTGGTTCACACCAACCAGGAGGGTGTTGAACAGGGTATTGGGCCGTTCACCCACGGCAGCGCTACCCATACGGATGTGATGAAAACCCAGGCACTGAAACAAGCGCTGGATAAATACGGTTTTGATGCTGCGTTTGGCGGTGCCCGCAGGGATGAAGAGAAATCCCGAGCCAAAGAGCGGGTGTATTCCTTCCGCGACAAGTTCCACCGCTGGGATCCCAAGAGCCAGCGCCCGGAGTTATGGAATCTATACAACGGCAAGGTGAACAAGGGCGAGAGCATTCGTGTGTTCCCATTGTCGAACTGGACTGAGCTGGATATCTGGCAATACATCTACCTTGAAAACATCGACATTGTGCCCTTGTACCTGGCCGCAGAACGCCCGGTGGTGGAGCGTGATGGCACCCTGATTATGGTGGATGACGACCGTATGCCGATGGAGCCTGGCGAGAAGCCCATGATGAAGAAGGTGCGGTTCCGCACTCTGGGCTGTTATCCCCTAACAGGTGCGGTTGAATCAGAAGCCGTAACCCTGCCGGAGATTATTCAGGAGATGCTGCTGACCACCACTTCCGAACGCCAGGGCCGGGTGATTGACCACGACGCTGCTGCGTCTATGGAACAGAAAAAACGCGAAGGATACTTTTAAGGAATTGTTATGTCTCATGCCTCTGAATTAATTGAATCCGATATCCTTGCGTACCTGGATCAACACGAGAATAAAGATCTTTTGCGGTTTTTGACCTGCGGCAGTGTGGATGATGGGAAGTCCACGTTGATCGGCCGTTTGTTGTTTGATTCCAAACTGATTTTCGAAGACCACCTGGCGGCCTTGCACAAGGATAATGAGCGCCAGGGCAATGCCGGTGAAGCGCTGGATTTGGCGCTGTTGGTTGATGGCCTGGCTTCCGAGCGGGAGCAGGGGATTACCATTGATGTGGCCTACCGGTATTTCTCCACCGACAAGCGCAAGTTCATTATTGCGGATTGCCCCGGCCATGAGCAGTACACCCGCAATATGGCCACAGGTGCATCCACCTGTGATCTCGCCATTGTGATGGTTGATGCCCGTAAAGGCGTGCTGACTCAATCCCGGCGCCATAGCTTTATTGTGTCTTTGCTGGGCCTTAAGCACGTTGTAGTGGCCATTAACAAGATGGATTTGGTGGGGTTCAGCGAAGAACGCTTTAACGAGATTCGTGCGGAATATGAAAAGCTGGCAGAACAGTTGGGCCTGGAAAACGTGTATTACGTGCCGATCTCTGCGCTGAATGGCGACAACGTGGTTATCCGCAGCGTAAATACGCCTTGGTACCACGGTGAAACCTTGATGACCATTCTGGAGCAGGTGGAGGTTCGGGCAGACAAAAACGTAACGGATTTCCGGTTACCTGTGCAGATTGTGAACCGCCCGAATCTGGATTTTCGCGGCTACTGCGGCACGGTTGCCAGTGGTGTTGTGCACAAAGGCGATGAGTTGGCCGTGCTGCCTTCCGGCATGACATCCCGCGTTAAGGGTATTCATACTTACGAAGGTGAGATACCGCGAGCCTGGCCGGGCGATGCGATCACGATTACGCTGGAAGATGAAATTGACATCTCACGCGGCGATATACTAGTGCATGCTAACCAGCAGCCTGAAATGGGCCAGCACTTTGCCGCCCATGTGGTCTGGATGAGCGAGAAGCCGCTAGTGCCGGGCCGCGAGTACGGCATCAAGATTGGCACCAAAGTAACGGGCTGCTTCGTGAATAAGGTTGTGGAAGAAATTGACGTTAACAGCCTGGAGCGTAGCGCTCAAACCGCTAATGGTTTGGAGCTGAATGGCATTGGCTTGTGCGATATTGATCTGGCTGAGCCGGTTGTGGTGGAGGATTACCAGAACCACCCTGGCACTGGAGCCTTTATTCTGATCGACCGGTTAACGAATGTGACGGTGGCGGCGGGAATGGTTAAGCAAGCTCTGGATGGCTCCGGCGAGTTGCTGAAACGGGAGTACACAGAGGCTGAGCGTAATTTGAACAAGTTTGTTCGTGAGAATTTCCCGGAGTGGGGGTGTAAAGAGGTATGAGTAACATTGTGTGGCACCACCACAAGATAACCCGCGCTGAGCGCGCCGCCAATAAAAAGCAGAAGCCCTGCCTGCTCTGGTTTACCGGCCTGAGTGGCTCGGGTAAATCTACCATTGCCAACGCTTTGGATGTGGCTCTGCATGAGCGGGGCTATCACACCTTTTTGTTGGATGGCGATAATGTGCGCCACGCTCTGTGCAAAGATCTGGGGTTTTCTGATGACGACCGGGTAGAAAACATCCGACGCATTGGTGAGGTCAGTAAACTTTTCGCAGACGCTGGACTGATTGTGCTCAGTGCCTTTATCTCGCCTTTCACCAGCGACCGCCGCTTGGTGCGTAATTTATTCCCGGCCGGTGAGTTCATTGAAGTCTTTATGGACACCCCGTTGGATACCTGTGAAGAGAGAGATCCCAAAGGCTTATACGAAAAAGCCCGTGCTGGCGAGATCAAAGACTTCACTGGTGTCGATTCCCCATACGAAGCTCCCGAGCGCCCGGAAGTCCGCCTGGATACCGCCACGATGACCATTGATGAATGCGTAAACGCCCTCATCGACTTTCTGGTAAATAGCGAACTTATTCGATAAAGGGGGGCTAACCCCAATCTAGGCTGAATTTCATGGAATGGCAGGCGGTTTTTACGCTGATTACGTTAGCAGGTGTGCTGGCGACACTTGTGACTACGCGGGTTTCGGCAGACTTGGTGTTAATGTCGGCGCTGGCGCTGTTGCTAGTGAGTGGTGTGCTAGGGCCTGTGGATGCGCTTTCAGGGTTTGCGAACCCGGGTGTGATTACCATTGCCACTTTGTATGTGGTGGCAGCAGGCCTTAAGGAAACCGGCGCAGTTCAGTGGATTGCTCGGTTATTGCTGGGCCATCCGAAAACTCCCCGCGGTGCGCAGCTGCGGATGATTTTACCTACTGGGGTGTTGAGCGGGTTTATGAACAACACAGCGGTGGTGGCCATGTTCATTCCGGCCATTCAGGATTGGGCCCAGCGTTTGGGTATTCCGGCATCGAAGCTTTTATTACCGCTGAGCTATGCTGCCATTTTGGGTGGCACTTGCACCTTGATCGGAACTTCCACCAACTTGGTGGTTGATGGCATGCTGCAGAGCCGTTTGGGCATTCACTTGGGATTGTTCGAGCTGGCTTGGGTGGGTGTTCCACTGCTGATGGTTGGCGGCGCATTTTTGGTGTTGGTTGGCCATCGGCTGTTGCCAGATCGGGGCAGTCTAAAGGAAGAGCTGGATCAGGTTCGGGAATATGGCGTTGAGGTAGAAGTGGTTAGCCCAGGGCCTTTGGTAGGCAAGACAATTGCTGAGGCTGGCCTGCGCGCACTAACCTATGGTTACTTAACGGAAATAGACCGTGATGGCCGGTTAATTACTGCGGTAGAACCAGACCGAACTCTGCAGGCGGGTGACAAACTGTATTTTGTGGGCGCGCCGGAATGTGCGAGTGAACTGCGCCGCATTCAGGGGCTGAAGCCGGCTAACGGCAGCGTGCACAAGCTGGACATCCAAAATAACCAGCGTTGCCTCGTAGAGGTGGTTCTGGGGCCGGAGTTTACAGCTTTGAATAAAACGATTCGGGACAGTCGCTTTCGTACTCGCTTCAACGCAGTCATTCTCTCAGTGTCGCGAGAGGGTAGGCGGGTGCCGGGCAAACTGGGTGATATCACCTTCCGCATGGGAGATACCCTGTTGCTGGAGGCCAGTCATCAGTTTGCCGAACAGTATCGCTTCCGTCGGGATTTTTTGCTGGTTAGTGCTCTGAACGATTCCACCCCGCCAGATTTTAGTAAGGCGCCGAGGGCGCTGGGTATCTTGCTGGTAATGGTAGTGCTCAGTGCTTCTGGATTGCTATCGATTCTTGAGGCCTCGTTCTTGGCAGCTGGCGGTATGATTATGGTAGGTTGCCTCACCGCCAGTCGCGCCCGCCGCAGCGTGGATCTGCCGGTATTGGTGGTGATTGCCTCCTCCTTTGCTCTTGGCAATGCAATGACAGAAACCGGCGCAGCCCAGTGGATAGCGGGCGGCTTGCTTGGTTTTGGTCCGCTGACCCCTTGGATTGCTCTGGCGATGGTTTATGTGCTGACAGCCATGTTTACTGAAGTGATTACTAACAACGCTGCAGCAGTGCTGATGTTCCCGATAGCACTTGCGGTTTCCGACCAGCTTGGTGTGAGCTTTTTGCCCTTCGCGATTGCTGTAATGTTTGCGGCTTCTGCGTCTTTCATAACGCCGCTGGGGTACCAGACTAATCTTATGGTTTATGGCCCTGGGCGTTATCGATTTAGCGATTATGTGCGTATTGGTGTGCCGTTGTCGCTTCTAGTGGGGAGTGTGGCTATTGCGTTGATACCGTTGGTTTGGGTTTTTTGATAATGAATACCTCAACGTTTTTTGGGAAGCTTTTGCTATATGTTCCGGTCAAGCTTGTTCCGGCATTTCTGGGCATTTTCTTTATATTTCTACTGTATTCAGTTTTCCCTGAAGGTGGGTATGTAAAATACTCTGTAGGTGTTACATCTGCCTTGATTGCCGCGCAGCTGACCACTATGTGGATAGGCAATTCTTATATTTACTACGCCGCAGGATCGAAAAGCCAGGCCACGTTCTTTTATAGCTGCTTTTGGATCCTGATTGTTATAGCTCCTGCTGCAGCCCTGATTGCTGGCTTGGTATCTGTTTTCTTTGTTGAGGCCGATGCATTTTTGCCTGTGTTATTTTTGTGCCTGAGCCAAAGCCTGTTCTTCTTCCTTTCAGCGGTCTTTCAGGCCACTTTTTTTGTGAAGCATCAGCTGGTTGCTGTGTTCATTCAGGCAGTGGCGCAAGTTGCGGCGGTGTTTGTTCTGTTTGAGTACGTTGCAGTTGATTACAAGCTAGCTATTGCTTCGTTATCGGTAGGATATTTCGGTGCCGCGTTGTTCCTCCTTTTGGTCAAGATAAAGGAATACGGCACAGGTGGTTTCATAGTTCGGATGGATACGCTCAGAGCTAATTTTCTGGCTATTTACCGGTATGGCTCAGCCTTGTCGCCCTGGATGCTCGGAATGCTGGTTATGGCTGCGGCTGATCGATTCGTTATTGGCTACTATAATCTGGAGGGCGGCGATGCGTACCTTTCGCTTAAAGACCTGTTTGTGGGCGGGGCCGGCCTGCTGAGCATGCCGCTTCTTATGATGGTTCATTCTTTGCTGATTAGTCGGTTTAGGGATGGCCGCTTTGCTATGGAGATTGTTCAGGCGTCTGTGTCCTTTCTGATTATCGTCTTTACTGGCATGTGGGTATTTTTGCAATTTTTGGGTCTGGAGCTCTTCGCACTGATTACCGATAAGCCTGAAGGTATATCTCGCGGCGCGGTGTTTCTTGCTTTTTTGGCAATTGCTCTCGCTTCTGCCTCTGTGTATGTGCAAAAGCGATTAGAGGTTCACCGTAAGATAGGAAGGCTCGCGCTGATCTCTTTGGCGTGCGCGATGGTTTCCATTGTGGTCGGTTTTGCTGCCGGCGCGGTGGGTGGCGTATTTGAGGTTGCTTTTGCAGCCGCGCTGGCGCAACTGTTGTATTTGGTCGTGTTGATTAAGAGTCTTCAAAAAAAGCTCCGCTTTTTTTTGTTCCTGAAGCCGGTATTATGGGCAGCTTTTTTGTTTGGTAGTGGGGTGGTGTTAACTCACTTACTGATAGATGGGAAAAATGTCATCGAGAACTGGCAGGATAGTTTGATATGGTTTTCGGGATTATCCTCGCTGGTTTTGTTGGCTCTCTGGAAGGGTGTTAATTGGGGATCGTTCACGTGATCGCTGGCCGGGAAATGAGTGTTCCTTTTATAGCAGCCGCACTGTCATTTCCTTTAGTGCTTTTTCCACTTTTCGGGTACGATATAAATCCCGCATTTCTGCTTGCTCCATTAATTGGATGGGCCTTCATTAAAGATTTTGGGCAAGCTAATTTTTTATATTTACTATCTTTTTTGTTTGGGATTGTATCAATACTAGCTGCTAATCACATATCTCCTGATGGTGTTTTAGAGCGGCACTTTCTTTCTTTGGTGTTAATCATGTTTTCGCCATCATTTCTATTTTTAGGTAAATATGTAGCGAAGAGTAATGATATTTCCCGAGTACTCAACTGGCTTTCGATATTTTGTTCAATATTCTTAATCGTTATTTCTTTTCGCATATTATACCTGGGTGAAGCTGTTCGGATATACTTAGGGCCTCTCGGGTTGGCAGCGATGAACGCAAAGTTTTTTAATTGGCCGGTGTTTGCAACGTTTGGTGTTCTGAGTCTCGCCCATCTTGTTTGTCTGCAGGCAATGATCATCTGCGGAGCTTTGATCGGTGGAAAAGCCGGCTTGCTCTCATCGGTGCTGATGTGGGTGGCTTTATTTTGCGCATCATTTTTGATCACCGGAAGCGAATCACGTAGTGCGCAGATATTGCTTATGTGGATCCTTACGTCGATTGTGTTTTATGGTGTTCGTAATAGTGGGGCTCGTTATAAATCGGTTGTCGCGTTCGTAGTAATATTAATGGCAGCCGGACTAGCATACTCAAATGGCATTGAAGAAAGCCGGATGCTTTCTTCCATCGAAGCTATCTGGGAAAATCCGACTACGCAAGGCAAACCTTCAGAAGGGGTGAGGTTAGAAAAAAAGGTGGACCAGTTTACGACCGGTCGCATTGAGCTTGCGGTTGAAGGCATAAAAGAAGTGATCGCTAGCCCGTATGTCGGGAATGGATTTTCTAGCTATGGTCGATATACATCGACTGAAGTGTCTTTCAGTTTGAGTCAAAATACATCTACCCACATATACTATTTAACATTGCTTTGGAAAGGCGGTTTGGTCTTCTTTGTGCCATTCCTAATAATGATTTTAATAAATCTGAGGTCGGCCATCGTAGGGACTATGGCGACCGAAGGTTCGGCTGAACGTTTCTTCGCATGGGCGGCTGTTCTGATGGCCTTTGGTCCTATGGCGCTGGCCTGGGACATCCTGATTGTCCCGAGTGCCGGGGCGGTTGCGTTCTTTTTATTCGGGTTGCTGGGCGGATTGAAAAAGTCAGGTGTCGTGAGTTTAACGGTTGGGGGAGCCTCGGAGTTACCTTGCTCGGTACACTGCGACACATGATGTTAATCGGTCGATTAGTTTGGGGCCATGATCGTAGCTACAAACAACATTGAGAGATTATGAAGGTCTTATTGGTAGGGTTCTGCGTGAGCGCAGAGTACTTTGAGAAATACACGGGTAACGATGCTCTTCCGCAGGTTGCAGCCTTTAAATTGGAGTCTCGTTTTTTACGGGCCCTACGCTTGGGTGGCGCGGAAGTTCGGCCTATTTCTACGGCAGCTGTGTCTACCTATCCTCGTAATCCGCATGTGCTGTTGCCGGGGCATGCCAGGGTCACGTCTGGTGGAGGCACAGGGCAGATTATTCCTCTCATTAATCTACCGGTTTTAAAACTGGGGTCGCGTTTCATCGGAACCCTGCTCGCCCTTTTGTGCCAGAAAAAATCTGAGAAGCCGATAGTGTGCGTCTACTCTGCGCACACTCCCAACTTGCTCGCGGCCTATTTGTATTCAGTTCTCAAGTCTATACCTTTTTTCGTATACGTTCCGGATCTTCCTGTTTATATGGACATGGGCTTAAAAAGATCATTTATTTTAAGATGGTTGAAAAAACTTGATGTCGAGATAATCAGTTTTCTGTTGGCGAAGGCCGCTGGAGTTATCGTGGCGAGCAAGCAGATGGCTGAAGATAGTGTTACCTGGAAGCATGTTCCCTCATTGGTGGTTGAGGGCATCTCTGACGACACTGTTGCTATGGGCGATGATTATCCCGAGGTGTTACCCGACTATTCGGGTAAGAAAATCATATTTTATGCTGGCTCTGTTAATAGAGCCTACGGAATTATGGAGTTGGTAGAGGGGTTCAAAAAATCCGGCTCGTCTTATGAGCTCTGGCTTTGCGGCCGTGGCGATTTGGAAGAGTATCTTGAAGCCGAAGCAAAAAACTGCGCGGCAATTCGATATCTCGGGTTTGTGCCGGCTGCACATGCTCAAGCTATTCAGCGGCGGGCTGCTTTATTGGCCTTGACTCGAGATCCCGCGGAGACTTATACCCGGTATTCCTTTCCGTCCAAAATACTCGAATACTTGGCGAGTGGTGTGCCAGTAATGTCGACGAAGTTAGATGGAATACCTTGCGAATACTATAAATATTTGAATGTTATAGATGAATTTTCTGTCGATTGTATAGCGCGAACAATAAAGAGTCTGGACGATCGCGACAGTAAAATATTATTGGACAAAGCCAATGGCGCCCGTGAATGGCTTTTAAAAGAAAAGACCAGTGGTGCAGTCGGTCAAAGAATAGTCAGTTTTATGGAGGCTCATTGTGGATAGTTTTGAAGATAAAGTACTTTTGATTACAGGTGGCACCGGTTCTTTCGGCAATGCTGTACTGAACAGATTTTTGGAGTCTGATCTTGCGGAAATACGAATTTTTAGCCGAGACGAAAAAAAGCAAGACGACATGCGCAAGCGCTACAGTAATCCAAAGCTCAAATTCTACATTGGCGATGTGCGTGACTACCAATCTGTTTTGAATGCAATGCGTGGTGCTGACTTTGTCTATCATGCGGCTGCACTCAAGCAAGTGCCGTCCTGTGAGTTTCATCCAATGGAAGCTGTCAAAACCAACGTGCTTGGCACTGAAAATGTATTGGAGGCTGCTATTTCCTGCGGGGTGAAACGTGTCGTTTGTTTAAGTACTGATAAAGCAGTGTACCCTATCAACGCAATGGGGATATCCAAGGCGATGATGGAGAAGGTTGTTGTAGCGAAGTCCCGTTCCAGTGATGATACCGTCATCTGTGCGACGCGTTATGGTAACGTTATGGCATCGCGCGGCTCAGTCATTCCGTTGTTTGTTGAGCAAATCCAATCAGGGCAGCCGATTACGATTACTGATCCTGATATGACACGTTTCATGATGACTCTCGATGATGCGGTAGATTTGGTTTTGTATGCCTTTGAACACGGCAGACCAGGTGAAATATATGTTCAGAAAGCGCCAGCTGCCACGATCGAAACGCTAGCCTACGCGCTTACTGATTTGTTGGGAGTGCCGGAGCATTTGATAAGAGTTATAGGTACCCGTCACGGAGAGAAACTTTTTGAGGCTCTACTTAGCCGCGAGGAAATGGTCGCAGCAGAAAATCTGGATGGTTACTACCGTGTACCACCAGATTTACGAGACTTGAATTATGGTAAGTATGTGGAGCAGGGAGAACAAAAGATTTCTGACGCAGTTGACTATAACTCTCATAATACCACCAGACTTGATAAGGCCGGTATGCAGCAGCTGTTAATGAAGTTGGACTTCATTAAGGCCATCGTAAAAGGTGAAAACGTCCAACCGCAGGATTGAGAGCTATGCACGTAGTTATTACAGGCGCAAATGGTTTTATCGGCAGAAATTTGCGCCAACATTTGTCTGAAAGAGAAGGGGTCGATGTTTCACTCGTTACTCGTGAAACATCGGAAGATGAGCTTCAGGAAGCATTAAGCAAAGCAACGTTTGTGTTCCATTTAGCTGGGGTAAATCGCCCGCAAAACGTTAGCGAGTTTAAGGAAGGTAATACAGACTTGACGACGAAGGTCAGTCATATTCTGGCGGCGAGGGCTCGAGAAACCGGGGATAAAGTACCCTTGCTTATTACTTCCTCTACGCAGGCTGTTGCTGAAAATGACTACGGTATCAGCAAGCGGAATGGCGAAATTGCTGCGCAGAAAGCCGCAAACGATGCCGGTTTTCCACTTTACATTTTTCGCCTGCCTAACGTGTTTGGGAAATGGTCGCGCCCTAATTACAACTCGGCGGTTGCAACATTTTGCCATAATGTTGCTCGTAACGAACCTATCCAAATCACCAGAGCTGACGCAGATATAACGCTAGTTTATATTGACGATGTAGTAAAGCGCTTCCTGCAACTGTTAGACGGTGCTCAGCCTGACCCGGACGCTGATGGTTTTGAAAAGGTTCAGCCTCAGTACTCGATTACTGTAGGCAAGTTGGCTGAAACTATCCGGGCATTCAAAGCGAGCCGGAGTTCATTGGTTACTGAGCGAGTGGGGGCGGGGCTGGTCAGAGCCTTGCACTCAACCTACGTTAGCTTTTTACCACCTGAAGAGTTTTCTTACACAATTCCGATGCACGGCGATGTCCGTGGTGTGTTTGTGGAGATGCTTAAAACCCCGGACTGCGGTCAATTTTCTTATTTTACTGCTCACCCAGGTATTACTCGGGGGGGGCATTACCACCATTCAAAAACCGAGAAGTTTTTGGTGATTAAAGGCAAGGCCTGTTTCAAATTTCGCCAGATCCAGACAGGTGAAAAGTATGAGCTTGTGACTGAAGGCGAAAAGGCTGAAATTGTTGAGACAGTGCCAGGCTGGACTCACGACATCACAAATATCGGTGACACAGAAATGGTGGTAATGCTTTGGGCGAACGAGATATTTGACCGGGAAAATCCGGATACCTTCGCCTGCCCATTATAAAATCTCAGTTCCCTCGCACCCATTTGATAAAGAAACAGTTGAGTAAGATTTGTCATGAAAAAGCTGAAGGTAATGACCGTTGTGGGTACTCGACCCGAAATAATCCGTCTCTCTCGAGTACTGGCCCGACTGGATGAGTTTTGTGAGCATATACTGGTCCACACTGGTCAGAATTACGATTATGAGTTAAACCAAGTCTTTTTTGATGATTTGAATATTCGCAAGCCGGATTTCTTCTTGAACAGTGCCGACGGCAGCAAAAGCGCAGCAAACACAATTGGTAATCTTATATCTGCTGTTGATGAGGTTCTGGATAGTGTCAAGCCTGAGGCCTTGTTGGTATTGGGTGATACAAACAGTTGCCTCGCCGTGATTCCTGCCAAACGTCGAAAGGTGCCCATTTTCCATATGGAGGCTGGCAATCGCTGTTTTGACCAACGGGTGCCAGAAGAAACCAATCGCCGCATTGTTGACCACACTGCAGATATTAACTTGACCTACAGTACCATCGCACGTGACTACTTGCTGCGCGAAGGACTTTCTCCTGATCAGGTGATAAAAACCGGTAGCCCCATGTTTGAGGTTTTGAACCACTACCGTTCTCAGAGAGATGCCTCAGATGTGTTGCAGCGATTAGGCTTAGAAGAAGAGCATTACTTTGTGGTCAGCGCGCACCGCGAGGAAAACATTGAATCAGAGCGTTCCTTCAGTAAGTTAGTTGAGACGCTGAACAGTGTTGCGGAGAGTTATGATCTCCCGGTCATAGTCTCGACGCATCCCCGCACCCAAAATCGAATCAATGCTGTGGGTTCAAAGTTTCATTCCAAGGTGAGGCTATTAAAGCCCCTTGGCTTTCATGATTACGTTAGGCTGCAGGTTTCTGCTAAAGCCGTATTGTCAGATAGCGGCACTATTAATGAGGAGGCTTCTATTCTCAATTTCCCTGCACTGAATCTCCGGGAAGCTCATGAGCGTCCGGAAGGTATGGAGGAGGCTGCCGTCATGATGGTTGGCCTTGAGGCTGAAAGGGTTAAACAAGGTCTAGCTATTTTGGAGTCTCAGGCTAGAGGCGATACTCAGCGCACTCTGCGTCTGGTCGCTGATTACGGAATGCCGAACGTTTCTGATAAAGTGGTTCGTATAATTCATAGCTATACTGATTATGTGAATCGGGTTGTCTGGAAAAAATATTGAATGCTTCGATTTAAGGCCGATATTGTCATTATCAATCGGAGCTTCTGGCCGATTTATCCCGTAATCGGTGAAGCGTTACTCCAATTTGCTGAGAAGGCTGCAAACGAGCGTCGCGTTGGCGTTATCCTGCAAGACCATGTGGGCATTCGAGAAAAGCTGCATGAAGCCCAGCGTGGGAGTGGCGTTGATTTCTTTCCTTGCAAGGCGCTTACAACCTCCTCCAGCGGCATATTTCTGCGAATGGTGGATGCGGTTTTTTTCATGCTTTGGGTTATGGGCGTTCTGTTGTGGCAGCGGCCAAGAAAGGTCTATGTCTCTACAGACCCACCCATCTTGGTACCCTTCATTGTAATGCTGTATGCGCAGTTGTTTGGCGCTCGTTTCGTGTACCATTTGCAAGATATTCATCCGGAAGCTGCCAATGTTGTAATCAAGTTGAATACTCTTCTGTACAGTGCTTTGCGCAACTTGGATTGTGTAACGATGCGTCGGGCCGATCAGTTGATAACGATCACAGAGGAAATGGCTGAGGAGATAAGATGGCGATCAGGTACTCAGTCAGCTTTAAAAGTATTGGCCAATCCAGCGGTATCGTTTGATGCGGTTGATTTTTCAGATCAAAGAAAACCAGGCTTTTCATTTTGTGGCAATGCAGGCCGTCTGCAGCGTATTCCCCTGGTTATAGCGTCAATATCAAAGTATCTGGATGAAGGAGGTACGCTAGAGTTTGCGTTTGCCGGTGCCGGGGTTTTTTCGAATGAGCTGAAAGCACTTTCGGAGCGGTATTCAGAAGTAACGTATCTTGGTCATGTAACACCTCTCGAAGCAGCGCAAGTTAACGCTGTTTATGAATGGGCGTTGTTGCCGATTGAGGATGAAGTTACGCGCTTTGCTTTTCCTAGCAAGACTTCATCTTATGTATTCTCTGGCGCAAAAATTCTGGCGATTTGCGGCCAAAAATCAAGCGTGGCCAAGTGGGTTACTGACAAGAGACTCGGCGTTTGTGTTGAACCCGATGTCGACGAGATCGTGTCGATGTACCAGTCCATCGAAAACAGCCAATTGGATGAGACGGATTTTGATATGGAGCGTAGTGAGCTTAAAAACACGCTCGGATTTGATGTTTTCGTTGAACAGTTATGCAGTTTAATGCTTACAGAGGTCGTAATCGAGTGAGTCCTCCCGGTATTTTGATAACAGGGGTCAGCGGTTTTGTTGGGGGGCGCTTGGCTGATGCGATTACTTCCGAAGCTTACAGTGTGGTTGGAGTAGCGAGAGCCCCTGTCAGCAAGTCGTATCCGATCGTTGAAATATCCTCTTTAACACACTTGCCAGCGGCGCACGAGTTTCTGGAAGGGATCAATGTGGTTATTCATGCAGCGGCGCGAGTGCATGTCATGAGTGATTCTGAAAAAGACCCGCTTGCTGCCTTTCGAGATGTTAATGTCAAAGGCACACTCAATCTTGCCCGCCAAGCAGCCCTTGCAGGCGTAAAGCGTTTTATTTTTATCAGCTCCATTAAAGTGAACGGAGAGCAAACCACATCCGGCCACTCTTTTTCACCCCATGACGTGCCCTCTCCAGAAGATTGTTACGGTATTTCCAAGCACGAAGCGGAGATAGGGTTATGTGAGTTGTCTGCTGAAAGTGGAATGGAAGTCGTTATCATACGGCCCCCTCTTGTTTACGGTCCGGGCGTGAAGGGCAACTTTGCCAGTATGATAAAGTTGGTAGAAAAAGGTTTGCCGCTTCCATTGGGCGCCGTTCACAACAAGCGCTCTTTGGTTGCCTTGGACAACCTGATTGATTTGATCATCACCTGCATAGATCACCCCGCCGCAGGAAATCAGACATTCCTTGTCAGTGACGGCGATGACCTGTCGACAACGCAATTGCTTCGGCATGTCGCTGAAGCTATGGGTAAGTCATGTCGGCTCATACCTATACCCGCTGGTTTGCTGCGATTCGGGGCAATACTATTGGGGAAAAAGGACATAGCTCAGCGTTTATTAGGTTCTCTTGAGGTTGATATCAGTCATACCCAGAAGTGCCTAAACTGGACGCCGCCCCTAACGGTGAAGCAGGGCCTTCAGCGCTGCTTCACCAAGCATCAGGATTGAAGTTGTGATTCGTACTTTGGATTTTTTATTCTCGTTGTTTGGCTTGGTGCTGGGTTTTCCGGTATTGCTTATTCTTTATGTGATTGGATTACTCGATACTGGATCTCCTGTTTTTCGCCAGGAGCGGGTGGGGCGACATAAAGTTCCATTTACGCTGGTCAAGTTTCGTACGATGTCTGTGGATACTGTGTCGGTTGCCAGTCACTTGGCAAGTAGTACATCCATCACAAAATTTGGCCATTTCTTACGGCGAACCAAACTAGACGAACTACCACAGTTATGGAATGTTCTAAAAGGCGAAATGAGCTTGGTAGGCCCACGGCCGTGTTTATTTAGCCAAGAGGAATTGATTGAAGAGCGGGAACGGCGCGGTGTTTTAGAAGCACGGCCTGGTATCACGGGTTTGGCGCAGGTTAATGATATCGACATGTCAACGCCAAAACTGCTTGCAGAAACAGACGCCAAAATGCTGTCCAACTTGAGCCTGGGTGCCTACTTCAAGTACATATTAATGACAGTTTCTGGCAAGGGGTCTGGTGACCGAGTGCCAGGACAGTGATTGAGTGTTGAGTTATGTACAAAATCTTCAACACTGCCGGTGAGGCTTCGGAGTACACTGCGCGGCGCCTACTCAATCAGATACGCTTAAACCCGCGCGCAAGTTTGGGTTTTGCAACTGGCAGCACGATGGAGCCCGTTTATCGTTTTCTGGTGAAGTGCCTGAAACGTGATCCGCTTGATCTGTCACAATTGACTACCTTTAATCTGGACGAGTACATTGGTTTGTCCAGAGGACATGCTCAGAGCTACCGTTATTACATGCAGCATCATTTGTTTAACAAACTGAGCATTCCTGAAGATAAGGTGAATCTTCCAGATGGCAAAGCTACGGATGTTTCGCGAGCCTGCCACGCATACTCTGAGGCAATCGAGGCCGTCGGTGGTTTGGATTTCCAATTATTGGGAATTGGTTCTAACGGGCACATTGGTTTTAATGAGCCATATACGTGTTTCTTCAGCAGAACCCACGTAGTTGAGTTGTCGGAACAAACCAGGCTGGACAACGGTCGTTTTTTTGCCAACAAGAAGGATGTACCTACCCAAGCGATTACTATGGGGATTCAGGATATACTAGACGCAAAAGAGATTGTTTTGTTGGCAACGGGGTCAAAAAAAGCAGCAGTAATGGCAGATTTGTACCGTAGCGCAGCGGATGTGGCATTACCGGCTTCTGCATTGAAGCAGCATGGCAATGTAACTTTTGTATTGGATCGCGAAGCTGCGTCTTTACTTCCTCGAGAGGTTCTTGGTGAGGCTATGGGCATAGAAAAAACAGGGCTCGGCTTGTGAGGAATTAAAAAATGTTTAAAAAATTCCTGGAGTTGCCCCGTATACACAAGCGCCTGATTTCCGTTTCTGTTGATGCTGTAGCGCTTTCTTTTTCACTGTGGGCTTCGTTTGCATTGAGGTTAGAAGATAGCCTTTGGCTGCCCAGTAAGGGGCAGTTTTTGGTCTGCCTTATTTCTATCGTGCTCACTCTCGCTGGCTTTGTTCGCCTTGGCCTTTATCGTGCGGTAGTCCGCTACATGAGCGACCGGGCTTTTCTGACGATAGTCTTGGGCGTAGTAATATCTGCACTGGCGTTAATTGTTTTAGGATATGTCTTTCAGGTTCTAGTTCCTCGTTCCGTTCCTCTGATTTACGCAGCCCTGGCCTTCATCTTCGTGGGTGGTAGTCGCATGAGTGTGCGCATGCTAGTGCAGCATTCTTTCAACACTGGCAAAGAGTGGGTCGCTATTGTCGGCGCGGGACAAACTGGTGCCCAACTAGCCAAAGCACTGCAGCAGGGTACCGAGTATCACCCTGTGGTATTCATTGGCTTGTCGCCAGCAAATCACAAAGCACTTATTGCTGGCTTGCCAGTGTTTGCTTTGAGTCATCTTGAGGACGCAGTCAGAACACATGGCGTAAAGCGATTGCTCCTGGCACTGGATGCAGATGAGAAGGTTGACCGCCGCAAACTTCTTAACCAATTGGAGACATTGAAACTACCAGTCCAAACCGTTCCCTCCATGAGCGAATTGGTAGCAGGCCAGGCCCGAATAAACGACATCCGCGATCTGGAGCTTGAAGACTTGCTGGGCCGGGATCCAGTGCGCCCGGACAACGCTCAGGTAGCGGCTAGCCTATATGGCAAAGCGGTGATGGTAACCGGAGCGGGCGGTTCCATTGGTTCCGAGCTTTGTCGCCAAATTATTCATCACCGGCCCCGGGTTCTGGTGTTGTTTGAGCAATCCGAGTTTTCCTTGTATGCCATCGAGCGCGAGCTGCAAGCTATCAACCGGATTGATGGTCTGGATGTTGAGATTCATCCGCTCCTGGGTAGTGTGGTTCACCGCCGGCGCTGCGAAATGGTGATGCGCAGTTTTGGTATTCAAACCGTATACCACGCAGCGGCCTACAAACATGTACCTTTGGTTGAGCACAATGTGATTGAAGGCGTTCAGAACAACGTATTTGGCACGTTGCACGCAGCAGAGGCTGCAATTGCCACTGGGGTTGAGCGCTTTGTTCTGATTTCCACCGACAAGGCGGTTCGCCCAACGAACGTGATGGGCGCAAGCAAGCGCATGGCAGAACTGGTGCTGCAGGGGTTGGCTCAGCGCCAGAGCAAAACGATTTTCTCCATGGTCCGGTTTGGTAATGTGTTGGGGTCATCCGGTTCTGTGGTGCCTCTGTTCCGTGATCAGATTCGCGACGGCGGGCCTATTACGGTTACCCACAAAGACATCATCCGCTACTTCATGACCATTCCGGAGGCCAGCCAGCTGGTGCTGCAAGCGGGCAGTATGGGCCGTGGGGGCGAGGTGTTTGTGCTGGATATGGGTGAGCCGGTGAAAATTGCTGATCTGGCTCGTAAGATGATTCACCTGATGGGGCTTATGGAGAAAACGCCAGAGCAGCCTGAGGGTGATATTGAAGTTGTGTTTACCGGGTTGCGCCCCGGTGAAAAACTCTACGAGGAATTGCTCATTGGCGACGATCCCCAGGGCACTTCCCACCCTCGTATTATGATGGCCCGAGAGGTATCCATGCTCTGGGAGGAGCTGGAGGTCGTTCTCAATAAATTGTCCCGTGCCAGCCAGGATTTTGATTGCCGTTTGATTGTCGACACCCTGAAAAAAGCGCCGACTGGCTTTGCGCCCAATGGCGATGTGGCGGATTTGGTGTGGTGCAATGGCAAACAGATTGGACCGCTGGATGGGGAGAGCACCGGAAAGGTTCATCGTTTGCCAGTTCAGTAAAATGTACAACAAGGATTGTTGAGCATGATAGATATAACCCACCACGGCGCCACCTCTGGCGTTACTGGCTCCTGCCACGAGCTTACTCTTGGCACCAAGCAAAACACCTCCGCTGGTGTCCTTATCGACTGCGGTCTCTTTCAGGGGCAAGAGAAAGCCGAGGGTGCCAGCGCATCTGATCTCTCCGTCGATTTCCCCATTGAGCATATCCGTGCCCTGGTTGTAACCCATGTGCACATCGATCATGTAGGCCGTATTCCGTATCTACTAGCGGCGGGGTTTGAGGGGCCAATTATTTGTTCCGAGCCTTCCGCCATCATGCTTCCGGAAATTCTGGAAGATGCGCTGAAGATCGGCTTCACTCGAGACAGGCAGCTGATTGAGCGAGTGCTCGGGCTGATTCGTTCCCGGCTTGTGCCTGTGCCTTATGGGCAGTGGCATGAGGTGTTCTCAGAGCCTGGCCGTTCACTCTCGGTACGATTGCAGCGAGCAGGGCACATTCTGGGCTCGGCCTATGTTGAGTTTGATGCGGTTTCCGGGGATGAGCGCGAGCGGATTGTATTTAGTGGCGATTTAGGCGCGCCCCATGCGCCTTTGCTGCAGGAGCCTGCCTCGCCAGAACGGGCTGATCGCCTGGTGATTGAAAGCACCTATGGCGATAAGGATCACGAGAGCCGGGAAACACGCCGTTATCGCCTGAAGGCCATTCTGGAACGGGCGCTGGCTGACGGCGGCACGGTGCTGATTCCAGCCTTCAGTATTGGCCGTACTCAAGAGTTGCTGTACGAAATTGAAGGTTTGATACACGAGTTTGGAAGTGACTGTGTAACCGATGGCTTGGCCTGGCGTGATCTGGAGATTGTAGTGGATTCGCCCTTGGCTGCCGAGTTCACGAGCATCTACCGTCAGTTGAAGCCGTTCTGGAATGGCGAGGCGGCTGATCTGGTTCGGCAAGGCCGTCACCCGCTGTCGTTCGAGCAATTAACGGTGATTAATTCCCACGAGAATCATCTGAACGCCGTGGATTATCTTGCCCGCTCACATCGCCCCTGTGTTGTGCTTGCTGGGTCTGGTATGTGTGCCGGGGGCAGGGTGGTTAATTACCTGAAGGCCATGCTTGGCGACGCCAGAAACGATGTGCTGTTTGTGGGTTATCAGGCAGCGGGCACACCCGGGCGGGATATTCTTACTTATGGTCCCCGTGGTGGCTGGGTAGAGCTGGATGGGGAGCGGTTTGATATACGGGCCCAGGTGCATCAGGTGGGTGGCTACTCCGCCCACGCCGGGCAATCGGATTTAATTCGCTTTGTTGAAGGTATTCCCGATATGCCGGCTGAGATCCGTATTGTGCACGGAGATGCTTCTGCAAAGCAGGCATTCAAACAGCGCCTTGAGAGCCTGGGTTATTCCGGTGTTTTGATACCGAACTAATAGTGAATTAAACCTATATTATGATTTGTTAAAGATTTCTGAATTATTAGTCTTTGCCACATATATCACTATGAATTATTATTCCTGTGTCTTTTGGCAGGCCGCTAACATTGTGTTTGCTTTAGCCAGGCTTGATTTCGAGAGTCCACAGAAACTATAAGGTTTTATTTCCATGGCAAAGATTAACGATTATTACCAGAAGAAGCAGCTAATGGAACAGCTCGCTAACGAGATTAACCAGCTGGAACAGGATCAGTCTCTGAAGCGCGAACTTGCCTTTGAAAGCAGCATTCGTGAGCTCATGGAAGAGTACGATAAGTCGCCGAAGCACGTGCTTCGTATTTTGGCCGCTATCGATCCTTCTATCGCGACAGAAAAAGCACAAGGCAGCACTGGCACCCGCGCCAAGCGCCCAATGAAAACCTACACTAACCCGCACACGGGTGAAGTGGTGAAGACTCGCGGTGGTAATCACAAAACGCTGAACGAGTGGCGCAAAACCCACGGCAAAGAAACGGTACAGAGCTGGCAGCAAGACTGATTAGCCAGAGATGTGCAAAAAAGGCCGGGTGATATATTCATCCGGCCTTTTTTTGTACTAATCTTTTTCAGTTTATTTTAATCGGACAGATCAGGGCTTTGGTGAACAATAACGCGGTTTCTGCCGGCTTTCTTTGCTGCATATAGAGCTTCATCGGCCTGCTGCATCCACGACATATGGTTTTCAGGCTTGCCACTTAATTGTGAAATCCCCACGCTTACTGTGTATCGAATGGGGGCTACACTGGTTTGTACAATGCTTTTTTCGATGCTATCCCGTATTCGCTCACATATAACGCGGGCCCCTTCGGCATCGGTTTCCGGCAATATAATTCCGAATTCTTCGCCGCCATACCGGCCAATGCTGTCGGATGACCGAAGGCTGTCTTTAGCCGTTGTTGCAGTGTGTTTGATTACTTCATCTCCCGCCAAGTGGCCATGGGCATCGTTTACTTTTTTAAAGAAGTCGATATCAAACATCACAAGGCTGGTGGTGTGGCCATAGCGGCGGAAGCGTTCAAACTCTGCATCCACCAGGTTCTCCCAGGTTCCCCGGTTCAACAGGCCGGTCAAACGGTCGGTCATGCTGAGTTTGGCGAGCAGTTCATTGGCTTGTTCCAGAGCCCGTTTGGCGGTGGCTATATCGGTTACGTCGTACACCATGATGCATATTTTCTCCACCTGCCCGGTACTGCCTGAAAGCGGGCTGATGGTGAGGTTCTGGAACATATAATCATCCGTTCCGGTAATGGGGCGCGTATTGCGGAACTGGAACAGGTAGGGCCGTTGCTCCCAAGAGGTGAACGCTCGGGTATTCAGCAATGTGACGGCATCCACCTTGCGCCTCAGCCAGGCTTCGGGAATGTTGGGGAATGGCTCAAAAATCACCTGGTTACGGATTTTACTGGCGGTAATGCCGCTGTGGTTTTCCATGAAGCCGTTCCAGGCTTGTACCCGGAAGTCCAGATCCAACACCACCAGGCCAACTTCAACGGATTCGAGCATATCCACCAGCCAGTGGAAGGATTGGGCTTCAAGTTCGTTTATGGCCATGGTTTAGTCCGTCAGGTATTGGAGGCGTTGTTCAAGGAAGGGCACTGAGTCTTCCGTGAGCAGCACCAGCATATCGCACTGAATATTCCTGTCTTCAAGGGTGTAGCTGATCTCGATGCACAGGAGTTGTTCCTCCCGGGAGTTCTGGTGTTCAAGTAGATCCGTGATCTGCCGGTGTTGGCCGAGCACGCTGGGGTGGCTAAGGCCGAGTTCGAGATCCAGTTGGTCGCCCATGCCTTTGAGAAAAGCGCCGAACAGAATGCTCGACATATCCATCAGCACTTCCACGTTTACGGATGCGCCCTCAAAGTTTTCGTAGTGAAGCAGTTCAGCCATTTCCCGAAAGCTGGCATCCGCAAACAGCAGCAGAGCCTCGCCGGCAATCCCCGCACCGGTGAAACCTTGGCATACCGCGGAATAGGTGTCGCTGTCGTGGGCCGCAGAAATGGCCATGTGGAGTTCGGAGTTGGCAATAAAGGCCACTTTGGGAATGGGCTGTTTCACAAACACTCGCAACAGCCGGGCGAGTAAGTCCGACGAGCGCCCCATGGCGACGTTGGCGATTTCTTGCAGGTAATCGTTGAGTGAGACTGAAATTTCCGGGGTACGGGAGGTGTCGTCGGGGCTGAGTGTGCCATCGCTCAGTGCGGTGCTTTCAAGCTCCCCTGGGCGGTAAAAGCCGTATTCAGCGAGCAGGCCGAGGACAACCCCCATGTCTGTGGGCTTTTTTATGAAATCGATCGCACCCAGTTTGCGTACCCGCTCCCGAGCTTCGGGCTGGATGTCGCCAGATACCACGATGGTCATGATGGGCAGATCTTCGGCCAGAACATGCTCCAGAACCTGGTAACCGTCCATCTCCGGCATGTTCAGATCGAGAAACATCAGGTCGGCTTCGCTTGCGCGTAGCTTATCTAACGCTTCCAGGCCGTTGTTGGCAAAAAGGATGGTGTCGGCCAGGCCGGCCGGGAGGGCACGGGCCATTTGTTTTCTGGCAAGTGCCGAATCATCGCAGATAAGAATGCGGGTGTTCATGGATGTGCCCGGGGGCTATTGAGTGGCTGTTTGCTGATCATAGCATTGTGCCAGAATATGTACACGTATACGACACCTTCAGCTGCTGCAAATTGATGGTTTGTAATGAATTGTTATTCCAGTTTGTGACTGAGAACACCTCATTGGCCTTGGGGTCTCCGATATAGTGATACTTCGGCACTCAATTTAAGATGCAAAACGCAAGTATAGGCTGTCTGCTTGCAGCCGAGAAATCAAGACTGACAGCGAACGACCGGATTAAGAGAGGCTTTGTTATGGATTACAACGCGTATGGATGCGTCGCCCTCCTTAGTTTAAGCCTAGGTATTGTGCCTGTTGCCCAAGCTGAACTGGACCCTATTTCTGAATCCGTGATGGGGGAAATAACAGGGCAGGCGTTTATGAGTGTTGAGAATATCGCGGGCACGAATCATGAATACACCCGCATGAGCCTGAATATGGATGTGGATACGCGGGTGAATATTGATGACGTGCAGATTGGGGAGATTAACGGCGGTACGGATTTTTCTGCCCAGCATGTAGCCTTGGGTCACATTGCTCGCACCAATGGTGAGCAATTTAATGGGGTTACCTATAACGAAGGCGATGCCATTCCCTTCGAGGCCCGTAAACCTTATATCGAACTGGCTAAAGACGGCGCTGGCCTGGCTGGCTTTCGTATGGGTTTTGAGCAGGCCCGTGGGTCTGTTTCATCCCATACCGCGAGCTTTAGCGGCGATATAGGTATGAAAATTAGCGATTCCGGCCAAGTGTACGACGCTATGCTGTTTAGTGGCGTTGGTGGCGTGGCAACAAATAATCGCGCCACTCACATAGGCCTTGCACCCAGTAGCCCGGGGCAGGTGGCTGGCTGCAACGTAGATGGCGCCTTGGCTAACTGCGCTCCGTTAACCAACCTGCGGTCCATTGTTGTTGGTGAAGATACAGGCGCGACTGACGGAACTATAGGTTTTACTGATGGCTTCTTCATCGGTTTTCAGCGGGATGACAACATGGAATGGCAAAGCCTGGATGGTGCGAACACTATTAATGTTGGCAAGGGCGTGTTCATCAATTTGCCTACTAATATGACCGTTGATCTGCAAACACTTACCGGTGCTGGCATTGACCGCCTGCGCACTCATCAGGTCGACATGGGTACTAACCTGTTTTGATTTGTTAGACTCCTGCACCTAATGATTCACAAGGCAGGAGTCTTCCCTTGATCCGCTCGTTCTATTGGCATGACTACGAAACCTTTGGTGTAGACCCGGTACATGACCGGCCCTCTCAGTTTGCCGGCGTGCGAACCGATGCGGACCTTAATATTATTGAAGACCCGCTGGTTATTTACTGCAAACCCACCGACGATTACCTGCCATCACCGCAAGCTTGCCTGATTACCGGCATTACGCCTCAAAAGGCGATGGAGGAGGGCTTCCCGGAAACGGAATTTATCAGCCAGATAAATGAAGCCTTCAGTCAGCCAGGCACCTGTGTGGTGGGATACAACAGCCTGCGGTTTGATGACGAAGTAACTCGCCACACCCTCTACCGCAACCTGCAAGACCCTTATGCCCGTGAATGGCAGAACGGTAATTCCCGCTGGGATATTATCGATATGGTGCGGCTGACCTACGCACTCCGCCCGGAAGGCATCAATTGGCCCCGCAAGGAAGACGGCAGCCCCAGCTTCAAGCTTGAAGAACTTACCGTCGCCAACGGCATAATCCACGAAGCCGCCCACGATGCCATGTCGGATGTGGAAGCCACTCTGGCAATAGCCAAACTGATTCGGGAAAAACAACCCAAGCTGTTCGATTTTGTTCTGAACAACAAAGACAAACACTCCGCCCGCGCCATGCTGGATACGGCAGCCATGAAGCCGGTACTCCACATCTCCGCCAAATACCCGGCTACCCGCGGCTGCTGTGCCATGGTTGCGCCGGTTGCGGATCACCCCAGCAATAAAAACCTGGTGATTGTGTACGACCTGCGGGAAGACCCAAGTGAGTTGATCAATGCTACGCCTGAGCAGATACGTGAGCGTGTGTTTATTTCGCAAGCGGAGTTAGGGGAGCAAAAGCGCTTCCCTTTAAAGGGTGTGCAACTGAACAAATGCCCGGTTTTGGCACCTGCGAACATGCTTACCACGCTTTCTCCTGAACGTTTGAAAGAGCTTGAACTGCATGGTGACACCCTTCGTGCCAATCTTGCATTGCTAAGAAAGGCCCCAGGATTGGCGCAGCGAATTGCAGAAGCCTTCGATCAGCCACACCAAAGCGACCTGACAGACCCGGATGAACAACTCTACGCAGGCGGCTTTATATCCCCGGCTGACCGCAGTGAGCTGAACCGCGTGCTGCAAACGCCGCCGGAGTTGTTGGTGGAGGAAACCTTCAACTTTAAAGACGAACGCTTGCAGGAACTGCTGTTCCGCTACCGCGCCCGGAACTACCCGGATTCGCTGACCAGTGAAGAGGCAGAAAGGTGGGAGCAGTTCCGCACTCAGCGATTGATGGCACCGAAAAAAGGTTGGCTGTCGCTGGAGGCCTTTGGGCTTGAATTACAACGACTGGCCAGCGACCCGGAACTGACGCCGCAGAAGCAGCAGATTTTGGAAGATTTGCATTTGTATGGGGAGTCTTTGATTCCTTATATTTAAAGGATGTTGGCCCTGCGGGCCGCCGTAGTAATGCACCCTCTCCCCCAGCCCCTCCCCCGTGAAGGGGGAGGGGAGCTACACACTCGAAGCCTGAGGGATTGCGCAAGAGTCAGAGGTATGTAGCCACCCCTGAGGTCAAGGCAGTAAAGCCCCTCTCCCCCGGCGGGAGAGGGGTTGGGGCGGTCCGACGCTTCGGGAGGGGGCTGAACCTCTACCTTCTCCTCTGAAAATAAACGCTCAAATTCTGCCCCATCACACTCTGCACTTCACTCCCTAGCGCCTCTGCCTGAATCTGGGTTTGAACAGGCTTGGTTGCCAAACTATGGCCATCCTCATCACGGGCTTTGATCAACTTCCATTCCACTTCGTTGCTCACCATCGCCATCAGGTCTTTCAGCTGACCTTCATCCTGTGGCTTGAACCAACGATCACGGCATCCGCCTAAACTGTAGAAGTCGTCTTCCTGCGCAAGTTCCTGCCAAGTGGCATCTTGCCGGTTGGTGAGAACCATTCGGCGAAGTTGGCGCAAGGTAGAGCGGGTGGGTTGCAGCCTGTGCTCTGCAATCAATTTCCGCATCTGCTTATCGCCGGTTGTTTGTTCGGCGATGGAGGTGTGCAGGTGCACAACGGCACCGGAGCCCGCTGCGTTGTTTACGAGCGCGGCCAGTGAGAGTTCCGTCATGGCCGGTGAGGGCAGGCGGCCTACTTCAACCCAGTGCACTTGATGGCCGTCGGCCACAAACCGTTGAGCGATGGACCAGGGCCAGAACACGATGTTGCTGATCTCGGATTCGGCAGCCATGCGGGTGGCTTTGGCGATGTTGGCCAGTGATTCATCTACCGCGATCACTTCCACATCGGCCAGATAGCTGGCCAGTTCCATAGCACGTTGACCAGATTGCGCGCCGCAGACCATTATGCGCAAGGTGTCTGGCAGCTTGTCTGTCGCCAAGCCCAGCTCCGTGGCCATCAGTGACTTCAAGCTGCTTTCCGCGCGATAAGCCAGTTTCGACCAGGCGGGCCAAGCTTGAGGCACATCGGTTTTATCCAGGCACAGCTCTTCTGCTTTCTCATCAAAACACTGCTTTATGCCTTCTTCTTCCGCGCGGTGGTAGTAGCTGGCGGCCAGAACCGGCTGAAGTGCCAAGGGCCAGTCCACCAGATTCCATTGCCCAAGCTGAACAGCAAAATCCTGGTGGAACAAGGCGCCGTACATGGCGCTGATCATCAGTGAGCCAATCAAAGCTTCCTGAGACTCACCCATTACGATTTGGGCTTTGAGGCTGTCATTCACCGCAGCAACCAACCGCTCTTCATCCTCCTCCGCTGCCAGTGCGTAGCCCGTGCGGTCTGCGTATTGCGCTATGGCAAGGGCGAGCTGTTGGAGTTCATCGCGCAGCTCCACGGTTTGCGCAACTTCCGCCAGAATCGCGCGGCGCAGCATCACAACCAGTTCTTCCACGGCTGGGTCTGGCATGAGTGTTTTTTGCAAAGCCAGAATCAGCAGTTCGTCTGTGCTGGCGGCATCCAGGAAAATCTCGGCCTGTGGATTATCCAGATCGTATTGCTGGCGAATGATCGCCCCCACAAAACGTCCGATCTCTTGATGGGGTAATCCCTCCTGCCGAAGCAAGGAAATCGCATCCAGCGCCAGATCACTATCTGCCTTGTGCACCTCAAGGTGCTGCGCACAAGAAAGCATGCCGCTGTATACCGAATCCCACTCGGCGCCGGTTTCCAGTAGCTTGCGGTAATGCAGGTAGGCCACATCAAACTGCCCCTGCAGCAGCTTGGCATGGGCCACACCACAGAAAGCGGCGGCGGATTGCCGGTCGCAATCCAGAGCTTGCAGAAAGTGCTGCTCTGCCAGAGCAGGGCGCTCGGTTTTCAAGGCCCAGTACCCAAGGTTGGCGTATTGCTGCGCCTGGCCAGGTTGAGCTTGCAGGCTGGCATTAAAAAGGTCTTGGGCGTTCTCAAGCTGCCCGTCGTCCATCTCTACACGCCCCAGCAAACCCAGAGCGATGGCGCTGTTTGGCTCAAGCGCAATCACTTCTTCCAGATACACACGGCATTCCTGCCGGGCCTGCAAACGCTGGATATGGCTCAACCCGACGCTGTTAGACTCGCCATAGGCAAGGTTGGCCTGCAGAAGCAGCCGCGCCGCCTGTGCCTGTTGGGAATGGGATTCCTGAATGTGATGTTTGGCTTGCATGGGATACCTCATTTACCTGCCGCTAGGTTCAAAAATTGCGGCAACGGCCTGCAGTTTTTGGTTGTTTGCTGTGCTTTGGGGGAGGTGTTGCGAAAGGTGTGCCAGTTTAGAGGTGTTCGCTAAAATCCATGGATACATGCAGGATCCGAAGAATCACGATTTTTCTTGATTGCTTTTCGGCGACTTCTTGTGAGAGGGTGATCTGGGCCTAATTCAGACAGCTCTCTCACGCTATGAGCGATTAAGTGGCTATAACGTTGTGCCTGATTTTGCCCAAAGTGTTTAAAGGTGTGACGAATAATATCGTCAAAATCAGTCGCAGCTCTTTGCGAAAACTCCACCGTCCATAGTGGGGGCATAAAGCTTAGTCCTTTTTAGTGAGGTCAGCGGCTCTGCGTGTCAGATACTCGGTAATTTCTTCACCAACGCCAAGGTTGAACGTGCGTCCCTCAGCTACATCTTGCAGGCCTTCAGCCACGGCATCTCGTAAAGCCAAAAGCTTCTGCTGGTGCTGCAATTCCTGCTCTTCAACCAGGCGGAGTCCTTCCCGAAGAACCTCACTGGCATTCTGATAGCGACCAGCTTTAACAAGGGTGCCTACCAGCTGTTCCTGATGATCGGTTAAAACAATGTTTCTTGTTGCCATGTAAGGCCTCCGGTTAACTGATTGGCATATAATGCCATTCACACGGATCTGTGCCAAGACCCTACGAATCGGAGTTGCCAGTAGCCCTTACGTGCAGGCAATACATGAAAATCCAGATCGCCAAAGGTGATTTTGTGAGTGAAAGTCGTCTCTGTTAAATTTGCTAACAAAGAACGCCTTTAGGCCACTCAACAAACACCGGAGCATGCATGCCCGAACCCATTGCCAGCGCATACCAAATAAAAATATCGCTTACGGGCGCCCGACCACCCATCTGGCGGCGATTACTGATTGAGCCGGACACTACCTTTCAGGATCTGCACCGGATCATACAAGTTGCCTTGGGCTGGCAGGGGTATCACCTGCATTTGTTCCAGGCGGGCAACGGCCGGTTGATTGGCGACCCGGCCGAGGACTTCGACGGCATGATGAATTTTCTGGATGAAACCACCGTGCCTGTTTCCAGCGTGCTTAATAAAGAAGGGCAGAAACTGAAGTACGAATACGATTTCGGGGATAGCTGGGAGCACGAAGTAAAACTTGAAAAGATGCAGCCGGGCGAACAAGCAGAGCCGTTGCCCAAGTGTATACAAGCAGCACGCCAGTGCCCGCCAGAAGACGTTGGCGGTTTGCCTGGGTTCTATGATTTTCTCGACGCCATGGAAGATGCCGCCCACCCGGAGCACATAGCCGTACGGGAGTGGTGCGGCGGTGAACAGTTTGATCCTGAGTTTGTAGACCTTGGCCAGATCAACGAAGACCTGCTGGAGCGGGATACCCTATTTAGCGAAGCTGAGCCGGATTTCCCTCCACAAGCCAGCGACTTCCTTGGCCTTAGCCCAAACCAGGTGCATGAGTTGCTGCAAAGCCCGCTGAATTGCCCCTCAGTCTTCAAGCCCTTGTTTAATACCGAAGCCGTAAACCGCGAATTGGATACCGCCCCGATGATGCGCATGGCCAAAGCGCTGATCCACGATATGGGCGACAAGGGCATTCGTCTGACGGGTAAAGGCAACCTGCCACTCAAGCATGTAAAGGCAGTGATAGAAGCTGGTGGAGAAGACATAGTGTTCCCCATGGCAGGCTTCAGCGCAGCCCGTTCGGAAGAGCATGTATTGGGTGTGCATCTCACTCGCGTGTTAATGGAAGTCGCCGGTTTCACCAAGAAGGAAAAGGGCCGCCTGCTGCTCAAGAAAATCGCCGCCAAGCGCATTGAAAAGAAGGGCTGGCTCATCTTTTATATGGACATGCTCTCTGCAGCGCTTTCACAGTTCAACTGGGCCTGGATGGATCACAGCGAAGGCCTGGAAGACGTGCAGTATATAGGCCCGTTTATTTTTTGGTTGCTCTCAGAAAAAGGCGGCCAGTGGTTGCCGGTGCAGGACTACCTCAGCGATATGCTAAGAGCCTTTCCCCGCTTACCTTTGGCGGCTTATCCGGTTAGCTATGCAAGCCAGGAGCAGCAGGCAAAGTGGGCGCTGGAGTTCCGGATGATACGGCTTTGCCGGATGCTTGGGCTGTTGGAGTTGAACCCGGAATACACGCTAATGCGGAAGGAAGAGCAGCAGATGATGCGGCGGACTGGGTTGTTTGAGGGGGTTTTTGTTAGGGTGTGAGGCCAAACCCTCGGAATCTTAAGAATTCGCCTGATGATTGTGATACGATGTCTGACAATGTGCTACATATGGTGACGTTATGAAGACAGACATGCTTAGTTCCCGTATTGACCACGAAACCAAGGTTGCGTTTTCGCACATCTGTAAAGAAGTGGGCATCAGCCCTTCGCAGGCAATCAAACTTTTTGCGCGAGCAGTGATTAATTACGGAGGAATTCCGTTTGAAGTGAAGGTCCCTCGGCCTAATGAACGCAGTGCCATGGCCATGCAGGAATTACTGGAGGGCAGGGGGCACAGTGCGGAGTCACTGGATGGCTTGTTGACAGAGCTCACGGATGGCAAAGTCACGAATGTACAGTCTTGAGTATTCAACCCAGTTCAAGAAAGACTTTAAAAAGATCACAAAGCTGCCAATTCCAGACATTCTGTAAGTCGGGGGCGTTATTTCAGTGCTGCAGCGTGGTGGGTCACTAGACGAGAAACATGTTGATCATCCGCTTGCCGGTAATGGGCAAGGCTTCAGAGATTGCCATGTTAAGCCAGACCTTGTGTTGATCTACAGAGTTAGCGGTGCTGTTCTGCAACTCGCCAGAATTGGCAGCCATAGCGAACTGTTTTGATGGCCTTGCCGTGTTCAGCATCGAATCTATGCTGACGGGCAACGCTCGGCAAACTGCTGCCTGACTCTACCAAGCACCGTGAACGAATAATTCATACAGATAAAACGCAAAAAGCCCGACTCGGAAAATCCGAGCCGGGCGTTTTCGTGCTGGGCTATTAACCCTGCAGCAACTGCAACACCTGCTGCGGCCGAGCATTGGCCTGAGCCAATACCGAGAGGCCAGCCTGCTGGAGCACCTGGGTGCGGGCCAGTTCGGCGGATTCTGCGGCGAAGTCGGCATCGCGGATACGGCTGTTGGAGGCCGAGAGGTTTTCAGAGGTGGTTGCCAGGTTCGCGATGGTGGACTCGAAGCGGTTCTGTACGGCACCGAGTTCTGCGCGGAAGCCGTTGATGGTGTCGATGGCGTAGTCGACGGCGATCATGGCGAGGTCGGCTCCTTCAGGAGTTGAAATATCAATGTCATTCATCGATTTGGTGTCGTTTGCGACAGTTGCTGTTACGGATTGGATTGTCTCTGCTGTGTCGTAGATCCCATTGCCATCAAGGTCGGCGTGAATATTGATGGTAAACGGTTCGCCAAATTGAGATGAAAATAGAATTTCATCGTTGTTTGCATTGAGGTTTGCATTAATTCCAGTGTCATTCGATTTTGCATTAATTTGGCTGACTATGTCCTCAAGGGATGTCAGGCCGTCAAAAGAGTAGGCTGTTCCATTGATATCGACGTTAAAATTGTAAGATTCGCCGTCAGCAAAACTTTCAGACAAGGTTAGTGTGTCTGCAAACGGGATCGGGTTGGTGGACGAGACGGCATTTACGGTTCCGTTATCTTCGGCATTAAAGCTGGTAACAGCATAAGCGTTACCAGTATCGCTGTTGACGACCTCCAGCGTTGAACCGTTAACTGAAACACTAAGTTGTGTTTGCCCTGCATTCGTCAGCGCTGAGGTAATGCTGCTGGCCAGAGAGCCAATGTTGTTTGCGCCATTGGCCGCTAAGGTAAAGCTTACGGGGTTACCGTTTATTTCTAGTGAGCCTGTAACACCAGAGGCGAAATTAAAGCTGGAAATATTACCGGTCAGTTGCGACTTCCTTTCAACGAGGGTGCCTGCTGAGAGTGTGAAATCCAGTGTATTGGTGGTAGTCGGGCCTGTGGTATCCACTGCTTTTACGTTGCTGAGCTGGTAAATGGAGTCGGATGTTTTGTTGCGGATGTCGATGGCGGTGCCGTTCACTACCGCCTCAAGCTTACTATCCAGATTGTCGATGGCGAGTTGGGAGTTGATCTGGTCACGGAGGTCGGCGATGTTATTCCCGCCAGTCATCGTAGTAGTGAACGAGCCCGTGCCCCCGGTGCCGTCGTTGTAATCGAAGGAGACCGTCGTGTCGCTCGTCAGATTCAATGCTGCCAGGCCACTTGTGGAGAGCAGTTGTTGGTCATTGGGGGTAAATGTTGCTGTCAATAAAGGGGCAGTGTCGATACCGGTAACAGTCTGCTTCGTGCCAGTGCCGTCATCAATGGAAATGTCAGCCGAAACTGGGGTGCTCTCGGTGTTCGACAGTACGATAGATGTGAGGTCATCAGAGACTGCTGCACTAAGGCCGGTGAGGTTGCCATTGCCGGTAATGGCACTGTTTATAGCAGTTGCAAGGGAGCCAATATCAGAAATAGTGCTGGTGTCAACGGATAGCACTTGGCCATCCAGGGTTATATCTGCACTTAGAGATGGTGCTCCAAGGTTCAGGCTTGAAACATCAAGTGAGATTGCTCCTGCCTCTCCTTGAGAAACGATATAGTCAGATAGGTTGCTTGTTTCTTTTATAATAGAACCAATTTGACTTCCCCGCGAGTCAAGCCCACTAATACCAATAGTCTCTCCCGTATTCGCGCCAACTTGGAAGGTCTGCACCCCAAAAGTGCCATCCAGAACCTTCAAACCGTTAAACGATGTTTGACTGGCAATGCGGTTAATTTCTTCAACGCGCTGCTGAACTTCCTGATTCAGTGCTTGACGGTCAGAAATACTGTTAGTGGCGTTCGCAGCTTGTACGGACAGCTCTCGAATCCGTTGCAGGTTGTTGGTGATCTCATCCATCGCCCCTTCAGCCGTTTGGGCGAGAGAAATGCCGTCGTTGGCATTCCGTTGCGCCATATTCAGGCCAGATATCTGCGACTGAAACCGCTCAGAAATAGCGAGCCCAGCGGCATCGTCTTTGGCGGAGTTGATGCGGAGGCCGGATGACAGCCGTTCCAAAGCTACGTTGGCAGCGCCTTGAGATGCGTTCAAGTTGCGCTGGGCGTTCAGCGAGGCGATGTTGGTATTAATGACCTGTGGCATATCCAATCTCCCTACTCATGGGTGCCGGGTCACGCTGCTGAATAGTGGTTGAGGCAGCATACCGGCAATAAATTCGTTAAATGGCCGTTTGTAGGGAAGCTAAGCGAAGTGTGTGCCAGTTTTCAGGTTTTACTTTTAAGTAATTGTTTAAGTTGGTTATGTTTTATATATAGGAAGTGGCTAGAAATGTGCGAGCCACTTTTTTGTCATGTTTAACAGGAAGCTCATTGCCGCTTTTGGTTAACGAATGTGTGGTTCTGGAAAGGCGCGCATTTTGTCTGCCAGCGCGAGGCTCCGCTGCTCGTTCTTTTTAATTCGAACGTTTCACTGTGTCCCACTCAGTGGTATATTTACCTGATGAAAAGGATTTTCAAAACGAAAACATTCTTGCGCTGGATGCGTAAAAACAATCTGTCTGACGACACGCTGCGCTTGGCTGTGACCGAGATGGACGACGGGTTGATCGACGCGGATCTCGGCGGTGGTGTCGTAAAAAAGCGAGTGGCGATACCAGGCCATGGCAAGCGTGGTGGAGCCAGAACAATCATTGCTACTAATTTTGGCGATAGGTGGTTTTTTCTGTTCGCATTTGCAAAGAACGAACGAGCGAATGTTTCTCGAGCGGAACTGAGGGCCCTTCAGGAAATGGCAATTGATTTTCTGGGACTGGATGACCAAAGCTTGAAAGAAGCCCTGCAAGCAGGGGTGTTAACGGAGATTAAATATGGCAACCACTGAAAATAGGAGCCGTATGCTTGACGAGGTTCGCGAGGTAGCGGGAGATCTCCACAAAGCGGGCCTTATCAGCAAGCGCCGCTTGGAAGAGTATGATGCGCTATGCCAAATGGATGATAGCCAACTGCCCGCCCCGGATATTCGAGAATTACGTCAAAAAGCGCAAATGAGCCAGTCTGTCTTTGCGGCTGTTTTGAATGTCAGTGTTTCATCAGTACAAAAGTGGGAGACTGGTGAGAAAAAGCCATCCGGCGCTTCGCTAAAGCTGTTGAACCTGGTTAAGCGAAAGGGTGTCGAGGTCTTGCTTTACTGATTGCTGGGTGTGCCTATCGGTGTCTGAGGGTAAGTGCCGTGGCTGAAAGCGACTCTCCGGTTCCCGCCAAATTCATGTTTTACATTCCTTTACAAAGTTCTTGGCTTTTTTCCTAAAGCAACCGAATCAGGTGCCGTTAAGTGAAGTAACAGGGCGGCGCTCCAAACCCGAAAAGAGAACGCCTGACCTTAACCACGAAATAACGACATCTGTCGAAGGGGAAGCATAATGGCTCTCGGAATTAACACTAACGTCGCTTCATTGAATGCTCAGAACCAATTGAGCAAGTCTCAGGGCATGAACGATCAGGCACTGCAGCGTTTGTCTTCTGGTCTGCGCATCAACTCGGCTAAAGACGATGCTGCTGGTCTTGCTATCTCTACTCGCTTTTCTGCACAGATTACAGGTCTAAACGTAGCGCAGCGGAATGCCAACGATGGCATTTCTTTGGCGCAGACTGCAGAAGGTGCATTGAACGAGATCACTAACAACCTGCAGCGGATTCGGGAGCTGGCGGTTCAGTCGGCCAACGCCACTAACAGTGAATCTGATCGCCAAGCCTTGAATGATGAAGTCACGCAGCGCCTAGAAGAAATTGATCGTATTTCAAGTCAGACAGCCTTTAACGGCTTGAAGGTGCTAGATGGCAGTTTTGGTAGCCAGAATTTCCAGGTAGGTGCTAATGCTGGTGAAACTATCGGTATTGATCTGAGCAAAGGAACCAAGTCTGAGCAAATTGGTTCCATCGCTAGTGAGAGCTTTACGGTTGGTGCAGCTGTAGAAGATGGCGTTAACAACTTGGCAATTCAGGTCGGCAATAATGGTTTCACAAAAGTTGCAGATTCAGAGGCTCTTCTTAAGGCTGATGGAACGACAACTCGGGAAGGCTACGGAGCTGACAGTGCTTATGCCGTCGCAGAAGCCATTAAAAGCTCTGGCGTTGAGGGGTTGACGGTATCTGCTAGCAACAAACAATCGCTTACCGTGGCAGATTTGGCAGGTGAGGCGACTAGTTCTGATTACACACTTAACATTAATGGGGTGGATGTTTTTTCCGCGACTACTGACGGTTCCGGTAATTTGACATTCAATACTGATGATCTGGCTGCAGACATAAACTCATCCTCAGGTGCCACAGGCGTATCGGCTAAGATTTCTGCTAGCGGTGAGCTGGAGCTGTCGACGCAGGATGGCCGTTCTATTGAGATTACGCAGGATGTTGCTGGTGGGGCTCTTAGTGATGCCGCTACTGGTATTACCGACGCAGGGGCGACAGTGGGTAATAATTCTGCGGCAGCCTTGATCGGCGACGTTAAGTTCTCCGGCGCAGAGAAAATCACACTGCAGTCAACTAATGATCAACTTCAGGCTGTGTTTACGGACGCCGCTGCAGTTGGAGTTGATTCAGTAGATGTGAACACGAAAGAGGGTATGGATAAGGTTGATATTAGCACCGTTGCGGGTGCTAATGATGCGATTTTGAGAGTCGATTCCGCTCTGGATTCGGTTAACAGCCTTCGCGGCGAACTCGGTGCAATCCAAAACCGCTTCGAGTCCACCATCGCTAACTTGGGTACGTCCGTAGAGAACCTCAGCGCCTCCAACAGCCGTATCCTGGACGCTGACTTCGCCGCAGAGACTGCCAACCTGGCTAAGTCTCAGGTACTACAGCAGGCTGGTATCTCCGTGCTGGCACAGGCGAACGCCCGTCCGCAGCAGGTTCTGTCCCTCCTGCAGTAAGGGATTAACGGTAACAACCGGAACCTTCGGGTTCCGGTTTTACGCCGTTTGAGTATAGCGAGGTAAAGCTATGAATGACGTTAACCTGAACAGTCCGGATCTCAAACTGGTGCGCCCCGGTGCCCAGACTCCGGCCAAGGCAATGTCGTCATCTCAGGCCGAGGGCAGAAAGGCCCCTGACCTTGTTGCTTCATCTGCCGGTACCCGCCAGGTTCAGAATACCCAGGTTGCAAACGAAGCCTCCAAAGCTGAAAAGCTGAAGGAGCGTAGCGAAACGCAACGGGAAGAACTGGGTCAAGCGGTTAGCCAGCTGAACGATTTTGTTCAGAATGTGCAACGGGATCTTCAGTTTGAGGTGGATAATGAATCCGGGAAGACCATCGTGAAAGTGGTTGACCAGTCTACCCAGAAAGTGATTCGCCAGATGCCGGATGAAGTAGCTTTGAGGTTGGCAGAGAAATTGCAGCAGGATGAACCGCTGACGTTGTTTAACATTAAAGTGTAAAAGCTTGCCGCTTTTGCGCGGATGATAACAATGGTATTTCAGCACCGCCGCACCTGAGAGGGTTCGGCGGTGTTTTTGGTTTTGGGGTGCCCCCTCTCCCCTAGCCCCTCTCCCGCAGGGGGAGAGGGGGATAAAAATAAGCATTACGAGGTGTTACAAAATAATGCTGAAAGGGGCAAAGTTTTGCCGCTTGCGGCCGTTAAACAGAATATAGGTTAAACTGAGCACAAAGTGATCAGCCCCTTTAAGGAGGCATCGGTATGGCAGGTATTTCATCACTGGGAATCGGGTCTGGCGTTCTGACGTCTGATCTGGTGGATCAGTTGGTTGCGGCAGAACGTGCACCGACTGAAAACCGGTTAACCCAGAAAACCCAGCAATCAGAAGCAATGCTCTCTGCCTATGGCAAGTTGCGCAGCGCCATTACTGAGTTGCGCCTGCCTATGCGCCAGCTAAGCTCTGCAGATAATCTGAAAGCTTTCTCCGCTACATCTTCCAATGAAAATATCGGTGTTTCTGTAGACAGCACCAAAGCCAGCCGCGGTAGTTATAGCCTGAATGTAACCAGCTTGGCTTCGGCTCAGGCTCTGGCCTCTCAAGCCGTATTCGCAGACAGAGACACAGCCAGTGTGGGGCAGGGCAGCTTGCAGTTGTCGGTGGGTGACAAGGTTACCAATATTACCATTGATGGCAGCAACAATACGCTTCAGGGCATGGCCAATGCCATTAACGAAGCGAATGCCGGTGTGTCTGCAGGCATCATTGATACCGGCAACGGTTATCAATTGGTGATGTCGGCGGATGAAACCGGCGTGGCCAATTCGGTGAGCATTTCAGCCACAGAAGAGGTGGGTGCAGAAGGTTTGGCGCGCTTTGCATTCGATGTTGCGGACCCTACAGCCAACCCGGATATGAAACAAACCATTGCTGCCAGTGATGCGGTAATGGAGATCAACGGCATTGAAGTTACCCGCTCATCCAACAGTTTTGAGAATGTGATTGATGGTCTTTCTTTCGACATCAAGGAAACAGGTACTTCTACCGTAACCGTTAGCCAAGATGTGGGCGCGGTAACCGACCGTGTTCAGGGTTTTGTTGATAAATTCAACGCGCTGCAGTCCACCATTGACGGCCTTGCCGGCTTCAACAGCGACGCGGGTGTGGGTGGTTTACTTACAGGCGATAGCACGGTGCGTGCGCTTCAAGGGCAGTTGCGACAAGTTCTTACGGGCGTGGTGCCAGGGTTGGAAAATGCCAATGTGCGCAGTTTGGCAGACGTCGGCATTTCCACCGACCCTAAAACCGGTGCTTTGGAATTCGACCGTGAAGCATTTGAAACCCAACTTAAGAACAACCCAGATGATGTTACGGCACTTTTTGCGGAGCAGGGCAGAGCCACCGATAGCCAGGTAGAGTTTGTTCGCAGTGGTATCAATACTCAGGCAGGCAAATACGATATTAATGTTACCCAGGCTGCGACCCGGGGAAGTTTGAATTACGCGGCTGCCGATACGGGAACCGTAACGGTTATGGCGGGCAACCGGTTTACCTTTGAGGTAGATGGTGAAACTCAGGTGAGCGTGTTTTTGGAAAACGCACCTGATGGCTCGCCTCTCTCCGGCGCGGGGGATGACTTTACTGGAGCAGAGTTCGCCGCCGCTATACAGCAGGCTTTGGATAGCAGTAGTGAGCTAAAAGCTGCAGATCGTTCTGTGCAGGTTTCATGGGATGCTACGGATGGGCTCACGTTTACTTCGGGGAACTATGGTGCCGAGTCTAATGTTAGGTTGACCGGTGCGCTGAATGCGCCGAGCTTGAACTCTAAAGATGGCGTTGCGGGCACAGACGTTGCTGGAACCATTAATGGCCAGGTTGCTAAGGGTGATGGCCAGGTGCTGTATCTGGGTAGTGACGCAGGCCCTGCATCTGGCATTCAAGTACGTATCTTGGGCGACCAGACCGGCTCCCGCGGTTCAATCAATTTTGTGCAGGGTATTGGCAAGAGCACAGTTGATTTGGTCAACAGTTTTGTGGGTGTGGATGGCAAGATTGAAAACCGCACCAGCAGTCTAAATCGTGAACTGGAAAAGATTCAGGAAAGCCAGGTGAAACTGGATATTCGTATTGAATCCTACCGGGAGCGCTTGGTGAAACAATTTAGTGCTGCAGATTCGCTGATTTCCCAGCTCAACAGCACCCGAGATTACGTGACCCAGCAGCTCGACGCTCTGGCTCCGCAGAACTTCAACAAGAAGTGATACCGGCGTAGCCGGTGAGAAACGAGGTTTACGATGAAAGGCTTAAAAGCGTACCAACAGGTAAACACGCAGACCAGCATCACCGATGCTGATCCGCACAAGCTGATCCAGTTGCTTTACAACGGTGCGCTGGAGCGGATTAACATGGCCAAGGCTCGTATGCAGGCCAAAGATTTTGAAGGCAAGGGAAAGCTGATTGGCAAGGCTATTGAAATCATCGGTGGGCTCAGAAGCTTTCTGGATTTCGAAAAAGGTGGCGAATTAGCCGCACGCCTTGAGGGTTTGTACGACTACATGGAGCGTACCCTTCTGGAAGCCAGCGCCAAGAACGATATGGCGAAGCTGGATGAAGTGGCTGATCTGCTGCGCTCCATCAAAGATGGTTGGGATGGGATTCGTGAAGAGGCGGTGGGGCAGTCTGCTCAGGTTGGTTGAGGTTTGAAGTAGCCTTTCCCCCTCTCCCTCGGTCCCTCTCCCGCAAGGGGAGAGGGAAGGTACTCCCCATGACTCAGGCGGCAGTCTTTAGCCCCTCGCCCCTGGCGGGAGAGGGGTTGGGGAGAGGGGGCTAATGCCCCTCCTATCGTCCCAATAGCCAACTCCCCCACCATCCCGTACAATACGTCACTTCTTTTCAATACATCCATTCTATTCAGTCTGGAGCTCAGACATGTCTGATATCAAAAAGGTAGTGCTGGCCTATTCCGGCGGCCTGGATACTTCCGTTATCGTTCGGTGGTTGCAGGATACATATAACTGTGAGGTGGTAACCTTCACCGCCGACATCGGCCAGGGCGAGGAAGTTGAGCCCGCGCGTGCTAAGGCAGAAGCCTTGGGCGTGAAGGAAATTTACATTGAGGACCTGCGTGAAGAGTTTGTGCGCGATTACGTATTCCCGATGTTCCGTGCTAACACTATTTATGAAGGCGAGTACCTGCTGGGTACGTCTATTGCGCGCCCTCTGATTGCCAAGCGTTTGATTGATATTGCCAACAAAACCGGTGCCGATGCGATTTCCCACGGCGCGACGGGTAAGGGAAACGATCAAGTTCGTTTCGAGCTGGGTGCTTATGCGCTTAAGCCAGGTGTTAAGGTTATCGCGCCTTGGCGTGAATGGGATCTGAACTCCCGTGAGAAGCTGCTGGCGTACTGTGCCGAGCGTAATATTCAGGTAGATATGAAGAAGGGCAAGTCGCCTTACTCCATGGATGCTAACCTGCTGCACATTTCTTATGAAGGGATGAATCTGGAAGATCCTTGGTCAGAAGCTGAGGACGATATGTGGCGCTGGAGTGTGTCTCCGGAAGCTGCTCCGGATAAGCCGACCTACATCGAGCTTACCTACCGCAAGGGCGATATTGTTGCCGTTGACGGTGTGGAGATGAAGGCCCACGAAGTGCTGGAGAACCTGAACAAGGTGGCTGGCGCTAACGGTATTGGCCGTTTGGATATTGTTGAGAACCGCTACGTGGGCATGAAGTCCCGCGGCTGTTATGAGACTCCGGGCGGCACGATTATGCTGCGCGCGCACCGTGCGATTGAGTCCATCACTCTGGACCGCGAAGTTGCGCACCTGAAAGACAGCCTGATGCCGCGCTATGCCGAGGTTATCTACAACGGCTACTGGTGGTCACCTGAGCGTGAAGCGCTGCAGGCGTTGATCGACCAGACTCAGGAATACGTGAATGGCGTTGTTCGCCTGAAGCTATACAAAGGCAACGTCGATGTAGTTGGCCGTAAGTCTGAAGATTCTCTGTTCGATGAAACCATCGCGACCTTTGAAGAAGATCACGGTGCATACGATCAGAAAGATGCAGAAGGCTTCATCAAGCTGAACGCTCTGCGCCTGCGGATTGCTGCGGGTAAAGGCCGTAAGCTTTAAGGCTAGGCCCAAGTCGTAAAATTAAGTAGTAGGCGCCCGGAATTCTCCGGGCGTCTTTCCCGCTACCGCTTTGAATTTACGGTGAAACGAGGTGGTTTCGCTGTAGCCCAACCGCAATGCAATGTCTGGAATGCTCAGATCACTGTTCAGCAAATAATCTTCCGCCATTTTCTGGCGCACCTCATCCAGTAACTTCTGGTAAGAAACCCCCTCCTGGCTCAGCTTCCGCTGCAGGGTTCTGCTCGTTATTCCTAAATCATCCGCCACCATGTCTTGCCGGGTTATGCCGTGCATCAGCTGTTGTTGAATGCTTTGCTTTACCTGCGATGTCAGGTCTGTATCTGTATCCAGTGAAGCCAGCTGGGTGAGGGCGTGGGCTTCCAGGGTTTTTCGCAGCATGGGGTCTGGCTGTCGCAGGCGAGTTTCCAGTAGTTCCTTTTTGAGGCTGATGGAATCCACGTCAGCACCAAACTGCACAGGGCAGTTCCAACGATTCAGGTAGGCTTGTTCGAGCTCACTGCCGGGTGATTGTCGCATCAGGCGCACATGGGTGGGGGAGGCCGTCTCATCATCAGCTAGCCACCGAGCGTAGTTGATCCAGGAGGCAAACACGTTGTCGATAACCTGTGGTCGCACAACCGGGTCGTTGTAGTTGCAGTTCCAAATGAGCTTTATGGAATCCTTATCCATAGCCAATGCGGTTGTGCCCATGTCGCCTACGAGCTTTTCAAAGGGCGCAATGCGGGCCACGGCTTCCCCCAGGGTTACGCAACTCATGGTGATGTAGCCCAGCACGCTGTAGGAGCCTGGCTGCACAAAGTCGCCGGTTTCCAACCCGAGTATGGGGTTGCTGGTGAGTTCGCAGAGTAAAAGAATGAAGTGCTGAAACTGGTCGCCGTTTATCCGGCCATCGTCAGAACCCAGAATGGCGGGGTCAAGGCCTGCTTTAGTGAACAGCGCAGAGGTGTCGGCACCAATGGATTCGGCGGCACGCACATACTGGCGCAGGGCAGCAACGGAGGCAGTTCCTAGGTTTGTCATGATGGGTTTGTCACGATTACAGCACGGTTGTTTATAGGTGTTATCGGGGGAGTATAACGAAACTTGTGCTGAACAACTTAAACGAATGGTTTGCGGGGAGCAAAAAACAAAAAGGCCAGCATAAGAGCTGGCCTAAAGAGAGAGAACAAACGAAAGTGCCTGAAAAATTCGTTAATTCGGTGGATTCCCATTTGACGGCGGAGGTACAACACGGCTCCTCCGCCATGGGGGATACTGCTTAAATCCACAATCTCAGAATAGGGCTTTCGCTGGTCTGTGTCTGTGCGTGATGTGTGTCTCAGTGTTACATATTGTTCCCGGCTCAGGCGTTTGCACCTATCTCCGGCACAGTTTCAGTAAAGCGCCTTGTTTCGTAGGCATCTACAAGGCCGTGTACAGCCGCTTGTTCCATATCCCGAATGGAGGGCGTTCCGTTTTGGGCGTCGGCTTTGCAGAGCACCATGCCGGCCTCTACTGAAATGTACCCGGCCGTTGTTTTCAGTGCTTTGTGGTTAATGCCATCGAATACCCGGCGAAACGCCGTGGTAGTGCAGTGATCACTATTCGGAAAGTAAGCAAGGATGGCGAACTGGTTGTCGCCCACACGGCAAAGCACGTCGATGGGGCGAATCAGGGTGCTGAGCCTGCGCGCAATACCAATCGCCAGCTCAGACATTACCGTGGGAGGGTGCTTGCGTTTCAAATCCTGCCAGTTGCGAATGCCGCACAGCACATAAGCTGATGCACCGCCCCGGGATTCTGCGTGGCGAAGCATTTTGGTGAGCCTGTCGCGGCCGTACCGGTTGTTGCACAGCCCGGTTTCCAGATCGATGATGTTGCTGGATTCCAGTTCGCGGTTGTTCTCGATGAGCAGGGCGTTGGCCCGTAGCAGCGTGTTCTGGCGATCTGCCATGCGGTCTGCAGCAAAAATCCTGGGGATCAGCTGCTTGGTCATGTCGGATTTGTAAATGAAATCGTCCACGCCCCGATCAAACGCCAAAGCCAAGGCTTCTACGCTTTCACGGGCGGTCAGGAGGATCACATAGGTGTAATGATTGGTTTGTTCGTCCAGCTGGCGTACTTTGTCGGTTAGTTGTAACCCGTCCATTTCAGGCATCAACCAATCAGCAATCAGTACACTCACCGCGCGCTGTTCCATCAGCTTCAGGGCCGCAGGGGCATTGTTGGCTATGCGTACGTCGCGATATCCGGCATTTCGCAGAGTTCGGCCAACCACCATACTGCTGAATTTCGCGTCGTCTACTACGAGGATAGGGAGATCCAGATTCGGCATTGTTACCTACTTTTACCAGTCCATTGTCAGATGCGGGGATTTCCGGGGCTTGGTATGCTTGGCCCTTAATTTCAAGCAACGAGTATACTCGCTACAGCTCCTGGAGAATAACGATCATGCCTTCTTTTGACATTGTTTCTGAAATTGATATGCACGAAGTTACCAATGCGGTGGACAAAGCCAAGAAAGATCTGGGTAATCGCTGGGATTTTAAAAATGTAGATGCGGATATCGAGATGGATGATAAGGGCGTAACTGTGAGTGCTGAGCAGGAATTTCAGCTTGAGCAGTTGATCGACATTCTGCGCATGGCGTTTGCCAGCCGCGATATTGATGGTCGTGCACTTGCAGAGAACGGTGAAAGCAAATCCGGCAAACTGATCAAGCAGCATTTTGTGCTGAAACAGGGCCTTGAAACCGATATGGCAAAAAAGATCGTGAAGCTGATCAAAGAGGCCAAGTTGAAAGTGCAATCCAGCATTCAGGGTGACAAAGTGCGGGTAACCGGCAAGAAGCGGGACGATCTGCAAACCGCGATAGCCCTGCTGCGTGAGACCGAATTAGACGTACCCCTGCAGTTCAATAATTTCCGCGACTGATTCGGAGGCTCCACCATTTCAACCGGCACCCGTCTGGATTTGATCCGGGACACGCTACACACCTATACGCGCTGGCAGGTCATTGCTCTGCTGTTTCTCGGCTTTTCGGCCGGGTTGCCGTTTTTGCTGGTTTTCTCCACGTTGAACGCCCGGCTTGCCGATGTGGGTGTAGAAACGGCCACTATTGGCTTTTTCAGTTGGCTGGGGATTACCTATTCCATCAAGGTATTTTGGGCGCCGGTTGTGGATCGGCTGAAACTGCCGGTGCTGGACAGGTTGCTGGGCAAGCGCCGGAGCTGGATACTGTTCGCGCAAGCTGGTATCGCCACGGGCTTGTACCTGATGGCCCATGTGGATGCTATCGCCGTTCCGGAAACCATGGCGCTGTGCGGCTTGTTGGTGGCGTTTTCCTCTGCCACCCAGGATGTAGCCATCGATGCCTACCGCATTGAGATCGCCGAAGAGCGGTTGCAGGCGGCGCTGGCAGCAACCTATATTTTCGGGTATCGGCTGGCGCTTTTAGTGGCAGGCGCTGGGGCTCTGTATCTTGCGGAGTTCTGGTCCTGGCAGGTGTCCTATGAGGTTATGGCTGCGTTGGTGGGGGTGGGGGCCATAACGGTGCTGATTGTGAAGGAGCCGGCGGTGAATCACTTCTCAGCCGCCCAGGATATTGCCCACAAGATTGAGCAGGAAGCGGCAAAGCGAACTCACCTCAGCCCTCGAATAGCCCGTTTCGCTGGCTGGTTTTATGCTGCTGTGGCGGGGCCTTTTCTGGATTTCTTTCGCCGTTATAAAGAGCTTTCCATTGCGATTCTGTTGATGGTGGCGGTGTACCGTATTTCCGATATTGCCATGGGTGTGATGGCCAACCCCTTCTATTTGAATTTTATGGGCTTCAGCAAAACCCAGGTTGCAGATGTTACGAAAATTTTCGGATTTTTTATGACCATTGCAGGGTCTCTGGCTGGTGGCGTTCTGGTTGTGCGTTATGGTACGAGAAAAATTCTGCTGGCGGGGGCCATACTCACGGCCAGTACGAATCTTTTGTTCGTGTTTCTGGCGCAGTATCCGCCCAATCTGGCAACCCTGGCGGTTGTGGTGAGTGCCGATAATCTCAGTGGTGGTATTGCCAATGTGGCGTTGATTGCCTGGCTTTCCAGTATGACAAGTGCGTCGTTCACCGCTACGCAGTACGCGCTGTTCAGCTCTTTGATGACCCTCCCCGGAAAATTCCTGGGCGGATTCTCGGGGATGGTTGTGGCGGGCTATGGTTATGCGGAGTTCTTTCTTATAGCCGGTTTGATGGGCATTCCCGCCATTCTTCTGGCTATGTTTCTGATTCGGCAGGGTGAGAGGCTGGATGCCCTGGCGCCCGACCATTCGGGTGACGGCGGCCCGGAAACCGCCCACACAGCAAGCGGGTAAGCCCATGGAACCGGGAAAAGACCAGAAAATCTGGCAAGTTGTTATGGCAATACCCGCCGGGAAGGTTGCAAGCTATGGGCAAGTAGCGGAAATGGCCGGCCTTGGGCGCCAGGCACGCTACATTGGCCGCGCCCTTGGAAAATTGCCCCAAGGTCATGCCGTGCCCTGGTACCGTGTTATCCGCAGTAATGGGCAGATTGCTTTCCCTGAAGGCTCAGAGATTTACCAGGAACAGGTCGGTCGGCTGGAAGCTGAGGGTGTGGAAGTGGTGAATGGCCGAGTGGCTATGCGCCGGTTTCGGTGGCAATAAGGGATTGCAGGTGCTCAAGTACCTTTCGCTGTTCATTGTCAGTGGCTTGGGCAAGTCGCGTAGCCAAGTAAGGCCGTAATTTTCCCAGGGCTTTCCGGCACTCATCATAAAGCGCAGAGGCCCTGGAGGCAGTCAGTTCGCAGGCCTGTATACCGAAGCGCTCCAGTTTTTCCCTGCGCATCCATTTTTTACTGCCAGCAAGCGTTAGTGCCGGGATGTCCTGGTTTATATACACAGTGGTGCAGACGATATCGTAGGCCGGGGCAAGCCTGATGGACGCGGCATTCTCGTAGATCAAACCAAAGTTTTTCAGGTGGGCATCGCCATTCTGTAGTGCGTTACTGATCACAATCATTTTGAAGAATTGCTCCAGCGACGCTCTTTTGTTCGCGGGGCTGACAAAGGTTTTTATGGTTTTTGCAATCTGTTCGTAGCTACCCGTGTACTTGTCGTCCCGCTGTTTTGCCTGAAGGACGCACATATCCTCAAAGCCTAACGCGCTGCCATCTTCGTTGAGATCAAACCGCTTCATAATAAAGAGTGATTCGTCATCAGAGAGATGAAACTCCGGCACCGGAATACCTGCGTATTTGCAAACCAGCATGCAGCAATACTCATTCACGGCAAGGGCCGGGTAGTCTTGCCCCCAGGCCTTTATAATGAAGTCGTCCAGGCGCAACGTGGCTTTGTTCTCAAGCTGGGCCAGCACTTTGGGTTGCACGCCACTGAGCGCTGAGCGTAAAGCAAAACGTGAAACCAGTTCTTCGAACAGCCTTGGATTGTCTGAATGTAAGAGCGTATCGAGATGAAGTGGGTTGTTTTCAGGTTGATCCTGGCGGTTGTACTCGATACGCCCACGGATTGATGGGGCGAGTAGCTTCAGAAGGCCCAGGTCGTCAGTATCGGTGATTTTTGCAAACTGCTTTTTGATGGTGGAGAGTAGATAGCCTTCGGGCAGATGCATTTCAAAGATTGGGTGGAGGTAACGATGGCTGTACTCCCTTCGGCGGACAGGCATCGTGAGAGACACGAATTGATCCGGGGCAGAGCTATCATTATAGCTGAAGACAATATCCGCGGTTTCCTTGAACAGCTTCCCCGTTTGGTGGCCGTCTACACAGACATTCAGCTCACTGCTCATCCCTTAGCTCCTCAAATGTAGGGAAAGGCGATTTATCCCGAATGTTGAGTTCCTTGCCCAGGTAATCCAGAATTTTCATTACTTTTCGTATGCCAATGTCGCCCGAGCGACCATTTTCCAGCGCATTGATGGTGGCCCGGGACATGCCGAGGTGTTCAGCCATTGTTTGCTGAGACACCCCGTGTTGCTGGCGCAAAGTTGAAATAGTCTGTCCTAAGGTTTGGTAATCCATATTGCCGCCGTGTGTCTAATATACTTTACAATTTATCGTTTTTCTCTGTTTTGTAAAGTATTTTAGTCATTTCTACAGCCTCAGAGCACCATCCACTTCAATCATGCGGCCCGACAAGTAGTCGTTTTCAAAGATAAACGCAGCCGTTGAAGCAATCTCTTCGGGCGTGCCCATGCGCTTCAACGGAATGCCTGCGGTCATTTTCTCCAGTGCTTCCGGTTTCATGGAGGCGGTCATTTCTGTTTCGATGAAGCCAGGTGCAATACCCATGCAGCGGATGCCGTGGCGGGCGAGTTCTTTAGCCCATACTGGCACCAGCGCAGACACGCCGGCTTTGGCTGCAGAGTAATTGCTTTGCCCCATGTTGCCGGCGCGGGAAATGGAGGCGATGTTGATGATGGCGCCTTTGCTGCCAGTCTGGATCATCTGTGTGGCGGCTTCACGGCCACACAGGAAAACACCTGTAAGATTAACGTCGATAACCGATTGCCACTGGGATAGCTCCATGCGCTTGGTAATCTCGCCATCTTTGGTTTTCAACAGCAGGCCATCTCTCAATATGCCAGCGTTGTTAACAAGGCCGTTCAGTTGGCCGAAGTCTTTTGCAATGGCTGCAAAGGTTGCTTCTACTTCGTCTTCTTTGGCTACGTTGCACAAATAGATTTTTGCTTCAGAGCCTGCCGCTTTGCAGGCGGCTGCTGCTTCTTCCAGTTTATCCTGGGCAAGGTCAATCAGTGCCAGTTTCGCACCTTTGGCTGCCAGATATTCTGCCATTGCACGGCCAAGGCCCTGGCCGCCGCCGGTAATTGCTATAACGGAATCTTGAAGTTTCATGTTTCGCCCTAAATATAGATAACAGATGTAATCAAAAGGGCTGCGAGTATACCAGACCTTGGAATACCCAAACCCGCAACACGAGAGCCTGATGTCTATATTTTTGTTTATTTTTATTGTCATGCCGATCGCTGAAATGGCGGTACTTATTCAGGTTGGCAGCGTTATTGGCGTGTTCAATACCATCGGTTTCGTATTGCTTACTGCCGTAGTTGGCGCCTGGCTGCTTCGGCAGCAAGGGCTGGCAACTCTGTTGAAGGCCAATCAGCGCTTGAACAGCGGTGAGTTGCCGGCTAAAGAAGTGGCCGAGGGATTGATTTTGGCGGTTGGCGGCGTACTTTTACTCACCCCGGGGTTTATAACCGATGCGGTCGGCTTTTTATGCCTTCTGCCATTCAGCAGGCACTGGCTCGCCGCTCAAGCCCTGAAGCGTATGGTGGCGACCAATACAAGTGGTGGGTTTTATTTTCGTACTGGCGGTGGGCAGAACCCATTCGGTCAGGACCCCTTTGGTGACTCCGGCAATCCCTTCGGACGGCAACGCCCCTTCGACCGCGATAATAACGGCGACATTATTGAAGGGGAATACTCTGATGAGACCGAAACCAACCATGACCGCCTCGATAAAAAGTGAAAAATTTATCCGGGCAGGTGTTGAAAACCCCCACACCAGCCCCACATAGGAATCACAAGTTAGCCGCAGGCTGATACTTGCTGGAAAACAGCAGGTTACAAGCCGGGCAATTTTGTCGGGTTGCATCTGCAATCCGGCCATCAACAGCAAATGTCATTGCCACATTAATCTGACTAATTGGAGAAACCGAGCAATGAAGATTCGTCCGCTACACGATCGTGTCGTTGTACGCCGTAAAGAAGAAGAAGAGAAAACTGCAGGCGGCATTGTGCTGCCGGGTAATGCAAAAGAAAAGCCGTCTCAGGGTGAGGTAATTGCCGTGGGTAATGGTCGCATTCTGGAAAATGGCGAGACTCGTGCGCTGGCAGTCAAAGCGGGTGACACCGTGGTTTTTGGCCAATACGCCGGCAACACCGTAAAGATCGACGGTGAAGAGCTGCTCATCATGAGCGAAAGCGACATTTACGGCGTGCTTGAGTGATCGCTGAAGCAATTCGCACGAACAGTCACTAACTCGATTGATTCAACGAATTCGGTTTAACGAACAGGAATAGAACACATGTCAGCAAAAGAAGTTAAATTCGGTGATAGCGCCCGCAAGCGCATGGTTGCAGGCGTCAACGTCCTTGCAGACGCGGTTCGGGTAACTCTGGGTCCCAAGGGTCGTAACGTGGTTCTGGAGAAGTCCTTCGGCGCTCCTGTTATCACTAAAGACGGCGTATCGGTTGCCAAAGAGATCGAACTGAAAGACAAGTTCGAAAACATGGGCGCCCAAATGGTGAAGGAAGTTGCTTCCCAGGCTAACGAAACAGCTGGTGACGGTACTACTACCGCAACGGTTCTGGCTCAGGCCATCGTTAATGAAGGCGTTAAGTCTGTTACCGCCGGCATGAACCCGATGGATCTGAAGCGCGGCATCGACAAGGCTACTGCACAAGCGGTAATGGCTATTAGTGAAATGGCCAAGCCCTGCGACGACAGCCGCAGCATTGCACAGGTAGGCACCATCTCTGCTAACGGCGATGAGACCATTGGTCAGCTGATTGCTGACGCTATGGAAAAAGTTGGCAAAGAAGGCGTTATTACGGTTGAAGAAGGCCGTGGCCTGGATGATGAGCTGGACGTAGTAGAAGGCATGCAGTTCGATCGCGGCTTCCTGTCTCCGTACTTCATCAATAACCAGGACAACATGTCTGTTGAACTGGACGACCCGTACATGCTGTTGGTCGACAAGAAGATTTCCAACATCCGTGAGCTGCTCCCGGTGCTGGAAGCTGTTGCCAAAGCAGGCAAGCCGCTGATGATCATCGCTGAAGACATCGAAGGCGAAGCCCTGGCAACTCTGGTTGTGAACAACATGCGTGGCATTGTTAAAGTCGCCGCTGTTAAAGCGCCTGGCTTTGGTGATCGTCGTAAGGAAATGCTGCAGGATATCGCCATTCTGACCGGTGGTACTGTGATTTCTGAAGAAGTTGGCCTGAGCCTTGAGAACACCACTCTTGATGATCTCGGCACAGCCAAGCGCGTAAACCTGACCAAAGAAAATACCACCATCATTGACGGTGCTGGTGCACAGGCTGATATCGAAGCCCGTGTGGAGCAGGTGCGTAAGCAGATTGAAGACAGCTCTTCAGACTACGACAAAGAGAAGCTTCAGGAGCGTGTGGCCAAGCTGGCTGGCGGTGTAGCCGTCATCAAGGTGGGCGCTGGTTCTGAAGTGGAAATGAAAGAGAAGAAGGCTCGCGTTGAAGACGCCCTTCACTCTACCCGTGCCGCGGTTGAAGAAGGCATTGTACCGGGTGGCGGTGTAACTCTGATCCGCGCTATTGCTGCGCTGGATAATGTTGATGCCATCAACGAAGAGCAAAAAGCCGGTGTGAACATCCTGCGCCGTGCCATGGAAGCCCCTCTGCGTCAGATCGTTTCCAACGCTGGCGGTGAGTCTTCTGTAGTGGTTGGCAAGGTTCGCGAAGGTAAAGGCTCCTTTGGCTACAACGCTGCTACTGAAGAGTACGGCGACATGCTGGAAATGGGTATCCTGGATCCTGCCAAAGTAACCCGCTCTGCGCTGCAGGCTGCGGCATCCATAGCTTCTTTGATCATCACCACCGAGGCGATGGTTGCAGATGAGCCGGATGACGGTAAAGCTGGCGGCGGTATGCCAGACATGGGCGGAATGGGTGGAATGGGAGGTATGGGCGGCATGATGTAATGCCGGTCATAACTTGCTGATTCCGACTGCGTCTCAAATATAAAGACGTGGCCTGATCTGCCTTTCAAAACCCCGCGCCGGTTCACACTGGTGCGGGGTTTTTGTTTTTTTGTCATGAACTTGAACAGAGCGTTTGTTAGACTCGGCAACCGGTCAACTGTCTGTGTGCAACCGAATGAGTGACGCTGAATCCAAATCTTTTCTCCGCCCCGGCAAACTTGTGCTGCTTGTGTTGCTTGGGCTTTTCGTTTATCTCGGTGCACTGATTGTTTTTGTTCCTGCCGGTTGGGTATGGCACAAGGCGTCGCCCCATGTTTTATTGCCGGCTCAGGTGCAAGTGCTGCAGGTATCGGGCCGGGTGTGGGATGGCGCAGCCAGGTTAGCTGTCGCCGGTTTCCCCTTGCGTGTTGAGTGGCAGCTGGGATGGCCGTCTGTTACCCGGTTGGAGCAGCCAGTACGGATTTCTGTGGCGTCACTGCAATCTGAGGTTTCGGGTGATATAGCCATAGGATGGCCCGCAAATGCCCGGCTGAATGCGCGAGGCACTATTGCAGTTGCTGAGTTCGAAGAATTGATTCAGCGCAGCGGTGGCGCAATGATTGAGGGCGATGTGAGTATTGATCGCCTGGTTCTTGAATGGGCGGATGACCGCATTATTCGTGCGGATGGTCTCGGACGGTGGGCTGGCGGTAGCGTAAGCTGGCCCATGGGTGATCAAACCGGGCAGGCAAAGTTCCCGCCCATGCAGGCTACTATGGATACGACTAGTGGTGGCGTGGCCTTGGTGATCGCGGAACAGGCGGGGAGTGGCCCGGCGGCGGATGCCAGTATTCTCTGGAGCGGGATGATGGAGTTGCGAGTCTACAAACGCATGATAGATCTCGCTGGCCAGCCCTGGCCAGACTCAGCCAGCCCCGATGATATTGTGTTTCGTGTCAGGCAGCCGCTGTTGCCGGGGGCGCGTTGATGGTTGCAATGCCGGCTCCGGACACCCAGCGCCGAATTGCCCAAACGCTGGCTAACCTGCTGCTTGTGTGGCTGGTGGTTTATATGGGTGTTGCCATGGCAAATGTTACCTGGCTGTTTGCGTGGCAGGATAAGCCAGTTGTGGCTATGCCTGCAGGCAGTTCATCTGGTGCCCAGGCTTTTGCTCGGTCAGGTGGTTTCTCAATGGCCGGTTATGAGTTTTTTGGCCGGGCTGAAACGCCAGGCGAGGTAGCTGAAGCGGTTAAACGCTCGGCACCGGAAACCGGTTTGAGGCTCAGGCTTGAAGGCGTTCTGGTAGGGCAGCGCCTGGAAGACTCGGGTGCTATAGTGGCCGGGAGTAACGGAGAAACCGCGTGGTACCGTGTGGGCGATATGCTGCCGGGCAATGCAGAGCTGGCTGAGGTGGAACCGGGTCGAATCCTGATTCGCCGTGGCGGGCGGTACGAGTCGCTCACGTTTGAGGAAGATGATGTTTCCACAATGGTTGCAGAGGTGGCACAGGTACCTGCAGAATCATCACCGGAAGCATTCCTTGAGAACGCAAAACAGCAACTGGATAGCGCAGGCGCGGCCGCGCTGACCCCGTACGGCCTTAAGCCGGTTGATGAAACTGGTGGCTCCGGCTACGTGTATGATGGCTCCAATGCCATGCTGAACGCAGTGAATCTCAAAGCGGGCGATGTGATTACTGCTATCAACGGGCAGCGCCTGGGTGATGTGCAGCAGGATCGTTCGCTGCTGGAAAGCTGGCGTGGCCAAGCCAGTCTGGATATAGAAATTGAACGTGACGGGTCTATTCTCAACATCAGTTATGCCATACCTGAGCAGTGGCGCTGACCGGGTTCATCGATACAGGACGAAATCGCCAGATGTATAACTACAAGACCAATTTTTTGCGGGCCTTGGCTCTGCTTATATTACTTCCCCTGATGTCGGTGGCGCACGGCCAGGATGAAACATGGAGGTTGAACCTTAAAGACGCGGATATCCGCGCTTTTGTTACTCAGGTGGCCGATATAACCGGGTACAGTTTTGTGGTGGATCCGCGGGTGAAGGGCAAGGTGACAGTTCTTTCCAGCGCGCCCATGAACAAGGAGCAAATATACGATCTGTTCCTTGCAGTGTTGAACGTGCACGGCTTCACGGCCATTCCCGGTGAAGAAGTCATCAAGGTTGTGCAGCAGGTAGATGCCAAGCAATCCGCTGAGGTTCTCGGTCGATTCTCAAATATTCCCTCCGAACAGCTTATTACCCGTGTTATCCAGATTGATAATGCCAGTGCGCTGGAACTGGTACCTATTCTCCGGCCACTGGTGGCAAAGTATGGCCATCTGGCTGGTGTCGCGGCAGCCAATGCTCTGATTATCAGTGACCACGCATCCAACATTCAGCGTATGGAACAGATTGTTCGGGAGTTGGATAGCCCCTCCAAGTACGAGGTGGAGGTTATCAAGCTCAAGGAAGCCTGGGTTGGGGATATGGTGACTCTTTTGCAGGAGTTGGCGCCAGACGAGTTGGGTCGGGCAGGTAATGACAGCGCCGCAAGAAAATACAGTGTTACCGCTGATGAGCGCAGTAATCGCTTGATTCTCAGGGGTGATGAATCTTTCCGGAGCAAAATGCGTGGTTTGATTTCGCAGTTGGACCAGCCCTCCGCCAGCGGCGGAGCAACCAAGGTTATTCGCCTTAAACATGCTGACGCAAAAAGCCTTACGGAACTGCTGAAAGGGGTGATGGGTGAGCTATCCAAAGAGGGCTCAGGAGGAGCGGCCGGTGGTGGTGCCAGCAGCAAGCCCCAAGGCAGCTTTGCGGTATTTGCTGATGAGGGCCTCAACGCACTGGTGGTTCGTGGTGAGCCTTCGTTGATGCAAGAAGCGGAAGAGATTGTCGCAGCACTGGATGTACGTCGTGCTCAGGTGATGATTGAGGCCGCGATTGTGGAGATTAGTGATGAGCTGGGCCAGGACCTAGGCGTTCAGCTCGCGGTGGGTGATGAGTCCCGGGGCTCGACTCCGGTAATGGGCACAAACTTTGGTAACGTGGGTCGAAGCCTGGGGGATGTGCTCAGCGCCATACTGACGGAGTCTGTCATTACACCGGCGGTAGGAGGTGTTACCGTTGGTGCTGGCCAGAGAAATGAAAACGGTGTGAGCTGGGGTGTTCTTTTGCAGGCGCTCTCCACCTCTGCAGCGGCCAACCTGCTCTCGACACCGAGCATCATTACCCTGGATAACCAGGAATCGGAAATTATTGTGGGCCAGAACGTTCCTTTCCGTACGGGCCAGTCTACGGTGACGGGTGATGGCACTACCAACCCGTTTACCACCATTGAACGCAGGGATATAGGCCTCACCCTCAGGGTAACACCAACCATCAGTGCTGATGGCCTTGTGCGACTTGTGGTGGAACAGACAACGGAAAGCGTTGCCGACAGTATTGAAGATGCATCAGACATTGTAACCAACAAGCGCGAGATCAAGACAACTGTGCTGGCGGATGATGGTGAAACCATTGTGCTGGGTGGTCTTACCCGCGATGACTATCTGGTTAACAAAAGTAAGGTGCCTTTCCTTGGCGATATTCCTTACCTCGGCAGGCTGTTTTCATCAGAGTCTGAGCGCCGGGTAAAGCGCAATCTGCTGGTGTTCTTGCGGCCCAAGATCATGCTTGGCAAGGCTGAGGCTGTTGAGGCTACATCGGAGAAGTTCAATAAACTCTGGAAGGTAAACCTCGATATTCGCAACAAGCTTGGCTTGCCAGAAATTAACGCTAGCCCGAGTGTGGATATTCTGTTCAATCAGGAGGAGCGGGTTCTTCGGTAAACCGGCTTCTCCTTACACCACCATTGGCGGCATCGGGCAGTCCATCTGATCCGCCACAAGCCTCATGAGTTCGTACTCTCTCGGTTCAATCACCCCGTCATAGGTGATGCAGTGGCCACAGGCGTCAATAATTGCGGGCTTTAATAGCGCTGAGAGCCCGTTAAGAGCTTTGAGTGCTTCCTGTAAATCGCGCATGCTTACCTTGGCAAGTATTGGGTACTCCGAATCCCCGTTGTTGGCAAATCCGGCCATAGCCTCAAGATACAAGGCGTTAACTTCCTCCTGTGTACTGTCTGATCCAGCCCGGGCCATAAGACTCAGAAGTCTTTGCAGTGCGGGCATGACAGCCTTGTAGCTGCGGTAACGCACCGGGATTACCCGAGCTGAATCCACCCCGAGATGGCGGGAGAGAAAGCTGGTAAGAGCCAGCTCGAACAGGGTGACCCGATTATCTGCCTTTACCAGCATTCTCACACACCGGATCAACTCGGCACGCTCTTCAGGATCCAGTTTTCTCAGAGCTGGCATTGCGAGTTCCAGGGCCGGAAAGCGAATTGCTTCACCGATTTTCTGGAGCGTCGGAACGAGTTTTGCGAGCAGTTCAGGCTGTGGGCCAAACAGCGAGTTATCAGGAAGCAGGGCAAGGCGTTCAGACTGTTCTTTCTGGTTCAGGTCACTGATAAGCAGGGCATAACAGAGCTGAATAGCGCCCGCCCGGGTATAAAGCAAACCGCGAAAGGTTGAGGGCAAGCGTTGCAGCAGTTTGACCGCAAAGTCTTCCCCTTCCGGGCTGATGGTGCCGACTCTCTCTGACAGTTTTTGCATGCTGGCCGCCGGAGTAGGCGTGTGAGTGGCAATTGCAGAGCCCGACAGGGATGTTCGTCTGCCGGAGGCAGTGCCATAAAGGTCTGTAGCGGCGCTGGCAAAACCGGATGCGCCAGCTGGCTGCTGGCTCGTGGTTGCAGAGCGCAGGTCATCGCCTGATTCCGTATCGCGCAGGCGGCTTTTGAGCCGGGCCATAAGCCCCGGCTGAATTGCGTGTATGCGTTGGTCGATAGGCGGGTGAGAGGCAAGCAAAGAGGAGAACTTCATGCGCGTAGCTTCGCCAAAGCACATGTGGTTCATGTCACTGGCGTGGCCAGTGGTATCCAGGTAACTGCCTCGAAGCCCGATCTTGAAAAGAGCCCCGCCAATCCCGTCCGGGTTGCGGGTGAACTGCACAGATGATGCATCTGCAAGGGTTTCCCGCTGGCGCGACACTGCGGCCTGAATAAGGCGGCCAAAAAATACGCCCACATAGCCGATGACAAACAGGGCTATGCCGATAATGCCCATGGCCGCCTGGGCCCGGCCATCCCGGTTACGGCCTGTGGTTCGTCCGCCGCTATAGAACGATGAACGAAGCAGGAAACCGCCGATTTGCCCAATCATCAAGATGCCGGACAGCAAAGCGATAAGGCGAACGTTCAGGCGCATGTCACCGTTAAAAATGTGGCTGAATTCGTGTCCCACAACGCCCTGGAGCTCATCTCTGGTTAGTTGTGTGATAGATCCGTGTGTTACTACCATGACGGCGGAACCGGGGGTGTAGCCTGCTACAAAGGCGTTGATGCCTGTCTCGTTGTCCATAATGTAGAGTTCGGGCACAGGCACCCCGCTGGCAATGGCCATTTCTTCTACAATATTGCGTAGCTTTCGCTCGTCGCTGTCGCGGGTATCCGGGTCTATAGGCCGTGCACCAACCATTTTGGCAACGCGGCTTCCACCACCGGCAAGATCTACCCACCGCACGAGGGACCCCACGCATATGAGAAGCACCACTGCTGAGGCGGTAATCATTCCGTGGCTGGAAAGCAGCCAGTGGTGAAAGGGTTGGCCTGAGGTCTCACTGCGGGTTACGAAATAACCTACCAGACACACAGCCAGGGTAATCAGTATTACTGCTGTCAGAAACAGGAACACCAGCAGACTGGTATTGCGCCGGGCACTTGCCTGGCGCTGGAAAAAACCGGGATGAGCCATGGTTCAGAGACTCAGAAGGCTACTTTGGGAACCTGGCGGGCCTCAGGAGACTCAAGCTCAAGCTGGGAGGTTTCCTTGAAGGCGAACATGCCGGCAATTACGTTGTTGGGGAATTGCTCGCGGAAGATGTTGTAGCTCATTACACCATCGTTATAGGCCTGGCGGGCGAAGGACACCCGGTTTTCTGTGCTGGAAAGCTCTTCCATCAACTGCTGAATGGTCTCGTTGGCTTTCAGGTCCGGGTAGTTTTCGGCTACGGCGTAAAAATTCGCCAGTGCTTTGGTGAGCAGGTTCTCAGCACCGCCAAGGCGTTGGATTTTGGTGCCATCACCGGGATCTCTGGCAGCATCTTTCTGGGCGCTTACCGCATTGTTTCTTGCTTCCATCACCTGGGTGAGCGTTGATTTTTCATGCACGAGGTAGGCTTTGGCTGCTTCTACCAGGTTGGGAATCAGATCGTGCCTGCGCTGGAGTTGCACATCAATCTGCGCAAATGCGTTTTTGAATTGGTTGCGCAAGGAAACCAGGCGGTTATATATAGAAACCAGATAAATTACGGCAACGGCAATAACAATCAGGCCAATAATGGTAGTTCCCATGGCAACTCCTCAGATGTAATGAATCATGCGTCATTTTCGACGGTTTTCTGGTGAAATTCCTGCACAAAAGCCTCAAAGTCTGCAGGGCGCAAGGGCTTGCTGAAGAAATAACCCTGCGCCAGCTTGCAGCCACGCTGGGTGAGGTAATACTCCTGCTCTGCCGTTTCGACACCTTCTGCAACAACTGTCAGGTTGAGGCTTCTTCCCAGGTCAATGATGGTGTTAGTGATGCGGGTATCTTCTTCATTAACCAGCAGGTCACGAATGAACTGCTTATCAATTTTGAGGTGCTGTACCGGCATCTTCTTGAGATAGGTAAGGGACGAATAACCGGTTCCGAAGTCGTCTACTGCAATGCTGATACCAGCGCGGTTAAGCGTGTGAAGCTTGGCTACTGCATCTGCAAGGTTGGTCATAAAACTGGTTTCGGTAACTTCCAGTTCCAGGCGGCCGGCGGGAATGTCATGGCGCTTCAGGGTGCCCAGAATATCATCAACAATACGATCCTGGCGTAGCTGCACCGCAGACAGGTTTACGGCAATGCGTAAAGGCAAGCCTTTGTCTGCCCACAACCTGGCTTGTAGGCAGGCCTGTTCAAGGACCCACTGGCCAATTTCGACAATAGAGCCGTTGTTTTCTGCGACGGGTATGAAGTAATCCGGTGGCACCAGCCCGCGAACAGGGTGATCCCAGCGGAGGAGGGCTTCGGCCCCAATCACTCGCTTGGTTTCAAGGTTCACTTGGGGCTGATAAACAAGGTACAGCTGGTTAAGCGCCAAGGCCTCTGACAAATCTTTCTCCAGCTGTTTGCGGTCGCGGATTTCCTGGTCGATGCTGGCAACGTAAAACTGAAAGTGATCCCGGCCTTTCTGTTTGGCCAGCATCATGGTTTGTTCTGCACTTTGCAGCAGCCGATCGGGCTGGATGGCATCGGAGGGATAAAGCGCAATGCCCAAGGTTGCTGTCATAGAGATGCTTTGGCCTTCGAGGCCCATGGTTTCGCTGACAGTGGCGAGGATTGCTTCCGCGGTATCTGCAGCTTGAAAGCCGTCTTTCAGACCCTTTTCGGTGATGACAAACTGGTCGCCACCGAGACGCGCGATGGTAAAGCGTGATCCGCTAAGTGTACTTATCAACCTGTCTGCGACAGTTTGCAGGGTGAAATCCCCAGTGCGAAAGCCACATTGATCGTTGATGGATTTGAAGTCGTCGATGCCGCAAACAATCACAGATAATAATGTGTTGTTGTGTTTGGATTCTTCAATGTCGGCCTTTAACAGTTCCATAAAACTGTCCCGGCTCAGTAGCCCGGTAAGCTGGTCGTAGCGGGCAAGCCTGCTCACCTTGTCTTCGGCTTCACGGTGACGCTTCTGGCTGTCACCAATGGCAATGAGCAGCGTGTTGGTAGCACTGACCCAGAGCCCGAGCTCATCTTTCTCGTGCCCGGTTGGTGTAACGACCAGGCGGTCGTCCGGGTGTTCGGGGTTCACTTGTTTAACTGAGTCTACGATGCGCAACAATGGGCGAGTCAGAAGCATGTAGAAAACGAAGTACAGCACCATGCCAAGAATAACAGCGGTAGCCACTACAGAAGTGAACGTGATCATGGCACGGCTCAGCCATATATGGGCCGAGGGCACAGTATCGTAGTGAACTACAAAGTGGCCGTACACGGTGCCAGGGTCGCCGCTACGGGTAAGTACTGTGGTGAACTGGCGTCTGGAGTCGAAGATGGCGTTTATTAATGGGTTGAACGCACTATCAGCTTTTGGCCGTTCACGGCTGCTAAGCGGTTCCCCATTGGTGTGAAGAATCTGGGCTAGCAGTACCGCTTCCCGGGCAAACAAGCCATCGACGACCTGATTAGCCAAGTCGGCATCGATACTGAACACCGCTTGTGTGGCTGCATCTCTAACCATGGCAATGGTTTGCTGGGCCTGGTTATCCAGGTCAGCAGATACGCGCTGTGCATCCAGTACCACTTGTATGGCACTTACGATCACACCACTAACCAGCGCGACGGCAAGTATCCACCGAAGGATGCGGTAGCCAAGGCGGTTTTCGACCTCAAAGGATTTCTGCATTCAGACCCGTCTTTAGCATTGTTCGTCAGGCGCCCGTAAACTTAAAGCCGCGGAATGTCGGTAAACGGGTCTATACCCTTGCCGACAATGCGGATTATGGTTCAGGTTAAACCACACTGCATAGAGTATGGGTGATTATTTCAAATACTTCAGAATCCTGACGTTTTTATTTGTAAGTGTGACTGATTCTCCCACAAAAAACGCCCGCTGCAAGCGGGCGTTTTTTAGTCAGTCACTGCCGACTGCAACCTGAAATCCAGCCAGAGTAATCATGCCAGATTTTCGTTCACGAAATCCCAGTTGATCAGATTCCAGAACGCGGCCAGGTAGTTTGGGCGGGAGTTGCGATAGTCGATGTAATATGCGTGCTCCCACACGTCAACAGTCAGTACTGGCTTGTCTGCGCTGGTCAGCGGTGTTTCCGCATTGCTGGTGTTGGCAATAGCAACACTGCCGTCTGCTTTTTTGACCAGCCATGTCCAGCCAGAACCGAAGTTTTTGGCGGCATTGTCATTAAATTCTTTTTTGAAGTTCTCGAATGAGCCGAACGCCTTTTCGATTGCTTCTTTTGCCGCACCTTTGGGTTCGCCGCCGCCGTTCGGGCTCAGGCAGTTCCAATAGAAAGTGTGGTTCCACACTTGTGCAGCGTTGTTGAACAATGGGCCACTGGCGCTTTTGATAATGTCTTCGAGTGATTTGTTGGCGTTGTCCGTACCTTCAACCAGACCGTTCAGGTTGGTTACGTAAGTGTTGTGGTGCTTGCCGTAATGATACTCGAGCGTTTCAGCAGAGATGTGTGGTTCCAGTGCGTTTTTTTCGTAAGGTAGTGCTGGAAGTTCAAATGCCATGAGGTCGTTCTCCCTGGTCTCTCTGTTTATGGTGTGTGTCTCGAACCTTATATGGGGTCGATTTGATCGATATCAACCCCTAAGGCGATTCATTCTTTACGGTTGCTGATAAGTGAGCTGTTGAATTCAGGGCTGCCAGGCAGAAATTGCACGCAGTTTCTGACCCGCCAAACCAGCTCTTCATAACTGTCCGCAAGAACATTAACGTGGCCTAGCTTGCGCCCGGGCCGCTCACCTTTGTTGTAAAGATGCACATGAGCGTAAGGGAGTTCCAGCAGACGTTCAACATCTCCGTGTTCTCCGATGATGTTAATCATGCAGCTTAGGCCTCGGGGCTCAATGCTGCCTAGTGGGTGCCCGCTTACGGCCCGGATGTGGTTCTCAAACTGGCTGGTCATTGCGCCTTCAATAGTCCAGTGCCCTGAGTTGTGAACCCGGGGTGCCATCTCATTGGCCACCAGCCCGTTGGCTGTTTCAAACAGTTCCAGGGTAAGTACACCTACGTACCCCAGCTCGTTCAACAATGCCTTTATATACCGCTCGGCATCTTCCTGAACGTGTTTTTCCAGTTTCGGTGCGGGGGCGATGGCGTAGCGCAAGATCCCTTCGTGGTGAACGTTTTCTGAAATCGGGTAGAAGGCCAGCTGGCCATCCTCACCGCGCACAGCAATGATAGAAACTTCGCGGCTGAACTCTACAAATTTTTCGACCATCAGCCGTGGGTGCCCGATGCTTTCCCAAGCGGCTTCTGCATCTTCCGGGCTTTTCAGAACGGCCTGGCCTTTGCCGTCATATCCTTCGGTGTTGGATTTGGCAACAACCGGGCAACCCAGACTTTCCGCAGCGGCTTTCAGGGATTCAGCGCTGTCGGCAATTTTCCATTGGGGGGTTGGGATGCCAAGCTCGCCGAACAGTGTTTTTTCGGCTTCGCGATTCTGGCAAATCTGGAGGGCGCGGGGGCAGGGGTGGACTGGCTTTTCTTTTGCCAGTGCTTCTGCGACCCCGACCGGAAGGTGTTCAAATTCGTAGGTTACGCGATCTACCCGTGAGAGAAAGTCGTCTAGGTATTTGCCTTCGCGATCAATGATAACTTCACCCAAACCAGCGCTGGGGCTGCCGGACATGTCATAGAAAACAAAGGTTTTGGCCAGCGGATATCCGGCGAGGGCAAGCATTCTTCCCAGTTGGCCGGCACCTAATACACCAATTCTCATTTGTGTTCTCCTGCCGCTGTCGGGCATTGATCAAAGTTTGGGGGAGTGGGCGGGCAGGGCTTTCCAAAACTGTGCGGAGCCATGGATGGCGGAGCCAAGCGTACATGGATGTATTCACAGCGTGTTTTGGAAAGCCCTGCCCGCACGCTCCTGCACAGTTTTGGAAAGCCTTGCCCCAGCCGCGCAATCTGAACTGGTCAGTGGGCTCACTGATCTTGCGGATCAGGGTTGTCCAGGATTGTTTGGGTCTGTGTTGCCCGGAACTCATCTACCGTTTTTCTCACATCCGCATCAAAGGTGCCAATAATTTGTGCGGCCAGTAAACCGGCATTGGTGGCACCGGCGTTGCCGATGGCCAGGGTGCCTACAGCAATGCCGCCTGGCATTTGCACGATGGAGAGTAGCGAATCAAGGCCGCTGAGTGCTTTGGACTGAACGGGCACGCCCAGTACGGGTAAGGAGGTCTGCGATGCGACCATGCCGGGCAGGTGGGCTGCGCCGCCGGCGCCTGCAATGATGACTTTCAGGCCGCGGTCGGAGGCGCTTTTCGCGTAGTCGAAAAGCAGATCCGGGGTGCGGTGGGCTGAGACGACTTTGGTTTCATAGGCTACGCCGAGTTTTTCGAGCATGTTGGCGGCGTGTTCCATGGTGGGCCAGTCGGATTTGGAGCCCATGATAAGTCCTACAAGCGGCTGCATACGCAACTGTCCTGTGATAATTGGAAAGCCGGACATTGTATGTTTTGGCTATCTGCCATGCAAGGAAGGTCTTTGGGTGCATGGTACGGCAGGGGCTTCTTTTCCAGGAACCGCTACAAGCACGTCCCTGTGCGCTTGTCTCCGGCCGTCCATGGCCTACGACATTCCTGGAAAATAAGCCCCTACCGTACCCCGATCCCTGGCGTGGGAACGTATAACTCATACCTTTTGGTTTCTTCATTTCAACCCTTTGGCAGGTGCATGTATTATCAGGGCCAGTTAAATGAATCCCCCATACCCAGGAGTAGTAATGGAACCCATCCGTCCAGATGACGATGAGCTCAGAGCTGAACGACCTATCGGCACGCCGGAAAAAAAAGCGCCTGCCCAGAAGAAGCCGAAATCTTCAGGCGAGAGTGTTGGTAAGAGTGGAAGCAAAAGCGCAGGGGGGAATCCAAAGCCACCGAAGCAGGCCAAAAGCGCGAGCAATGGCGGCGGTAGCGGTCGGTCTGGGTTGGCTGTTTTATGGCTATTGGTGATTGCGGTGGCTGTTGCATCTGTGGCGGGATGGTATTCCCAGAATCAGCGGCTTCAGGTTTTGGAGGCGCAGTTGGAAGAGGCAGACTACTGGGCGCGGCAGAGTAAGTTGGCGTTGGCGCGGTTTGAGGGAGATCTTTCAGAGACAGGAGAGACTCTGGCAGAGAGCGGCGCGTCTTTGGCTGAGAATCTGGAGGCCCAGAAGAAGCAGTTGGATGCAGCGGATAGTGAAATACGGAAGCTTTGGGTTATCGCAAACGAGCGAAACAAAAAGCAGCTGGAAGATCATCAAAACCGGATTGCTGCGGTAGAAACCAGGCTTACTGAAAACCAGAAAGCATTGGCCGATACGAGCGCTACGGTTGAGAAGGTTCGGGTGTCGCTTGGTGCCGATGTGGCCGCGTTAGCGAAGCAAACAGAAACGTCCCTGGCCGTGTTGGAGGCTGCAAATCGTCAGGCAACAGAGCAGTTGACCACGCTGTCTAAGCAGTTGGCGGATGTTGACCAGGTTGTTGAGCAGCGGGTACGGCGTTTTGAGCAGGAGCAGAAGCTTGGGATCAGCGGCATAGAAGGGCGCTTGTCTGTCCTTGAGAAGAAGTTGGCCGGGCTTTCCAGTAAAGACGGTGAGCAGGCCCTCAGGAATGAGTTGGCGGCGATCAAGAGGGATGTGCAGGCGATTGATTCGTCCCGTGCGCAACTTACGTCGCGGCTTGTAAGGTTGTCAGAAGAGGTTAATCAGCTTCGTAGCCAGGTGTCCGGCCAGTAGTAGCTAATCTGGAATATACCCGAGTGGCGCCGCACTGGTAGTGGGCGCCCACTTTCGTAACATTTTGTTATTCATCTCTTGCGGTACCTCTCATTTATACCGCGTGGCAGTTGCTATGATCGGGCAACTCACCAAAGGATGAAGAGTTAACAAAAATGAAAACCCCTGTGTCTTTTCTTGAGCCGTTCAATCTGCGTTCGTTTTCCTTCCATGTGCTGTTAATTGCATCGATGTTGTCTGTATCCGGGTGCACTATTTACCAGTCTATCGGGAAAAGCACCGGGTCGTTTTTGCATCCGGTGTCTGGCCATGATTTCGTGCATATTGATAACGACGATTGGGATCGCAAGCACGCCGTATTGTATTTTTATCGTACTCACTCCGAATGGGCAGACGATGAAATTGAAGCCCCCAGTGTTTACGTTGATGATTCACACTATTTTAATATCCGAAACGATAGCTATACCTGGCTGGTGGTCAGCCCCGGTGAGCGCCATGTTGCCATGCGCAGGCCACTACTGGGGCTAGAGGGGCTAAACTCGTTCAGTCTTAGCCTGATTGCCGATGCCACATTTACTGTCGAGCCGGGCGGTATTTATTATTTGCGGTACAACGAACTCTCTGAGCCCACGCAGGCCCATCCCGAACTGGATCCTGAGCACCCGCTTGCCCAGGGTGACCTTCGCCTGGTTACACGGGAATACGCGATGCAGGAGGGGGAAATAGTCTCGACTCGTTTCCTGAATAGTGATTTGCTGGCGCCTAACCACGCGGCGGCATCTATTGTGGAAGACAATGAAGATGCCGACTACGAGCGGCGCATGGCGCTTTTGGAAGAAGAGCGTGAGCTGGAGTTGGAGCGGCTGGAGCGTGAAGGGCTTTATAAGCCAGCGCCCTGGTACTGGCCGTTTGGTGGTGCACCATCGGTTCCGTTGGAGTCAGACCAGAAGATGGAGCAGTTGGAGCAGGAGTACGCCCAACTGGAGTTGGAGCGCAAACGTCGTAAGGAGGAAAATTCCAGTGGTTGGTGGTTTTTCTAGGGTTTCCGGAAAAAGATTTGACACCGCCGAACAAATGCTTAAAATGCGCCTCTCACTTGGTTGAGCAATGAAGTCTGTTCGCAGGCAATATCAGCAAATTCAAGTGAGTGCCTTTGAAAGGTGACTGAAGTGGGTGGTTAGCTCAGCTGGGAGAGCATCGCCCTTACAAGGCGAGGGTCACTGGTTCGATCCCAGTACCACCCACCACTTTCTTTCAAGGCAAGTATCGGGCTCTTGAGTTCGGTACACGATTCAGGCATTAATGCCGGATCAATGCGGAGCGGTAGTTCAGTTGGTTAGAATACCGGCCTGTCACGCCGGGGGTCGCGGGTTCGAGTCCCGTCCGCTCCGCCACTCTTTCTGGGTGGTTAGCTCAGCTGGGAGAGCATCGCCCTTACAAGGCGAGGGTCACTGGTTCGATCCCAGTACCACCCACCAGATACTAAAAAGGGCAAGTCCAATGGACTTGCCCTTTTTTTTACTTCCCGATCAGTGATTGACCGCACACCCGAACAACGTTCCCGTTCACACCACCAGATGCAGGGCTGCAGTACCAGGCAATGGTTTCAGCTACGTCGACAGGCTGACCGCCTTGAGAAAGGCTGTTCATGCGCCGACCGGCTTCACGCAGGGTCATAGGCATGGCGGCTGTCATCTGGGTTTCAATGAACCCGGGAGCGACCACGTTGATGGTGACCCCGTTCTTTACCTGCTTTGCCATGGCCTCCACATAGCCAATCACGCCGGATTTCGCAGCTGAATAGTTTGTCTGCCCAAAGTTCCCTGCAATGCCGCTGATAGACGAGATGCAAACAATACGGCCATTTTCTTTAAGCAGGTCGCGGCCCATGAGTTCGTCGTTGATATGTTCTTCAGCTGTCAGGTTAACGGCGATGGTCATGTCCCAGAAGTGTTCAGGCATATTCCCCAGAGTCTTGTCACGGGTGATGCCGGCGTTGTGAATAACCAGATCTACGCCACCAAAGTGCTTCTCGATAAAGTTTGCGATTTTTGCCGGAGCATCTGCCGCGGTGATGTCGCAGGCCAGAGATTTGCCCTTGATGGCGTTGGTAACTTTTTCGAGCTCTTCCATCGCGGGCTCAATGTCCAGCCCGATCACCGTGGCGCCATCCCGGGACAGGGTCTGTGCAATAGATGCGCCAATACCCCTTGAAGCGCCCGTTACCAGTGCAACTTTGCCGGCAAGTGGCGCAACCGGGTTTGTAGTGGGCGTGCCGGTGGTTTTGCCGATACGAACTACCTGACCAGAAACATACGCGGACCGTGCAGACAGGAAGAATCGCAGGCTGGATTCCAGTTGCTTTTCGGCATTGGGTGCAATCCAGAGCAAGTTGGCGGTGGCGCCTTTCTTGCCGATTTCTTTACCTACGGCGCGAGTGAAGCCTTCCAGGGCTTGCTGTGCTGCAGCCTGAGGTGCTTTGCGGCAAGTTGCAGGGTCTTGGCCTATGACAACAACCCGTGCATTGGCGGCAAGCTTTTTGATTGTGGGGTGGAAAAAATCGTAAAGAGCGCGAAGGTCGTCAGGACCTTTCAGGCCAGTGGCGTCGAATACCAGTGCCGAGAATTTTGTTGTGTTTTCTGAAGCCAGATCCAGAGCCTTGGCTTTATTGCCAGCTTTGGATGAATCTTCCAGTGACACTTTGCCGCTGGCATGGTGCAGTGTGGCTGCACTGGCACCCAGCACGCCGCCAATGACCGCTATGGCTTTGCCGCCGTTGCCTGCGCCAACCAGCACGTCACCTTCAATAAACGGCTGATCTGCGCGCTTGAGGCGCTTCAGTGGCACAGGTGATGGCAGGCCAAGGGTTTGTGCGGCAGTTTTGCCTACGGGTGTGTTTACGAGTTTGAGATAGATGTCAGACATGGCTTCGTCCTTGCGTTGGTGAGATGTGTGGAGCATGTTGATGCACAGAGTAATGAATCCGCCAGCCATGTGATTGACTCAACGCTTGTACGGCATTGTCATGCCTGCCAATGAGACAGCTGCAGTTAGCGCTAAACTGGCGTTCCTATATTGCTTATCTTGAGTGTAGGGGCATGAAGAAGGAGCCTTCCAAAACACGCTGTGAATACGTCCCTGTACGCTCGGCTCCGCCATCCCTGGCTCCGCACGGTTTTGGAAGGCCCCTTCTTCATGCCCTCTTACTCCGGAACAAAATTAACGAAAGGATAGCATCATGGCACAGGCTCAAAAGTCCAACCAGAAGAAACCATCAGCGGCAAAAGCCGCAGAAAAGGGCGCGAACGGCGTTCGTCGCGTCGCGATTCTTGGCGGCAACCGGGTTCCTTTTGCTCGCTCTAACACTGTTTACAGCAAGATCAGCAATCAGGAGCTGTTGACGTCTGCCCTGCGCGGTCTGGTGGACCGCTTCGACCTTCAGGGCAAGCGCCTTGGTGAGGTTGTAGCAGGTGCTGTTATGAAGCACTCCCGGGACTTCAACCTGACCCGGGAAGCGACACTTAGCTGTGGACTTGCACCGGAAACACCGGCTTATGATATTCAACAGGCCTGTGGCACAGGTTTGGAATCGGCCATTCTTGTGGCTAACAAAATCGCTCTCGGCCAGATTGAGTGTGGTATTGCAGGTGGTACCGATACAACCTCTGATGCGCCTATTGGTGTAAGTGAAGGCCTGCGGGAAATTCTGCTGGACCTGAACCGTGCCAAGACTAACGGTGACAGGTTGAAGATTCTCAGCCGCATACGCCCCAGCCACCTGAAGCCGGATATCCCGCAAAATGGCGAGCCTCGCACAGGCATGTCCATGGGTGCCCACGCCCAGGTTACGGCTCATGAATGGTCAATCCCAAGGGATGAGCAGGATTTGCTGGCATGGGAAAGTCATCAGAAGCTGCTCAAAGCCTATGAAGAAGGTTTCTTTGATGATTTGATGACGCCGCTGGCGGGTCTTGAGAGAGACAATATCCTGCGCCCGGACACCACGCTGGAAAAGCTGGCAACTCTTAAGCCGGCATTCGATCGCGAGAATGGCACCCTGACCGCTGCGAATAGCACGGCTTTAACGGACGGCGCTTCCTGCGTACTTTTGGCCAGCGAAGAGTGGGCGAAAGCCAACAATTTTGAAGTAAAGGCCTGGCTGACGTTCTCTGAGGTGGCCGCCGTTGACTTTGTGGACAAAAAAGAAGGCTTGCTGATGGCTCCGGCATACGCCGTGCCCCGGCTTCTAGAAAAAGCAGGTATTACGCTGCAGGATTTTGACTTCTACGAAATCCACGAAGCCTTTGCCGCTCAGGTTCTTTCAACCCTCAAGGCGTGGGAAGATCCTGCGTTTTGTAAAGACAAGCTAGGCCTCGATAAGCCTCTGGGCAGCATCGACCGCGCTAAACTGAACGTGAAGGGCAGCAGCCTCGCCACTGGCCACCCATTTGCCGCCACGGGTGGACGCATTGTGGCTACGCTCGCCAAGATTCTGGAAGAGAAAGGCAGTGGCCGGGGGCTGATTTCAATCTGCGCAGCCGGTGGTCAGGGCGTAACGGCCATTCTGGAGCGATAAGTTGCCCGAAAGTCGGAATAGTCTTTGACAGACCGGCTTCGGCTCCGTAGTATGCGCGCCACGGTGATCGAGAGACCACCAACCAGTTTGATGCGGGGTGGAGCAGTCTGGTAGCTCGTCGGGCTCATAACCCGAAGGTCGTAGGTTCGAATCCTGCCCCCGCTACCATATAAAAAAAGGCAGATCAGTTACTCACTGATCTGCCTTTTTTCGTTTTGACTCTTTGAATTACCCCTGCGGCGGTCCGCCTTAACGGGCTTTGTGTGCAATATCTCCCTCTCGACCTCTGAGCATGTAGTCAAAGTAAAACGGAGGCAGCGCACGCTTTTTCACTTGCCAGTAGAAGGCAGATTCTTTGAAGGGGCTCAGGGGCAGGGTGGGTGTTACCTTCCCGCCATACACAAACTCCGCAAGCATCACCTTTCCATAGCCTGTGACGATGGGGCAGGAGGTGTAGCCGTCGTAACTTGCCTTCAGTTGCCCGTTCGCCAGTTGAGCCAGAATGTTGGTGGCCGCTACTGGCGACTGCTTGCGGACGGCAGCCGCTGTTTTTGACGTTGGCAACGAACTGCAATCCCCCAGACTGAACACATTGGGAAAGCGCACATGCTGCAGTGAGTGCTGGTCTACATCTACCCAGCCATCGGCATTCGCCAGTGGGCTGGCTTTTACAAAGTCGGGGGCGCACTGTGGTGGCGTTACATGTAGTAGATCAAAGCGTTCTGTTATTTCCCGGGCTTCTCCCTCGCCATCGGTAAAGCGGAATGTGGCTTCTTTCGTGTCGCCATTCACAGCAACCAAATTGTGGTTCATCAAAAGACCGATGTTGTGCCTGCGAGCCACCTTTTCCAGGTGCGGGACAAAGTCCGGCACGCTGAAAAGGGCGCCGCCTGCGGCGTAAAACCTCAATTCACTCTGCCCGGCTATCTGATTTTTGCGGAAGTAGTCTGCGGCCAGGTAAGCAATTTTTTGGGGTGCGCCGGCGCACTTGATTGGGGCCGGAGGTTGCGTGAAGAAGGCTTTGCCGCCACGGAACTGTTTGATGCATTGCCACGTGTATTCTGCCACTGAGGGGTCATAGTTGCTGCATACGCCATTGCGCCCCAAAGTTTCCCGCAAGCCCTCTACTTTATCCCAATCCAGCTTCAGGCCAGGCGTGACGACCAGAATGTCATACCCAAAGGAGCGGCCATCATCAAGAATAATCCGGTTCTGTTCCGGTTGAAGCTCCTGTGCAGCAGCTCTTATCCAACGTGCGCCTTTCGGGAGGGTTTGCGCTTGGGGGCGAGCCGTTTTGGCCAGAGAATATGCACCGCCACCCACAAGTGTGAGAGCTGGTTGATAGTAGTGCACATCGCCTGGTTCAACGATGGCGACATCCAGACCAGGGCGTTGTCGAAGCAGCGATGCGGCAACACTGGTGCCAGCAGCACCGGCGCCAATAACGACTACTTGGTGGGTGTGTAAAGATGCACTCTGTGACATTGCTGATACTCCTTGAAGGAGCCTGCTGAGAAGCCCCTTGTGCATGAGAAAAGTGGTATCAGCTTAAAAGTATTTCGATATTCTATGAAATGATTAAGGTCATTTCGGTTAGAGCTATTTTGCATATCTTTAATGTATATAAAAAACAGCTAATTAGCCCATATATCGAATATATCGATTTGTTTGTCCTGTCTATTTCATTTTGTCGCTTATTTAGTGATTCCTAGAGTAGTGGAGGTTTCAACAGGTTTGGTTGAAACCGGTAATTTATTTACGGCCCACACGGATCATCCAACATGACGACAGATCTGAAATCATCTCCCCTCTCTGCGAATCAGCAGGCGCGGTTGGCAGAGCTTCTTGACGGCATAGGTGAAGGTCAGCTTTTCTGGCTGGCTGGATTTCTGGCCGGGAAGTGCTCGGGTGACTCCGCAAACGCGCCCGTGTCTGCAACCCCTGAACTGACCGTTTTATTCGGCTCGCAAACCGGTAATGCAGAGGAGCTTGCACAGCGACTGGCCGCCCGTGCTTTGGAAAGAGGCGTATCCGCCAAAGCGATAGATATGGCTGACTACAAGCCCAGGCAATTGAAGAATGAACAGTACCTGGCGGTGCTGGCATCTACCCATGGGGAGGGCGATCCACCAGACAATGCGTTGGATTTGCATGAGTTTCTGCATGGTAAAAAAGCGCCGAAGCTGGGCGGCCTCCGCTACAGTGTTCTGTCGTTGGGAGATTCCAGTTACGAGCATTTTTGCAAAACCGGCCAGGATTTCGATAGCAAGCTTGCGGCTCTGGGCGCAACGGCTTTGGCTGAGCGTGTGGATTGCGATGTGGATTATGAGGATCAAGCTGAAGACTGGATCAACCGGGTACTGGAAACCATTGCCAGTGAGGCAGGAGCGAGTCAGCCTGCGGCTAATAGCCCGATTGCGGCAGCGCAGCGACCAATCTCGACCTTTAGCCGGAAGAATCCTTATCCGGCGACTATTCTCACCAATCAATTGCTCAGTGGCCGAGGTTCCGATAAGGAGGTGAGGCACATTGAGTTGTCACTGGAGGATTCCGGGCTTGTTTATAAACCCGGTGATGCGGTGGGTGTATACCCGGAAAACAACCCCGCCCTGGTTAACAATTTGTTGAGTGCCTTGGGCTTTGATGGTGAGCAGCGTGTGCTCGTGGAGGAGAGCGATATTCCGCTGCGGGAGGCCCTGGCTTTCTACCGGGAAATCACCCTGCTTACACCGCCGCTAATGAAGCATTGGGCAGATCGGGTGGAGAGTGATGCGCTAAAGGCTCTGGTGGCAGATAGGGCTGAAATGATGGCGTGGACAGAAGGGCGTGACCTTCTGGATCTGGTTCAAGCTTGGCCCATAGCCGGACTTGAACCACAAACGTTGGTTGACCTGTTGCGCAAGCTGCCCCCAAGGCTCTACTCCATCAGTTCCAGCCAAACCGCCGTGGAAGATGAAGTACATATCACCGTGGCCGCCGTGCGCTATGCCAGCCATGGTCGAAATCGTGAGGGTGTTGCATCTGTCTGGCTATCTGAGCGGATGAGTGAAGGCGCCAAGCTACGAGTCTATATCGATCCCAACACGAAGTTTGCCCTGCCGGATGACAGCAAGCCGGTGATCATGATTGGCCCGGGCACCGGCGTAGCGCCCTTCCGTGCCTTCCTGCAGGAGCGGGAAGAACGGGAGGCGGAAGGTGAAAACTGGTTGTTCTTTGGTGATCGTCGGTTTCGCAGTGATTTTCTCTACCAATCGGAATGGCTCAAGTGGCGACGTGATGGCCTGCTTACAAGGCTGGATGTGGCTTTCTCCCGGGATCAGGCTGAAAAACGCTATGTGCAACATTGCCTGAAGGAAAACAGCGCCGAGGTATGGGCCTGGCTGCAGCGCGGCGCCAGTCTGTATGTGTGCGGCGATGCCGACAAAATGGCCCCGGATGTGCACCAGGCATTGCTGGATATTGCCAGTGAGCAGGGAGGGCTGAATCCGGAGCAGGCTGAGGATTACCTGCGCCAGTTAAACCGGGATAAACGTTACCAGCGGGATGTGTACTGATGAGTGAAAAATTGCCTGAAGCCGAAGTGATCAAGCGGGAAAGTAACTATCTGCGTGGAACCATTCTGGAAGGGCTGGCGGATCGTACCACCGGTGCCTTGCCGGAAGACGACACCAAGCTGACCAAGTTCCACGGTTCATACCAGCAGGATCACCGGGAAGTCCGGGATGAACGCCGGCGCCAGAAGCTTGAGCCGCTGTATCAGTTTATGGTGCGTTTGCGTTTGCCCGGGGGTGTTCTGACCACGGATCAGTGGTTGGGCCTGGATAAAATCGCCGACGAGTGTGCGGATTCCACCTTGCGCCTGACAACACGCCAAACGTTCCAGTTCCACGGCGTATTCAAGGAGCAGATGCAGCCGTTCATGCAGAAAATCCATGCTTTGGGACTGGACAGTCGTGGAGCCTGTGGCGATGTGAATCGTAACGTGATCAGCAACGTGAACCCTCATCAGTCGCAGCTGCACGGAGAAATTCATGAAATCTCTCTGGCAATCAGTGAGCGGTTGCGCTGGCGCTCGGCAGCTTATGCCGAGATCTGGCTAGGGGAAGAGTGCGTCCAGAAACTGGGCGAGGAAGAGGAGCCTTTCTACGGATACAAATATCTTCCCCGCAAGTTCAAAATTGCGCTGGCGATTCCCCCGGAAAACGACTGCGACGTATTTGCTAACGATATCGGGCTGATCGCTATTGTTGAAGATGGCCAGATTCGTGGGTTCAACGTGGTCGTTGGTGGAGGAATGGGGCTTACCTATGGCGATCCGGCCACCTATCCGCGCCTGGCTACAATGGCGGGCTATGTTGCGAAAGAGCAGATTGTGGATGCGTGCGAAGCAATATGTGCCATTCAACGGGATTTCGGTGACCGTACCAACCGCGCCCATGCTCGGTTCAAGTACACCATTGATGATTACGGCATGGACTGGTTCCGTGAGCGTTTTGAGGAATACCACAAGCACGCCTTTGAAAAACCGCGCGCGTTCAGCTTGAGCCACAACGGCGACCGGTTTGGCTGGGTTGAGGGCGAAGATGGTAACCAGCACCTTACGCTGCTTATTCCTACCGGTCGGGTGGCCGATACTGAAAGCGGGCTTTTGCGAACGGCATTGCGAGAGATTGCAGAAGCGCACAACGGCAGCTTCAGGATTACCTGCAATCAAAATCTGGTGATCGCCAACGTCGCACCTGAGAAAAAAGCAGCAGTGGATGCCATCGTAGAGGAATACAAGCTGGATGCCGGCAATCGCAGTTCACCCCTGCGCCAGAACTCCATGGCGTGTGTTGCTCTGCCAACCTGTGGCTTGGCGATGGCAGAATCCGAGCGCTTTCTGCCGGACTTTGTGACCCGGGTTGAAAGAACCATGGCAGAAGAGGGGCTGGAACCAGATGCCATTAACCTGAGGATTACCGGTTGCCCGAACGGCTGCGCACGGCCATATTTGGGGGAGATTGCACTGACTGGCAAGGCGCCTGGCAAATACAATCTCTATCTGGGGGCGGATTTCTCAGGCCAGCGTATGAACAGGCTTTACCGTGAGAATATTGATACAGACACCATACTGGACGAGTTGCGCCCCCTGTTCCGCGCCTATCAGCAAAAGCGGAATGCCCGGGAGCGGTTTGGTGATTTTCTGGTCAGAGTTGGTATTGTGGAGCAGGAGCGCACGCCGGCTATGTTGCATCAACCATTGAAATGAACCGGGTTGTTCGAAAGGAGCATTATGAGCGACGCAGAAACCAGAGAGTGGGAGCGTCTTGCCTTTGTAGCGGGGCGGGATGGTGTGCCTGCTGCATTGGCATTTGCTCAGCAAGGTTTCCGGCAATACAGTGCAGCGATTCGTGAAGCGGAATCGGGTGGCAATCAATACGGTGCTGCGTATCGAGACAGCTTGAATGCGTCGCTTGCCGTTTATCGGTCCTATATTGCAAAGAATGAGTAAGCAATAACAAACCTCTGTATAACACGGCCAAAGTTGGCGGCATTATTCAGAGGTTCGCAGAGAGAATATTACTTGGCTATTGGGAGTTAAAACCCGTTCGGAATCTCGAACCCGGCCAGCCCGGCCTCTTCAAGCAAGCGTGCGAAACCAATGGTGGTAAGGTCCATCCCCGGTGCTCCAATTACTTGCACATTAAACGGCAGTCCTTCGCTGGTCCGGCCTATGGGAACGGACGTGGCTGGTAATCCGAGAAGCGTGGCGAACGCAATCCAGCAAAACTGATCCATGTAAGCGCGGGGTTGCCCAGCAACGGTAATACGACGTTTGAACACGGGGTTGGAATGATCATGCCGGATAGCCGCCGTGGGTGTTATGGGCGTCAGAAGCACATCTACTTCCTGGAACAGGGTTTCGATCTCTGCTCGCATCTTCTCCCGCGCCTCGCTCATGGCCATCCATTGATAGGCGGGCTGGTTTGCACCACGGCCATATTCACCAATGAAGGGTGTCATGGGGCCAAAGAAAGTAAGCCACTTTTCCAGTCGGGCAATCCATTTAAGCTGGCGGCGCTGGGCAGGTTTTAGCGAAGTGCTTAGTAGGCTACCCAGCAGATTGAAGTAGGCAGGTAGTGTGTGCTCAAGGTTCAACAGGGGGTGCTTTGCTTCTGATACAAGAGCGCCTTTGTCTGCAAGCTGTTTGCCTAGTGCCCGGTAGCCGTCGGTCAGTTCCTGTTCTACCGGGCACAAGCTGTCTTCCAGCCATAGCCCCACCCGTGCCTGTTTCAGGGTTTTCAGGCGTGAGGGCGCCATTTCCAGCTGCCAGCACCGGCTGTCAACTGGCTTGGGACCGGCAATTACCTTTAATAAAAGTTCGAGATCCTTCGCGTTCCGGGCGAGAGGGCCACCCTCTGCCAGATCCGGTTGCGATTGCGTGCCTGGCGGCCCGGGAATGTGTCCGCGAAATGACACCAGTGAGCGCGACGGTTTATGCCCGAATACGCCGCAAAAGTGCGCTGGAATGCGAATCGAGCCCGCCAGATCGCTGCCCACCTCCAGCGGTGTCATCCCCGCCGCCAAGGCTGCAGCCGCGCCACCTGAAGAGCCGCCCGGGGTGTGGGCAGGGTTATACGGGTTGTTGGTTACGCCAAACAGCTTGTTGTAGCTTTGCAGATCGGTCGCGTATACAGGTACGTTGGTTTTACCCAGAATAATAGCCCCGGCATCTTCCAGTCGTTGCACTACATCGGCATGGCGCTCAGGCTTGTGATCGCGCAGCGCGCTGGCGCCGGCAGTGCATGTCATCCCGGCCACTTCCCAGGTGTCCTTTATGGTGAGGGGAAGTCCGTGCAAGGGGCCGACTGCTGCGCCAGATGCTCGCTTCTGGTCGGCTTTCCGCGCCTGCTCAAGCACGCGAGCTTCGTCGAGAGTAACAATGGCGTTCACCACCGGGTTGTGCTCGCGGATTCTTGCGAGCAGTTCCGTCACAAGCTTCTCGCTGCTCAGGGTGCCAGCTTCAAGTTGTGCCAGCAGCTCATGGGCCGGCTGATAATGCAGTACATCCATAGTGCGTCTCTTATTATGTTAGGGGAGCTGCTCTCGCCAGCGTTTGACTTTGACCTGGCCTTTGATGGCATCGATGATTTCGACAATCAGCGCGATCAGTGCCTCATTTCTTGCTTCAACGCTGTCTGCTTCTCCTGGCCCGCGAATAAAGGCGTTCACGATATCTTCAATAAACGCATGGTTTGCAGAAGAGGCCAGGTCTTCCAGAATCTGCTGGATAACGTTGGCTACAATATCGCCCACTGCATCTTCAAGGGTTTCCTGAATGGTTGAGCCTACTATTGGCAGGTATTTGAGCCGTGACAGTTCCACATTTTGTTTCAGCGCATGGTCAACCCGGTCCTCAAGGTAATTTCTCAATGCTCCGCGGTTGGGGACGTAACCTTCCTTGGCAGCCTGAGCAACCCGCTGGGAGATCCATCCGGACAGCATCTCCCGCCGTGGGTACAGGATATCGTTCTGGACCTTTTCAAAAAGCGGAGAGCCCAGAGTTATTTCGTGCTGCACACCACTCAGCACCTTGGTTACGATACGGTCTGAAAGCTCTTCCATGAACGCTTCATAGTAGAAATTGAAGAAGCGGTAAATTCCGGTGCTGGTAACATCGATGATCTTGTGCTGATGCAAGCGGTGCACAATAGACACGATTCGCAAAATTCTCAGGAATCGCAGGCTACCTACAGGTATACAGCCCACCAGATCATACCAGTGGATAAAGGGGTAAAAGTACCAGCGGTCGTACACTTTGGCCTTGATTGCATAGGCCCAGCGCAGAGAAAATTCGGCCAGGAAGACTGCGACGAACATGGCATCATAAAAAATGAAGTTTTCGTGAATAGGGTGGTAGGCGGCCTGAAAGGCCGGAAGGTGTTCCTTCAGCGCATTCTGGATAGCAATGAAGCTATAGACAGAATCCCAGATAATAAACGCGAGGTTGATGATGATCAGGCCCAGCATCAGGAAATCGATAATCAACCAGGTAGTCTGGTGGCTGGATTTCAGGTTCTCGCGGTTAATTTTCAGCATTCGCTGGTATCCGTCCTCTATGGTCTAATAACGTTCTCTGGTATTTCGACAGGTTAGCGCATTTGCACTGGGCCGACGACTTGTCTGAGCGCGTATTAACTTGACCGCCCGTCGTTAAACTCTCACGCTTGAGCGATAATCACTTCCGTTACAAGCAACACTGAAACAGCCGGATGCTATCACTTGATCACATTTTGAAATCGGGACCGATCCGGCTGCTGGGCCTGCTGCTTTTGCTGTGGTCTTCCACGGGCCTTGCCCAACAGGTTGAGGTTCGTGTCAAAGGTGACTATCCCGGTCTTAAGGAAAATGCTGAAGCTTTCATTGGTGAGGTGGAGGGCCGCAGTGCAGGCAATCTTCGACGCTATGCATCTACGGCGGTTGGTCAGGCCAGCAAAGGGTTGCGAGCCTTAGGCTATTACAGCCCGGTTGTGGATTGGCAGGTGGAAGAGGGCGACTCTGAAGAAACAGCCAGGCTGATCCTGGAAATAACACCTGGCGACCCGGTGCGTATCAAGTCCCGCATTGTTGAGATCCGCGGGGCTGCCGCGACTGACTCGCGCTTTACCGACAACTTGCCTGTGCATCCAGCGGAAGGCGATGTGCTGAATCATGGCGACTACAGCAACCTTCGGAATACCCTGCAAACACGTGCCAGGCGCAGGGGCTACTTTGATGGCCGGCTTGTTACCCGCAGTCTTGAGGTGGACCCCGAGGCCCTGGAGGCCAACATTACGCTGGTGTTCGAAAGCGGCGACCGGTATCGGCTGGGAGCGGTTACCTTTGAAGAAGGGCACTGGTTTGAAACTGACCTCCTGCACGATTTTGTTACGTTTGAACCGGGCATTCCGTACCACGCAGATGAAATAGCAAAGCTGAACAGCGATCTGCTCAGTAGTGGTTATTTCTCCGGCGTAGACATTGATGCCTCACCCTCCAGCGCAGAAGATGGCGTTATACCCGTTCGTATCAGTCTGACCCGGCGGGATGGCCGCTCCATTTCCACTGGCCTTGGCTTTTCCACAGACGTTGGGCCGCGTTTTCGGGCTACATGGCGGGAGCACTGGATCAATCCCATGGGGCACACGCGCGGAGCAGAAACAGAGCTCTCCGAGCCAAGGCAAAATCTGAGTACCTGGTATGAGCTGCCTCTGGATCCGCCGATGACGGATCTCATCCGTTTTACGGCAGGTTACCAGCGCGAAGATATCGAAAACATCGAATCAGAGTTACTGACGTTTGGGCAGCAATGGCAGCACCAGCTGGATAATGAATGGTTGCAGGTGCTGTCTTTGAACTGGGAGGGGGAGCGCTTTAATATTATTGGTGATGAGCAGGGAACAAGTACGTTGCTGCTTCCGGGGCTTGGCTATTCCAAGTTACACGTCAACTCGCCGCTGGACCCCAGCAAGGGTTATCGTTTGCAGATTAACGTAACCGGCTCCCACAGGGCGGCTCTTTCCAGTGTGGATATTCTGCATGTGAATGCTATTGCCAAAGGCTTGTTCACATTTGCGGGAAAACATCGCTTTTTATCAAGGCTTCAGATTGGAGGTGTGGGGACCAACCGGTTTGAAGATGTGCCGCCCTCCTTGCGTTTCTTCGCCGGTGGTGACCAAAGTGTTCGCGGTTATGGTTACCAGACTCTCTCGCCAGAGAACGAAAACGGCGTTCCGGTGGGCGGGCGTTATACGCTTGTGGGCAGTGCTGAATACCAGTATCAGTTTGCCCAAAAGTGGCGTGTCGCTCTTTTTGCTGACCATGGCAACGCAGTTAATGACCTGTTTGATCCTCTTGCCAGCGGGGTCGGTGCTGGCATTCGCTGGATCAGCCCCTTGGGGCCTTTGCGCCTGGATCTTGCCAAAGGTCTGAATCCTGAGTTTGGCGGCGAGTGGCGGGTTCACTTCTCGATGGGGCCAGAGTTGTGACGGAGTTGGACAAGGGCAATAGCATTGCTGACGCACCATCAAAATCCCGGCGCACGCGCACGGGGCGCCTTCGATTCTGGCTATTACTAATTCTGGGTTTACTTGTTTTTCTTCCAGTCGTTTTATGCGCTGCCGTTTTGTTGGCGCTGCGCTCAGAAACAGGTACAGCCTGGGTGATTGATCAGGTTCCCGGGCTTGAGGCAGTGAACGACCATGGCTCGCTGTTCGGAACCTGGCAGGCAGACCGAATCAAGTGGCGCGGCTATGGGGTGGATGTGACGGTTGAAGCCCCTTTCATAGACTGGTCACCCTCCTGTCTTTTTGATCTGCAAGTGTGTCTTGAAACCCTTCACCTGGAACGACTGGACGTTAATGTGCAGCCTTCAGACGACCAGCAAGGCTCCCCGGATGACATCAGCTTGCCGAGGCTTGAGCTACCGCTCGCCCTCAGGGTTAGTGATGTACGGCTAGGCACGTTTACCCTTAATGGCAGCAAAGTTTGGGACAGGTTTGAACTTGACTCCAAGGGCTCCGGGTCTGACTGGATGCTGGAACGGGTTTACTACAAACGGGACGATTACATAGTGGAGGCTTCCGGGCGCGTTGAAACGCGGCGGGACTGGCCAGTAAATCTTGAGGTTAATGCGTCACTGCCGCCGCCCTTTGGCGCCGACTGGATGATTGATCTGGCACTCTCTGGCAGCGTGCGGGATCTTGCACTGGCGGGGCAGAGCCGAGGTTATCTGAATGCTTCACTGGAGGGGAAAGTGGAGCCTTTGGCAGCCAGTTTGCCAGCGCGTTTACGGGTAACCTCTGAATCTTTTCGTGCGGTGGAGGCTCAGCCAGACACCCTGGTGCTGAAGAACTGGTTTGCTGAGGCCCGAGGCAGCTTGCAGAGCGGTTTCAAGACAAATGGGGCGGCCATATTGCCAGGTACCGGTGGGCCCATTGAGTTGACGCTGGCGGGATTGGTTACAACCAATGGTGCCAAGGATATACGGCTGGAACTGTCTGCAGGCAATCAGGGCGTGGAGGGCGAGGCAGACAACTTGCCCCGAAATGTCATAGTGACCGGCAGTACCCAGTGGCAAGGCGGCTTGAGTGCAGAAGCAGACATACAGCTACGGCAGTTTCCCTGGTATTCGTTGATTGCTGATCTGGAAGAGCCGCCGATTGATTTACGCATGCTGAACGGAAGCGTCTCATGGCGGGATGGGCGTTATCAGGCGAACCTCACAGCAGACGTGGATAGCCCCCAGGGCAGTACAGAGTTGGCGGTAGCGGTTGATGGTGATGCAACCCAAGTCCGGTTGACCGAGCTCGCAGCGGTCACCGATGCAGGTTCACTGACCGGGGAGGGTTCCGTGAGGTTCTCTGGGCCTTTGAGTTGGCAGGCGGCGTTGGAGCTGGAGAACTTTAACCCTGGCTATTGGGTGCCGATTCTGGAAGCAAACCTCAGCGGTGGTGTTACCACGGAAGGGCAGCTTACCGACGGCCCTGTTCCCGATATGGAGGCCAGCTGGGATCTGTCGGGGCAATGGCGCTCCAGCCCCACTGTGATAGCAGGCCGCCTTGATACGTCAACCGGTGACTGGGATGTTCCGGAACTGAAGCTGGTGATTGGTGATAACCGGGTTGAAGGTAGCGGTCGGTGGGGCAAGCAGTTAAAAGCCAGCCTCAATCTTATGCTGACAGAACCGGAGAAGATTTTGCCGGGTCTTGGTGGGCAGGCTGATCTTCAGCTACGGCTTGCCGGTACCCCCGATGATCCGCGAGGAACCTTGACTGCCAGTGCAACCGAATTGCGCTGGCAAGACTTGCTGGTCGTTGAAACCCTGGATGTAAATGCGCAGTTGGAGCAGGGTTTACGTCTCAACAGTGAGGTGCAGGGCAAGGGCATTACCGGCAGTGGGCAAACCATTGAGTCGTTAATTGTCAAAGCGCAAGGCACCCAGGGGAGTCATACGGTTGTGCTTGATGCTCAGCATGAAGAAGCAAGGTTGCAGCTGGATTTCCAAGGCGCGGCGGGTGATGCTTGGGCAAGCTGGCAGGGCGAGCTTGCGCGAGGTGTGATTGATGTGCCGGGGCAGGAACAGAGCTGGGAGCTTGAGGCTCCCGCCGGGCTTGCCTATGGAAAAAATGGCGAACTCACTTTTGCCGCCCATTGCTGGCGCTGGCGGCAGAGCTCTGTTTGCGCTGATGATCAAACCCTGCTGCCAGTGCCCAGAATTGCCTACCGCATTAACAGCTTCCCAACCACGGCCCTGGCGCCCATTTTACCAGAGACCTTGCGCTGGCATTCCAGCATTAATGGCGAAATCGACTTCACCTCTACCGACGCAGGCCCCGATGGCCGGATAGCGCTTGACGCTGGCGAAGGCCGCTTCGAACTGCTGCTGGATGGCGAATGGGAAACTCTGAGCTACCAGACCTTAACGACAGAGCTGGAACTGAAGCCCGAACAGGCAGATCTTGCCGTGCGGTTGTCGGGGCCGGAACTTGGCAATCTCTCGGTGGATATGAGCCTGGACCCTATGGACGAAGACCGGCCAGTTGAAGGCAAATTCAAACTGGAAGGTCTCGATATTGCTCTGGCCGGCTTGTTTACGGGGCTTGAGGAGATTGCCGGAGAGGTAAACGGCGAAGGCATAATTTCCGGGCCTCTGATGAAACCTGCAGTGAAGGGCGAGATAGCATTGACCAATGGGCGGGTGGTCGACCCACGTTTGCCGCTACCCATGGAAGAAGTGGTCGTCAGCATTGAGCTTAAGGGCTATTCCGCTGACATCCGCGGCCGGATTCATAGCAACGCGCGCAGCGAAGCTATTATCGAGGGAGAGGTCGACTGGCAAGGGGCTCCCGGTGGTCAAATTCGCATCACCGGAGAACGGCTGCCCTTTAGTCTGGAGCCCTACGCGCACGTGGAAGTAGCGCCAGATCTGACCATCGCATTCCGTGAAAGCACGCTGAGTGTGGAAGGCCGGATTGAGGTGCCCCGAGGAAGTATCGAAATTAAAGGCCTGCCTGCTCAGGCGGTGTCCGTATCTGAAGACGAAGTGATTGTAGGTGTGGAGCAGGAAGAGCCTCTTATCCGCTCGCTGGATATGGATGTGACGGTTGTGGTCGGTGAGGATCAGGTAACCTTTGCGGCATTCGGGGTGACCGGCGATCTGGAAGGCTCTTTGCGGATCAATAACGACATGGATACCAGAGGCACCCTGCAACTGGTTAATGGTCGATATGAGGCCTTTGGGCAGGAGCTTGAGTTGCGCAGGGCGCGATTGCTGTTTGTCGGCAGTCTGGTCCAGCCGTATCTCGATATTGAAGCTGTCCGTCAAGTGGATTCTGTGGTGGCAGGGATTCGGTTAAGCGGCCCGGTGCAGGCGCCCGTAACCGAAGTGTTCTCAAACCCCTCCATGCCGCAAGCAGAGGCGCTGTCTTATGTGATTCTTGGTCGGGCGCCCGGTGGGCAGGGTGATGATGGTCAGATGAGTCGTGCTGCTATTTCACTTGGCCTGACCCAGGTAAACAAGGTGACAGGGCAAATCGGTGAGGAGTTCGGCATTCGTCAGTTGACTCTGGAAGCAGAGGGCAGTGGCGACCAAACGTCGGTAGTAGCCAGTGGGTACCTGACTGATGAACTCAGTATCCGTTATGGGGTCGGAATTTTCGAACCGATCAGCACAGTAGCGCTGCGATATGATCTGGGTAAGTACTTTTACCTAGAAGCAGCCAGCGGGCTGGCTGCATCTCTGGATATCTTCTACACCCGGGATTTTTAAACTCTGTCAGGCCTGTCAGTTGCAGCGGACGCTCAATGAGCTGGAGCAGTTTGGCTCAATCGGGCCAGCTTGACGGTTAAGGCTGCCTCCAGAAACTGACCAAAGATGCGCCTGTGCCCGGCATGGTAAAGCAGGTATTCAGGGTGCCACTGAAGTCCCATAAGCCATTGCCCCTGAGTGCTTTCAATGGCCTGAACAAACAGGTCGTTATCCACCGCGGTCACCTTCAGGTTTTTCCCAAGCTGTTTTATGGCCTGGCTGTGTATGCGGTTTGCGCCTATTACCGGCGCTCTCATAACCTGCCCCAGCAAGCTTGTTGCGACAAGTCGTACGGTTTGCATCGGCAGCAATAAAGGGCGGTGTCTGGTGTTTACCCGTAAGGGGGTAACGTTCTGGCACAGGGAGCCACCGTGGAATATGTTGATGAACTGCGCGCCTCTGCAAATACCCAGTACCGGGATTCCTATTGCTTCTGCTTGTTCCAGGAGCAGTTGGTCTGTGGTGTCCCGTGCTTTGTCATACTTGGCGCTTACCTGCGGCTGCTGGCCATAACGCTCGGGATGCACGTGGGTACCCCCGGAAAGAACCAGTCCGTCAAGCAGAGACACATCCACCCTGGCACCAGGGCGTATGTAGTAGGTATGCGCACCCTTCAGGCGAAGTGCCAGGCTAATCAAGCGTTGGGCAAAACGTTTTCGAGCCGGGCCGCTGATGCCTATCGTCAGCCCGGGCAGGCTGTCGTCAGGTTCGATGTGTTCAGACATAGCCTTTGCTTTCGAGCCAGTGTGTAGAGGTTTCCAGCCAGCTTGTGGTCAGATTGCGTATGCTGATTTTACGGCTGTCCATGAACAGGGCGCGAAGTTCTCTCAAATCCTCAGCGTGGTTGGCCAGTTGCTCAACCACGACCCAGTCATTCCAGACAGTGGAGAAATGCCAGTCAGGGTTATCTATGTCGCAGTCCGGAAGTCTGTAATGCAAGGTTGGCCGGCTTTTGATGCGGGGGTCTTCAACGTATTCGTCGAGCAGGGGTTTGTCGAGATGAGCAAACAGGGGCAGTAGATCAAGGGCTCGGTTACGAGTAGGGTTGGATTCCAGGTAATCCACCATCATTTGCCGCTGATCTGGTGCGTAGTTGTCCTCAATCAACAGGTCGGTGTACTTGCTGCTCCACGGCTCAATGTAGGGGGTGAACTTTCTGCTGATATCCAGTTGATGGCGAGCTTTTAGCCAATCATATAGCACTGCAAACGCCTGATAATAGCGCACAAGTGTTGTCGGCTTGAGGTCTGGCAGTTCAGGGTTAAGCTGTAAGCCGAACGCAAAGTAGATCGCGTTTCTGCTGCCCAATGCACCCGCTTCCCGGAGTTCGTCGACCAGAGTCTCAATCTGGTGCAGGTCTGAAAAAGCCATGGGCGGACTTACAATTTCCAGCGGCACAATCAATTCAGCCGCTGCGTCTATAACCTCCATTGCCTGCCCGCCAAGTTCCCGAATGGGTTGGGGAAGGCGCTCGTCTGCAAGATCCAGATCTTTGATCGGGTCGGAATCCAGTTCAATGATGAAACTGCCCAAGGGGGTTTCAAGCGTGCTCACATAGCGGGACTGCGGTTTTGCAACGCCGCCCAACAACTCCCCGGCCAGGTCAACTAACTCCTGATATCCCAACCCGGACAATTCAATCTCCACACCCACCCTGCGCTCTTTCCCGTCGGCGGTTTTGACTACGTCTGGCATGTTCAAGGTGATGGTTTTATTCATGGTTCTCTCTGAGGCGGAGTGTGAAGTTTTTCACTCTATCACACTACCAAAGCACTACCAGTCAGGGAGCTGCAAGAAAATAACCTGAGCGGCTTTACACTGGATAAAACACTGTATATAGTCAAATCACTGTATAAAAAGACAGGATGGTTGGATTACTGTATACACCATCACATATAAGACCCGGCTTGTATAAGCCCTGCATGCAGCAAGCGGAGCAGCGAAACAATGAAGCTGACAGCAAGACAAACCCAGGTACTGGAAATTATTCGTCGATCTGTTGACGAAACCGGCTATCCACCTACACGTGCAGAAATTGCGACAGAGATGGGTTTCCGTTCTGCGAATGCGGCGGAAGAGCACTTGCGTGCATTGGCGCGTAAGGGTGCCATCGAAATGGTTCCGGGTGCCAGCAGGGGTATCCGGTTGCCTGAAGTTGCCGAAGACCCCGGTTTGCCGGTTATTGGTCAGGTAGCGGCGGGCAGTCCGATTCTGGCCCAGGAGCACGTTGAAGACCATTGCACGCTCAAGCCGGAGTTTTTCTCGCCTTCTGCTGACTATCTGCTTCGTGTCAGGGGTATGAGCATGAAAGATATCGGGATTCTGGATGGCGACTTGCTTGCTGTGCACAGCACTCAGGATGTTCGAAATGGCCAGGTGGTTGTAGCCCGGGTGGGTGATGAAGTGACTGTGAAACGCTTTAGAAAAGAAGGTTCAAAAGTCTATCTGATCGCTGAAAATGAAGAGTTTGCGCCGATAGAAATCGATTTGAAAGAGCAGGAATTGTTTATTGAAGGGCTGGGTGTGGGTGTTATCCGGCGTTCCGATCTGCACTGATCGGGCCAGCATAACCACAGACGCATTGTAAAGGCGGGTAAATATATGGAACAGCTAAGCTTTAATCAGAATATTGCGTGGCAGCAGAGCGTTATGCCTGGCCTGGTACCGGAATACACAGCCCCGAAGCAGCGCACGGTTATCCGGACGCGGCGCAAGCCTGATGTGGAAAGTCCTGCGCCGGCTGGAAATGTAACGGAAATCATTCTGCCGGAGGGGCAGGTAGAGAACTTTCAACTGCTATTGCCAATGCTGACTCAGCTGAACCAGGAGAAGCGCTGGTTGGCGTGGATAGACCCGCCCCAGGCGCTGGTGAGTAAGTGGCAAAAGATGCACGGTATCATTACCGGTGAACTGCTGGTTTTGCGTTCTACCGCTGAGTACCCGGCTCGTCAGCTTGCTGAGATAGCACTAAGCGCGGGTACCTGTCATGCGGTGGTTATGTGGACGGGGAAGCTGGGTAAAACAGCATTTGCTTCCTTGCAGGAAGCGGCTGCTAAAGGCAACAGCCACGGGGTCGTTCTCAGGCAGCGTTGAGTCCGGTTTTAATGCAGTGTGTATGCGGGCTGGGCGTCTGAAACGTCCAGTTCGTCGTCTTCCCAGTCAATGTCGTGAGACACAGTCCCGGCAGCTTCTATACCCGCCGCAATCATGGCTTTGGCCACAGACATATCCCGATCTCCCATCATTTCACGGGCTTCATCCGAAAATGAAATTTTGACTAATGGCGCGCTGTCGTCGTCGATGCGGCGAAGGGCATAATCGCCGTTGTTCAGTTGTACAATTTCGAAAAACGATGGTGACATTTCAATAACCTTTTAATGTTGAGAACCTGTAAGTGTGTATTGGGAGGGATTACCACTCGCCGTGTTGCGCTTCCAGGTTGTCGGTAAACTGTTTTATGGCTTTCAGAGTTTTTCTGAGAGCTTGGGCTGATCGGTCTGGCCCGGTTTCTGCTGAGACGGCAATAATGTTTTCTGAGTTAACCGTCTTCCGTGTCGCTGGTGGGTTGTTCTGAGCAGTCTCGAGCTGATCAAGGTGGCTCCACCAGCTTCTGCTGTCCCGTTCAAGAGTTGTAAGAAACTCTATTTCCGTGGCCTCATCGCCAATAAGATTGGCCAGTTCCGCGAGGGACAAAGGCCTATTCGGGCGTTTCTGGTAAAGCCTGGCAATCATTGCCAGTAATAATTGTTTCGCTCTCAGCAGCAGTTCGATAGAGCCTTGTGTTGCTGCTTCCTGCTGCAGTTTTTGCGTTGGCGCCGAGCTTCCTGTAGCAGCCGCTTGAGCCGCGACATCAAGTAACGTGCTGGCAAGAAACAATTTTTGTGAAACCAGCGAATACCATTGAGAAGCCATCGAGCGCTCACCTTAATTAATCCGCCATTCTACCATTTTGGTTTGCAGATTTCTTTACCCCCCTGCAGACTTGGTCCCAAGTGACAATAAAACACAATTAATGACTTGAAACGGGCGTTTGAATTTGGCAAAAAGCATGCTTCGTCTTGGGTTATTGGTTTGTCTGGAGGGGTATGGAATGCGGAGCCGATTAGTCGCATGTATGGCAGTTCTTTTGGTTGGGTATACCGGCCAGGTGCTGTCAGCAGTAACGGTAGCTGAAGCAGAACGGCTAAAACGGGATTTGACGCCGGTTGGTGCTGAGCGGGCAAGCAATGCCTCCGGTAGCATTCCCGAGTGGACCGGCGGGCTGAGTGAGGCGCCTGCTAACTGGCGTAAGGGCCAGGTTGAGATAGATCCATTTCCCCAAGACGAAACCTTGTTCGTAATCACTGCGAGCAACATGCACCTCTACAAAGACAGGCTCTCTGAAGGCTCCATTAAAATGCTGAGCCAGTACGGCCCGAATTTCTTTATGCCGGTTTACCAGACTCGCCGTACAGCAGCATTTCCTGAGAATGTGTACGAGAAATACTATGAGAATGCTCTGACTGCGGAGGTGCTGGATAACGGAAATGGCGTGCGCAACACTATTATGACAAGCCCGTTTCCCATTCCGAAAACCGGGCTTGAAGTGATGTGGAACCACATTTTGCGGTATCGCGGTGAAGAGGTATCCTTCCGGAGTGCCTCTGCAACGCCCCAGGTGGATGGCTCCTACAACCCTGTAGTTAATCACTACGACTACTACTTCCCTTACAGCAAGGAAGGGGCGGTGCTTGCTGATATAGATAACAAAATCTTCTATCTCAAGACCGATACAATTTCACCTTCTACCTTGGCTGGAACAATCACACTGGTGCATGAAACCCTCGATCAGGTGCGCTCGCCGCGGCTGGCTTGGCGTTATGACGCCGGATCCCGACGCCTGAGGCGCTCGCCGAACCTGGCGTATGAAACAGACTTGCCGAACTCTTCTTCTCTGCGCTCGGTCGATCAGAAAGATATGTATAACGGTGCGCCCAACCAGTACGACTGGGAGTTGAAGGGTAAGCGGGAAATGTTTGTGCCCTACAATGCTTACAAGCTGCATGATGAGTCGGTCAAGCCGGGTGATGTCATCCGTGCCGGGCATATCAATCAGGAGCTGACCCGCTACGAACTGCACCGGGTATGGGTAGTCGAGGCAACTCGCCGCACCGGCATCAAGCACATTTATGACCGTCGTGTTTTCTATGTGGATGAAGACAGTTGGCAAATCCTGATGTCCGAAGAGTATGACGAGGCGGGCAATTTGTGGCGTGTTTCCGAGGCCCACAACATCAGTTATTACCAGGTGCCAGTATTCTGGACTACCATGGAAATGACCTACGACCTCAAGGCGAAGCGTTATTATGTTGATGGTTTGAACAATAACTATCCCGCTTATAATTTCGAGCCCGGGTTTCGGGGCAGCGAATTTACGGCTTCCTCAGCAAGGCGAGACGCTCGCCGCTGATTTCAGTGTAAACGGTTGAGTTGCTGGCGCTAGCCAGCGGCTTGACCGGGTCGCCCGTATTCTATCCCTTATTTCCAGGAGAACAGGTTATGGCCGACCCTCAGAATCCCCCTTCTTCAGAACTCCAGGCCTACCTGGATAGCTTCGATCAGCTTATGGCAGACCTGGGTCACGCACTCGCAGACCAGGATTGGGATGCCCTGGTGCGGCTTAACGAGCAGGTAAAGCCTACAATAGAACCCCTGATGGCCTCGCTGGAAGCCGGGAAGGCCGATCCGGAACTGGTTCGCACTCGGCTTGAAGAGTTGCGCCAGTTTATGGACGCAGCGGGTGAGGGTGCCACCCGAGCCAAGGCTGAAGCGGAACAGGCTCTGAAAGGTGTGAATCGAAACCGCAGTGCTGCCAAAGCCTATCACAACGTTTCAACAACCCAGCCAAAATAGCGTCATAAAATTGACTCTTCTGTGTTTACAGTCTTAAATACCGCACATATCCCCCAAAGAGATGTTTGTGAATGTCCAAAAATAACAAGGTGCTGGTGCTGAGTGAGGACGAGTCGAGGCGTCGGGATCTGGCGACTATTCTGGAGTTCGTAGGCGAGGAGCAGGTTTTAGCAGGCGACGAAGCCTTGGCGCTCCTTGAATCTGGCGATGCAGAAAGTTTGGCGGACATTTCGGTTGTCGTGGTAAACGGGGAAGACCCGAATATCGTCAGCACAATCGAAAAAGTGTGTAAGGCAGTGCAGGGCGTGCCTTTCCTCACGGTTGGCGACCCTTTACTCAAAGGTCTCGCGGAGACAGATGCCTCACGCGTTATTGCCCGTATGGAATGGCCGCTTAATTACACCAAGTTTGTTGACTCCCTGTACCGTGCGCAAATCTACAGCGATCAGTTCCGGCGTTCCAAAGAGCGTGGTGAGCAGCGGGGGCTGCAGCTGTTCCGCAGCCTGGTTGGTACCAGTCGCAAGGTGCAGCAAGTACGCCAGCTGATGGAGCAAGTGGCCGATAAGGACGTGAGCGTGCTGATTACCGGGCCGTCTGGTACCGGTAAAGAAGTTGTTGCCAGAAATCTCCATTACTACTCATCTCGCCGTGACAAGCCATTTGTGCCTGTAAACTGTGGTGCCATTCCGGCGGAGCTGCTGGAGAGTGAACTTTTCGGCCATGAGAAAGGCGCATTTACCGGTGCCATTACGGCGCGGGTCGGGCGTTTTGAGATGGCGGAAGGTGGCACCCTGTTTTTGGATGAAATCGGCGATATGCCCCTTAACATGCAGGTGAAAATACTACGCGTTTTGCAGGAGCGTACATTCGAGCGTGTTGGCAGTAACCGTACGATTTCTGCCGATGTTCGTGTGATTGCTGCAACCCACAAGAACCTTGAGGATATGATCGAAACCGGTGAGTTCCGGGAAGATCTGTATTACCGGCTGAACGTGTTCCCCATTGAGGTGCCGTCATTGCGGGATCGGGTGGAGGATATTCCGCTGCTGATTAATGAGCTGATTTCCCGCATGGAGAAAGAGAAGCGCGGCTCTTTACGAATGAATTCGGCGGCGATCATGAGTCTGTGCCGGCACGACTGGCCGGGTAACGTACGGGAGCTTGCGAACCTGGTAGAGCGGCTGGCGATTATGCACCCATACTCGGTAATCGGTGTGCAGGAGTTGCCCAAGAAGTTCCGGTATGTGGATGACTTTGATGAGAACCGGCCCGTTGAGGATTCGGGCATGCCGTCTGGCATTCCCGGATTGGTTGGGCTGGATGCTCCTGCTTTGTTGCCGGTGAATGGCATTGATCTCAAGGATTATTTATCGAACCTTGAGCGGCAGTTGATTCAGCAGGCATTGGATGAAGCTGGCGGGGTGGTTGCTCGGGCGGCTGAGAAGCTCAGGGTTCGGCGGACTACTCTGGTTGAGAAGGTTCGGAAGTATGGGCTTCGGGAGGAGGAGTCTGAGGAGTCCTGAGTAGCCTTCTTTTTTCTTGTGACAATAAGGCGTCAAAGGTTTTCGGCCTTTGGCGTTTTCTCGTTTCTGGACGACGTAAACCCGTCGTTCACCTTTCTTCGGTTAATCCTGTTCATTGATTTATATGATAAAAGCCTAGTTGGCACGAAGCTCGCTTTGTAATCTGCAAACGAATCATCCGAAGGGTGTGGCCCGGTGTGACGGGTTAATCGGGAGTCAGGTTATGAGTCAGGCACAGTTTGTCATTCAGTCGGTGGAGCATGAGGCCCAGGCCAATGCGGCGGCGGATGCTAACGATAAGGTTAGGGCGTTGTTTCCGCAGCAGGATGATGAGGCGGTGGATTCTGCGCTGGAGATGTTTAACCAGATGTCGCGGCAGATTACCGATTCATATCGCACGCTGGAGTCGCGGGTTAACCAGTTGTCTGGCGAATTGAGCCAGGAGTCTCTGCAGCGTCAGCAGGAGCTGGAAGAGAAGGAGCAGTTGGCTGATCGGCTTTCTACTCTTTTGAAAGCTCTGCCAGCGGGTGTGGTGGTTCTGGATAGTCAGGGTGTGGTGTCCCAGAGTAATCCGGCAGCGGCTGCGTTGTTGGGTGAGCCTTTGGACGGTGAGCGCTGGGTGGATGTGATTCGCCGTTGTTTCTCGCCACGCCGGGATGATGGTCACGAGGTGTCTTTGAAAGATGGGCGCCGGGTGAGCATTGAAATTCGTACCATGGAAAACCAGCCAGGGCAGCTGATTCTGCTGACCGATCAGACAGAAACCCGTCATCTGCAATCACAGCTTGCTCACGCACAGCGGCTTTCCGCCATGGGCAAGATGGTTGCGTCGCTTGCGCACCAGATTCGTACCCCTTTGTCTGCGGCTATTCTCTATGGCGGTCACTTAACCCAGGATGATCTGGATGAGGAGATGCGCCAGCGTTGTGCATCCCGCTTGATGTCAAGGCTTACCCACCTGGAGCAGCAGGTGCGGGATATGTTGATTTTTGCCCGGGGCGAAACCCGGTTGGCGGAGGAGCTTTCTGCCGCAACACTGGTTTCGGCTCTGGAATCTGCACTGGATGGAATCAAGCCAGCATCCGGTTCGGATGTGATGCTAAAGAATGATGTGCCAGCGGATTGTCGGTTGATGTGTAACCGGGATGCGTTGGTGGGCGCCTGTACCAATCTGGTGAATAACAGTCTTGAAGCGGGTGCAACCGCCGTAGCTGTTCAGGTTACTTTGGACGCGGGCGAGCTACTGATTCGTGTTCTGGATAACGGCCCGGGCTTTGCCAAGGCAGAAGCTGGCAGGCTTGCAGAAGCTTTTTACACAACGAAATCTCACGGCACCGGGCTTGGCCTGGCGGTTGTGCAGGCCGTTGTCAAAGCGCATCAAGGGCAGTTTTCTATTGATTCGCCAGAGCAGGGCGGTGCTGTTGCAACTCTGCGTCTGCCGCTTTTGCGTAGCCCTTCCCGTAACCTTTCTCGTAAGACCGTTTAATCGGAGGCAACCATGGCCAAGGCCCAGATACTGATTGTTGAAGATGACCGTGACCTGCGGGAGGCGCTGGTAACCACTCTGGAGTTGGCAAAGTTCCGCGTGCGCGAAGCTTCCAATGCCCATGAGGCGCTGGTGCGTCTGGCAGAGGCGCCGGTCGATATGGTGGTCAGCGATGTAAACATGCCCGGCCTCTCCGGCCATAAATTGCTGGGAGAGGTGCAGCGGCTGTACCCGGGCTTGCCGATGATGCTGATCACAGCCTACGGCCAAATCAGCCACGCGGTTTCTGCCATGCAATCCGGTGCAGTGGATTATTTGGTGAAACCATTCGAGCCCAAGGTGTTGGTTGATGCCGTTACCAAGGTAGTCGGCGGCAGTCGCCCGAAGTCTGGCGATGAGCCAGTAGCTGAAGACCCCGCCAGTAAGCGCATATTTCAACTGGCAGCCAAGGTGGCTGGCAGTGATTCTACGGTGATGATTTCCGGCGAGAGCGGTACCGGTAAAGAAGTGCTGGCCAGGTACATCCATCAGCAGTCGCCCCGGGCGGAACAGCCGTTTGTGGCCATTAACTGCGCGGCTATTCCCGAGAACATGCTTGAAGCGATTCTGTTCGGCCATGAAAAAGGTGCCTTTACCGGTGCGATTGCATCAGCCCCAGGTAAATTTGAACAAGCTAATGGCGGAACGATTTTACTGGATGAAGTGTCAGAGATGGATCCGGCTCTGCAATCCAAATTGCTTCGTGTTCTGCAAGAGCGGGAAGTGGAGCGGGTAGGCGGGCGCAAAACCATCTCCCTGGATGTGCGCGTAATTGCGACCACCAACCGGGATCTGGCAGATTTTGTGCGGGAAGGTCGGTTCCGGGAAGACCTTTACTATCGGTTGAGTGTATTCCCTATGCATTGGCAGCCATTGAGGGAGCGTCCTCTGGATATATTGCCCATGGCAACCTATTTGCTGAAGAAGCACTGTCGCAAGATGAAACTGACCGGCATCAGCTTTGCTGCGGATGCCCGCAACGCTCTGGTTCAACACAGCTGGCCTGGCAACGTGCGGGAGCTGGATAATGCCATCCAGCGCTCTCTGGTTCTGCATCAGGGTAACGTGATTCACGCGGGCGACCTGTGTCTCGATATGGGCACAAGCGGACGCTTCGATGGCCACGCGGTTGTATCAGCAGCCCCGGCAACGGTTGCAGCTGGTATTGAAGAATCTTTTCCGCAACATCAGGGGCAGCCTGCTTCGGCAGCATTTTCATCACGAGTCCATGAAACAGACGACCCCGCCCCTGCCATGGTTGAAGCGGGGACCTTGGGAGATGATCTGCGCCAGCAAGAGTTTCGTATCATCATCCAGACGCTAAAAAGTGAGCGGGGTCGCCGCAACAGGGCGGCGGAACAGTTGGGTATCAGCCCCAGAACACTGAGATACAAGTTGGCTCAGATGCGCGATGCCGGAATAGACCTGGATGCTGAGCTGGCTATGGCGTAAAACCGAATTATCGTAGTACCCCTTCATTCGGCACCCTATGGGTGCCTTTTTTATGGCTGCGTGCCTCATACTGTTCAATTTCGCACCAGTTCTCTGCAGGCCCCATTTCGCGGTGTTGTAGGTGACCTGTCCTTGCTGTGTTAACAATCTTATCCACAGGTATTGTGGGTAATTTAATTCTGTCAAAACTCTGTCGCTGTGGAACGTCTGTCTTTAGTTGGCGCTCATAACATTATGTAAATTAAGGGTAAAGTAATCCTGGCCTGACCATTGCTTAGACTTAATCAATACAGTTAGATCAGCAAGCCAGCCCCTGTCGGGGTGGTGTCAGGAGAAAGTTATGGTTCAGCGTGCCGACATCAACAGTGTTCTTTCCGATATCCGCGCACTGCGTTCGCAAATGAATCAGAACCAGCGTGTTGACCAGGATTTATCAGTACGTGGCCGTATTGATGGGCCGCGACAGGTTGATCAAACCCAGGAGACAAGCAGCTTCGGTAACATGCTGAGCAAGGCCGTTAACAATGTGAACGAGGTTCAGCAGGAAGCCAATTCATTGCGTACGGCCTACGATATGGGCGACCCCACTGTGGATATTACCCGAGTGATGATTGCAGCCCAGAAATCTACGGTGTCTTTTGAGGCCTTAACCCAGGTGCGTAACCGGGTGGTCAGGGCGTACGAAGACATCATGAATATGCCAATCTGATAACGGAGCACAGACATGGCCAGCGTTCCCGCAGAAACAGTCCCGAATATGCCAGCCACGCAGGGTGGCGGTGGCTCCGAAAGCAGCAGTGACTTGTTTATGGGCTTTAACCGCCTGAACCTGCTGCGACAGGTTGGCCTTATGGTGGGGCTTGCTGCCAGTGTTGCACTGGGCCTCGCAGTTGTACTTTGGGCGCAGGAGCCGAACTATCAGCCAGTGGTGGGGGACTTGTCTGCGTACAACCCTCAGGACGTAACCACCATTCTCGACAGTAATGGTATCGATTATAAAATGGATACGCGCACTGGTGCTCTGCTGGTGCCTTCCGAGCAGGTATATACAGCCCGGCTTAAATTGGCGGCCGAGGGCGTTACAGATCAAAAAACCATGGGTTACGAACTGCTCGACAAAGATCGCGGCCTGGGTACATCCCAGTTTATGGAAACGGTCAGCTACCGCCGTGGCCTTGAAGGCGAACTGGCGCGCACCATCAGCAGTATGCGTGGCGTGCGCGCTGCCAGGGTTCACTTGGCTATACCCGAGCGTTCTGTATTTGTGCGGGATGCCCGTGATCCTACCGCCTCGGTGTTTCTGGAAGTTTTTGCAGGGCGCCGTCCAGAGCAGGAACAGATTGCAGCGATCGTGAATCTGGTAGCCGGCAGTATTCCAATGATGAACAAGGACCATGTCACGGTTGTTGATCAGAACGGGAATTTACTGACTGGTAAAACCACTCGCGGCGATGGCGAGCGCATGCAGGATCAATACGAGTACACCTCGCGCCTGGAAGAGCGTCTTACGCGCCGCGTTGCCTCTTTAATCGCACCTATTGTTGGCGAAGGCCGGTACCGGGCCGAAGTCTCTGCAGATCTGGATTTTTCCTCAGTTGAGCAGGCAGAGGAGCTGTTTAATCCGGAGCAGCAAGCTGTGCGCAGCGAGCGCGATTTAACAGAGCAGCGCGTTGCCGGATTTAACGGTGGTGTGCCGGGTGCTCTGTCTAATCAGCCTCCCGCTAACGCCACAGTGCCTGAACAGGTTAATGCTCAAGCGGGCGCTGCAGAGGATGGAGTACCAGCGCAGCCGCCAGTGAATGTGCGCAAGGAAACAACACGAAATTATGAGATGGACCGTACCGTCAGTTACACGCGGCAGGAGTTGGGGCGCGTAAGGCGTGTAACGGTAGCACTGGCTGTTGACGACATGAAAGTGGTCAATCCGGATACCGGCGCGGTAACCTATGAAGCCTGGCCCGAGCAGGAATTGCAGCGCCTGAGCATGCTTGTGCGGGATGCTGTAGGCTATTCTGCTGCACGGGGTGACAGTGTAACTGTAATGAATACAGCGTTTGCCCCGGAAGAAGCTTACGAGTTTGAAACTCCCGGGTTCTGGGAACAGCCCTGGTTTTGGGATCTCATGAAGCAGGTTTTGGCTGGTCTGGTGATATTGGTATTGGTGCTAGGCCTGTTGCGTCCAACATTGAAGAGCCTGTCTGGTGGCGCTCAGCGTGCCCGGAGTGGGGATTCCGATTTGGATGGTTATGATGACGAGGGTGGAAACGATGCTTTGCGACAAGCATTGACCTCGCAGGACGACTTGCTTTTGCCGGGCGCGACAGACAGCTATGATAGACAACTGAATGCTCTTAAAGGCCTGATTGCCGAAGATCCGGCGAGGGTTTCTCAGGTGATGCGCCAGTGGGTGAATGTTGATGACTGATCAATCCGGAGCGCCAGGTGCTGATGCACCTAAAGCGCCTCAGAGGAAAATTCCTCGGGTAGAGCAGGCGGCGATTCTGCTGATGTCTCTGGGCGAGGCAGATGCTGCTGAAGTGCTTAAGCATATGGGGCCCAAAGAGGTCCAGCGGGTAGGTGTTGCCATGGCTCAGATGAAGGATGTGAGCAAAGGCGATGTAACCTATGTGCTCAATCAGTTTGTGGATGCAGTGGGTGGCCAGACCGGGCTTGGCGTTGGCAATGATGATTATATTCGCGCCATGCTGACACAGGCTCTTGGTGACGATAAAGCTGCGAGCCTGATTGATCGCATTCTTATCGGTGGCAATACCACCGGCCTGGACACGCTTAAATGGATGGAGCCAAGAGCTGTCGGTGATATTATCCGCTATGAGCATCCGCAGATTCAGGCCATAGTTATCTCCTACCTTGATCCGGACCAGGCTGCCGAAATATTGGCAACCCTGGATGAAAAGGTACGTCTCGACGTAATGATGCGGGTGGCTTCGCTCGAAAGTATTCAGCCCCAGGCCCTGCAAGAGCTAAACGATATTCTGGAAAAGCAGTTCTCCGGCGGGTCGGCGGCCCAGACCAGTCGCATAGGCGGTATAAAGCGCGCGGCGGACATTATGAACTTTATGGATCGCAGTATTGAAGGCAGCCTGCTGGATTCCATCAAGGATATGGACCCGGACCTCGCCACAACAATCGAAGACCTTATGTTTGTGTTTGATAACCTCAAGGATATTGATGACCGGGGTATTCAGGCGTTGCTGCGAGAAGTGTCTTCAGAAGTGCTGGTTGTTGCCCTCAAGGGCGCTGATGACGCAGTGCAGGAAAAAATATTCAAGAACATGTCCAAGCGTGCAGCCGAGCTGCTGCAGGACGATCTGGAAGCGAAAGGCCCTGTGCGGGTGAGCGAAGTGGAATCCGCTCAGAAAGACATTATTAACATTGCCCGTCGCATGGCCGAAGCGGGAGAAATCACGCTGGGCGGCGCGGGTGAAGAAATGATGTGATGAAAGACTCCTCCAAAGACCCTCTTAAAGATCTCAGTCGCATTCCCAAAGAGGAACTTACCGCCTATGAGCGGTGGGAACTCCCGTTGCTCGATGCCCGTGGCAACGAGGTTGCCCGTGTGGAAGAACGTAACGTAAAGCCATTGACCGCCGGCGATATCGTCGAAATTCGCCAGGCTGCGCATGACGATGGCTTTAACGAAGGGCGAGAGCAGGGATTGCAGGAGGGTCGTGCTGAGGGTTATGAGCAGGGCCACAAAGAAGGCCTTGAAGCCGGGCTTGCCGAAGGGAAGGAACGGGGCCAGAGCGAGGGTTATGACGAAACCCGCAAGGAAGTCAGCGCAAGCCTGGATCGCCTTGAACAATTACTGGGGGAGTTGCTGGTGCCTATCGGTCGGCACCAGGATGAAATTGAAACTTCTTTGCTGAACCTCACCATGGTGCTTGCCCGGGCCGTTGTTTACCGCGAATTGACTATCGACTCTTCACAGATACGTAAAGTGGTGCGCCGAGCCATGGAAGCCTTGCCCACCACGGCGGAAAATGTTCGGATTTATGTGCATCCGGATGACCACAGTGCCGTTGTTGAAGTGGCTGGGCGTTTTGAAGCGACAGCCTCTGTTGTAGAGGATGACAAAGTATTGCCTGGCGGCTGTCGGGTTGAAACCCGCAATAGTCTCGTCGACTTTACCGTCGAAAAACGCTTTCAGCGCGCTGTTCAGAGCATGTTGGAGCCTCAGGTCGGCAATGGTGAAAGCGGCGAACCTGAAGAATTGGGCGCGCTGATGGATGATCTGACAGACTTTCAGCGAGATGTACTGAGCTCTCCGGAAGAAAAAACAAGCGAAGAGGCTACTGAGGGCAGTACGCCCCCCGAAGATAAACCTGTCGAAGGCGAGCCTGATGACATCCTCCCTGGCTGACCGCCTCGATCGATATCAGGCCTATCTCCGCTCAGATCTGGAGCCTGAGCTTTCAGGTCGCCTGACCAGAATGGTTGGGCTAACGCTGGAATGTGTCGGCTGCCCGATGGTGGTGGGCGACAGGTGTGTGATAAAAGGCGAAGGTGGCGGCACGGTTGAGGCGGAAGTGGTGGGGTTTGAGGATGATAAAGTCTACCTCATGCCTTTGACTGCCATTGAAGGTCTTAAGCCAGGTGCAAGGGTAGTTCGGCTATCCTCAGCCAGCCGTGTTCCGGTTGGTCCTCTTATGCTGGGCCGTGTAGTGGATGGCAGTGGCGAGCCCCTTGATGGCAAGGGGCCGTTGCAGGCTGAAGCCCGTGTTCCACTTACCGGCGACATTATCAACCCTCTTAACCGCGCTCCTGTACGCCAATCCATGGATGTGGGCATCCGGGCCATTAATGCCTTGTTGACCGTTGGTCAGGGGCAGCGTTTGGGCCTGTTTGCGGGCAGTGGTGTTGGTAAGAGTATGTTGTTGGGCATGATGACCCGGTTTACCGACGCCGATATCACCGTTGTGGGCCTGATTGGTGAGCGGGGCCGGGAAGTTAAAGAATTTATTGAGGATATTCTGGGTGAAGAAGGCCTGGCCCGGTCGGTTGTAGTTGCTTCCCCGGCTGATGATTCGCCTCTGATGCGATTGCGTGCGGCCATGCTGACTACCCGCATTGCAGAGTACTATCGGGATCAAGGCAAGCGCGTGCTGCTGTTGATGGATTCGCTCACACGGTACGCTCAGGCCCAGCGCGAGATTGCATTGGCGGTTGGGGAGCCACCTGCGACCAAAGGCTATCCGCCTTCTGTGTTCGCCAAACTACCGCAACTGGTGGAGCGAACGGGCAATGGCTTACCCGGAGGCGGCTCCATTACTGCATTTTATACCGTATTGACCGAAGGCGACGATCAGCAGGACCCCATTGCAGATGCAGCCCGGGCGATACTGGACGGTCACATTGTGCTGTCCCGAAGGCTTGCGGAAGAGGGCCACTACCCCGCCATCGACGTTGAAGCTTCCATCAGTCGGGTTATGCCACAAGTAACAGAAACCGAGCATTTTGCTCGGTCCCAGCGGTTTAAACAGGTTTATTCCCGTTATCAGCAGGCCCGCGATCTGATCAGTGTTGGTGCATACGTGAAGGGTTCTGACCCGGAAACCGATTTTGCCATTACTCATATCAGCAATATGCGCCAATTCCTGCAGCAGGACCTTAACGAGCGCGCTTCCTTGCCTGAAAGTATTGAGGGCTTGCTGTCGGTCGTTCCGGAGAGGCGTTCACCGGAGCGCCGTAAATCTGCCGCTCTTGATCCAACGGCCGGTACCAATAGAGGTGCTGAATAATGCTGCGCTCAAAACGCCTCGCGGTTGTGCTCACTCTTGAAGAGCGAAAGGAGAAGGAAGCGCTCGAATTGATGGGCAAGGCTCGCGAAGTGGTTGAGCAGCACAGTGAACAGGTGGCAAAGCTCAACCGCTACCAGCAGGAATACCGGGATCAAATTCGAGAAAGCCAGCATGGCGTGGTGCAGGTAAATCGCTTGCAGGCCTGGCAGGCATTTATTGCCCAGCTTGATCAGGTTATCCTGCAGCAGCAAAAACAGCTTACCCAGGCTGAAGCAGTGTTTGAGGCCCGCAGGCGAGAGTGGCAACAAGCCTGGGAGCGCCGTCGAGGAATGGAAAAATACATTGAAACCTGTCGCCAGCAAGAAAGCAGGGCACAGGATGTTCAGGAACAGAAGCTTGCGGATGAGGCTGCTGGCCGGGCTTTTGCACGTCGCAGTCGTTGATGCTTGCGCTGAATCATTCTTCACTTCATGCAAACTGGCAGCGCTGCGCTATCCTTGTATAAACACGGGGCGCCTGAACAGAGGTTGCCGGATGTTTTAATAAATACCACCGGAGGTTTATGCGGATGCCAATTGAGACCCACCGTAGTCACGATGGACGATCCCTGACCATCAAGATAGAAGGCCGCTTTGATTTCAGTACTCACCAGGCCTTTCGTGATGCCTATGAACATGGTGGGCGGGATGTTAGTGGCTACGTTGTGGATTTGTCAGACGCAACCTATCTCGATAGTTCTGCACTGGGTATGCTGCTTCTGCTCCGGGATCATGCGGGCGGAGACAGTGCCGATATTGTCATTCAGAACTGCAACAACGATGTCCGCAAGATACTGACCATCTCCAACTTTGAGCAACTGTTCACCATTCGGTGATCCCTCAGAGCACTGGAACCTGTCATGGATGAATCTGCACCTCTCAAAATTCTCATTGCAGACGACAGTGACAGTGACCGCCTGATACTGAAAACCTTATTGAAGCGCTTGGGCCACATGGTGGTCGATGCGGCCAATGGCCACGAGGCAGTGGCACTCTTTCAGTCGGAAACACCGGATATTGTCTTGCTGGATGCACTCATGCCTTCAATGGACGGCATGGAGGCTGCCCGACATATCAAGAAACTTGCGGGTGAGCGTCTGGTGCCGCTGATCTTTATTACCTCTCTGACCGAGCCCGAGGACCTGGCAGGGTGCCTTGAAGCCGGAGGGGATGGATTTCTCAGCAAACCCTATAACCGGGTGATGATCAAAGCCAAGGTCAATGCGTTCAACCGGATGCGCCTGATGCACCAGGCGCTGTCTGATCAGCGAGACCTGATGCATGAGCGAAACCGGCAGTTGCTGAAAGAGCAACACATAGCCCGAGGGGTTTTTGATAATGTCGCTCATACCGGTTGCCTGAATGCGCCTAATATTCGTTTCCATGCATCCCCCTTATCAGTGTTCAGTGGCGATGTACTGTTTGCCTCACCCCGGCCGGCCGGTGGAATGCTTGTATTTGCCGGAGATTTTACCGGCCATGGATTACCTGCAGCGATAGGCGCTATGCCCGTAGCTGAGTCCTTTTATGGCATGGCGGGAAAGGGCTTTAATGGTGCCGATATCCTCAGGGAAATAAACCAGAAGCTGGTCCGGATTCTCCCGAAAGATATGTTCTGCTGCGGCGCTATGGTGGAAGTAGACTTTGCTCTGAATCAGTTAAATATCTGGAATGGCGGCTTGCCTGACATGTGGCTGATGCGGTCGCCAACTGAGCGTTACAGCCTGCCTTCGCGTCACTTGCCTCTGGGAATTCTGGGTCCGGACCAGTTTAAGGCAGACATGGAAACTGTGAGGTCGCGGCCAGGCGACCGTTTGCTCTTGATGACCGATGGTGTGCTGGAATGCTCTGATAGCGAGGGGCAGCTCTTTGGTGAGCAGGGCGTTCGTAGGGCTATAGAAAATGCTGGCCTTAGCAGGCACCCGTTTGATGCACTTATGAGCGAAATACAGCGGTTTACCGGGCAGCACAAGTTTGGCGACGATCTAACGCTTTGTTGTCTGGAAATGGTTGATGAAGCAGGTCAGGCGGCTTTGCCTGATGCCGTTGAGCTGTCGACCCTGGCTGGGCCAACGCAGTGGCGTTGTGATTACGAACTCCAAGGGAGTACGCTTGGAGAGTTTAACCCTCTGCCACTACTCCTGCACATCTGTATGGAAGTGCCCGGGTTACGGCGAAGGAGCGGAGAAGTTTATACACTGCTTTCAGAGCTGTACAATAATGCGCTTGAGCACGGTGTACTTCAGCTTCCATCGGAATGGAAATATACACCAGAGGGCTTTGACCGATACTATTCCGAACGGGCCAAACGTCTAAGCCGGGTAGATGGTCACTATATACGGTTCAGTTTTCATCACGATTTGACGGCTTTGGGGGGGCGTTTGCGTGTTGTCTGCGAGGACAGCGGCGAGGGCTTCGATTTCCAGAACCATCCCGTTCTGCAAGCCACAGAGATGGCTCAGAGTGGTCCCCGCTACGGCGGCAGGGGCTTGGCATTAATAAAACGGCTGGCGAAAACCGTCCAGTTTGATAAGAAAGGGAGCCGGGTAGACGTTGTCTATGAATGGTTCTTTTAATAATAACCTTTAACAGGAACAAGGGAGTTGGTCATGGTTGATAAGCCACACCTTGATGAAGAAGCTCTGGCAGAGCTTCAGGATGTAATGGAAGATGAATTCGAAACACTGATTAACACCTACCTGAGCGATTCGAGAGATAGAATCGAAAGCCTGAAAAAAGCCATAAGTGACGGAGATGCCGAGGCTTTGGCCCATACCGCCCACAGTTTTAAGGGCAGTTGTATCAATATTGGAGCACCGCGTCTTGGAGCTCTTTGCCGGGAAGTTGAGAAAGCCGGACAGGACGGGCGCCTGAGTGATGTTCAGCCCGTTCTGGATACCATAGACGCAGAGTTTCAGCGGGTGACGGATGCCCTGCACACGCTGATGGCCGGGGGCGCGGAATAGTCTGCTGAACCGGTAATGGAGCCAAAGGCTGTAGGCTGGCACCGCTTTTGCAGTTATCCGGGTATGAGCCTGATAAACCGCCTTTAGGCGGATTGAATCAGGCATCCAGGGTTCAAAAGCGGCAAGAGGTTGCCATGACTCAGATGGTTCTTCCCCAGACTCCCGCACCAGGGATGCAGAATGATGCCGGTGCTTCGAAAGCCGGATCAGCTCGCGACAGTGTGGGCGGCGAAAGCCGGTATGATTCTGTTTCCCGCACGGAGCAGAAGCGACTGGATCGCCAACAGGCCCAGCGTAACGACGATAACAAACAAACCGAAGCCAGAAACGCCCGGAAAGCAGACAGTGAGCCGACTGCGAATCAGGCCCAGCCTTCCGGAAAGCCCGGCGCGCCAGCAAAAGCTGACAAGACGGCCGCAGCAGACGAAACGGCTGTGGCTGGTATGAGTGTTGACGGAGCGAACGCAGAAATAGCGCCAGAGATGGAAGCGCTGGCTATTCCCCTGACGTTTGCAGAGTTGCAGGCGCTGCTGGTGCCGACAACAGGGCAGGCTGCGGTGGCAGGCGGATTACCTGCGAATAATCCAGCTGCAGTAGCGCCGGGCGCCCAGTTGTTTGCAGGTCTTGCCGGAGTCAAACCTGAACAGACTGCCACACAGTTGTCCGATTCAGTGATGCCCTTGGCCGGTAAATCGGCCAGTTCAATTGACCCCTCTGCGCTGCTGACCGGAACCCGTTTCGAATCGGCAGTTGAACTGGTTTCCCAGCAAAACGCCAACAACGCTGCCGGCAAGCTGGCGGCAGACGCGCAGGTGCCTCTGAGGAGTTACGCAACATCGGTTGATGTGCCCGTAAATCATGCAGAATGGGGCGACAAACTCATGGGCAAGCTCAGTTGGCTCACAGCCAAAAACCTGTCGGTGGCTGAGATTCACCTGACGCCTCCTGACATGGGGCCAATGGAGGTTCGGGTTCGGGTTCAGAATGACCAGGCCAACATCACTGTACATGCAGCAAACCCCGTTGTTCGGGAACAGTTGGAACTTCATTCCCACCGGCTCCGTGACATGCTGGGCGAGCAAGGGCTTTCCCTGGCTCAATTTGACGTGTCGGATAACTCTCGGAACTCGTCTGGAGAACAGAATACAGGTGACGGGGATGGCTCATCGACCGGGTCTGGCACAACACTGTCAGCGGGAGAAAGCGGTGACGAAGGGGGACAAGCCGGCAGTCTTGACCTGAGCTGGAATGGCGCCATCGATGTATTTGCCTGAGCACCAGCACTAAATACTGAACGCTGTTCGCCAATCCGCTTTGCCCCACACCTCTCGCAAGGCTAAACTGCGGGACTGAACGGAGGGCAGGGCGTTCTGGCCCGCTCCTTGCAAAAAAATATACAAACGTCTTGGGCATAAGAGTTCATTGACGGATTTCTGGCGAAAAACACTATGGCAGAAAACAGCACAGCTGAGGCAGCACCGGCCAAAAAAAGTAAACTGAAACTGATCATTTTGCTGGTGATCGTAGTGATACTGGCGATTGCGTTATCCGTTGCAGGAACCCTGTGGTTTCTCGGTGGCACTATACCCGGAATGGGGGGCGACGCCGCCAGTGAGGACAGTACGGTAACGGAAGAACCCTTTACACCCAGTGTTTATCTGGAGATCGAAAAAGCTCTGGTAACAACGGTTCAGGGAGAGGGGCGCCAGCGTTATGTGCAGGTGTATGTGTCGCTGGAATCTCTGGGCCCTCAGGCTCTGGCTGCGGCCAAACTGCATATGCCCTTGATTCGTAGCCAGCTGGTGATGGTGCTTGGCAGTAGCAGCTTTGCCGAGTTGCAAACGCCGGAAGGGCGGAAAAACCTCGCAGACAGGATGCTGGATACGGTTAATCAGGTTTTGGAACAGGAAGGCGAACCCACGATCACCAGGGTGTTGTTCAGAAACTTCGTCGTTCAATAGTTAGCGCAACAGAGCCCCTACATGGGCACAGGTTTTCAGCGGCAGGACTAGGTATGCAGGATTTACTGTCACAGGATGAAATTGATGCGCTCCTTCACGGCGTAGATGAAGGTGACATCGATACCTATGAAGAAAGCGACGAAACCGGCGTAAAGTCCTACGACCTCTCCAGTCAGGATCGTATCGTTCGGGGCCGGATGCCGACGCTGGAAATGATAAACGAGCGCTTTGCCCGCTACACTCGTATCAGCCTGTTTAACTTGCTGCGCCGCAATGCGGATGTCTCCACCGGCGGCGTTCAGATCATGAAGTTTGGCGAGTACATACACACTCTGTATGTGCCCACTAGTTTGAATCTCTGCAAGGTACGTCCGCTGCGGGGAACATCCCTGTTTGTTCTGGATGCAAAGCTTGTATTCAAACTGGTTGATAACTTTTTCGGTGGTGAGGGGCGGCATGCCAAGATCGAAGGTCGCGAGTTCACGCCAACAGAAAATCGCATTGTCCAGATGGTCCTCAACCAGGTTTTTCAGGACATGCAGGAAGCCTGGCAAGCGGTTATCAAAATAGATTTTGAATACCTCAGCTCCGAAGTAAACCCTGCCATGGCCAATATTGTGAGCCCCAGCGAGGTCGTGGTGGTTAGCACTTTCCACATCGAACTTGATGGCGGCGGTGGTGAGCTACACTTTGCCTTACCTTATTCAATGATTGAGCCTATACGTGACGTGCTCGATTCCGGTGTGCAAAGCGACGTTGACGACGTGGATGAGCGCTGGGTCAGTGCCATGCAGGAGGACATCAAAGAGGTGGAGGTTCCAATAAACACCACTGTCTGCAGGCGTCGGATTTCCCTGAGGGAAGTCGCCAAGCTGAAGGCTGGCGATATTATACCGGTAGAGGTACCTGAGCATCTGACAGTTACCGCCAATGGTATTCCTATTTACAAGGCAACCATGGGAACTCGAGACGGCAAGCTGGCGTTGAGAATTCATGAGCGGGCGGAACGCCCAAAGGTAAAAAAACAATCGAAGGTAGGACGCAATGGCTGACGACAAGAAAGAAGGTCAGGAGCTGAGCGAGGACGAAAAGCTGGCTGCCGAATGGGAAGCAGCCATGGAAGAGTCCGGTGATGAAGGCTCTGAAGAGTCCACGGAAGATGAGTGGGCCCAAGCTATGGAAGAGGCCGGGGAGACTGGGGCCGGTAAAGCCGCCGATAGCAGCGTTCGCGCAGCCCCTATGGAAGAGTTTGACGAAAGCAGCATGGCGACCAAGGGCAGCGCTACGCCGCCGGATCTGGATGTGATTCTCGATATACCTGTCAGCATCTCCATGGAGGTCGGGAATACCCAGATACCCATTCGCAACTTGCTGCAGCTGAACCAGGGTTCGGTGATCGAGCTGGATCGGCTGGCAGGTGAGCCATTGGATGTGTTGGTAAACGGAACCCTCATTGCCCATGGCGAAGTGGTTATGGTCAACGAAAAATTCGGCATCCGCCTGACTGATGTGATCAGCCCGGGCGAACGCATCAAGCGGCTGCAGAAATAGTATGTGGATTAAAACGGCGGTTGCCTCGCTACTCCTGTTGGCGTTACCCGCCATTGCGGAAGAAACCGCTGAGGCCATAAAAAGCGCACCGGCAAAAGTGGCAGGCAACGCTCCGGATACCTTGGGCACGTTACTTAGCCTGGGTGTCGGCTTGTTGGCTGTTATAGCCGTTATTTACGGTTGCGCCTGGATTATTCGCAGAATGAACGGCATGACGGGCATGAATAACAATGCCATCAAGGTTGTCTCCGTAATGGCCATTGGCGCCCGCGAGCGCATCGCGCTGATTGAGGTGGGCGGCCAGCAGATTTTACTGGGGATCACCCCGTCAGCGATACGAACGCTTCAGGTTTTTGAAGAACCGGTTGTGGATGCAGGTAAAGCAACTTCCGGAGACTTCGCCAAACGGCTGCAGGGCATGATTGGCAAATCCTGGACGGCTCCGAGCAAGGAATGACGGATTCTATGATGGTGGCCGCACTCAAACGACACATTCCATTTTTAGTTGTACTTGCAGGTATGTTCTGGGCCCCGTTGGCGGCTGCAGACTTGCCTGGTATTCCCGCATTCACGGTTCAGCCCGGCGAGGGTGAAGGTGTTGAGGAATACTCGGTAACCTTGCAGATTCTGGCGCTGATGACCGCGCTGACCTTCTTGCCTGCCATGCTCATGATGATGACATCCTTCACTCGCATCATCGTGGTGTTTGCAATCTTGCGCCAGGCTCTGGGGCTGCAGGCGACACCTTCAAACCAGATACTGCTTGGCCTTGCGCTGTTTCTCAGTATTTTTATCATGAAGCCCGTGCTTGAAGAGGCTAATCGCGTGGGACTGCAACCCTACCTTCAGGAGGAAGTAACTTCCCTGGAAGCAGTGGAGTTGGCCAGTAAGCCGTTCAAGGAATTCATGCTGGGGCAAACCCGGGAAGATGATTTGGCGCTGTTCATGCGCATTGCCGACGTTCAGTACGATACTGCGCAGGATGTTTCATTCTGGATTCTGATGCCGGCCTTTGTAACCAGCGAGTTGAAAACAGCCTTCCAGATAGGGTTTATACTGTTTATTCCGTTTCTTATTCTCGACATGGTCGTCGCCAGTGTTTTGATGGCCATGGGTATGATGATGTTGTCACCCATCATCATCTCGCTGCCGTTCAAGATTATGCTGTTTGTTCTTGTAGACGGCTGGGCCCTCATTATGGGAACCCTCGCAGCCAGTTACGGGATATAGGCCGGCTATGAGAGACAGGAGAGAAGTATGACTCCGGAAACCGTTATCGACATCATCCGTGAAGCCTTGTGGATGATCGTGCTGTTCGCGTCCGTCATTATCGGGCCTGGGTTGGTTATTGGTCTGGTTGTGAGTACCTTTCAGGCCGCTACACAGATCAACGAGCAAACCCTGAGCTTCCTGCCACGCCTGCTGGTAACACTTATAGTTATCATTGTTTTGGGGCCCTGGTTACTAACCAAGCTTCTGGATCATGCACACCGGCTGATCTCCAGCATTCCCTACCTGATCGGCTGATCCATGACCCCCATGGAACTCAGTGCAGACATGCTCGGCCAGTGGGTTGGGCAACATCTTTGGCCATTGTTCCGATTGGCCAGCTTTCTGATGGTCATCCCCATTTTCGGTACCCAGCTGGTTCCCGCCCGCGTGCGCTTGGGGCTTGCGTTGTTAATGACTATTCTGATCGTGCCGATGATTCCGGAAGTACCAAAGGTTGAAGCACTGAGTGCGGATGCCGTTGTTATTACGCTCCAGCAAATTCTGATCGGTGTAGGCATGGGGTTTGCGCTAACTGCACTCTGGCAGCTGTTTGTTGTTGCCGGCCAGATGATCGCCATGCAAATGGGCCTGGGCTTCGCCTCCATGGTCGACCCGGCCAACGGCGTAAACGTACCTGTACTCGCCCAAATCTACACCATTACCATTACTCTGCTGTTCCTGGCCATGAACGGTCACCTGGTGGCGTTTGAGGTGTTTATAGAAAGTTTCCGAATCATGCCCATCGGCATGGAGGGCCTGGGCCAGGTAGGTGTTTGGGAGTTGGCGCACCGCATAAGCTGGATGTTTGCCTCTGCCATGCTGCTGGCGTTGCCGGCGGTAACGGCCGTTCTTATTGTCAGCATTTCCTTCGGCGTAATGACCCGGGCTGCGCCGCAAATGAACATCTTCGCACTTGGCTTTCCGATTGGCCTGATTTTTGGATTGTTTGCCATATGGGTGCTGCATGCCAACTTTCTGCCGCACTTTCAGAACTACACTGAGCAAACCTTTGAGTTCATGCGGGGCCTGCAAGGGCAACCCTAACTGATACGCCAAGAGTTCTAGTATGGCTGAAGAAAACGACAACAGTCAGGAAAAAACCGAAGAGGCCACCCCCCGAAGGCTTGAGAAAGCCAGGGAGGATGGCCAGACTGCCCGATCCAAAGAGCTGGCCACCATGGCTGTTCTGATCGCCGGTGCCGGTGGTCTGTTGATGTTTGGCGCCCACTTGGGAGCTGCGTTGGAGGCCATCATGCGTGATGCTTTCACGCTGGAGCGCTCTGCAGTATTTGACACCCGGCACATGAGCCTCCAGCTGATGGCCTCGGCTAAAGAAGCTGCATGGGCGCTTTCCCCGATTCTTGTAATTCTTCTGATTGCCGCTATAGCCGGATCCATCGGCATTGGTGGTTTGTTATTCAGCGGTAAAGCGATAGCCCCTAAACTGAATCGCATGGATCCCATCAAGGGTTTGGGACGCATGTTCTCTGCCCGCTCCCTTATCGAGCTGGTTAAAGCTATCGCTAAAGTGGGCCTGGTAATGGCCTTGGCTGTGCTCATTCTGAATGTTCGCACGGAAGATTTACTCTCCATCGCCAATGAGCCGGCAGTGCCCGCCATGGAGCACGTGCTCTGGACCTTGGGTTGGAGTTTTTTCCTGCTCTCATGCGCCACCATCATCATTGCCATGATCGACGTGCCATTCCAGATTTTCGATCACCAGAAAAAGCTGCGAATGACCAAGCAGGAAATCAAAGACGAATATAAGGATTCTGAAGGCAAGCCCGAGGTTAAAGGCAAAATTCGCCAACTCCAGCGAGAAATGGCCCAGCGCCGCATGATGCAGGATGTGCCGACGGCCGACGTGGTCATCACCAACCCGACTCACTATGCGGTGGCGTTGAAATACGATCCGGACTCCATGGGCGCGCCCATGGTGGTCGCCAAGGGCAATGACCAAACGGCCTTCAAAATCATGGAAATCGCCCGCGAGCACAAAGTCGAAATCCTCCGCACGCCCCCGCTTACTCGTGCGGTTTACCACAACAGCGACATAGGCGACGAAATCCCCGATGGCCTCTACATGGCCATAGCTCAGGTTCTGGCTTATGTGTTCCAGCTCCGGCAGTTCCGCAAGGGGCGCGGGCCCAAGCCTGGGATGCCTGACTTGCCGATTCCTTCCGATTTGCGGCGGGATATTTAGCCGGCCGGCTTGGGCTCCTAGCCTGCTAGCTTTGGTGGGGGAGTGGTGGTGGGTGGCCTTTCCAAGACTGTCGGTGGCCAAGGACGGCCACCGTCAAGCCCCCATGGATGGGCTCGTAGCGGTTTTTGGGAGGCAGCCCCGCATGGCGGCAAGCACCAAAGTCGGCAGGCTACAAAAGAGGAGGGTAGGTACAAGGAGGAAGAGCCACCACCAGTGCCCGAAGGCACCAGTGGGACAATAATTAACGCTGAGGTCAGTCTTCTTTGTGCTCGTAAATCGCCTTACCCCATGCTTCACGGCTGCCCGGAAGAATCAGGTTCAGGATGATGGCCGCTACCGCACACAGGGCGATACCTTCAAGGTGCCCAAGAACCATACCGCCGATACCGAACACCAGAGTCACACCTACGATAACCAGATTACGCGCCTGAGAAAGATCAACTTGATGGCGGATCAGCGTGCTCATGCCTACCACAGCAATAGAGCCGAACAGCAAGCACAGGATGCCGCCCATTACCGGCACCGGAATAGTCTGCAAAGCTGCGCCGAACTTGCCCACGAATGCCAGCACGATCGCAGTGCAGGCCGCCCACCACATAACCTTCGGGTTGAAATTGCGAGTCAGCATTACAGCGCCGGTTACTTCTGAATAAGTGGTGTTTGGAGGCCCACCAAACATAGCTGCTGCACTGGTAGCCAGGCCGTCGCCTAACAAAGTGCGGTGCAGGCCGGGCTTTTCCAGATAGTTTTTACGAGTCACATTGCCAATTGCCAGAATATCCCCGATGTGCTCAATGGCCGGAGCAATGGCCACAGGAATCATGAACAAAATTGCGCCCCAGCTAAATGCTGGCGCCACAAAGTTGGGAACCGCAAGCCAGGGGGCCTGCTGGATAGGCGTTGTATCAACAATGCCTGCAAGAGCAGACAGCACATAGCCAACAATCACACCAAACATAATGGGAATCAGGCGAAAAATGCCCTTAGCCCAAACCGACGCAACAATCGTCACAATCAGCGACGTCATGGCAATCCAAAGAGCAGTAGCTTCTGGAATCAGCTGAACCGCACCATCGCCGGTGCGGCCAGAAGCCATGTGCACTGCAACCGGCGCCAGGCCAAGGCCAATCACCATAATCACCGGCCCAATAACTACGGGAGGCAGCAGGCGGGTTACAAAGCCGGTGCCGCGCAGCTTTATTGCGCCACTGAGAATAATGTAGAGGATACCTGCCGCCATCAGGCCGCCCAGAGTCTCCTCAAGGCCAAACTTGCCTTTGGAAGCAATAACAGGCGCGATAAAAGCGAAAGACGAGGCCAGGAAAATCGGGATCTGGCCACCGGTAACAATATGAAAAATCAGAGTACCCACGCCGGCCGTAAAGAGTGCGACGTTTGGGTCGAGGCCAGTGATCAGAGGCATCAGAACCAGCGCACCAAATGCTACGAGGAGCATCTGTGAGCCGGCAATTGCCTGCTTCCAGGTTGAATCCGTGGAGTGGTCTTGCATGATCAACTGTCCTTTTGCTTGGTGCCGAAGATTTTGTCACCGGCATCGCCAAGTCCGGGCAGGATGTAGCCTTTCGCGTTCAGGCCGTCGTCTACAGACGCGGTGTAAATGGATACATCCGGGTGCTTGTCCAGAACATTCTTTATACCCTCTGGTGCTGCCACCAGCACCAGAGCACGAATTTCGGTGCTTCCGGCTTTCTTGAGCACGTCGATGGTGGAAATCATCGAGCCGCCGGTGGCAACCATAGGATCAACGATCAGAGCCATGCGCTGATCCAGTTCGCCCACCAGTTTTTCCAGATAGGTGTTGGACTCCAGAGTTTCTTCATTACGGATCTGGCCCACCACGCTCACCCGGGCAACCGGGATCAGGCTGAGAACACCGTCCAGCATGCCAAGTCCAGCTCGTAAAATAGGGACGATGGTGATTTTTTTGCCTTGAATTTGTTCCACATTTACCGGGCCAGCCCAACCGTCGATGGTTTTTTCCTGCAGGCTGAAATCCTTGGTGGCTTCATACGTCAGCAGAGCCCCAACCTCCTGAGCCAATTCACGAAAGTTTTTGGTGCTGATCTCGGCGCGGCGCATCAGGCCGAGTTTGTGTCTGATCAGGGGGTGTCTTACCTCGTGGACTGGCATGGGCTCACCTGTTTTCTGGGTCTGGGGATAAAGGGTTGAGTGTTGCAATTTGTGGCGCAAGGATACCGCATCTTACAGAGTGAGTCAGGCACCAGAAGTCAGCTCGTGAATGAAATTCTGTGCGGGCTGGTACGGATCTTGCGGTAACAGAGTGAAAGACACTTTGGCGTCAGAATCTCGACCCTGAAAACGCCTTCAGAATCAGTAAATCGGAGAAGTTTAGGGCATGGACAGAGCTTTAGTCCTCAGTAACGTCAAATCCCTGACGCAGGGCAACCTCGGCGTACCCATTATGTTGATGGGCTTGCTGGGCATGATGATATTGCCTGTGCCGGCTTTTTTGCTGGACGTTTTCTTCACGTTCAACATCACGCTTTCCATTGTCATTCTGCTGGTGTGCGTATACGCGCTTCGGCCCATGGAATTTGCGTCCTTCCCAACGGTACTGCTGGTCGCAACGCTTTTGCGCCTGGCGCTGAACGTTGCGTCTACCCGAATTGTTTTGCTGGAAGGGCATGAAGGCGGCGATGCCGCAGGTAAGGTTATTGAATCCTTCGGGGCGGTTCTGATCGGTGGCAACTACGCGGTTGGACTCGTGGTGTTCGCCATTCTGATGATCATCAACTTCCTGGTGGTAACCAAGGGTGCCGGCCGGGTGTCGGAGGTGAGCGCACGCTTCACTCTGGATGCCATGCCTGGCAAGCAGATGGCCATTGATGCCGACCTGAACGCAGGCCTGGTTAACCAGGATGAAGCAAAACACCGTCGCGAAGAGATTGCCCAGGAGGCGGATTTCTACGGCTCCATGGACGGTGCCTCCAAGTTTGTTAAAGGTGATGCAGTTGCTGGTCTGCTGATTCTGGCCATCAACATAGTTGGCGGTGTCGCGATTGGCATGATCCAGCACGGCCTCGATTTCGGGCTTGCCATGGAGCGCTATGCACTGCTCACCATTGGTGATGGCCTGGTTGCCCAGATTCCCTCACTGCTCCTCTCTACTTCCGCAGCCATTATGGTTACCCGCGTTACCTCCAGCCAGGATATGGGCGGGCAGATTCTTCAGCAGATGTTCAGTGCGCCAAAAGCCTTGGCGATTGCTGCCGGCATTCTGATACTGCTTGGTTTGATTCCTGGCATGCCCCACGTTGCCTTCCTGGGGCTTGGAGGGCTTGCAGCGGGAAGCGCTTGGTATATCTGGAAAAAAGATCGCCAGACAGTGGAAGAAGGAGGCATGTTCCCCAGCCGCGGAGGCGCGGGTGTTGTGTCAGGCTCTGGTGGGCGAGACTTGCCGCTGGCTGGTGATGCGGGTGGTGATCCGGGGCGTCAGCTACCTGCTCCGGGCGAAACCCGTGAGTTGGGTTGGGATGACGTAGCCACAGTAGATATTGTCGGGCTGGAAGTGGGCTACCGGCTAATCCCACTGGTTGATAGAACCCAGGGCGGTCAGTTGCTCAGCCGTATAAAAGGCGTGCGTAAAAAGTTGTCCCAGGACTTGGGATTCCTGATGCCCTCCGTGCATATTCGCGACAACCTGGATCTCATGCCGAACGTGTACCGCATCACGTTGATGGGGGTGACCATCGCGGAGGCGGAAATTCACCCTGACCGCGAACTGGCAATTGATCCGGGGCAGGTGTTCGGAAAAATCGAAGGTATAGAAGGCAAGGATCCTGCCTTTGGTCTGGATGCGAGCTGGATTGAGCCTGAGAAGAAAGACCAGGCGCAGACGCTAGGCTATACCGTGGTGGATGCCAGTACAGTTGTTGCAACCCATTTGAACCAGGTTCTGCAAAAGCATGCGCACGAACTGTTGGGGCACGAAGAGGTGCAGAAGTGGCTGGATCAGCTGGAGAAGGCTTCACCCAAGCTGGCAGAGGAGTTGGTGCCCACCACTGTGTCTATCAGCCTTCTGCTGAAAGTGCTGCAGAACCTGCTCAAAGAAGAAGTCCCCATCCGGGATATGCGCTCCATTGCCGAATCCATGGTGAACGTGCATCCGAAGAGCCAGGACCCCAAGTTGCTGACCACGGTAGCGCGTCAGTCTCTGCGCAGGATGATTATCCAGAGTATCTGCGGTAACGATTCAGAAATACCGGTTATTACCCTGGATCCCGATTTGGAACAGTTGTTGCTTAAGTCTGTTCAGCAGAGTCAACAATCTGGCGGACTGGAAGATATAGGCATGGTTCTGGAGCCGAATATGGTGGAGAAGCTGCAGCGCTCATTGCAAGACAGCGTGCAGCGTCAGGAAATGCTGGGTAAGCCGGCCATCCTGCTGGTATCCGGGCCCTTGCGGCCGGTGCTCGCCAAGTTTGCCAGTTACGGTGTGGAGCGGCTGCATGTGCTCTCCTACCAGGAAATACCCGATAACAAACAGATTACGATCGTGGCGTCCGTGGGCCAATAAGCTGGCGGATGAAAGCACGGGTAACGCAGATAACGCGTGGCCGTTGGAGGATGCAATATCATGAAAGTTAAACGTTTTTTTGCCAAAAGCATGGCTGAAGCTCTGAGGCAGGTCAGTGAGCAGATGGGGCCAGATGCTGTCATCCTTTCCAATCGCCGTGTAGACGGCGGCATCGAGATCGTAACCGCGTTGGACTACGACGAAAATATGGCGCGCCAGAGCTTGGGCGCAGAGGCCAGTGAGGCCACTAACGGAGCCCGCCTTGCAGAGATGCAGGCAGAGCGTCATCGTCGGCTGGAGGATGAGTTGAGTCGCTCTCGCTCCCGTATTCGCGACGTGCGTGAAAGCCGAGCTGCAAGGGGGCAGGGTTACGCTGATGCATCCTTTGCAGAGTTGCACAGGGCCGCGAGTGAAGATTTTGCAGAGCCAGTCTCTCAAAACGCTGGTAACGAAAATTATTCTGATGAGTTCGCCCGCATGCGTGCAGAAATAAACTCCTTGCGGGATCTGATGAGTGGCCAGCGTGGTGAGCCGGAGAAGCCCGGCATCAACGCGGTCCAGCAGCGTCTTGCAGAGCGGCTCCAGGAATTTGGTCTTGGTAATGATCTGGCGAGCTCGCTCTCCCGCCGCCATAAAGGTGGCAAGCTGGAAGATGGTTGGAAACAGTCCCTGAAAATGCTTGTTGCGGGCGTGCGTACTCCCAATCAGGAGTGGCTTGATGAAGGGGGTGTATATGCACTGGTTGGCCCTACAGGTTCGGGCAAGACTACCACCATCGGCAAACTGGCAGCGCGATATGTGTTGAAACACGGCGCCGATTCTATTGCACTGGTCACGACAGACCGGTACCGGGTTGCGGCCCATGAACAGCTTTTCGTGTTTGGTCGTATACTGAATGTGCCGGTGCGCGTGGTGGATGAAAGCAACACCCTTGATGATATTCTTGATGAGCTCTCAGACCGGCACCTGGTGCTGATCGATACGGCTGGGCTAACCAGTACAGACAGAGGCTATCAGGAACAATTGGCAGAATTGGCCCGTAGCCATCACAGCATCCGGACGCACCTGGTTGTTTCGGCAACCAGCCAGCCGCGTATTATGAAATCCGTCTGGCATTGCTATAAGATGGCAGGTCTTACAGGCTGCGTGATGACGAAGATTGACGAAGCCCTGACTCTGGGCGAATCTTTGGGCTTTGTGATGGAAACCGGGCTGCCGGTTGCCTACTACACTGATGGGCAAAAGATCCCGGGGGATCTGCATCATGCTGAAGCCGTTCCGCTCGTACGCTTGGGAGTCGAGCGTCTGAAAATGCTTCAGCAACAGGCGGCGGCAGAGAAAATGCCTGATACAGAGCGCCCGCGGGAAATCGCATGAGGCTGTGAAAATCTGAGTTGTATCCGGTTATGAACCATATCCGGTTAATCCTGGCGAGAGATTATAAACAGTATGAGCAAAGCACATCCGGTACAGGTGATCGCGGTTTCCGGCGGCAAGGGCGGGGTCGGCAAGAGTAACATTTCAGTTAATCTTGGCATCGCTCTGGCGCAAAAAGGCAGGCGCGTTGTGCTGCTTGATGCCGATCTTGGCCTGGGGAATCTTGATGTGCTGCTCGGGGTAACCGCCAATCGTACCTTGCAGGACGTGTTGGCAGGAGAGTGTGACCTCAGAGACGTTCTGGTAAATGGTCCGGGCGGGATTAAAATCGTACCGGCATCTTCCGGAACTCAGCGCATGACCCAGCTCAGCCCCATGGAGCATGCCGGCCTGATTAACGCATTCAGCGAGTTGGGCGATCAAATTGATGTGCTGATTATCGATACGGCGGCCGGTATTTCCGAGTCTGTTGTGAGCTTTTTGCGGGCCTCGCAAGAGCTGTTGCTGGTGGTGTGCGATGAGCCCACATCCATCACAGATGCTTACGCCCTGATTAAACTGATGAACCGTGATTACGGTACCAACCGCTTCCGCATTCTCGCCAATCAGGTGAGCAGTGAGCAGGAAGGCCGCCATTTGTTTGAAAAAATAACCCGGGTAACCGAACGATTTCTCGATGTGGCACTACAATATGTGGGTATGGTGCCTTACGACGAAGCTGTGAAGAAAGCCGTTCAGCGCCAGAAAGCCGTGCTGGATGCATACCCCCGAGCCAAAGCGTCGCTTGCGATCAAGGCACTGGCTGACAAGGTAGAAAGCTGGCCACTGCCTTCATCACCCCGCGGACACCTGGAATTTTTTGTGGAGCGGCTCGTCGAAGTCTGAAACGGATCCCGTAAAAAATAAAACCGGATGCATGACATTGGCGAAAAACCTGGGAATTTATCATCAGGCTGGTGTGAAAAGTCCCTCGGACCTCATAGAGACTCACGCCCCCCTGGTAAAGAAAATCGCACTTCATCTTTTAGCGCGGCTACCGGCCTCGGTGCAGCTCGACGACCTTATGCAGGCGGGTATGATCGGGTTGCTGGAGGCCGCCCAGCGCTATAGTTCAACCAAGGGCGCAACCTTTGAAACCTATGCCGGAATTCGCATCCGAGGGTCTATGGTGGATGAAATCCGCAAAGGCGACTGGGTGCCGCGCTCTGTTCACCGAAACGCTCGTCGGGTTGCCCGTGCAATCAAGGAAGTAGAAGACCGGGAGGGCCGTGAAGCCCAGGACTTTGAAGTGGCGGAAGAGCTCGATATGTCTCTTTCCGAATATCATGCCACTCTGGCCGATGCTAACAGCGGACGGCTTTTTAGTCTTGATGAGCTCAATGAATCCGGTGAGCTGCCGATAGAAGAAACAGAGGCCCGGGATAATCCGCTGGATGATCTCACATCTGATTCTTTCCGCAGCAGCCTTGCGGCGGAGATTGAGCTGCTTCCGGAGCGGGAAAAGCTTGTACTGAGCCTGTATTACACGGAGGAACTGAACCTCAAAGAGATTGGCGCTGTTTTGGGAGTCAGCGAAAGCAGGGTCAGTCAGATTCACAGTCAGGCCGCGTTGAGATTGCGTGGAAGACTTTCCGAGTGGCGCCTTGAGGAACACAGCTAGGCGTGGCTTGAGACTTCAGGGTTCTGATGAAGTGTAGTATTTGGTAACCGATGCTTTACAAGCGCGATAAAGATCAGACAATACATGGTTAAATCAGCGGCCTGCTACACTTTAAGCGCAAAGGTCAAAACGAATTCCGGGTCTTAATAACTGGAGGTCCCTTTGGACAAAAATATGAAAATTCTCATTGTGGATGATTTCTCCACAATGCGACGGATCATCAAAAACCTGCTCCGTGATCTTGGCTTCACCAACACCGATGAAGCGGACGACGGAAATACAGCTTTGCCTATGTTGAAAAGCGGTAAGTACGACTTCCTTGTGACAGATTGGAACATGCCGGGAATGTCTGGCTTTGATCTGTTGAAGGCAGTGCGGGCAGATGAAAACCTGAAAACCCTTCCTGTTTTGATGGTTACCGCCGAAGCCAAGCGCGACCAGATTGTTGCAGCGGCTCAGGCTGGCGTGAATGGGTACGTAGTAAAACCGTTCACTGCTGCCGTTCTAAAAGAAAAAATCGAGAAGATTTTTGAACGAATTCAGTAACCGGAAATTGGATGGGGCGTATGAGCGATAAAAAAAAGATCCATCGGGATCTTGAGCCAGAAGTGACCGAAAAGCTCCGGCACCAGGCAGCAGAGCTCGCCCAAAGTGTGGAAGGCGGCGATTATGCCCGAGCGATGAACCTGATTAATGAGTTAAGCGAAGTCAGGGATCAGAGCCTTTATCGTGAAGTTGGCCGTTTGACACGAACGCTTCATGAGGCAATCCGCAACTTCCAGATTGATCCGCGCAGCCAGGAACAAAAAGAGGTGCTGTCTTTGATGACAGACGCATCCGACAGACTGGCGTACGTTGTTCAAATGACAGGTCAGGCTGCCAATCGCACTATGGACCTGGTTGAAGAGAGCATGCCTCTCGCTCAGACACTCCGTGAAGAAGCCTCGTCATTGAGCGAAGAATGGCAGCGGTTGCGGCGCCGGGAAATGCAGCCGGCTGAGTTTCGTGAACTTTATGGCCGTATAGATACCTTTTTTCTTAGCGTTACCAATGATGCGGACACACTTTACAGCAGTCTTTCCGAAATTCTGCTGGCGCAGGATTTTCAGGATCTGACGGGCCAGGTAATACAGCGGGTGACGGCTTTGGTGAAGGAGGTTGAGGAACAGATGCTCAGCCTGGTGGTTATGGCGAGCCACGTTGATCAGCTTACCGGCACAGTACACCAGATTGAAAATCAGGAAGTCTCCGCCGAACAGGGCGTAGGGCCGCAAATGAAGGCTGAAGAACGCGAAGATGTAGTCTCGGGACAAAATGACGTAGACGATCTGTTATCCAGTCTCGGTTTCTGAACAGAAGAGGTTAGCCCATGGCGTTTGATGCCGATGATGAGATCCTGCAAGACTTCCTGGTAGAGGCCGGGGAGATTCTTGAGAAGCTGTCGGAACAGCTTGTTGATCTTGAGCAACATCCAGACGACAGTGATCTGCTCAACGCCATATTTCGTGGATTCCATACCGTAAAGGGTGGTGCAGGCTTTTTGCAGCTTGACGCTTTGGTTAACTGCTGCCACTCCGCCGAGAACGTGTTCGATATACTGCGCAACCATAAACGCGCGGTGGATTCCGAGCTGATGGACGTTGTGCTGGAAGCTTTGGATCATGTGAATGCCATGTTCGAGCAAGTGCGTAACAGGGAAGAGCTGACGCCTGCGCCGGACGAACTGATTGCGGCACTGGATGCTCTTGCACTGCCCCAGGTTGCTGGCGAGCCGGTGAGCAACCAGTCTGTAGACGTTCCTGCTGCCCCTGAAAGCGATCAGGATGGTGGCGATATTACCGATGAAGAGTTTGAACAATTACTGGATGCGTTGCATGGCGATGCTCCCGTAACGGGCGCCTCCGATAGCTCCGCCCCCGACCAATCCCCAGCCAACAGCAGCGGCTCAGCTGACGAAATTACAGATGATGAGTTTGAAGCCCTGCTTGATGAGCTGCATGGCAAAGGCAAGTTTGCCGCGAAACCACCCGCAGATGATGCCCAGACGACAGGTGGTGCCGGCCCTGAAAAGGGCGGTGATGGTGAGCTGATCACTGACGACGAATTTGAAAAACTGCTCGACGAGCTGCATGGCAAAGGTGGCAGCCCAACCACCGGTGGCTCCGGACCAGCGCCAGCGAAGTCGCCGCAGCCGAAAGCCGAGCCTGCGAAAGTTGTGCCTGAAAAAGCGCCAGCCAGTAAACCGGCCCCTCCCAGAGAGCCGGCTCCAGTGGCAGAAACCACTGTGCGTGTCGATACCAAACGCCTCGATGACATCATGAACATGGTGGGCGAGTTGGTACTGGTGCGAAACCGGCTCCAGAGACTTGGCTCCGACAGTGAAGACGAGCACATGCACAAGGCGGTATCAAGCCTTGATGTAGTGACCACAGATCTGCAGGCTGCAGTCATGCAAACTCGCATGCAGCCGATCAAGAAAGTATTCGGCCGCTTCCCGCGGGTTGTTCGCGATCTCGCCCGGGGCATGAAGAAAGAAGTGAATCTGGTGATGATTGGCGAAGACACCGATCTCGACAAAAACCTTGTTGAGGCCCTATCGGATCCCCTTGTTCACCTGGTGCGAAATTCTGTTGACCACGGTATCGAAACGCCAGATGTGCGTGAAAAGGCTGGCAAGCCCCGGCAGGGCACCGTCACCCTCTCTGCCGAGCAGGAAGGGGATCATATCCTCCTGTCTATCGATGATGATGGTGCAGGTATGGACCCGGAAGTGCTGCGCCGCAAAGCCGTGGAGAAAGGGATTTACGATCAGGACGCTGCCGATCGCCTCACGGATACAGAGTGTTTCAACCTGATTTTTGCCGCCGGGTTTTCGACGAAAGAGCAGATTTCTGATGTGTCCGGCCGCGGTGTGGGCATGGATGTGGTGAAAACCAAAATAAATCAGCTCAACGGTCAGCTCAGCATTGTTTCTGCCTTGGGCAAGGGTTCTCGCATCATCATCAAGGTGCCCCTGACTTTGGCGATTATGCCCACCTTGATGATCAAGCTTGGTGATCAGTCTTTTGCTCTGCCGCTGGTGAATGTGGTGGAGATATTCCATTTGAATCTGACACGTACCAATGTAGTAGATGGCCGTGAGTGCATTGTTGTGCGGGACAAGGTGTTCCCGCTTTTCCATATAAAGCGCTGGCTGGTGAAAGGGTCTAATGCCGTAACAGGTCCCGAAAGTGGGCATGTTGTGATCGTTGCCATGGGCACCAGTAAGGTTGGGTTTGTTGTTGACCAGCTCGTCGGTCAGGAAGAGGTGGTTATCAAACCTCTCGGACGAGGATTGCAAGGCACACCGGGTATGGCAGGAGCAACAATTACCGGTGATGGTCGTATCGCGCTGATTATTGATGTTCCCAGCTTGCTGCAGCATTACAGCTGATTTTTTTACGCGCAGCTCAAAGCTTTATGGAATAAAGCATTTTGGTAGGAGAAACGGATGACAGTTTCTGTCCTGGTCGTTGACGACTCAGGTTTCTTTCGCAAGCGATTAGCAGAGATTCTCACATCGTCGGGCCAGATCCGTGTGGTAGGTGTGGCAGCCAACGGCCGGGAAGGTGTTGAACTGGCGGAATCTCTGCGCCCGGATGTAATTACCATGGATTACGAAATGCCGATTATGGATGGTATTTCGGCTGTGCGGGAAATCATGAAGAAGCATCCAATACCGGTGCTTATGTTTTCCTCGCTCACCTACGAAGGCGCCCGAATCACTCTGGACGCACTGGAAGCCGGGGCGGTAGATTTCCTGCCCAAAAACTTCGAGGAAATCGCGCGGGATGGCAGCCAGTTGCAAAAAATCCTGATTGATCGCGTGCTCGATGTTGCTCGCAGTCGACCTGCCAGCCGGGCGCAGCCAACTTCACCTTCTCCCAGAACAGCCCCACAACCCACGCCTATAGCACCGGCCAGGACCGCAGCGCCGGGTCGCTCTGTGGCGCCCGCTCGCCAGGCGGCTCAGCCTCTGCAGGATGAAACGCCCAAGCGAACGTCACGGAAAAGCCCGGCACGGCACTTTTCCGTTGTGGCTATTGGCACCTCAACCGGCGGGCCAGTAGCTCTTCAGCGAGTACTTGCGGCCTTGCCGGCGAGTTTTCCCTCACCGATCGTGCTGGTGCAGCACATGCCAGCGAGCTTTACGCCGGCTTTTGCTGAGCGTCTTAACAAATTGTGCAAAATTGAAGTCCGGCAAGCAGAAGATGGCGATATCCTTCGCCCTGGCTTGGCACTGCTTGCCCCTGGCGGTAAGCAGATGATGGTCGAAAATCGCGGAGGGCAACCTCGGGTGCGCATACTGCCAGGGGACGAGCGACTGAATTACCGCCCCTGTGTGGACGTTACCTTTGGTTCTCTTGCCCGTGCATTTCCCGGCAAAACCCTCGGCGTCATCCTGACGGGAATGGGATCAGACGGCAAAGAAGGGTGCCGAATGATGAAACAAAGTGGCTCGCCCATCTGGTCCCAGGATGAAAAATCGTCGGTGATTTACGGTATGCCCATGGCAGTTGCCAAAGCTGGCCTGAGTGACGAGATCCTGTCACTGGATGAAATAGGGCCAAGATTGCTTGAGGGCGTTTGCTGATGGATATACTCAGCCTGCTCGGTGTCGTTCTGGCTTTTGCCGCTATTCTTGGCGGCAACCTGCTTGAAGGCGGAGCACTGAGCTCACTGTTTAATGGGCCGGCGGCCATCATTGTGATTGGCGGAACCCTGGCTGCGACCATCCTCCAGACTTCCTGGCCGGTACTGAAACGGGCTGCCGCACAGGCGCGGTGGGTGTTTGTTCCTCCATTTATCAGCATTGAAGACGGGATTGGCAAGGTAATCGATTGGAGCGTAAAGGCCAGGAAGCAAGGCCTTCTGGGGCTTGAAGGGTTGGCGGAGAATGAGCCGGAATCCTTTGCGCGCAAAGGCCTTCAGTTACTGGTGGATGGTGCAGAAACCGAAACAATTCGCAGCATCATGGAAATAGATCTGGATTGCCGTGAGCAGCGAAATCTTGAGTCCGCTCGAGTGTTTGAGGCTATGGGAGGCTATTCACCGACCATTGGCATTATTGGCGCTGTTATGGGGCTGATCCAGGTGATGACCAACCTTGAAGACCCAGCATCCCTCGGCAGCGGAATTGCCACCGCCTTTGTGGCAACCATCTACGGTGTGGCGCTGGCCAACCTGCTGTTTTTCCCGGTAGCCAATAAACTGCGTGGGCTGGTCAAGGAACGTTCACGATACGAAGACATGATGATTGATGGTCTTATTGCCATCGCAGAGGGTGAGAACCCCAAATCCATTGAATTGCGGCTGCGGGGCTTTCTGCAGTAAGCAAAACCGGTTTCTATTATGCGGCGTCGCAGGCAACCTCAGGATGACTTGCACAACAAGGAACGTTGGCTGATTTCCTATGCGGATTTCATAACCCTGTTGTTTGCTTTTTTTGTGGTGATGTACTCGGTCTCATCGGTAAATGAGGGCAAGTACAAGGTACTCTCAGAGACATTTACAGGCGTTTTTAACGCTCCTCAGCGCTCCTTTCAGCCCATTGAAATTGGTGACCAGCCTCCACGCCCGGAAGTTCAGCCCTCGGAGGCTGTAATTCCCCCGGCGGTAACAGAGGCCCCCAGAAACTCAGAGCAGGATACACAGGCCCGCACAGAGGCTTTGCGCACCATGGCAGATCAGTTGGCTATGGAGTTTGACGAATTGATCGATCGTGGGGTGGTTACCCTTGAAACCAACGATCGGTGGCTTTCGCTTAATTTGCCGGATAGCCTGCTTTTCGGTAGTGGTGATGCGGAGCCCCACTATGATGCATTTGATGTGATGGACAAAGTTGCGCGGGTTCTCAGGAACCGGGACAACGCAGTGAAGGTTGAGGGCTTCACCGATAATCAACCCATTCGCACCCCGCGTTTCCCTTCGAACTGGGAACTATCTGCGGCGCGTGCGGCGGCGGTTGTCCGCATGTTAAGCATGGAAGGTATCGAGCCTGAACGACTGGCTGCGATTGGTTACGGGGAGTATCAGCCTTTGGCTCGAAATGACACCGAGGAAGGCCGTCGTCGTAATCGACGGGTAGTGCTGCTTATTTCCCGTGATGCCAGCATCCGGGGCGTTATGCGCCAGGGTATTTAAACTCGATTACTGTCTGGCACGGTTTCTGTATATCTCCACCCGAATACATTCAGGCGGCAACCGGCTGCCGGCATGCAACTCATTCAAGTTACATGAAAACTGGCCGATAAACCGGGATACATCTCGGTTTTCAGTTGATCGCAACACAGTCGTTTTGGAGTGAAAACGTGCGAATCTGGGCAATAGCCAATCAGAAGGGTGGCGTGGGTAAAACCACCTCGGTAGTCGCTTTAGGCGGCTTGCTGGCGGAGCGTGGCAAGCGCGTTCTGATGGTTGACCTTGACCCTCATGGTTCGCTGACCAGTTGGTTCGGGTACGATCCGGATACCATCGCCCACAGTCTTTTCGATCTGTTTCAGCATCAGGGCAAGGTGCCTGAGGGGCTTCCCGCTCAGCTTATTACAGAAACCAGTTGCCCCGGGTTGGATCTTTTGCCCGCAAGTACCGCGCTGGCGACCCTGGAGCGCCGAATGGTGGGCGCCGAAGGTATGGGGCTGGTTGTTTCCCGGGCGCTTACCCAGCTGTGGGACGATTATGATTACGTTCTTCTGGATAACACGCCTTCTCTCGGCGTGCTGATGGTCAATGCACTGGCAGCGGCACAGCACCTGATTATTCCTGTACAAACCGAGTACCTGGCCATCAAAGGTCTTGAGAGGATGTTGCATACGCTGCAGATGATCATGCGCTCCCAGAAGAATCAACTGCCTTACACGATTGTGCCCACCATGTTCGATCGCCGCACCCAGGCCTCAATGCAAAGCCTTAACCTGCTGCGTAAAACCTACCAGGACAACCTTTGGCGCTTTGCTGTGCCCGTCGATACAAAATTCCGCGACGCCAGTCAGACCGGCATAATTCCCTCAAAGCTGGAAGCCCAGACACATGGCGTTCGGGCGTACCGGCATTTACTGGACGATTTGCTGGCCAAGACAGGCGCGCAGAAGGAGCGTCAGCATGGCTGACGAGAAATTGACAAAGCTCGCCGATCCAGCCAGCGCGATTGCCAGTTATCTGGACGAACTGCTGCACACAGCTACGAACACTGCGCGGCATGAAGAGCTGGCTGAGCCAAAACCAGCCGTAAAAGCCCCAGTCAAAAAGCGGGTGATAGCGCCTGAGCCAGCGCCCGTTCTGGCACCGGCACCCTTGGTGGCGTCACAACCGGTGCAGGTTCGGGAAACTGCCCCAGCGGTGGCCTCCACGCCAGAACGTGCGCCAGGGAAAGAAGTACCAGTAGCACGCCCGGATTGGTCAGAGCGCCCATTCGAGTGCCTGATCTTCACAGTGGCCGGGTTGCAACTCGCGGTGCCTTTGGTGCTATTGGGTGCTATATATCAGATTGAAGAGAGTATTCGGCCCATTCCCGGTAGCCCCCGTTGGTACATGGGCATTCGTATGGGTGCCCATCAGAATCTCAGGGTTGTGGACACGGCTGAGTGGATTATGGCCGGGCGAGTGCCTGCGAATGCCCGGGATAATTATCGTTTTGTTATTCGCCTGGATAACAGCGAATGGGGTTTGGCATGCGATAATGTAGCCCAGTCATTCACTCTGAGCCCGGATGATGTGCGCTGGCGCACGGCCCGCAGCAAGCGGCCCTGGTTGGCTGGCACAGTAATTGAGCAGATGTGTGCTCTGGTTGATGTCCGTACCATGGCGGATTTGTTGGTGCGTGCGGAGCGAGAGCAGCATCTTGATCTGAGTTGACGACCTTGATATGAGTTGACGACTCTTCCGGTTACCGAACGAAACCTTGCCGTACTGGCACGGTTTGTGCCCTTAACTATAGTATTGGGCACTGATGATGTTTTTTTGACGATCAGGCTGCCCGCCCGGGTAAGCCGAACAGGAGAAACTGGTTATGGCATCCCCGAGCGGACCGCAAAAACAGGCCAAAGACGATCAGGTACTGCAGTATGTGACCTTCCGGCTGGATAACGAGACCTATGGTCTGGATGTTATGCAGATTCAGGAAGTACTGAGATACACGGAGATTGCGCCGGTGCCAGGCGCTCCGGACTATGTGCTCGGTATTATCAACCTGCGGGGCAACGTGGTGACAGTCATCGACACCCGTCGCCGTTTCGGATTGGCAGATGCAGAAATGACAGACGCCACCCGAATAGTAGTGATGGAATCTGCCGACCAGGTGATGGGTATTCTGGTGGATTCAGTGGCCGAGGTTGTGTACCTGAAAGCCAGTGAAATTGAGACTGCACCGAACGTGGGTAATGATGAAAGTGCCAGATTTATCCAGGGTGTATGTAATAAGGGTGGTGAACTGATCATATTGGTCGAGTTCGACAAAATGCTGTCAGACCACGAATGGGCAGAGATCGCAGGGCTGTAAACCGGCGCACTACCGGCCAGACCTGATGATGGATGCCTCAAGTGGCTAATAACCGGAGACGTCCATCATGTTTACTGAAATTCCTTCCTATCTTCCCTGGGCGCTGACTGCTGTAGCGATTTCACTGGTTTTTGCTCAGGGCGTTATGCTTGGGCGCCAGAACCGGCAGCTGAAAGCCACACTCAAGGAGCGCTGCGATATCCTCGGCAGAGAGTTGCATGCTACTGCCAGTGGCAGCATGGGTGTGGGGCAGCGCCTTGTGGCCTGTGAACGGCAATTGCATGAGCTGCGAATAACCATGGATGAGATGCGCCAGAACGACCCTCTGAGAATATCTTACGATGAGGCTTCACGGCTGGTTGATCTTGGTGCCGATATCGACGATCTTATGAACACATGCGGAATATCCCGTCCCGAGGCCGAACTGGTATCAGCACTGAAAAAACGTCAGGCGGCCTGAAACCAAGCTGTTACGGACGCTTTTGAATGAACAAAGTCTATTCAAGGGGCCGAGAGGCCCTTCTTGCCGTTTCCCGCACTGATTTTGTTACCGGCTCGGATCTGATCCCCTCTATAACCGGGCACTCCATTCCCCGCCATGAAACCGTTGCTCATATCCTGTCTATCATGCCCGAGGTTATGCCTGCGGACACTGTTATGCATGTGGGTGGCGGTTCCGGCTACCTTGCTGCTGTGCTGTCACGCCTTGCTCATCGTGTTATTTATATCGAAAAAAATCCGAGCGTTGCAGAAGCTGCGAGAGACCGGTTTTTCCGGCTGGGCATGAATAATGTGGATGTTCTCGCCCAATCGGCCGAGAGCGAACTGGATCTCGATCAACCCTGCAATCTTGTGTTGTGCACCACCTTTATGAGCGAGCACGACACTTTGAAGCAATACCTGTGCGAAGGCGGCAATCTCATTTGCCTTGAGGGTAAGGCCGGGCCGGTGCCAAGTATGGCCATGTATGTGAAGCGCGCCGATAAGCTGGAGCGGGTTCGCACTCTGGGCTGGGTAGACTTTAATCGTAACTCGGAACAGATTCTTATCGATCTGGGTATGGTGGATGAGTGCATTCTGACTAAGGCCAAAGCCCAGGCGGCGACAGAAAACTGCCGCGTTCTGGATGTCTTGCGCCGCACCTTGAATATTGAGGAACGCGAGCTCTATCGCTCTCTGGCTCAGCAGCGGGGAATGGTTTTTGCTGAGGCTGATGCGCTTTTGCCCGCTTTGAAAGATGAACTGTTCCAGCGCTTCTCTCGCACCTTCCTCGACTTGTCCCGGATTATCCCGGTGGCCCAGACAAACGAAAAGGTGACGTTTGTTACCGATGATCCGGATGCACGCACTGATCAATTGGAGCGCATGAGCCCGGATCACACCATAGAATGCTGGTTGGTTACGCCCACCGATTTCCGGCGGATTTGGTCAGCATTGGACCTGTCGGCTAAAGGTAACCGGTTTGCCGCCGACCAGGCAGTGTTGTCCACCACAGGTGCGGGTAGTGGTAACAAGCGTGATACTTCGCTGGGTCAGGAAACCGGTACCGATCATGTCAGCCCCTATCTGGTGTCGGTGTACGAGGCGATTCTACTGGATGCCGTCAGTGAAAAAGCCAGTGATATTCATATTGAACAGTACGGTGAGCGGGTAAGGATTCGTTTGCGGGTAGACGGCGACCTGAGAGATTTGGGCCAGTACCAGATTACACCCCGTGAGCTCAAAGGTGTCATTAACGTCATCAAATTGCGGGCTGAACTCAATATTGCTGAACGCAGGCTCCCCCAGGGCGGACGTTCCCGGTTGCAGTTGGGTGATATGGCCTACGATTTGCGGGTGCAGACTCAGCCCTCATTGCATGGTGAGCATGCGGTTATCCGCTTGTTACCCCAGACCGGCCGCGCCATGACCATTGCCGAATTGGGCATGTCGCCAATGATAGGCTCACATTATGAGCGCCTGCTGGATAACCCAGCGGGTCTGGTTCTGGTGGTTGGCCCTACAGGGTCAGGCAAGTCCACAACGCTTTATGCTGGCCTGCAAACCCTTGCAGACGATGGACGACGTAAGGTGATTACGGTGGAGGACCCCATTGAGTACTCCATCGATAATGTTCAGCAAACCCCGGTTCGAAGCGAAATCGGATTTAACTTTGCGGATGCGATGCGGGCTTTTGTTCGTCAGGATCCCGATATCATCATGGTTGGAGAGATCCGCGATAAAGAAACCGCTCTGGAAGCCATTCGCGCATCCCAAACTGGCCACGTGGTGCTTTCTACGTTGCACAGTAATGATGCGGTGGATTCCCTGCAGCGATTGTACGATTTAGGCATTCATCCGAACTCCATCGCCGGTGAATTGTTGGCGGTCATTGCCCAGCGCCTTGCCAAACGCATCTGCAAACATTGCCGTCGGCCAGCGACACCAGACCCGGTTATTCTTGAGGAAGTCTTTCCCAACGGCGCACCGGATGATTTTCGTTGTTTTGAAGGTGCCGGCTGCGACAAGTGTGGGGGGCGCGGCACCCGGGGCAGGGTGGCCATCGTGGAGTATATGGAGGTGGATTCGGATATCCGCAATGCCATATCCAGCCAGCCACCCATTGGCGAATTGCGTTGGCGGGCGCTGGATTCCGGCCTGGTGACCATGCGCGACAGTGCATTGGACCATGTTATTGAGGGTGTCATTCCCATGTCAGAGCTGCCACGCATTCTGCCCCAGGAGCGTATGGCGCCGGAAGTCCGTGGCGGTCGCAGGAGTACGTTATGAGCGCAGCTAATCAGCAGAAGAAAGCCGCGCAACGGGTGCCGGCCGAAGTGGTTTTTCACGACGAGCTGGAGCGCATAGCTGCCATGGATCTTGGGCCCATACCGCCAGGTTGGCGTATGTCGCCGAGGGCGGTTGAGAAGTTTGTGCTGGGCGATGAAAGCCTGGGCATTGAGTGCAAGTTTGTGGCGGATCGCGCCATGGTTACCCGTATCATCATTTCCTTGTGCACTAACCGGGGCTGTTTGCTGGTTGGCGAGCCGGGTACGGCCAAGTCCTGGCTTTCTGAATTGCTCACGGCGGCCATTTCAGGGGATTCTACTCTGGCTTTACAAGGTGGAGCGATCACTCAGGTTGGGCAGCTTCTGTATAGTTGGAACGACGCCATCCTCGCGACCAAAGGCCCTTGTTTCGAGGCGCTGGTGCCGAGCCCGCTAATGCGCGCCATGATGGAAGGTCGGTTGGTACGGTTTGAGGAAATCGCCCGTTGCCCGCAGTCGCTGCAAGATGCGCTGTTGTCGGTTTTGTCCGACCGGATTGTTGTCATTCCAGAAATTCCCGGAGACGATGGTGTGATACTGGCCCGGGATGGGTTTAACCTGATAGCTACCTCTAACAGCGTTGATGCTGGCGTGAATGAGATGAGTGCTGCTCTCAAGCGCAGGCTGGATTTTGAGGAAATCCGGCCAATCAGGAATCTGCCGGATGAAATAGGCATTGTTCTGAGGGAGGTGAATAAAGCCAACAAGCGGGCGGGGATCAACGTGGACCTGGACCAGGCTGTTATTGAGGTGCTGGTTACTATGTTTCACGAGCTTCGCAATGGCCAAACCATGGATGGCAGGAGTACGGATCGCCTGGCGGGCGCAGCACTTTCAACCGCTGAAGCGGTGTCAGTTGCTCACGCGGCAAGCCTGAATGCCTGGTATTACGGCGGCGGAAACATGACGGTAGAGCAACTGATGCATCACATCATCGGTTCGGCACTTAAGGATCATCCGGACGACCGCCGGCGCCTCAAGCACTACTTCGAGACAGCTATTGCACCCCGTAAGGGTGAGGTTTGGGCTCAGGTCTGGGCTCTGCGCTCACTCATCCATTGATGCCTCAGAGTTGTCCCGGCCGGCATCTTCGGGCGTGCGGCCGCGTATGTGAAAGGCAAAGGCAAGAATTTCTGCAATAACCCGGTAAAGATTCTCGGGGATTTCGTCATTCAGAGACAGGCGCGCGAGAATGCCGGCTAACTCGGCGTTTTCATAAAGGGGTACGTTGTTCTCTCTGGCTATCCTGATAATTTCATCGGCCAGTTCGTAAGTGCCTGTGGCCGTGATGGTGGGGGCTTTTTCGCCGTCGTATTTCAGTGCAACGGCGGCGCTGGCTGATTGGCCCTGATTTTTCTCTTTCATGCTCGGGTATCCACCAGTCTGTGTTCCAGCTTGGTTGTCGGGTACGAAGGGCTGCCACGACGGCATTCCAGATCGGTCACTTCCAGCCCCAGTTCCACAAGGCTGCGCCTCAGAAGCGGCAATTCTTCGTTCACCTGCTTTAGCGTTTCCTGTTTTTCTGCCCAAACCCGGGCGCTCACCTCATGCTGCCGCAGGGAAACTTCAAAGTTAAGCGCCCCGGCCAGCTCCAGATCAATGGCAAGATTCAGGCGCCATTCGCTGATGGCAGCGCGTTTTTCGTTACGGCCCTTGGCTGAAGACTCTTCCTTGTACTGTTCCAGGCGCAATTGTGCCAGCTTGGGCTCGTTCTGGGGCGTTACCCAGGGTAAGTCCATAAGCAGGGTAGAGGTGGGTGCGGGCGTGTCACCGCCGCCCCGGGCTGTCAGGATTTGGCTGTGGAGCTGGTTAACTGTAATCCGGTTCAGCATGCCCGCTAACATGCGCAAAGTCTGGCCCACGGATGTGGGCTCGGAACTCGCTGCTGGTACCACGGCCTGCGGGAATTGCAGCGGCGCCTGAGCCAGGCTCGGGCTTGCCAAGGGCATAAGACGGTTGAAGGAGGTTGCGGGATTGCCGCCTTGCTCTGCCAGCAGGCTCGTGATCATTCGTCCTATGGCAAGCTTGAGATCGGGCAGTGCGGGCGAGGGTGTTTGGGTCAGGCGGGATTCTGCAAACAGCCCACTCTCGGCTATCCATTGCCGGATTTGCTGTACGCTGTTGTTCTGATTGCCAGCACCGGGTGCCAGGGTGTTGCTTGCAGGCAGTCTTGCAAGGAGCGTTTCAATAGCCAGGCGCGCCGCTTCCGGCAGAGGCTGCAGGCCTCGGGCTGTGGGCAGTTGTCCTGGCTTCAGTTCAGGCACCAAACCCCGGTTCAGGGCAGTCATCAGTTTTGCCAGACCGCTGTCCAGGCTTTGCTGCCAAAGCATCCGTTGCGCCAGAGCCTTGGTAATGGCGGCTTCCGGGGTTGCTGCCAGTTTGCCCATTAATTGCAGCTCGTTACCGGCCCGCATCACTTTTACCCAATCCCCTGGCGTTAGTTCCGTTGCACCAATGGCCGCATTAACCTGTAACGGCTTGCCTCGTACCTCCAGCATCACTTCGGCACTGCCGCTGCCCTGGCGGTTAATGACTTCTGCCACCCGAGCCAGTATGGTCTCCCGGTTTGCGAGCTGAATCTGATCCAGTTGCTGTCGGGCAGACAGCGCTATGGTTTCCCGGCCTGGCTGCGAGGCTTCATTGGTTTGCGTCGGCCTGGGTGTTGCCGGTGCCGGAGGGGTTGGGGACTGTTGGCCGCTGGGTAGTTTCATCGCTGCTGACTTGATACCAGACAAGAGTAATCTGTTAGCGCTTTCGTTATAATACGCCGCGCTGGCAACTATTGTCGTGAATACACCCGATGCAATGATGCATCGTCCTGATTACGGGGCCCTGATGTCCGAGCCGTTACCCTTGATTCCCGAACCACTACTACAGGCTGTTAACCTGCAGTGTGAGCGGGACAAGCGGATACTTTTCCGTGAGTTATCCTTTTCCATACTGCCCGGTACTGTAACCCGTGTCGAGGGTCCAAATGGCTCTGGTAAAACAACCCTGCTAAGAATTCTGGCTGGCCTGAATGATGCCTGGACAGGTGATTTAAGGTGGTGTGGGGCGCCGGTGGCAAACCATCGCGAAGAGTTTCTCCGCAACATGCTGTATCTCGGGCATCGTCCGGGTATCAAGCCTTTGCTTACTCCTCTGGAAAACTTACGTGCATTAATGGCAGGTCGCAGGCCTGTGTCTGATTCGGCATTAAGCCAGGCCCTGCAAGGCACTGGTCTCGCTGGGTATGAAAACGTACCCTGCCGTAATTTGTCTGCCGGCCAGCAGCGCCGAGTTGCACTGGCCCGGCTGTTAATTGCCGATGAACCCCTATGGCTTCTTGATGAGGTGTTTACCGCCATTGATTCGGACGGTGTGGCAGCTATTGAAGGCCTTTTGCAACAGCGAGCTGCGGAAGGGGGTGCCGTGTTGGTGACTACTCACCATGAATTGGCGCTGCCGGGTATGCACAGGCTGTTGCTTGGCAAGGGAGGCATGACCGATGAACGCTGAAGCCCGCCCCACAGTGCAGCTGGCCAGTAGCAGTGTTAGTGCTCTGGCTGCCATGAAAGGTGTGTTTGCCCGGGATATGAAGGTGGCATTTCGGCAACGTCAGGATCTGCTTAACCCTCTACTATTTTTTATTATGGTTGTTACGCTATTTCCTCTTGGTGTTAGCCCGGAGGTGTCATTCCTCAGCCAAGCGGGCGCCGGTATACTGTGGGTGGCAGCCCTGCTTTCTGTGTTGCTGTCACTGGATCATCTGTTTCGTCATGATTTTGATGATGGCACACTGGAACAGCTTGTGCTTCAGCCCCAGCCGCTGTTTCTTCTTGTTTTGGCTAAAACCATGGCGCACTGGATGCTGACAGGCTTGCCCTTGGTCATTTTAGCGCCCGTTCTTGGTGTTATGGTTCATCTCGACGGGAACTCTATTGCTGTTTTGTGTCTAACGCTGCTGATTGGTACGCCGGTACTGAGTTTGATTGGCGCTATTGGTGCTGCGTTAACGCTGGGGTTGCGGTCGGCAGGTGTGCTCTTGTCCCTGTTGATCATTCCGCTGTACATTCCGGTGCTGATATTCGGCACAGGCACAGTTGCGGCAGCAGCTGAGGGTGCGGCTGTCGGAGCATACCTGGCTTTGATGGGTGCTTTCCTGATGTTGGCGCTGACACTGGCGCCGTTTGCAGCAGCAGCAGCGCTGAAAATCAGCATGTCGAACGGGTAAAACAAGGTAAACGGTAGGACGGTGACCATCTGATGTGGCAATTTTTTCACAAACTGGGTTCCCCAAAATGGTTTTTCGGGATATCCACCCGGTTCATGCCCTGGCTGTTGGCTGGCGGCCTACTGCTGTTAATGGCAGGCGTGGTTTGGGGGCTGGCATTTGCGCCCAAGGATTATCTTCAGGGTAATAGTTACCGCATCATTTTCATCCATGTGCCGACCGCATTTATGGCGCAATCGATCTACATAATGATGGCGTCTGCAGCCCTTGTAACTCTGGTTTGGCGCATGAAGCTTGCCGATGTGTTCGTCAAGGCGGTTGCTCCGGTGGGGCTGGTGCTGACCTTTCTGGCGCTCTTTACCGGAGCAGTCTGGGGCAAACCAACCTGGGGCACCTGGTGGATCTGGGATGCCCGGCTTACCTCCATGTTGATTCTCCTTTTCCTGTATGGCGGTGTTATTGCACTGGATCGAGCTATCAATGATGAAAAATCGGCAGCCCGTGCGGTCGCTGTGCTTGTGCTGGTAGGGGTAGTGAATATCCCCATTATCAAATACTCCGTAGACTGGTGGAATACACTGCACCAGCCCGCGACGTTCAAGCTCACAGAAAAGCCGTCCATGCCGGCGGAAATGTGGGTGCCGCTTCTGCTATCAGTGCTGGGCCTGTACCTGATTTTCGGCTGGCTCGCCTGTGTTCGTATGCAGACGGAAATTTTGTCCCGGGAGCAACGCACCCGGTGGGTGAAAGAATTCGTATTGAAAGGACGGGGCTGAGCCATGGCATTTGATTCTTTTTCTGCCTTTATCTCTATGGAGGGCCACGGCCCATATGTATGGGCCTGTTACGCTGTATTTTTCGTGCTGATGGCGGTGATGATGGTCGGCTCGGTGCGAAGCAGGACGGCTGTTATTGAATCCTGCCGTCGTGGTTATGAGTTTCAGGCCGACAAGGGTAAAGTGGCCACGGCTTCGACATCTTCTGCGTCCTTCGCGCGCGTAAACGTTTCCCAAGACTGACTGACAGGTATGTAAATGCACCCGATCCGTAAAAAACGGCTGACCATTGTACTGTTTCTGCTGGCAGGACTATCCGTTGCAGTGGCGCTGACAACCTATGCGTTGCGTCAGAACATCAACTTGTTCTACGACCCAAGCCAGATCTCTGCGGGTGAGGCCCCTGTTGATGTGCGAATCCGCGCAGGCGGCATGGTTGAAGAGGGTTCGGTTGTGCGGGACCCGGAAAGCCTGAAGGTGGAGTTTCTGGTCACCGATTACAGCGCTTCTGTTCCGGTGGAGTACGTCGGAATTCTGCCTGACCTGTTCGCAGAGGGGCAGGGCATCGTCGCCATGGGCAGGCTCAACGCCGAGGGCCGTTTTGTGGCGGATCAGGTTCTGGCCAAGCATGATGAAAACTACATGCCTCCGGAAGTTGCCGGAGCCCTGGAAAAGGCTTCAAATGCGGAGGCCAAGTCGGCGGCTGAAAGTACCAAACCGGCAACCTACTAAACACCCTACAACCAATAGCCTGATTCCTGGAGAGCTTTGATGTATCCCGAACTCGGACAGCTTGCACTGATACTGGCGCTGATTCTGGCAGTGCTTCTGTCGGTTGTACCCCTGGTTGGCTCACTCACTGGCCGGGACAGCCTTCAGGCCTTTGCCAGGCCGCTGACCACCGGCATGTTTGTGTTTGTCGGGCTGGCGTTTGTGGTGCTGACCCATGCCTTCCTGACGGATGACTTCTCCGTGGCCTACGTGGCCAACAACAGCAACAGTATGCTGCCCTGGTATTACAAATTCAGCGCAGTGTGGGGTGGCCATGAAGGCTCACTGCTCCTGTGGATATTGATGCTGACCGGCTGGACCATGGCTGTTGCCATTTTCAGTCGCCGTTTGCCGGCGGTGATGATCTCCCAGGTATTATCCGTGCTCGGCATGGTGAGTGTTGGCTTCCTGCTCTTTATCGTCGTGACTTCGAACCCCTTTGATCGCTTGCTCCCCAACGTGCCGGCTGATGGTGCAGACTTGAACCCCTTGTTGCAGGACTTCGGTCTGATCGTGCACCCGCCCATGTTGTACATGGGCTACGTTGGCTTTGCGGTCGCTTTTGCATTCGCCATTGCGGCATTGATTAACGGTCGTCTGGATGCCGCATGGGCCAGATGGTCCCGGCCCTGGACAACCGTTGCCTGGGCTTTCCTTTCTATTGGTATCGCGCTCGGAAGCTGGTGGGCTTACTACGAGCTTGGCTGGGGCGGTTGGTGGTTCTGGGATCCGGTCGAAAACGCTTCCCTGTTGCCATGGTTGTCGGGTACCGCACTGATGCACTCGTTGGCAGTGACCGAAAAACGCGGTGTTTTCAAAAGCTGGACAGTACTGCTAGCCATTGTGACCTTCTCACTTAGCCTGCTGGGTACATTTCTGGTTCGGTCTGGCGTGCTTACCTCGGTGCATGCATTTGCATCTGACCCGGAGCGCGGCACCTTTTTGTTGGCATTGCTGGCACTAACCATCCTGGCCAGCCTGATGCTCTATGCGTTCCGGGCGCCGGTGGTTCATGTGCGCTCCCGTTACGGCTCTCTGTCGCGGGAAATATTCCTGTTGCTGAATAACGTACTGTTGGTTGCTGCAACCTTGCTGGTGGCAGTTGGCACACTTTACCCACTGGTTCTGGACTTCTTTGAACTGGGCAAGATTTCTATTGGTGAACCGTTCTTCAATCTGACGTTCAGCCCGCTGGCTGTGGCGACAGGCCTTCTGCTTGGCGTTGGCACCTTTTCCCGCTGGAAGAAAACCGATGCCGGTTGGCTCGCGCGCAAACTCTTGTGGCCGTTGGCGGTCAGTGTGTTGCTTAGTACGGCGGTCATGATCGTGTATGGCGGATTCAAGCCCTGGGCGTTCCTTGGCGTATTTACAGCCGTATGGGTAACCACTGCAACTTTCTGGGATCTTTGGGACAAGTCTTCATCGAAAAAGGGGCGAATTCATGGTCTCAAACGGCAGTCCCGCAGTTACTACGGCATGGTACTGGGTCACCTGGGCCTCGCTCTCACCATGGCAGGCGCAACGGTGGTGTCGAACTATGGTATTGAGCGCGATGTGCGCATGGTGCCGGGAGATGTGGCTGAGGTTGGGGATTACCAATTCCTGTTTGTGGATATAGGTGAGCGCCGTGGACGGAATTTTACTGCGCAATACGGTACGTTCGAGATCATGCTGGATGGCAAGCGTATTGCTGAACTGCACCCTGAAAAGCGCCAGTACGCGGTTGGCATGAGCGTTATGACAGAAGCGGATATCGATGCCGGTCTGTTCCGGGATATATTTGTGGCTGTCGGTGAACGTATTTCAGACAACGCCTGGGCTATTCGCCTGCAGTATAAGCCGTTGATCCGCTGGCTCTGGCTTGGCGCTTTGTTTATGGCCGCAGGTGGTTTCCTGGCCATCTCGGATCGCCGTTACCGGATACGCGAACGGGCGACTGAAAGCCGAGCGTCCTCTGCACCATCGTCGCCAGCGCAGCCGGGCTCTCAGGGCGCAGCCGGAGCGGTTTCATGAAACGGTTTTTACTGTTCCTGCCGTTGCTGGTAGCCATCATAGTGGGTGCATTCCTGTTTGCCGGTATCGGTAAAGATCCCACCAAGCTGGATTCCGCCCTGGTTGGAAAGCCGGTTCCGGTATTCAGTCTCAAAAGCCTCAAGCAACCTGAGGCGACCCTTGATGAGAGCCTGTTCCAGGGTGAGGTTACCCTGCTGAATGTGTGGGGTACCTGGTGCCCTGCATGCCGGGACGAGCATGCTGATCTGATGTGGTTGGCGCAGGAAAGGAAGGTTCGAATTATCGGCTTGAACTACAAAGACAACAGAGATGACGCTTTGGTCTGGCTGGACAGGTTGGGCGATCCATACCGTACAGTGATCTATGACCCAAAAGGCACTCTGGGTTTTGATCTAGGTGTTTATGGCGCGCCAGAAACCTTTGTTATTGATGCATCCGGTGTTGTGCGTTATCGCCATGTAGGTGTGGTCAACGTCGAGGTGTGGGAACAGATCCTGTTGCCAGTGATTACTAAAGCGCGGGGGAATGGCTGATGCTCCGTATTATGTGTTTCCTGCTGGCTATTCTTGCATCCGGCATAACCTCTGCAGATGTTTCTGCTGTGTATGGTTTTGACAGCCGCAGTGAAGAGCAACGCTACCAGAATTTGATTGCAGAACTGCGCTGCCCCAAATGCCAGAACCAGAACATTGCGGATTCAAATTCCCCCATTTCCAAGGATATGAGAAATGCGGTTTATCAAATGATGCAGGAGGGGGCCAGCAATGATGAAATTGTTGAGTCTCTGGTAGGCCGCTTTGGTGAGTTTGTGAAATACAAGCCCGATCTGGACAGTCGAACCTTCGTTCTCTGGGCAACGCCTGCAATAGCCGTTTTGGGTGGTTTGCTGGTGGTAGCCGGGGTGGTTGTTCGTTCTCGTCGGGCGGGCACAGCAGCGCCAGCACTCAGTGCAGACGAGCAGGCCCGCATTGAAAAAATGCTTGCGGAAAAAAATCGTAACGGCAAGGCCTGAATAGCACTTAGTTCAAACGCCTGGCTTCGTAGCTGTACGCACCGTTTTATTCATTTTGAACCTGTGATGATATTTCCATGACCCAAACTTTCTGGATTGCCGCAACGGTACTGATCATTCTTGCCCTGGCATTTGTAATCTACCCAGTGATGTTCCACCGCCGGGGCGACCGGCAGCAGACGGATCTCAGAAACCAGAACCTGATGGCATATCGCAGCCGCATGGCTGAGTTGGAAAAAGAGCATCAAGCTGGAATTATTGACGAGGAAACATACCAGCAATTGCGCGATGAACTTGCCGGAGCCATGTTGGATGATGTGCCTGAGAACGAAGCTCCGGCAAAAAGTATTCCCGGTCGCAAGGCCGCGATGGCAGTGGGTTTGGTTTCAATACTCCTGATCCCCGCAGCCACGGTTGTACTTTATGACGAGTGGGGCGCTCTGGACAGCGTGGAAGCGTATATAGCCATGCAGGAATTGGGTGGTTCAGACGAAGCCCGAGCAGCGCAGATGGACACGCTCACAGAACAGTTGCGTGAGCGGTTGGAAGCAAGCCCCGACAACCCGGACGGATGGGCTATGTTGGGCCAAACCTATATGCGCCTGGAGCGCTATGAAGATGCTGCCTGGGCATTCCGGCAGCTGGCGGATAGTGTGAAGTCGGATGATGGATCCCGGGCAGTTGCTCTGGGGCTGTCTGCGCAAGCACTGTTTTTCCGCAGTCAGGGTGCCATGACCGATAAGGTCACCGCCACAATTGAAGAAGCAAGGTCACTGAACCCCGACGAAGTTAATTCCTTGGGCTTACTGGGTATTCACTCCTTCAGTCAGGGCGACTATCGGGAAGCTATCCAATATTGGGAACGCATTCAGGCAGTCGCACCAGACCACCCGCAGTTGGGCGCCATTCAGGGTGGCATTAAAGAAGCTTACACTCGCCTTGGGGAGCAGCCGCCAGCACAGGAACCGGCTTTTGCTGCAGCGGATGATAGCGCTCAGGGTATGGGCGTAACTGTGAGCGTAAGCCTCGATGAAGCATTCAGGCAGGATATTCCTGAAGACACTACCTTGTTTATTTTTGCCCGTGCAGCGAATGTTCAAAGCGGCCCCCCGCTGGCCGTTGTCAGGTTGACCGCAAGCGCTTTGCCCGTTGATATCCGGTTGGATGACCGATATGCGATGACGCCGGAGACAGTGATCTCAGGTGTGGAAGAAGTGGCTGTAACGGCGCGCCTGACACGTTCTGGCAGCATCAACGCACAAGCAGGTGACTGGCAGGGCAGTACTGATACACCCATTACGGTTACCAGAGAGCAGGGCGCACCGGTATCCATAGTGATCAATAAGCAGTTGACCGGAAGTTAGCCGGAACTTCTCCCGCCGAGCCGGCAGGTACCGGCCCGGTGAGTGTTCAAACTGATTTCAGTTGTTGCCACGTTACCCCTCACAATGAAAGGCCGGCGGGGTAAAGTGGCGGCAAGTCAGTTTCCTGCTTAGATCTGTTTTTCTGTTGCCTTGCTTGCCGGAGCGCCGCAACCAGAGGCTCCCCGTCCCACTGTTCACTGCTGTTTCCATCACCGGAACGATCCCGGCTGAACAGATGCGCCTGTAGTGCGCTCAGCTCCTTGTCAAGATCCGGTGTCTGAACTACCCGGAAAACGTCTCCGGCAGAGCGGAAGTCGTGCCCTGGCCAGTGCAAATTTGACCAGTGAACAAACAGCCCCGGCGTGGATGCCCGACCATCTTTTGCCGCATTAAGCATCTGCTCAAACGCATTGCGTTCACTTTCGCTTTCCTCAGAGGCGCTATTGGCAGGCGCATCGGCAGCCAGTCTGCGGGTTCGCCACCAGGCCAACATTGTCAGAACCCAAATACCCGCAAGTGCAAGACTGACCCATTGCCAGAATGCGTTGTCTGCTGCTGCACCGGTGCTGACAGATTGATTCGCATCGCCAGTGGCAGGTGGTGAGCCTTGGCTTGACGTGGGGCCTCCGACAGCCGCTGGTGACGCGTCAGATGCAACCACGTTCAGGGTTTGTGCAGGGATAACAGCAACTTTCTCACTGTCGGATTCTGTATCCCACCAGGGAATACGCACCGCCGGAAGGCTCAGTTTTCCGGATTCCACGGGAACCAGAGCGCTGGTTTGAGTGAGGGTCGAGACAATGCCGTCGGGGCCCACGTTAGTGTTTCGCTGTGGCTCTTCCGGATAGCTTCGAAGCCCGTCAGGCGCAGAATCAGGTAGGGGGGGCAGCGCTTCTGAGGGCAGTCCTGCAGCTTGCAGGCTTAGTGTGCGGGTGAGATTGTCGCCGGTCTTCAGATTCAAGGTAGGTGGCATGCCAGCCTCTCTGAGAGTGAGGCTGGTGGCCGGTAACCAGGTTGCGCCGCTGAACTCTGCTGGTACATCTTTTACAGGCACTTCAAACAAGGAGGCACTGTCCCGCAGGAACCGAAGAGAGCCGTCGGCATCTCTGGCCTGACCTTCAAAACGAATGGGAGGCAGATTCATTACGCCGGGTTTTTGTGGAAACAGGGCGTAGCGCCGCTCCACAACCCGGTAGCGTACGCCGTCGCGGTCGCTGGAATACTCCCGTTGTTTGCCGAGGCTTTCGATGATCGCGTTTGGGTGCTGCGGATCGGAAAGCTCACCACGGATAAGGTTGCCCTGGAAGAACAGCCTCACTGTCAGGATCAGCTGTTCCTGAACATAGACTTCGGCTTTGTCAGCCGTCAGCTCAATGAAACTCCCTCGATTCGTGCCAGTCTGGTCAGGGGGCGTACCGCCAACAACCTCGATGACCACCGGTTTGGATTTTGAGTCTTTGAAACTCAGTGGGGGTATGGTGAGTTTTCCGGTTGATTTGGGTGCAAGCTGGTAGGTCCAGGTTATTTCTCCCACCATGTCGCTGTTTATTGTGCGAATGCTGTAGCGCTGGTTGCGGGCGAGTATCTCGAAATCACGTTCCACCTTTTCGATATCTGGCGAGGGCAAGTTCGATAGATCAAAATCAAACAGGTTGCTCAGGCTGATATCTATCTCTGTGCTGCCCTTGACGGTAAGCGTCAGCACTTCGCCTTCGTAAAGGCGGGTTCTGTCTGGCTCTACGCTGAGTTCGCCGGCCTGCGCACCAAGCCCGAATACCATAAGAACTGCCAGCCAGATTGCCGGAATATTCAGCTGTTTTACCATGGTGTGTCGCCCTCATCCGATGGTGTCTGACGCTCCTGATACTGTTGCAGGAATTTTCGTTGTAAAAGCCCGCCCGGATTGTCTGGTACCCGGCGAAGGGATTGCTCCTGGCTTTGGGTCAGGGGCGTTTCAGAGGTAGGCGCGGGTGCCTCGACTTCCTGATCGCCGGGTTCTGTCTCCGTGGCCTGCGCGCTTGAATCCTGGTTTTCTGATGCGTCGCCTGGTTGCTGCTCGCCAGGTTCATCCTGATTACCGCTCTGCTCTTGGTCTTCGCCTCCGTTTTCGGACTGTTCAGGTTCCTGTTCCGAGTTCTGTGGCTGATCCTGATTTTCGTTGTCACCGGATGAGTCTGAGGGGTTCCCCTGTTGCTGGCCATCGTTCTGGCTGGAATCCGAAGAGTTCTGGTTGTCTTCGCCCTGGTCCTGACCGGATTGTTTCTCCTGCTGTTTGAGCAGATCCTCAACAATCTGACGGTTTACCCGCGCATCTTCCATGTCTGGTTTGCGGGCTAGTGCGCTGTCGTAGGCCTCAATAGCCTCCTTTAGTTTGCCGGCCCGGGCGAGAGCGTTGCCACGATTGTAATCCCCGAGGGTAGTGTCCAGGCCGGAGAAAACTTTGGCGGCTTCCTCGTAGCGCTCGGCCCTGTAAAGAGCTGCCCCCCGCCATTCCGGTAACGTGAGAATCCTGGCCGCTGCAGCTGGATCTTCCCGTATCAATTCCGCGGCCCTTTGATCTTCACGCTGCCACAGGCTGCCCCAATCCATGGCTTGAGCTGGTTGTGGCAGAGCGGGCAGGGCAATCAGTGCTATGGCGGTAAAAGCGCCGCGGCGCCAGCCCAGTAATAACAATGGTAAGGCCAGCCACAGCAGCCAGTAGCCGTCGTCTTGCCAGCGGTTTACTGTGAGCCCGGTGGTGGAGTCTTGCCACTCGTCGGATTCCGCAGGGCTGAGATTCAGGGCTGCTATGTCGGTGTCATCCAACGTCATTTCATGGCTGCTACCACCATTGTTTCGGGCGAGTTCCGCGAGCATGTCCGGGTCGGTACGAGTTATGACGATGCTGCCGTTATCGCGGATAAACCCCCGCCTTGCAAGCGGGATGGGGCCGCCATCGCGGGTGCCGGCGGCCAGCGTGCTGAGGGTATAGTCACTGCCCTTTAGCGCAGTGCGGATAGGCTCGCGGTAGCGATCTGGAACCTCATCGGTAATCAACAGAATGCGACCCATGCCCGGAGCACCTTGTTCCAAAAGTGCGCGGGCTCTGGCAACTGCAAGATCCGAACGGTTGCCCTGAACCGGCATGATCACAGGATCGAGCACGTTGAGCATGCCAGTGACTGTGTTGATGTCGTCGGTGAGAGGCGTGACGACGTGAGCATCGCCGGAGTACACAATCAGCCCGGTGAGACTGCCTTCCCGAACGGCGAGTATGTCGCGGATTTTGCGCTTTGCCCGGGTTAGGCGGTCCGGTTCCAGATCGGTGGCCAGCATGGACAGCGATAAGTCGAGCACAATCACCAGGCTGTCCCCCGGCTTTTTCAGGGGTGTCGGTGCCTCACGCCAGGCTGGCCCGGCGAGGGCAATAGCGAGGATAACCAGTGCGCTGATTGCTGGCAGGAGCTTTGATTTTCCTTTGCCTTCAGCTCCGCCATAACGCCGGATAACCGGGGCCAAAAGCTGCTCGGGGATCAGGCCTGACCAGCCACTGTCGCCGGAGCTCCGGCGCGCCAAAACAATGTACAACAAAGGCGCAAGGAGTAGCAGCAGAAGCCAGAGAGGGCGGATGAAGTGGAAGTCAGCCATGGGTCGCATCTCCTTCCGCAGCCTGCCGGGTATTGCCCTGCCAGGTCCTGATTCGTCTGAACATAAGGAGGCCTAGCCAGAGAACGACCGCCATGCCCGCAGGCCAGAAAAAGAGATCGGTAACCGGGCGGTAGGTTTTGCCATCCAGTTCAATGGGTTCAAGCTGGTTGATGGTTTCGTAAATCAATTCCAGCTCGGGCAGGCTGCGGGCACGAAAATACTCGCCGCCAGTTTGCTGGGCCATGCGTGTCAGCAGATCCTCGTCCAGATCTCTTGAAGGGTTTACCCGGCGGGAGCCCAGCAAACCACGGCGGATCATCGACTCGGCACCAATACCGATTGTATAAAGGCGAACGCCTGCAGCCGCCGCTATTTCCGTGGCTTTGTCCGGAGTGATTTGGCCGGCGGTATTGGCGCCATCAGTCAGCAATACCACCACTCGTTGTTGTTGAGGGCGCTCTCTGAGGCGCTTTGTAGCCAGGCCGACAGCGTCGCCGATGGCTGTTGCCCGCCCGGCCATACCGATGCCGGATTCCTGCAACAGGGTTTCCAGTGTTTCCAGGTCAAAGGTCAAAGGCGCCTGCACATAAGGCTCCGTGCCAAACAGTATCAGGCCCAGCCTGTCTCCTTCACGGCGGGCAATAAAGTCGTTCAGCACTCTTTTAACGGCCTGTAAGCGGTTGATGCTGCGGCCCTGAATGATCATGTCCTGCTCTTCCATACTGGGCGAAATGTCCACCACCAGCATAAGGTCGCGCCCGGACACGGGCATTTGCACCTGTTCACCGACATGCTGTGGCCGTGCCAGTGCCAGTACCAGCAGCGCCCAGGCCAGAAACAGCACCAGGGTTTGCCAGCGGGGCACGCCATTGCCCTGTCGAGTAACCCCCGGCAGCGCCGAGAGCCAGTGGCCAACGGGGAAAACCGGGGCGTCCACTGTGTGGGTGGCGGGCTTCTTCCATTGCAACAGCAGGGGCACAAGAATCAGTAGTAGTACCCAGGGGTAAGTGAGGCTCAGCATTTTTGCGCCTCCAGCCAAATACGGGCGAATTCCAAAGCCTGTGCGGGTTCGGCCGTCGGCTCCGGTTGCCAGGTGCTGTTTATCAAAGCATCGACAACAGGGCGATGGGCTATTCGGCCTTCAGGGAGGTGGCGGATCAGGCATTCAGCCCATTGCTCGCCAGTCTGGGCTTCAGGGTTTTCGGCCGGATAACGGGCCCGCGCCACACGCTTGAGCAGCGCATTGAGTTCCGTGAACCACAGTGGCTCTTTAACGGCCGAGCGCTCCAGAATAGCCAGTTCGGCCTTTGCAAGCCTCAGCCAGCGGTTTCGGCGGTGGCGACGAATAACTGCCCAGACCAAAGCGGCCAAAGCAAAAAGCAGGAGGAGGCCCAGAACCCACCAGCCCGGCGCCGGTGGCCAGAAGCCGCCGGTTATTGGCAAGTGAATATCTCGCAGTTGGCTCAGGGGATCGTCAGGCGTCATCCGATTCTCCCTCCCGGCCCGAGTATGGATTTAAGGCTCACCGCAGGTGATTCATGGGTTGAAACTTTGGATGCCCATACGCCAGATAGCCGAAAGCACTCTTCAAGCCTGGCCTCGTGGTGAGTGATCTTTTCACGCCAGGCCTGCTGAAAGCGGCTGTTGGATGCATCAAACCAGACAGGGCCTTCAGTACCGGCAACTGCGAAGCGACCGCTTTGGGGCAGTTCAAGCTCCAGGGGGTCCACAACGCGCAATGCGCTGACACTGTTGTGGCGAGCCAGAGCAGCGAGCAGTGACGGGGTGTTGTCCGAGATGCCAAGGAAATCACTGATCACGAAGATTCGACTGCCCGTATGGGCAACACGCCGGGCTTCCGCGAGCGCCGTATCGAGGGTGGTTTCTGATGAGGCGCTTTCTATGGATGTGTGCTGCTGGCTGGCGAGGGTGTCCAGCAACCTTAATACGGATTTTTTTCGCCGGGCCGGGCGCTGAACGTTCAAGGTGCTGCCGTTAAACACAATGCCGCCTACCTGATCACCAGCCATAAGCGCCAGCCAGGCAAGAATGGCGGCAAGCTGAGCGCAGCGCACCTGTTTGAAGGCTCCGGTGCTGGCGAAAAACAGAGTGGGGCCCAGATCGCATATTAGCAGCACCGGTCGTTCGCGCTCTTCCTCGTATAGTTTTGTGTGGGGTGCCTGGCGGCGGGCGGTTACACGCCAGTCAATGCTGCGGATATCGTCCCCTGGCTGGTAAAGCCGCACCTCCGCAAAGGCCATTCCACGACCACGCTGTGCAGAGCGCTGGAGCCCAGCCTGGCGTGCTCTTGCAGGGCGCGCTGAAGGCAGCTTCAAGGCCCGGGCATCTGCTTGCAGGCGAATGAGTGCCTGCAAGTTTATGCGGGTTGTTGCATCACTGGCGCGTACATCCATGGCCAGCCTCAGGCGCTCACGGGTACGCGGTCAATCAGGCGCTGTATCACTGTGTCTGCCGTTACGCCTTCCGCCTCGGCTTCAAAGGTCAGCAGGATTCGGTGCCGGAGCACATCGAAGGCAACCGCTCGAATATCGTCGGGTGTTACGTAATCCCTGCCGTTGAGCCACGCAATGGCACGGGAGCAGCGGTCGAGTGCAATAGTGCCCCGGGGACTGGCGCCAAATGCTGTCCAACGGGCCAGTTCCGCGTCCAGAACGCCTGGGTCTCTGGTGGCGAGCACCAAAGCAAGAAGGTACTGCTCAACCGGTTCAGCCATGTAGATGTCGGCAACCTCAGCGCGGGCTTCGAAAACCTGGTCTGCGGTCAGTCGAACTTCTGCGGCGGCCTGGCCCTGTTTGTAATCATTTCTGGCCAGATGAAGAATGGCTTGCTCGGCCTGTGCCGACGGGTACCCGATCACCACGTGCATCAAAAAGCGATCAAGCTGGGCCTCTGGCAAGGGGTAAGTGCCTTCCTGCTCGATGGGGTTCTGGGTCGCCATCACCATGAACAGGCGGTCCAGAGGGAAGGTGCGCATGCCCACACTGACCTGGCGCTCGCCCATGGCCTCAAGCAGGGCAGACTGAACTTTTGCCGGTGCCCGGTTGATTTCGTCTGCCAGTACCAGGTTGTGGAAAATTGGCCCGCGCTGGAATTCGAACAACCCGGTTTCTGCCCGGTAAATCTCGCTGCCGGTTACATCTGATGGCAACAAATCCGGGGTGAACTGAATGCGGTGGAAATCTCCCGTGAGATGGTCTGCCAGGGCTTTTATCGCAGTGGTTTTTGCCAGCCCCGGAGCACCCTCTACCAGAAGGTGCCCATCGGCAAGCAATGCAATAAGAAGACGGTCGACCAGCTTTTCCTGGCCTATGATCCTTTTGGCTAACTGTGCCCGTAGTTCACCGAACGTATGCTGTAACGACATAGGAAGTGATTGCTCTCGTGCGTAAGTAGTTGCCGCAGTTTTGGTGTCTGACCGGCAAAAATCAAGGGTTTGACTATGCTTATCTCACGATATCCCTATTACGTTTATTTCACACTATCTGAGGTCGCCCATGAATGCGCTGACAGTGGCAAGCAAAGATCAGTTTTTCGAACTTTTGGCTGAAGAGTTTTCCAGGAAACTTGCCAAAGCCGAAGCCAAGAAAATCAGCGAATTTGTAAAGCAGCATTACGCCCATATTCCTCTGGAAGAACTTCTTGAGCGGCGACTCTCAGACACTTACGGCGCTGCAATGGCCGCTTGGCAGTTTATGCAGAAGCGTGGTGCAGAAGAGGCGCCTGTGGCTGTCTTCAACCCGGATCTGGAAAGTGATGGCTGGCAGTCTACCCATACCGTTGTGTTTATTTTGCACCCGAATATCCCGTTCCTGATTGATTCCCTGCGTATTGCGATTAACCAGCGGGAAATTGCGACTCACTCCATTCAGCACTCCATTCTCAATCTGGAGCGGGACAAATCAGGAAACCTCGAAAACTTGCTGGCGCCCAAGAAAACCGATGCGGGCTCTGCGTATGAAGCGCTTATCGTTCTTGAAATTGCCAGGCACAGCAACCCCAAGGATCTCAAGGACCTGGAGCAGGCACTGAAGGCTGTCCTCCACGAAGTGAGCATTGCCGTTTCGGATTTTCCGGTCGTTACCGAGAAGGTTAACCAGATTATTAAAGAGCTGGATAACACCACCGCAGTGATTAGCAGTGAGCAGAAGGAAGAGGCGCAAGCCTTTCTGAAGTGGCTGATAAGTGATCACTTTACGTTTCTTGGCTACGACGAGTATGACTTTGCCAAGGAAAAGTCAGGCATGGTGGTGCGCAGAGTTGAGAAATCCGAGCTGGGCATACTCCGTGTAAACAACGAGCGGCCGGAGCAGGTTCGTCTTGACGAGTTACCTCAACGCACGCGCCACGAAATGACGCGGGCGGATGATATTATCATTTTCGCAAAATCGGCCCAGCGCTCACGGGTTCACCGCCCCGCCTATCCGGACTATATCGCCGTAAAGAAGTTCAACAAGAAGGGCGAGGTGGTTGGCGAGCGCCGGTTCCTGGGGCTGTACACCTCTCGTGCTTATAACGAGCGGCCAGATGAGATTCCACTGCTCAAGCGCAAGTTTCAGAGCGTGATGAAAGGCTCCGGGTTCCTGAGGGCAGATTACGCCGGTAAGGAGCTTGAGCAGATTCTCACCCTCTATCCTCGGGACGAGCTGTTCCAGATTGCCGAAGATGAGCTGCTGCACGTGGCAAAGAACATCCTGTATATACAGGAGCGCCATCGTATTGAGCTGTTTATGCGTGAAGACGTGTACGGCCAGTTTGTTACTTGTCTGGCGTTTTTCCCGCGGGACATTTACAACACTGAACTTCGCCTGAAGGTGGAGCAGGTGCTGCTTGATCAGCTTGGTGCTGAAGACATTGAATTTGTGACGCATTTTTCCGAGTCTGTATTGGCACGTGTGCAGTTCACCATTCGCGTGCCTCAGGTTGAAAACCGCAAATTGCCACTGGCAGAGATCCGGGAAAAGGTCATCGAGTTAGCCCAGTCCTGGCGCGATGGCCTATCCGTGGCTCTCAGTGAAGCCTTTGGGGAAGAAGAAGGTAATGAGCTACATCGCCTGTGGGCGAGTGGTTTCCCCGCAAGTTACACCGAGATGTTCTCGCCGCGCCGTGCCGCTATTGATATTGAGCATATAGCGGCAGCTTCTACCGGTAATGACCTGGCAATGAGCTTTTACCGGGCGCTTGAAGAAGACGAAAGCACCTTGCACTTCAAGCTGTTTTATCCTGACCAGCCTCTGCCGCTATCGGACGTAATGCCCATTTTTGACAACCTGGGCTTCCGTGTTCTGGGTGAGCATCCGTTCGAAGTGACCGACCGGAACAATAAAACCGTGTGGATTCACGATTTCACCCTATATGCCCACGGCGGCAAGGCGGTGGATATCCACCGGATACGGCCCATCTTCGAGGAGCTGTTCCATCGGGTGTGGTACGGCGAAGCGGAGAATGACGCCTTCAACCGTATGCTCATCACGTCGTACACGAGCTGGCGGGAAATTGCCCTGTTGCGCACCTATGCGCGCTACATGCGACAGATCCGTTTTTCCAATAGTCAGACTTTTATTTCCAATACCCTGGTGAATCACGTTGAGCTCACCCGGATTCTGCTGGAGTACTTTGAGGTGCGGTTCAATCCGGATCGCTTCCAGAGTGAGGTGAAGTGTCAGGCGGCTCAACAGAAACTGGAAATAGAATTCAACGCCGGGCTGGAAGAAGTGGATAACCTCAGTGAAGATCGGGTGCTCCGTCTTTACCTCGAACTGATGCAGGCGACCCTGCGCACCAACTACTACCAGCTTGGTGAAGAAGGTCAGCCCAAGCCCTATATCAGTGTGAAGTTTGATCCTTCCGGCATTTCGGACATGCCTCTGCCTGTGCCTGTGTACGAGATATTTGTTTACTCGCCGCGTGTTGAGGGCGTTCACCTGCGTGGTGGCAAGGTTGCCCGAGGCGGATTGCGTTGGTCTGATCGTTTTGAGGATTACCGCACTGAAGTGCTTGGCCTGGTGAAGGCTCAGCAGGTAAAGAACGCAGTCATTGTGCCGGTGGGTGCCAAGGGCGGGTTTGTTGCCAAGCAACTGCCGGATTCTTCGGACCGGGAGGCATTCCAGGCCGAAGGTATTGCAGCCTACAAAACGTTTATCCGGGGCTTGCTCGATATTACTGACAACCTGGTTGATGCCAAGATCCAGCCACCAGAGCGAGTGGTTCGCCACGACTCGGATGATCACTACCTGGTTGTTGCCGCAGATAAAGGCACGGCTACATTCTCTGATATCGCGAATGGCCTGGCGGCGGAGTACAACTTCTGGATGGCAGATGCCTTCGCCTCCGGTGGCAGCAATGGTTACGACCACAAGAAAATGGGCATTACGGCGCGGGGCGCCTGGGTGTCTGTTGAGCGTCACTTCCGCGAGCTGGGCATTAACCCTGCAGAAGATGAGTTTACCGCCATTGGTATTGGCGACATGGCCGGAGACGTATTCGGCAACGGTATGTTGAACTCTGAGAAAACCCGGCTGGTGGCCGCGTTTAACCATATTCACATTTTCGTGGATCCGACACCCGATGCGGCCAAGAGCTATAAAGAGCGTAAACGGCTGTTCGAGAAGCCGCGCTCGGCCTGGACGGATTACGACACCAAGCTTATTTCCAAAGGCGGTGGTGTATTTAATCGCAATGCAAAATCCATCGCCATAAGCCCGGAAATCAAGAAACTCCTGGATATCAATTCAGACCGTGTGCCCCCGAATATGCTGATTTCCCACATTCTGAAGGCTCGGGTTGATTTGCTCTGGGTAGGTGGCATCGGCACCTACATCAAGGGCAGCACAGAGTCCCATAGCGATGTTGGTGACAAGGGTAACGATGGCGTGCGCATCAATGGTGGCGATGTGCGCTGCAAGATTATAGGTGAGGGCGGCAACCTGGGTATGACCCAGCTTGGGCGCATTGATTATGCCCTGACGGGCGGGAAGTTGAATACAGACTTTATTGATAACTCTGGCGGGGTCGACTGCTCAGACCACGAAGTTAACATGAAGATCCTGCTCAATCGTGCCGTAGCAATGGGAGATCTTACGTTTAAACAGCGCAACGTCATGCTGGAAGAGATGACAGACGATGTGACCGCGCTGGTTCTAAAGAACAACTACCGGCAAACCCAGGCCATCAGTATTGCCAACGAGGACGCAGCCACGCGCCTTGAGGAATACCGCAGGCTGATGAACACCTTTGAAAGCGAAGGCAAGCTAAACCGGAGTCTGGAGTTCCTGCCTGATGACGACACGCTGTCTGAGCGCAAACTGAAAAATAAAGGGCTGACCCGGCCCGAACTGTCGGTTCTTATTTCCTATGTGAAAGGCGATCTGAAGCAGACGTTGATCGACAGCAGCCTGCCAGATAACCCCTTGCTTGCCCGTGAAATGTACAAGGTTTTTCCCCGGGATATGAACCAGAATTTCTCCAAGGAGTTGGGTGAACACCAACTGCGCCGGGAAATTATTGCCACACAGATTGCCAACGATATGGTCAACCACATGGGCATTACGTTTGTGGAGCGGTTGAACCAATCCACCGGCGCAGACGCCGCATCTATCGCGTTGGCATGGTTGATTACCCGGGATGTTTTCCGGATCGATAACTGGTGGGACAAGATTGAAGCGCTGGATTTTCACATTTCGGCTCAGTTACAGATGAAACTGATGCAGGATCTGATGCGCTTGATGCGCCGCTCCGTGCGCTGGCTGTTGCGGAATCGCCGTGCGGAACTGAGCATTCAGAACCATATGGAGCGTTTCGCCGACAGTGTTTGGGCGATCACGTCTGGCTTGCCTGAATATCTGGGCGAGTATGCCAGCAGCGAGTGGGCAAAGCGTAATGATGCGCTCGTTAGTGAAGGGGTGCCGGCGGAACTGGCCTCTGTGCTGGCTGGTACCAGTTATCTGTATTCATCCCTTGGTATTATCGAGGCACAGGAAACCACAGGCATGCCGCTTAAAACCGTCGCTAACCTGTACTATGAATTAGGCGACAGGCTTGACCTGAACTGGTTTGCTACCGCTATTGCAAACCTCAAGCCTGGGTCCCACTGGCAGGCACTGGCGAGGGAGAGCTTCCGGGAGGATATGGATTGGCAGCAGCGGGCATTGACCACTGGCGTACTTCGTCTGGCTGGAAAGCCGGAGGAATTGCCTGCATGCGTAGATGCCTGGCTGGAACGGCATGAGTCGCTGATCGAACGCTGGAAATCCATGCTGCAGGAGCTCAAGGGCGTGAGGGAGCCAGAGTACGCCATGTTCTCTGTGGCACTGCGCGAATTGCTGGATCTGGCGCAGAGTACGCTGCATCAATCACAAAGCGAGAGCTAGCTCAAAAAGGCTGCCCGACATGACTCAGATAAACTGAGTGTTGCGTTGGAGCCGTGATTCCCGTTCAATCACGACCGGGAATCACGAAACGGAGCCTGTTAATGGGCCAGCTTGACCATCTTCTTGAAAAAAACCGGGCCTGGGCAGATGCCATCAGAGCCGATGATCCGCAGTTCTTTCATCGCCTCTCGAATCAACAGGCGCCGGAATACCTGTGGATTGGCTGCGCTGACAGCCGGGTGCCGGCCAACCAGATTGTGGATATGCCTCCGGGTGAGCTTTTTGTGCACCGGAACGTTGCTAACGTCGTCGTCCATACCGATTTCAACTGCCTGTCGGTTTTGCAGTTCGCCGTAGAGGTGTTGAAGGTCAAGCATGTGCTTGTGGTTGGCCATTATGGCTGCGGCGGCATCAAGACTGCTCTGCGCAATGAGGGCTTTGGTCTCATTGGTAACTGGCTTAGGCATGTGCAGGATATTCGGGATCGTCATCAGTCTGTACTCAGTGCCTGTAGTAACGAGAATGATCAGGCTGATCGGCTGTGCGAACTGAATGTTATTGAGCAGGTTGGGCATGTGTGCCAGAACAGCATTGTTCAGGAAGCCTGGAAGCGCGGCCAACGGCTGAACGTTCACGGCTTCGTGTACGATTTGGCAGACGGCATACTCCGGGATATGGGGTTATCTGTTTCCGGGGCTCAGGACTGGGAACAGATCAAACAGAACAGTCTGGATGAGCTGGTATTGCGCCCTGTGCGCTCGGGTCGTCAGAAAAAAGTCTAGTATTCATCGCAAAACGGCATCATTCGATTCATGCAGAGTATAACTGGCTCCGGCTTACCTAATTCCCATCAGGCATTGCTTAAAAACCAGCATCTGTTATCCGGCCGGCTGGCTTTGTTGGGTATTTCATCGGCACATTTGCTGCCAGCGCTCCCTTGTAGCGGCCTTGCCATGAGCGAGCACGCGGGTGTTTTCCGCGCGCTGGAGTGCCATGATGGCTGGCAGGCTGCCTTTGGTTATGACGATCCGGCGCTGGCTGACAGCAGCTATGACAGCATCGTGGTGTTTTTGCCAAAAGCCCGTGCCGAGTTGGAAATGCGCCTTGCGCTGGCCCGCTCCCTGGCGGCAGACAATGCACGATTGATACTGGTCGGGGAGAAAAAAGAAGGCATAGCGGGTGCCATCAAACAGCTTAAAGCCGTTGCGCCCCGGGCATCAAAGGCAGACAGCGCACGCCATTGTCAGGTCTGGTGTGCAGATTCGATTGAGCCGGTTCCCGGGTTCCGGGTTCAGGACTGGTTGAGCTGGAGCACCGTTGAGTGTTCAGAAATCTCCATTGACGTTGCGGGGTTACCCGGGATATTCAGTCAGGATGGCCTCGACAAGGGAACACGCATGTTGCTGGAGACACTGGCAGAACAGCCCATGCAGGCAGACAGGCTGCTCGATTTTGCCTGTGGTGCGGGTGTCATTGGAGCATGGATTCAAGCCTGGCAAGCAGCAAAGCAAACCCCTGTTGCCAGTATCGATGGCGTGGACGTCCAATCTCAGGCGGTTATCTGTGCAAGGGAAACCTACCAACGCAACTGCGCCGAGGGCAGCATTGTCGCTTCTGACGGCCTGGCCGGGGTTGACGGCCTCTGGCCCGGAGTTATCAGTAATCCTCCCTTCCATACCGGTGTAAAAACCGACACCTCCATGACAGAACAGTTTCTTCAGGATGTGAAGCGGCAGTTGCAGCCAGGTGGCGAATTACGATTGGTGGCAAACAGTTTTCTGCCCTACGAAGCGTTGATCAAACGATATATAGGCAGAGTTGAGCGCCTGCGCGAAGACGGGCGCTTTACCGTTTACCGTGCTTTCCGGGGCCAATAACGAAAAAAGCCCCTGGGGTGAGGGGCAAAAGGTTCGCTTCCATAAAAAAAGGAGCTAACCGAGAATGAGTTTGAGAAAAGCCCTCGTGATGAAAGCCTTCCTAAAAGTGAACAAAACGAACAATAGGGTTAATTTCTAGAGTAATCAGCCTAAAATGGCTGCTTTACACGAACTCCCTCTGGATGCCTGATATGACAACCGCTGTGCTGGAATTTCCCGGTGGTCGCCTGACCCTCAATCGCCCCGGCACCGATGATCCAAGCCTGCGGGCCTGGAGCTCTGCCGACGAGCTGCTCCTGCAGGAAGCTTTCGAGCATTTGGCAATCGCGCCTGACTCGCGGGTTCTGGTTGTTGATGATCAATACGGCGCCCTGACCCTGGGTCTGTCTCCATTTTCGCCTGATGTAGTTGCTGATAGCGCCCAGCTAGGCTCTGCATTGGCCTTGAATGCCGCTCTGAACCCCGCTTGTGCCGCTCCAGAACGTGTTTTCAGCTGGTTACAGCCGCCTGTTGGTACCTATGACCTGATTCTGCTGAAGATTCCCCGTGAAACCGACTATCTGGATTGGTTGTTGCGTTGGTCCAATGGTGCGCTCAAGCAAGCCGGGGTCATATTGGCGGCCGGGATGATCAAGCATCTTCCGGATCGCAGTGTGGATGTATTTGCCAGAACGGTGAATGTTGAGAAAGTAAGTCGGGCGGTGAAGAAAGCCCGGTTGATTACCTGTAGCCAAGGTGAGGCCAGTCTGGATAATTGGCCTGGAATCTGGAAAGGGTATGACCTGGAAGCGCCTGGCGCCCGCGTTAATGCCATGCCAGCCGTATTCGCCCGGGAGAAGCTGGATATAGGCACTCGGCTGATGTTGCCCCACCTGAAGCCTGCCATCGAATCCTGCCGTCCTTGCGCCCGTGTACTGGATCTGGCCTGCGGAAACGGCGTGCTTGGGCTGAGTGTGTTGGCTATTCGGGCCGATATTGAGATGACATTCAGTGATGTGTCCAGCCAGGCCGTATTGAGTGCTCGCAGCAATGTAGAGACTGCATATCCTGATGCCAAGGCATCATTCCTGCACGCGGATGGCATTAGCGGCGAGCAGGCGTTATTTGATCGAATCCTGCTGAATCCGCCGTTTCATGAAGGCGGCGTGGTGGGTGACCATATCGCCTTGAGGTTGTTTGAGCAGGCGGCGCAGAACCTGTCTGATACTGGCCGTTTGATCATGGTGGGGAATCGGCACCTGGGTTACCACAAAAGTTTGCGCCGATACTTTTCGCAAGTGCGGCAACTCGATGCCAACCCCAAATTTGTTGTCTTCGAAGCCTGGCGTGGTTGAGCCTAAGGCTTTACCGGGGTGAAGCTGGTCGGTCATAACCCAGGCGCGCCAGCGTATCCACGATGGTTTGTGTCTGGCTGTCGATCTCGATATTGACCGTCATGCCTTCTTCTATGTCACCAAAGGTTGTGGCCCTCAGGGTTTCAGGTATCAGGTGAACGTTGAACCGATTGCCGTCTACCTCGCCAATGGTCAGGCTGGCGCCGTTGATGGCGATATAGCCTTTCGGGAAAATGTAGCGCGCCCATTGAGTCGGAACTTCAAACCATAGGGTTACATTGTTTTCCGGCCGCAGAATCTCAACAACTTTGGCTGTTGTATGTATGTGCCCCGAAAGCAGGTGGCCCCCGATCTCATCCCCGATACGCGCTGCCCGTTCAAAATTAACCGATTGCCCTGGCGCCAGGTTGCCGAGCGTTGTCAGCCTGAGAGTTTCCTGCATGGCATCAAAAAACAGCGTGTTTCCGGTTTGTTTGGTAACTGTGAGACAAGTGCCGTTGATTGCGACAGAGGCACCAATGGTGACCCCTTCTGTGCTGTTATCCGGCAAGCGGATAGCGAAGGTGCTTAGCCCGGTTGCTGCGGTAACGTCTTCCACAACAGCAATACCTTGAACAATACCTGTGAACATAGCAGACCTCATTGGGGAGCAGAGTGCGGCATAGGAGGGGAAGGATAACGACCGAGATTGCTGTTGCCAAGCTTGAGTGTTTTCGCTGAGCGTTTCGCCTGCCAAATGTGCGGCTCAAGATATATCGGGTGCTGTCGATACCCTCTAATAAGACCTGCCGCCAGAGGGAGGCTCTTTAACGAACTGGAAAAATTGCGATGGCTCAGAATCAGACCGCTGCAGAGGTACGAACGGGAACGGCTCAGGGAGCTGTATTAAGACCCGGGCGTGCGGCTGACCCTGTGCCGGATAAGGCTGCGTTAGCTGCAAACCAGAATACTCAGCAAGATAGTGCCAGTGTTTCTAAAAGCGTCAGCCGTGGTGATGCAGGGAGCGGCGTAAAAGAAGAACCAGGAAAGGGTGAAGAGCAGGCAGATAAAGAGCCGGACGTTGGTGCTGAAAGCCCTGAGCAGACCAAGCCCATGTTGGCGGAATCACGCCAGCGAAAGCTAAGATTGATGCTGCGCCAGTGTGATCGCGTGCTGCTGATGGATTTTGAGTTGCTGGCGATGAATGATTGGCCTGACAATTTCAGCGTTGCAACGGCGCGTCGGAGCCGGGATTTGTGGGTTTTCAGTGCGCTGGTGGCTGCAGTTGTGTTTCTCAGCGGGTTGACAGGCATTGTGCCTGCGTGGGTTGCGGGCGGCGGGTTTGGTGCCTTTATTATTATTGTGCTGCTGGGTATTCCGGTGGTTCGTCGCGTTTATACATCTGCGCCTTCCTATCTGGATTTGCTGCTCAAGCGCCAGCGCCTGATGCGGGATGCGCGAAAGCACGCAGAACACCTTGAAGGCAAAGAGGGATTGATCTGGCAGTGTGCCCGCATGGCGGACTATAACCCCGTTCTGAAAAACACACGATTCAGCAACCTTTTGCGTCTGTCGGAACAAAAAGCGCTACCTCGGGCTCTGTCCCGTCGTGAGCATGTGAGGCTCTACCTGATTTATCTGCTTGAAGCGGAGAAGGCGTATAGCCGGGTTCAGGCTGCATTTTTGGAGGGCAACCAGGAGGCAATAGACGAAGGTTGGCAGGCAGCCGTGGCACAGCCCGAGGACAGAACTTGACATAAATGTGCTTCAAACGTATGTTTCAAACAGACGTTTGCTAGAGGCACTGAAAACAAAATGGCCCAGTCAGATACTGTTGACCGAATTCTGGATGCTGCAGAAGAGCTGTTCGCTGAGCGTGGTTTTTCAGAGACGTCCCTGCGTATGATTACCAGCAAGGCAAAAGTAAACCTTGCCGCTGTTAATTACCACTTTGGCTCAAAAAACGCACTTATACATGCGGTTTTTGGACGCTTTCTTACCCCATTCTCTGCAACGCTTGAAAAGGCATTTGATGAGCTGGAATTGCGTTGCGACGGCAAGCCACCAACCCTGAATCAAACTCTGTGGGTTCTCACAGAAAGTGCCGTACGCATGCCTCAGCGCAATGAAAAGGGTATTTCAATCTTTATGCGTCTGCTTGGGCTGGCCTATACCCAGTCGCAAGGGCATTTGCGCAAATTCCTGGAGCAGGAATACAGTGAGCCCTTCAGCCGTTTCATGCGGCTTCTCAAAGAAGCAACCCCACAGCTTTCTGCTGTAGATCGATACTGGCGTATTCAGTTTATGCTGGGTGCGACGGCCTTTACCATGTCCAGTAGCGATGCGTTACAGGACATCCTGCGTAACAAACTGGGTGTGGACACTACGGTTCAGGAGATTGCTGCGCGCCTGGTGCCCTTCCTTGCCGCCGGCATGCAAGCTCAGGATACCCTGCTGACTCCCCGGGTTGAAAACAAGATCCCGGTTGCCTGAGCTGCACCCTCTCGGTTAGGCTTCCCTCTGAATTCCAGAGGGAGCCAATATCGTTGTGAGCCACCACAACCGCAGTGCCTGTTCGATTGACATCTGCCTGGACGACCAGACGCTTACGCTGCGTGATGAGCGCGGTGTCGCCATTGCCTGTTACCCGGTGTCTACTGCCCTTAATGGTGCGGGTGAGCGGGATGGCAGCGGTTGCACTCCGAGAGGGGAGCACTACATCCGCGCCATGATTGGTGCCGGGCTGCCTCAAGATACAGTATTTCGTGCCCGCCGCCCTACAGGGGAAATCTACAGCGCCGAGTTAGCGGCTGCCAACCCTGGCAGAGACTGGATACTGAGCCGCATTCTCTGGCTTTGTGGCCTGGAGTCAGGCAGGAATCGTGGTGCTGGTGTCGATACCTTTCGCCGCTTTATATACATACATGGCACCCCGGATACAGAGCCAATGGGATTGGCGTTGTCTCATGGCTGTGTCCGTATGCGCAACGCGGATGTCATTGAGCTGTTTGGCTATGCCCACACGGGCATGCCAGTTACTATCCGCTGAACCCGAATTAACAAGATTGATTAGAGGATTCCGATGATCGGAGAAATGATGTCCACGCTTAATGGCTGGATCGCGAACTTTGGTGTCCTGTCTGAGGCATGGCGCGTGAGCATTGTGGTGTTCGCGCTGGTGTTCGGTACGGCTACGATTGCCTATGTTGCCAGCCATATTATTGGAGCACTGGAAAGCAGGTTCTCCAAAACCAACAACATCTGGGATGACGCCCTGTTGCATGCCACCCGTGCACCGGTAGTGGCATTTGTATGGCTGCAGGGAATCTATTGGGCTGCGGAGGTGGCGCATCACTACTCATCCGCAGAGATATTCAAGGCCAACGGAATCCTGCTGCAGGTTGGCTTCATTTTCATTTTTGTCTGGGCGTTGCTCAGAATGATCAAAGAGCTGGAGAACATCGTTGTCTCTCCGGTAAAAATGAAAAAGCCGATGGATTACACCACGGTTAACGCTATCAGTAAGCTTTCCCGAGCTGTTGTCATTATTACGGCTGTGCTGATCAGCTTGCAGTCTTTGGGTTATAGTCTTTCAGGTGTGCTTGCTTTTGGTGGGGTGGGTGGTATTGCTGTGGGCTTTGCGGCCAAGGATCTGTTGGCAAACTTCTTCGGGGGGTTCATTGTTCATCTCGACAGACCGTTCAAGGTAGGCGACTGGATTCGCTCTCCCGATCGTAAAATCGAGGGCACGGTTGAACACATCGGCTGGAGGGTAACCACTATCCGGACGTTTGATAAGCGCCCCCTGTATGTCCCCAATGCAACTTTTACAACCATCGCAGTAGAAAACCCCTCGCGAATGACCAACCGGCGTATTTCCGAGACCATTGGTATCCGTTATGCCGATGTCAGCCAGATGGCTACCATTGTTTCAGATATCCGCTCAATGCTTGAAAAGCACGAGGATATTGACGGTAAACAAACGTTGATTGTTAATTTTCTGGCGTTTAGCCATTCGTCTCTGGATATCATGGTGTACGCTTTTACCAAAACGACCCAGTGGGTTCGTTTCCACGAAGTCAAGCAAGATGTGCTCCTGAAAATCAGCGACGTAATCGAGAGCCATGGTGGCCAGGTGGCCTTCCCGACTCAAACCATCCATTTTGGTGATGAAGGCAGGCTGCCCGGGCAGAGCAAAGATCGGGATGCGCAATCTGAGAGTGAGGATGCGCGCACTGAAAAAGGCGACGCACAGCGTGTATCCCGCAACCAGGACAGTAGCAGGCGTGATCGCAATCGCCGCCACGATACCCAGGCCGGTGATGTGGGCGAGCAATCCCTTGATGCAGGAGATGGAGACTGATGTCTGACGGTGGTGGAGTAGTCGGTATTATTGGTGGTACAGGCCTGACAACTCTTTCGGGCCTGGAAATCACCGGAACACGCACGCGTGAGACGCCTTGGGGGTCACCTTCATCTGTGCTGACTGATGGGCACCTTGATGGTCAGCCGGTGGTATTTTTATCCAGACACGGTAACCCTCACAGGATACCGCCCCATCAAGTGAACTACCGGGCCAACATAAAGGCACTATACGATGCGGGTGTGCGCACGGTTATCGGCGTAAATGCGGTCGGCGGGATACATCCGGATATGGGGCCTGCCTGCGTGGTCATCCCTGACCAGATTATCGATTACACCTGGGGCAGGGCAGGGACCTTTTTTGAGGGTGATCTGGAGCAGGTAACTCACATCGACTTCACCTGGCCATACGATCAGGAAGCCCGGAATATAATTATGCAAGCGGCAAAGGTGCACGGTGTGCCGTTTGCCGGCTTTGGTGTTTATGGTGCAACCCAGGGCCCAAGGCTGGAAACAGCCGCTGAAATACGGCGCATGGAGCGGGATGGGTGTGATCTGGTTGGAATGACCGGTATGCCTGAAGCCGCGTTGGCCGCTGAGCTGGGCATGCGCTATGTGTGCCTGGGCCTGGTGGTTAACTGGGCTGCCGGGAAGACAGAGCAGATTATTACCATGGCCGAGATTGAAGCGGCCATCGATCAGGGAATGTCTGGCGTCAGACGCATTCTTGAAGTCTCGATGGCCGGCCTCGGTAAGCTTAAGGTGTTGCCTCAATCTTCTTGAAGAACACCAGAACGCCGATGGTGGGGGAATCCAGAAAGTGGATTTCCTCGCTTCGCATCCTGCGGGTTTCGCGTATCCATGTAAGCAGTTCCAGTGGTACTTCAGGCTGAAGCGCCAGGCCTGTGCCTGTCGCAACCGGCATGGCGTCCGTTCCCGCGCCCTCTGGCAAGCTGTTCACGCTTTGGGGTTCGCCGGTGTTGACCGCCTTGGTTGCAGAGGCGGCAATTTTCCCTTGCTGCCAATGGTTCAAATGAACCGCAACGTGCAGATAGCGCTGCCTGTCGATGGTAATATGCCCTTCAATTGCTCTCTGGCCGGCCTGTTCCAGCCAGTCTCCTATCTCAACGCGCAACGGTTGGCCTTTGTAGTCTGGCGGGAACGCTTCATACCAGCCTGCTGACATGAGCACGCGATAATGCCCGCTTCTTTCTAGCCGGTTTGCTGCATTTCCCAAGTGCAATTCGTTGCGGTTAACGAGTTTCAGGGAGGAGGTGGTGGCACCGCCAGAGCCCACACTGTAAAGAGTTTTAGTGGTTTCCACCGGTGCATCTGCTTTGCGTGTTGCCATGTGCTCATTTACTGCACCTGGTTCGATGATGCGTTCCAGAATCACAAACTCGGCCCGGTAATAGTCGTTGGGCGTTTGCTGGGCATGGCTTGCCAGTGAAATGGCTGCCAGAACGGCCGTCAGTAGTGTGTGTGCCCAAAGCCGGCACAAGCGGTTACCATCAGTCTGCAAGAGAATGCTCCAGTTTTGTTCAAGCCTGTGTATCCAGGCAATAATCAGGCGGTCGCCGCGTTTTTTGCGGGCAGTAGTTCGCCCAACATTGCGGAAATGCCGTCGAGTTTACCACTGGTTGAGGTGTCCTTCAGCCGAAAACGGAAGCTGTTGGCACCTTCAAGGCGATAGGCGTCCGGCGCGGATTGCATTTTCTTAATCAGCACAAGCGGGTCTACGGGGGTAGAGTTGCCAAACTCAAGGCGAGCCCACTCCTTGCCAGCGTCTACCTTCACTATGCCCAGCGCTTCGGCCTGGAGCCGTAGCTCGGTTTGTCGTATCAGGTTTTTTGCCGGTTCCGGTAATAATCCGAAGCGATCAATCATCTCAACCTGAAGTTCTTTTAATCCATCGCGGTCTTTCACGCTGGCAATGCGCTTGTAGAGCATGAGCCGGTTATGAACATCAGGCAAATAATCTTCCGGAATCAGTGCGGGTATGCGCAGGTTCATCTCCGTGCCGTGGCTCAAGGGCAGTTCGGCATTGGGTGTGCGGCCTTCCCGAATAGCTTTCACGGCTTCGTCCAGCAGCTGCATATACAATGTGAAGCCAATGCTCTCTATTTGACCGCTCTGCTCATCGCCCAGCAACTCGCCCGCACCGCGAATCTCCAGGTCGTGAGTTGCCAGCATAAAGCCGGCGCCAAGATCCTGGGCTTCGGAAATGGCTTCCAGTCGCTTTTTGGCATCCGCACTTATAGCTTTTGGTGGCGGGGTCAGCAGGTAAGCGTAGGCTTGGTGGTGAGAGCGGCCAACCCGGCCACGGAGCTGGTGCAGCTGTGCCAGGCCGAATTTATCTGCCCGCTCAATAATAATGGTGTTGGCGCTGGGAATGTCGATGCCGGTCTCGATAATGGTGGTGCAGACCAGCACGTTGAAGCGCTTGTGGTAAAAATCCGACATGATGTTTTCGAGTTGTCTCTCTCGCATCTGGCCATGGGCAACACCCACTCGGGCCTCCGGGACCAGGCGCCGTAAATCCTCGGCGGTTTTTTCAATGCTGGACACATCGTTGTGCAGAACATAAACCTGGCCACCCCGGAGAACTTCGCGCAGGATCGCCTCCTTAACCATGGCGTCGTCGCGCTGGCGCACAAAGGTTTTCACTGACAGGCGCCGTGCGGGCGGGGTGGCAATGATAGACAGGTCACGCAAGTGCCCCATGGCCATGTTAAGGGTTCTGGGAATGGGTGTTGCTGTAAGGTTCAGCATGTCCACTTCGGCGCGAAGCGCTTTTAGCTTTTCTTTCTGCCCTACGCCGAAGCGGTGCTCTTCATCAATAATCACCAGCCCAAGATTCTTGAACTTGATGTCGCCCTGAAGCAGTTTGTGGGTGCCTATGACAATATCGGCCTTTCCATTCTCAATGGCTTCCATGGCTTTGTTGGTTTGGGTTGCGCTGCGGAAACGGCTCAGCAATTCAACAGTGACCGGGGTGTCGGAGAAGCGGTCGCGGAATGAATCATAGTGCTGTTGGGCCAGCAGGGTTGTGGGTACCAGCACCGCCACCTGCTTTCCAGACCAGGTGGCCATGAAAGCCGCGCGCATGGCGACTTCGGTTTTGCCGAAGCCGACATCTCCACACACCAGTCTGTCCATGGGCTTTTCATTGGTCATGTCTTCGAAGACAGCTTCGATGGCCATCTGCTGATCCGGTGTTTCCTCAAAAGGGAAGCCGGCTGCAAACGCGCGGTAGGCTTCTTTCGGATCTTCAAAGGCGAAGCCTTTACGGGCTTCGCGCCGAGCGTATACATCCAGAAGCTCTGCTGCCGTGTCACGGATTTTTTCGAGGGCTTTCTGTTTGGCTGTGCTCCAGCGCTCAGTGCCCAGTTTGTGCAGTGGGGCATGCTCTGCATCTGCTCCAGCGTAGCGGGATATCAGGTGCAGGCTGGATACTGGTACATAAAGCTTTGAGCCGCCAGCGTATTCGAGCATCAGAAATTCGCTGGCTTCCCCTTCAACTGTAATGGTTTCAAGGCCAAGGTAGCGGCCAACGCCGTGATCAATGTGTACAACCGGAGCGCCGGTGCGTAGTTCCGACAGGTCACGGTAGCCGTCGTCATTCGCTTCTGTCGGTTTGTCCCGGCGGCGACGTTGTAGTACTCGTTCGCCGAACAGGGCCGTTTCGGTGATCAGCGCAAGATGCTGCTCAGGCAGTACCAGTCCTTGTTCCATCGGAGCGACGGTGATGCCCAGGGTGGATTTCTTATCGGCCAGGAAGTCCTGCCAGCTTTCAAAGGCTTGCAGTCGCAGTTGGTGCTCTCCCAGGTTATCTATCAAGGCTTCGCGTCGCCCGGATGATTCGGCGCAAATCAACACTCGCCCGGCGAAGTCCTTGATGAAACGCTTCAGGCGGCCGGCAGGGTCCGCCGCTCGCGCATTCATGGCGATTTCCGGTAGCGCTTCGCTGTGGCAATTGACGGCGCCACTGCCTTCCGCCACTTCCGGGGTCATGGTTACCCGCGGGAAGGCTTTGAGGTGGCCAAACAGTTCATCAGTCAGCAAAAACAGCTTGCCAGGCGGAAGGATCGGGCGATGCCTGTCGTGCCGGCGCTCCTCGTAGCGATTGCGGGTTTCCGAATCAAAGTGACTAACCGCTTCGTTCAGCCCTTCAGCAGTAAACACCTGTGTGGTGGTCGGCAGGTAATCGAACAGGGTGGCTGTTTGGTCGAAAAACAGCGGCAAATAGTATTCGATGCCCGGCGGTGTGATGCCGTTGCTCACGTCCTGGTAAACGGGGGACTCTTTGTCTGCATTCGGGAACTGCTCGAACCAGCGGCCACGGAATGCAGAGCGGGCTTCTTTGTGCCATGGGAACTCATAGGCAGGCAGAAGCTCGATGCGTTCAATCCGGTCAATGGAACGCTGGGTTTCCGGATCAAAGGTGCGGAGTGTTTCGACTTCGTTATCGAACAGGTCGATCCGGTAGGGCAGATTGGAGCCCATGGGGAATATATCTAGAATCGAGCCGCGAACGGCGTACTCACCATGCTCGTAAACATTTTCGGCATGTCGATAGCCCGCAGTAGCCAGTTGGAGGCGCCAGTTGTCCAGATCCAGGGACTGTCCGGTTTCCAGTAACAGTGTGTTGCCCTGCAGGTAGCTGACAGGTGGCAGTCGGTGCATCAGAGTTCGGGCAGGCACCACAATAAGCCCGTGCTGCGTGCTTGGCAGGCGGTGCAGGGTGCGAATACGCCGTGACGTTATATCCTGATGCGGTGAAAACAGATCGTAGGGCAGGGTTTCCCAATCAGGCAGAGACAGCAACTCCAGGCCGTCCTCTGTCACCGTGGCGCCGTCTTCCTCCGGTGGCAAACCCAGAAAGAAACGCATGGATTGCTCCAGCCGGATAGCTTCGGCCGTACTGCGGGTGATGACCAAGGTAAGCCCCTTGTGTGCCCTGGCGCTCTCACAGATAGCAAGAGCGCTGCTGCTGCCATGCAATTGCCCCCAGGTGCGATGATCGGCCGGTTTTTCAGGGAATGACGGCGCAATCAGTGTTTGCGGCGAAGCGGAAGTCGGGGCACCTTGATTCATGGGCAGTCGTGTTCTCCTGCTGTGGGGGTTGGGGAGCCGGTGAGGCGGCTATTCTAACGCCGCTAGATGCCAGTGTCATGGCGGTAAGTCTAAGAGGTTCGTGCCAGTTCGTATTTGCCGTTAGCCTGTTTAAGTTGGATAATGCCCGACCTGAATTATTCCACGTGTGAAACAGGGGTCCCTACCGTGAGCCACGAACAGACGAACCAGTGCCTATCCAACTGGATGGACAGAGAATCCAAGGCGGAAGCTATGATTCCGCTGATCGGTCGCCTTTACCGCAAGAACAACGTTGTTACCTCGGTATATGGTCGCGCCATTATCAACCAGTCAGTTATTGATATTATCCGCGCCCACAGATATGTGCGTCAGGTAGAAAATAACGAGCTATCTGTAAACGATACCTTGCCCATCCTGCAGATTATGGATCAGATGGAACTTGGGCGTGCGCACGTTGATATTGGCAAGCTGGCTGTAAAGTTTAAAGAGCAGGGCGGTGATCTGGCCGAATTTTTGCAAAATGAAATTGGATCAGTGGCTGGTCAGTATTCTGCGCAATCGGAAGAAGACGCCAGTAATGGCACCAAAGATGTTGTGCTATACGGCTTTGGCCGTATCGGTCGCCTGCTTGCCCGCATTCTGATTGAAAAGGCAGGTGGCGGTAATAACCTTCGTTTGCGTGCCATTGTGGTCCGTCAAGGCGGTGCCGAGAACGATCTTGAAAAGCGTGCCAGCCTTCTGCGTCGTGATTCCGTCCATGGTCCCTTCAATGGCACCATTCGCGTTGATGCAGAGCAGTCTGCACTGATTGCCAACGGCAACTTCATCAAAGTTATCTACTCAAACGGTCCAGATCAGGTGGATTACACCCAGCATGGCATCAATAACGCCATTGTTGTGGATAACACTGGTATTTGGCGTGATGAAGAAGGTCTTGGTTTGCACCTCAAGTCCAAGGGCGTTAGTCGCGTCATTTTGACGGCGCCAGGTAAGGGCGACATCAAGAATATTGTTTACGGCATCAATAACGACTGGATTACCGACGAAGACAAGATTCTGTCGGCGGCTTCCTGCACCACCAACGCCATTACCCCGGTGCTGAAAGCGATCTACGACGAGTACGGCATTGAAGATGGCCACGTTGAGACTGTTCACTCCTACACCAACGACCAGAACCTGATTGATAACTACCATAAAGGCAGCCGCCGTGGCCGCAGTGCTGCACTGAACATGGTAATTACCGAGACAGGCGCTGCAAAAGCGGTTTCCAAGGCTCTTCCTGAGCTGAAAGGCAAGCTCACCGGTAACGCGATTCGTGTTCCTACCCCGAACGTATCCATGGCAATTTTGAACCTCAATCTCAAGAAAGAGGTTGATGTGGAAACGGTAAACGACTATCTGCGTGAGATGGCTTTGCACTCAGAGCTGCAGAAGCAAATCGATTTCGTGAACTCGCCGGAAGTTGTATCGACCGACTTTGTTGGCTCGCGGCATGCCGGTATTGTTGATGCCCAGGCCACGATTGCCGGGGGTAAGCGCTTGATTCTGTACGTTTGGTACGATAACGAGTTTGGTTATAGTGCTCAGGTAATCCGCGTGGTTAATCAGATGGCGGGTATTAACTACCCCATCTTTCCGAAACGCTCACGCGACTGATGGAAGGCGTCTGAGTTGGCGTTGACAGTTCCACGAGCCCGGTGTCGAAAGTCGCCGGGTTTTTTTGTTAACGATGGCGGGTTGCTGTGGGTTTACAATCCCGTACAAACCCGTTCTCGTTTCAGGTGGAAATAGCTTGCCTTAAACTCTATAATTGGCGCGAATTTGGGTATGTCTGGCTCCCTGTTTCTCAACTTGTTCTGGGCCGCTGGTGTCAGGCAATACGAATCCACAAAATAGTTTCTGATGATTGGATGAGGCTAATGATTAAGATCAAAAAAGGCCTGGATCTTCCCATCAGCGGCGCTCCCGAACAGACCATTACAGACGGTAAGCCAATTCGCCATGTGGCGTTAATTGGTTTCGACTACATCGGCATGAAGCCGACGATGGCTGTTAAAGAAGGAGATCGTGTCAAGCGCGGTACGCTGCTGTTCACGGACAAGAAGACCGAAGGCGTTCGTTATACATCACCTGCTGCTGGTGTGGTGAAAGAACTCAATCGCGGTGAGCGACGGGTATTCCAGTCAATTGTCATCGAGATTGATGGCGATGAGGCTGAGACCTTTGCCAGCTTCAAAGCTGCGGACCTTGCGGGTCTTGAGCGTCAGCAGGTGGTCGACAATCTGGTTGAGTCCGGCTTGTGGGCGGCCCTGAAAACGCGCCCTTACAGCAAGGTGCCAGCAATCGATTCCGCACCTCACTCTATTTTTGTCTCCGTTATGGACACCAACCCGTTGGCTGCAGATCCCACGGTGGTGATCGCCGAGAATGCAGCGGCCTTCGAAAACGGCCTGACCATTCTGAGCCGCCTGACTTCGGGCAAAGTGTTTGTCACTGGCCGGCCTGGCTCCAATGTTTCTGTTCCCAAATCAGATCAGATCGACGTTCAGCAGTTTGATGGCATACACCCAGCTGGCAATGTTGGTACCCATATTCATCACCTTGATCCGGTTTCTGCCACCAAGACGGTCTGGGCAGTTAACTACCAGGACGTGATCGATATCGGCCTCTTGTTCACCACCGGTGAGCTGAATGTTAGCCGCGTCGTTGCTCTTGGCGGCCCCAAGGCATTGAAGCCGCGTTTGGTGCGTACTCGTATTGGCGCAAGCCTTGCGGAACTTGTTGATGGCGAAACACCTACCGGTTGTGAAGTCCGCGCGATTTCCGGCTCTGTATTTGGCGGACGTCGTGGAGACGGCCCTGTTGCCTATCTTGGCCGCTTCGCAAACCAGGTATCCCTGCTCGAGGAAGGCCGCAAGCGGCATTTCCTTGGCTGGTTGACCCCGGGCGCCAACAAGTTCTCGGTTCTTAACATCTACCTCTCCAAGTTTCTGGGTGGCAAGAAGTTTGACTTCACAACCACTACTAACGGTAGTGAGCGTGCCATGGTTCCAGTGGGTTCCTACGAGAGGGTGATGCCCCTGGATATTTTGCCGACTCAGTTGTTGCGTGCACTGATTGTAGGCGATACGGAAATGGCTCAGAAGCTCGGCGCTCTGGAGTTGGAAGAAGAAGATCTGGCGCTGTGCACCTTTGTGTGCCCGGGTAAATATGAATACGGTCCGATTCTCCGCGAGAATCTGACCCGAATCGAAATCGAGGGCTAACACAATGTCTATCAGACAGTTTCTCGATGGAATCGAGCATCACTTTGAACAGGGTGGCAAGTACGAGCGCTGGTATGCTCTGTACGAAGCAGCCGATACTATTTTCTATACGCCCAGCTCAGTAACGGGTACAACCTCACACGTGCGCGATGGTGTAGACCTGAAGCGCATAATGATCACCGTTTGGTTGTGCGCCTTCCCGGCAATGTTCTTCGGCATGTGGAATATTGGTTTCCAGGCCAACAACTTCCTGGCTTCCAATCCTGATGCGCTGATCGCCGACGGCGGATTGCGCACTGCCTTTATCCAGGCTCTTGCAGTAACCGGAGCGGGTGCCGGCATTTGGGATAACTTCGTATATGGAATGGCCTACTTCATTCCGGTTTACGCGGTGACCTTTATCGTTGGTGGTTTCTGGGAAGTGCTGTTTGCTACCGTGCGTCGTCACGAAGTAAACGAAGGCTTCTTTGTAACCTCTATCCTGTTTGCACTGATCTGCCCGCCCTCGATTCCTCTTTGGCAGGTAGCCTTGGGTATTACCTTCGGTGTTGTGATTGGTAAGGAAGTGTTTGGCGGTACTGGCAAAAACTTCCTCAACCCGGCACTGACCGGTCGTGCCTTCCTGTACTTTGCCTATCCTGCGCAAATCTCTGGCGACACCGTGTGGACGGCTGTTGATGGTTTCAGTGGCGCAACTGCACTGAGCTGGGCTGCAAGTGGTGGCCTGGAAGCGCTGGAAGCAAACATTGGCTGGATGAATGCCTTTGTTGGCAACATTCAGGGCTCAATGGGTGAAACGTCTACCATCGCCGTGATGATTGGTGGTTTGGCACTTGTCGCGATGCGCATTGCAAGCTACCGAATTGTTGGTGGTGTGTTGATTGGCATGATCGGCACAGCTGTTCTCATGAACGTTATCGGCTCCGAAACCAACCCCATGTTCTCGGTTCCAGCTCACTGGCACCTTGTAATGGGTGGCTTTGCCTTCGGCATGATGTTTATGGCAACCGACCCTGTTTCAGCCGCCATGACCAACACCGGCCGCTGGTGCTTCGGTATTCTGGTAGGTGTGATGACCATTCTGATTCGGGTTGTTAACCCGGCGTTCCCGGAAGGCATTATGCTGGCGATACTGTTCGCCAACCTTTTCGCGCCGCTGATGGATCACTATGTGGTTCAGGCAAACGTTAAACGGAGGCTCGCTCGTGGCTAAGCCTAAAGAAACTGTCTCCAGAACGCTGCTTGTCGCTCTGGTACTGAGTATCGTGTTCTCCGTAGTGGTATCAACCGCTGCGGTAATGCTTCGCCCAGCCCAGATCAAGAACCAGAATCTGGACATCAAGACCAATATTCTGGCGGCGGCGGGTATGCTACCAAGTGGAGCAAGCGCCGATGAAATCGAAAGCGTTTTCTCCCAGTTTGATGTGCGCCTGGTCGATCTGGATACCGGTGATTATGTAGAGCCGTCTTTCGTGGATGTAAATGATCCAATGAAATACGACATGTACAAAGCCGCCTCAGACCCAAAGATGTCAACCAAGATTCCGTCGTCTGAAGACAAGGCTGGTATCAAGCGTCGCCCTAACATTGCCAAGGTATACACCTTGAGCGAAAACGGGGAAATGAAGCGAGTGGTATTGCCGATTCACGGCTATGGCCTCTGGTCTACACTGTATGGCTTTGTGTCTCTTGAAGGCGATCTGAACACTATTGAAGGCCTTGGCTTCTACGCCCATGCAGAAACACCTGGTTTGGGCGGTGAAGTGGATAACCCGCGCTGGAAATCCCAGTGGGTTGGCAAAGAGCTTTACGGTGAGGATAAAACCGAGCCACAGATCCGCCTGATGAAGGGTGGCGTAAGCGCCAACGCAGCCGATAAAGAGCACAAGGTTGATGCGCTTTCCGGTGCAACACTGACCAGTCGCGGCGTTGAGCACTTGGTCAATTACTGGATGGGTGACCGGGGTTACGCACCGTTCCTCAAGAAACTTCGTGAAGGGGAGGCCTGATCATGTCTGAAATGACCGCCAAACAGGTTCTTTTCGAACCGATATTCAGTAACAACCCCATCGGGCTGCAGATCCTTGGTATCTGTTCTGCGCTTGCCGTAACTACCAGCATGAACGTAACCATTGTTATGTGCCTGTCGGTTATTGCGGTTACTGCATTTTCCAACCTGGCTGTATCGCTGGTTCGTACTCAGATTCCGGGCAGCATCCGGATCATCGTTCAGATGACCATTATTGCCTCTCTGGTTATTGTGGTGGATCAGATCCTGAAGGCCTATGCCTACGAGATCAGTAAGCAGCTGTCGGTATTCGTTGGCCTGATCATCACCAACTGTATCGTTATGGGTCGTGCCGAAGGCTTCGCCATGAAAAATGGCCCCTGGTTGAGTTTCCTCGACGGTGTCGGTAACGGCATGGGCTATTCGATCATGCTGTTGTTTGTGGCATTTTTCCGTGAATTGCTGGGTGCAGGTTCGCTCTTTGGCGTAACTCTGCTGACGCCGGTTAACGAAGGCGGCTGGTACATCACCAACGGCCTGCTTCTGTTGCCGCCAAGTGCCTTCTTTATCATTGGCCTGGCTATCTGGGGGTTGCGTACCTGGATGCCGGAGCAAGTTGAAGAAGAGGACTACAAAATGTCCCGCCACACCCATAAGGAGGCCTTCTGATGGAACACTATATCAGTCTGCTCCTCAAAGCCGTTTTCATTGAGAACATGGCACTCGCGTTCTTCCTGGGCATGTGTACGTTCCTTGCCATTTCCAAGAAGATTGAAGCGGCGACAGGACTTGGTATTGCTGTGGTGGTGGTTCTCACCCTGACAGTTCCAGCTAACAACCTGATCTACAACAACATCCTGCGTGAGGGCGCGTTGTCCTGGGCTGGCTTGCCTGATGTGGATCTGAGCTTCCTTGGATTGATCACCTACATCGGTGTTATCGCGGCCATCGTTCAGATCATGGAAATGATTCTGGATAAATACATCCCGGCACTTTACTCCGCATTGGGCGTGTTCCTGCCGTTGATTACGGTGAACTGCGCCATCATGGGTGCTGCACTGTTCATGGTAGAGCGTGATTATACGTTCAGCGAAAGTGTGGTTTATGGCTTTGGTGCGGGTGTGGGCTGGGCTTTGGCCATCGTTGCTCTGGCAGGTATCCGTGAAAAGCTGAAGTACAGCGACGTTCCAGACGGGCTCCGTGGCCTGGGCATCACCTTCATTACTGTTGGTTTGATGTCCCTTGGCTTTATGTCCTTCTCAGGGATTTCCCTGTAATTCACCCGGTGATTCGGTTTAACGAAAAGGCGAGACCATGTATACAGAAATAATACTCGGCGTGGTCATGTTCACCGTTATCGTTCTGGCGCTTGTCGCGATTATCCTCGCGGCAAGATCCAAACTGGTAAGCACCGGTGAAGTGACTATCGAAATCAATGACGATCCGGAACATACCGTGAAAACGGAAGCCGGTGACAAACTACTGGGCACCTTGGCGGGCAGTGGGATTTTCCTGTCGTCTGCCTGCGGTGGCGGCGGTACCTGTGCACAGTGCAAGTGTAAGGTTCTTGAAGGCGGCGGCGCGATGCTCGCTACTGAGAAGACCCACTTCACTAACCGTGAAGAAAAAGAAGGTTGGCGCTTGTCGTGTCAGGTTCCGGTTAAGCAGGATATGAAGATTGAAGTGCCGGAAGAGTTTTTCGGCGTCAAGAAGTGGGAGTGCGAGGTTGTCTCCAACCATAACGTTGCCACCTTCATCAAAGAGCTGGTGCTCAAGTTGCCGGAAGGCGAGGAAGTTGACTTCCGTGCCGGTGGTTATGTACAGCTGGAGTGTGCTCCTTACGAAATCGACTTCAAGGATTTCGATATCGAGAAGGAATTCCATGGTGATTGGGATAAGCACGACATCTGGCGCTACAAGGCCATCAATAGGGAAGATACTGTTCGCGCATACTCCATGGCAAATTACCCGGAAGAGAAGGGTGTTCTCAAGTTCAATATCCGTATTGCCACACCACCTCCGGGAACTGATCACCCGCCGGGCATCATGTCCAGCTATGTGTTCAACCTCAAGCCGGGTGACAAGGTAACAGTAATGGGGCCGTTTGGTGAGTTCTTCGCCAAGAAAACAGATGCTGAAATGGTGTTTGTTGGTGGTGGTGCCGGTATGGCGCCAATGCGTTCCCACATTTTCGACCAGCTGAAGCGTTTGAACTCCAAGCGTAAGATCAGCTTCTGGTACGGCGCTCGCAGTGTTCGCGAGATGTTCTACGTGGAAGACTTCGACATGCTTGCCAAAGAGAACGATAACTTCGAGTGGCACGTTGCTCTTTCAGACGCACAGCCTGAGGACAACTGGGAAGGCCCAACGGGCTTTATCCACAACGTACTCTACGAAAACTATCTGAAGGACCATCCTGCTCCGGAAGATTGTGAGTACTACATGTGTGGGCCCCCAATGATGAACGCATCTGTAATCAAGCTGCTGAAGGATATGGGTGTAGAAGAAGAAAACATTATGCTGGATGACTTCGGAGGTTAAACCTTTCACATGACATCCAGTATCTTTGAACCCGCCCGGGCGGCCTTTACCAGCATCATGATGATGCTGGTACTGGTGGCCCTGGCGGGTTGCTCGTTTCAGCCAGATGAAGAAATCTGGGAGATCTCAGGGCCTGTGTTTGGCACCAGCTACCACATTAGTGTGGTTTTGCCGGAGGATCACCAGCGGCTTGAAGCATTGGCACAAGGCATTGAAGAAGCGCTCGACGGAGTTGATGCGTCCATGTCGACCTGGAGGGGCGACTCCGAGCTGTCAAAGCTTAACCGCCTTGAAGATCAATCGGATTGGACCCCGGTATCTGGCCCACTTTTTGAAGTGCTGTCCCGGTCGGCAGAGATTTCACGCCTGACTGAGGGTGCCTTCGATATAACTATCGGGCCAGTGGTCAATCTTTGGGGCTTCGGGCCCGATGCACGGCCTGTAGAGGTTCCTTCTGACGAGGAATTGGCACGAGCTCTGGCGTCAACGGGTTTTGAAACCCTTTCGCTGCGGGCAGATCCGCCTGCTGTAAGGGCTTCCTCGCCTCAGTATATCGACCTGTCTGCCATCGCTAAAGGCTATGGGGTAGACGTGGTGGCTCGTTACCTTGATAGTGAGGGCATAAAGGCTTATCTCGTAGAGATAGGTGGGGAAGTGCGCACTCAGGGGAAAAAGCCGGATGGCAGTGTATGGCGGCTTGCCATTGAGCAACCTGCAGAGGGTGAGGGGCATACCGTAAACCGTATTGTTACTCTGCCTTCAAAGGCGATGGCAACTTCCGGTGACTATCGTAACTATTACGAATCGGAAGGGCGTCGTTTATCCCATACAATAGACCCTGAAACTGGACAGCCGATTTCGCATAACCTGGCTTCTGTTACGGTGATTGCTGAAGACAGCATGACTGCAGATGCGCTGGCCACCGGTTTCACAGTGATGGGGTATGCGCGGGCAAGTGCGCTCGCAACGCGGGAGAATATTCCTGCCTATTTTATTATCCGGACAGAAAGCGGATTTGAGTCCCACCAGACTCCGGCGTTTTCTTCCTACGTTACTCAGTAAGGGGAGGGCAACATGGGTACCTTTCTTTTGGTTTTGTTAATAGTGGTTTTGCTGGTGGCCGGTATGTCCGTTGGTGTTATTTTCGGGCGCAAGCCAATCAGCGGTACTTGCGGCGGTATTGGCGCACTTGGGATCAGTTCATCCTGTGATATTTGCGGTGGCAACACCCAAAAGTGTGAGGAAGAAAACCAGCGTGTGGCGTCTGAAGCGGTAGCGGCGGATGACCTGGCTTACGATGCTTCCAAGGCTGGCCGGAAGTAGCAGCCGCCTGCAGAGTTTGAATAATTACAACTACTTTTCACGACGTAGATAAGGAGTCACTGCGCGCATGGCAGAACATCATTACGACGTCGTCGTTATCGGTGCGGGACCTTCAGGTGAAGGTGCGGCAATGAATGCGACGAAGCATGGCAAGCGTGTTGCTATCGTTGAAGACAAGCCTACAGTGGGAGGCAACTGCACCCATTGGGGTACGATTCCTTCCAAGGCTTTGCGTCACTCGGTCAAGCAGATCATTACCTTCAACACCAACCAGATGTTCCGGGACATCGGTGAGCCTCGCTGGTTCTCATTTCCCCGGGTACTGCAAAGTGCACAGAAGGTAATTGGTAAGCAGGTAAAGCTCAGAACCCAGTTCTATTCCCGTAACCGGGTAGATTTGATCAATGGGCGCGCATCGTTTCTGGACAAGAACCGGCTGGAAGTTCGCGGTAACAAGTCGGTCGAAACCCTGCATTTCAAACAGGTTGTTATTGCTACTGGCTCGCGCCCGTATTTGCCGCCCGATTTGGACTTCCGCCATCACCGGATATACAACTCAGACACCATTCTTAATCTTTCCCATACACCTCGCACGCTGATTATTTATGGCGCCGGTGTTATTGGCTCTGAATACGCATCTATCTTCGCGGGCCTGGGTGTGAAGGTTGACCTGATCAACCCGGGTAGCCGTTTGTTGTCGTTCCTCGATGACGAAATCTCCGATGCGCTGAGCTATCACCTCCGCAATAACGGTGTTCTGGTGCGCCACAATGAGGAATACGACTCTGTTGATGGTGACGACCACGGTGTGGTTCTTTCGCTGAAATCGGGTAAGAAAATCCGCGCAGATGCATTTCTCTGGTGTAACGGCCGAAGTGGCAACACTGATAGCCTGGGGCTTGAGAACATTGGCTTAACGCCAAATAGTCGGGGCCAGTTGGCAGTAGATGAACACTACCGAACCGAGGTGGATAACATCTATGCAGCAGGCGACGTGATTGGTTGGCCAAGCCTTGCAAGTGCAGCGTATGATCAGGGCCGTTCTGCTTCTTCAGACATCGTTAATGATGACTATTTCCGGTTTGTGACGGATGTGCCAACGGGCATCTATACGATTCCCGAAATCAGCTCTGTGGGTAAAACCGAGCGTGAATTGACGGAAGCCAAAGTGCCTTATGAAGTTGGCCAGGCTTTCTTCAAGGATCTTGCCCGGGCGCAGATTACTGGTGAAGCTGTGGGGATGCTGAAAATCCTGTTCCACCGTGAAACCCGACAAATTCTGGGTATACACTGCTTTGGCGACCAGGCTGCCGAGATTGTCCACATCGGCCAGGCCATCATGAATCAGGAAGGTGAGGCCAACTCACTGAACTACTTTATCAACACCACCTTTAATTACCCGACCATGGCAGAAGCCTATCGGGTGGCGGCGTTGAATGGTCTGAACCGGATCTTCTGACCGGTTCAGAATCAGTCGGCGGGTAATACTATATTATCCGCCTGCTTGTTTTCATTGCGTTCAGGTAGCGACAGGGAAGAGCGTGCGCGGTTATCGAAGAACATGCGTGTGCTTGTTGGGTAATCTGTGATAACGCTGTCTATGCCCATCGCTTCGAGCCGAAGCATGTCCTGGATGCTATTTACGGTCCAGCAGGATACGTGCATTTCTCTGCGACGTGCATTTTCCACGAGTTGTGGTGAGCACAGCTTCCAGTTGATGCATAAATATTCGCAGCCCAACCTTGCAGCTAGCCCAATTGGCCTGGGAAAGCGCCGCTCTGCTACCAGCCCCGTGCGAATGCGCTTGTTCCTTCTGCGAATTTCCTTCAGAAACCAGGTGTCTGCCGAGGTTATCGCAGCCGTTTGGTAGAGATTCCGGTGTTGAATGATCTCGGTTAGCCGATTGCAGAGGATATTCAGCCTTGCGCGACTGTCTGACTTTACTTCAAGCTGCAGATGTTCAAGATCCTGAAACTGATCCAACAAATCTTCAAGCGAAGGGATACCCGCTGGGGAGGGCCATGGGCTTGTGTTATTGCGAGCGTCCATTGCGGCAAGTTCTGCAGCGGTATATTGGGCTACTTCGCCTTTCTGGTCGGTGGTACGGTCGACTGTCAGATCATGCACCAATACCGGCTTCCCATCTTTGGAAAGTACTAAATCCAGCTCAAAATGCCTTACACCCTGCCGGTAGGCGTGCCTGAATCCGGGCAGGGTGTTTTCGGGGGCCTCACCTTTAGCCCCCCGGTGTCCGTAGACGATCATTCCGGTGCGTTACCTTTTAAACGTTGGTAAATGGCCTGGCGCTTTTTCCAGGTGTCGTGGCACAGATGTATATCTTCAAGGTAGGCAGGCAGTTCGTTCATAAGCAGTGCCTGAGGCCCGTCGACCAGGGCTTTCTCCGGTTTCGGGTGGAAGTCCACGAGCACCATGTTGGCCCCTGCAACCACGCCTTGGGCCGTCGCGTGCATGACATCGAGGATGCCGTCCGGGGCTTTTTCCCGGGTGCCCACAGAATGGGACGGGTCGACACAGACCGGCATGCGCGTGAGCCGCTTGACCGCGGGCACATGGGCGAAATCCACCATGTTGCGGTGCGGCTGGCCGGCTTCGGTTTTCATGCCGCGCAAACAGAAAATAACGTTTGCATTGCCTTCACTGGCGAGATATTCCGCAGCATTCAGGGACTCGTTCAGGGTAATGCCAAAGCCGCGCTTGAGCAGAACCGGATAAGTGCTTTGCCGGCCAATGGCTTTCAGTAATTCGAAGTTCTGGGTGTTCCGGGTGCCTACCTGAAGCATGACGCCCGTGGGCCGTCCGAGCTTTTCAAGGCAAGTATCAATTTCTTCAATGTGGCTTTCATGGGTGATTTCCATGGCCACCACTTTGATGCCGTGTTTGCCGGCTTTTTCAAATACCCAAGGCAGACAGCCCTTGCCATGCCCCTGGAACGAATACGGGTTGGTCCGCGGCTTGTAGGCACCCATGCGGGTGCACACCTGGCCATTTTCTTCCAGAGCTTTCAGCATCATCTCAACGTGTTCTGGAATGTCGACGGCGCAGAGCCCTGCGAAAATATTAAGATTCGACTGGTTGAAGTCGACACCGTTGTAGCTGAAACCTGTTTGTCGGTTGTCGTCCCGGTGGCGGCCAAGAATCCGGTAGTCCTCGGAAATTCGGATAGCACGCTCAACAGCTGGTAGGGCTTCGATATCTTCTTTATCCAGCGGCTTGGTATCGCCCAACAGGTATATTTCTGTCAACCGCTGGCTGACGCCCTGAATCTCATGTACCCGCACGGTCACGCCTGGCAGGTGTTCCAGATATTGCATTGTCTGCCGATAGGCGTCGCTATCCAGAGGCGTATTGGGGTGAAGTATGGCTAGCATGCTGTCTCCTAAGTGGTGTTCAGGCTAAGAGCGTGCGCTCTCCGCCCGGTGCCGTGCCTGCATGAATTCCCGGTGATTAAGATGCAGTAAGTCAGCGATACGGCGAATAAGGTGTTCTTCGTATTTGTCGATGCGATCATCAGCAAGGGCAACATGCCAGATGTTCTCCAGCAGTGATTGCTTGGCATCCTGATCCAGCGCCTCGTTAATTTGCCCGGTAAACTCGTAAAGAGACGTGGCGTCCTCTGCCTGATTCAGCGCAGTGCGCAGGATGTCTTCCGCTTCTTCGCGGGTCAGATTATGAGCTCTTATGGCGCAGTCAATGATCGCCTGGAGTTCTCGCTCATCTTGCTCGCTATCCACCCGTGAAAGCTGAACCATCAACGCGGTCGCAGCAATCGCGAGCTGATGTTCATCGGGTTTATGATGCTCCGTTTCCGGTGCACTAAACAGCTTTTTAAGGCTCTCAATCATAATCTGACGCAGCTATTTGGGTGGATTAAAAATACACTGGATTCAGGCTGCTTTAGAGGCAAGCTGGCGAACCCGGTTTTCCAATTCAATCTGGTCAATGGTAAAGCGACGAATGCCGTCTGCCAGTTTTTCAGTGGCCATAGCATCTTCGTTGGACTCCCACCGGAAGCGCTTTTCATCCAGAACCCCGAAACCGTCCGTTGAAGAAGCATTGCTGGCTGAAAGCTTGCGCTCCAGGCTGCCATTGTCGTTCTTCAGTTCCTGCAGTAGCGTTGGGCTGATAGTAAGCCGGTCGCAGCCGGCGAGCATCTCGATTTCACCAATATTACGGAAACTGGCACCCATAACCACAGTGCTGTAACCATTTGCCTTGTAGTAATTGTAAATTCGGGCGACGGAGAGTACGCCGGGGTCTTCGGCCGCAGGGAAGTGGTCGCGACCGCTGTTTGCGAGGTGCCAGTCGAGAATGCGACCAACAAATGGTGAAATCAGAAAGGCGCCGGCCTGTGCACAGGCAGCGGCCTGAACAAAAGAGAACAGGAGTGTAAGGTTGCAACGAATACCTTCCTGTTCAAGTATCTCCGCAGCGCGGATGCCCTCCCAGGTGGCTGCAATTTTGATCAGAACCCGGTTGGTATCTACGCCTTGCTGATCATATAGCTCTATCAGGCGGCGGGCCCGTTTGAGCGTGGCCTCGGTATCAAATGACAAACGTGCATCAACTTCTGTAGAAACCACCCCTGGTATCAAGCTGAGAATTTCCTGGCCTGCCAGAATAGCGAGCATATCCGTAGCCAGAGTTAACTGCTCTGCATCGGAGCCACCCTGTTTACGGGCCATGGCTACGGCGCGCTCAAGCATTGGTCGATAAGCATCCGAAGCCGCCGCTTTCAGCAACAATGAAGGGTTTGTGGTCGCATCTTCAGGGCGCCATTGGGCAATAGCACCAATATCGCCGGTATCTGCCACTACCGTGGTCATGGTTTTCAGTTGGTCGAGCTTGTTGGTCATTCGTGTAGTCGTCCCGGTTGATATTTTTATCAGCACATCCAAATCCCGGATGCGGGTAATGCTTCTACAATAACGGGCTGTAAAGGCAGGAACAAGACAGCAAAAGGTAAGGTTGCGGTCAGGATTCAGGAACCTTCTCGAGAGCCACCTGAATCACCTCCAGACCCGCGCCCGGTTTGTGGGCATTTTCGCTGATGTAGCGGCGGAACTGACGGCCACCGGGCATACCATGGAAGAGCCCCAGGAAATGCCGGGACATGTGGCCAAGGAATACACCGCGCTCCAGTTCGCTCTGAATAAACGGGTACATGGCTCTAAGTGCACTGTGGCGAGTCTTAGCAGGGGGCTTGGCGCCAAAGAACTCCGAGTCCACGCCCGCCAGAAGCCAGGGGTTGTGGTAAGCCTCACGGCCGAGCATTACGCCATCTGTATGTTTCAGGTGCTCATTACATTCTTCAAAGGTTTTTATGCCGCCATTGATGATGATCTCAAGGTGCGGGTATTTTTGCTTCAGGCGGTACACCCAGGCGTATTTCAGCGGTGGAACATCCCGGTTTTCCTTTGGACTGAGCCCTTCAAGAATCGCGATGCGTGCATGAACAATAAACGTGCGACAGCCGGCGGCCGCCACTTTCTCAACAAACTCACAAAGGTCTTCCCAGGACTCCCGGCCGTTAATGCCAATGCGATGTTTTACCGTAACCGGAAGGCGGGTAGCTTCAATCATCGCCCGAACGGCCTCTGCCACTTTATCTGGATGCCCCATCAGGCAGGCGCCAATCATATTGTTCTGAACCCGGTCGCTGGGGCAGCCAACGTTCAGGTTTACTTCGCTAAAGCCGAACTGCTCTGCAAGCCGTGCACAGTGCGCCAGCTCCCCCGCATCACTGCCTCCAAGCTGGAGTGCCAGAGGGTATTCCGCAGGGTCGTGGCGCAAAAACCGCTCTGTATCCCCATGAATCAACGCGCCTGTGGTGACCATCTCGGTATAAAGCAGGGTGTGCTGGCTTAGCAGGCGAGCGAGGTACCGGTAATGCGGGGTAGTCCAATCCATCATCGGTGCAACGCAAAAGCGCCGGGATGGCTCTAGCCCAGTGTTTTCATGGGTTGAAAGGTGGTTTTGGACGTTTTCTGAAGATACGTTTTTGATCATTTATTGCTCAGCTCTGCCCGTTTTAAAGGGCTCGGTGCTACACAAATGCTACAGGGTGGAAAAGCTAATTCTATCAGGAAAACGGTTTGACCGTTCTATCGGTATCCTAAACCAGTAACAGCAACCGAACTTCTGCAGCCAGCGGTTGGTTGAGATCGTTATAAACAATTGCTAAAGTTCCCGCCTCTTTGGGGAGTAGCCTGCTTCCGATAGTCGGAAGAGTTCGTATCAACATACTTGGCCACATGCCATGGTGCGAACACCCTTCGGTTGGCGAGACCATCGATATATTCATGCCTGAGGTCGGGCGTGTGGATATGTCGTGGACTCAACATGCCCGGCCGGAGTGACGTGATGAACCCAATAGCCCTTCTTTTGCTTGCCTTTGCTATGTCTACAGATGCCTTTGCTGCTGCAGTCGGCAAGGGAGCAAGCCTTAAAAACCCCCGTTTTTCCGAAGCCCTAAGAATGGGATTGATTTTCGGATCAATTGAGGCCGTAACCCCCTTGATAGGTTGGCTGATTGGCAAGACAGCATCCTCTTACGTTGAGTCATGGGCTCACTGGATAGCGTTCGCTCTACTAGTGGCTCTGGGCTTACACATGATCTACGAAAGTGTCAGGCCCGGTGCGGAGGATATAGAAAAACCTTCTAGGCACTCCTTTCTCAAAATCTCTTTGACTGCATTTGGCACCAGCATTGATGCCCTGGCTGTCGGGGTGGGGCTAGCCTTTATTGATGTAAATATCTGGGCTGCTGCAGCACTGATTGGGTTTGCTACTACCTCCATGGTGACGCTGGGAGTGATGTTAGGGCGGACTGTCGGCTCCGTATTGGGCAACAGGGCGGAAGTCTTTGGGGGCCTTACGCTTATCGGGGTAGGTGGGTGGATATTGTTGAGTCACCTTTAATAGGTAGGGTGTTCCACAGATTCTTGTGTTCGCTCACTACAACTCAACCCAACGCCGCACAATATCCATAGCCCCTTGCAATGGGCTCAGCATTCCGGCTAAACCTCCTACATGGATGATGACGCGCTAAGGAATCGGTATCCGGGGTATTGAGGTGACAGCAGAAAAAGCCTCAAAACTACCCTTCCGCAAAAACAGTACAGCATCCTTGGCTGTTTCTGCAGTGATGCGGTTAAATGATGGCGGATTGAAGTGTTCAGCTCGGGCTTCGATTATTTTCAAGGGTTTAACGTACAGGGGTTTTGCGCCTGGGCGCAGGTTCATGTGCACGTAGCGCATGTAATCCTCTTGGCTCACAGGGTTTACACCCAAACAACGTTGAGCGCTACTCTCCAGGCCGGCAGAGTGTAGTTGCTTACAAACGCGACGGGAGGGAAGGTGCCAGTGCTTGGTATTTTAGGAGTGTTCTGGGGATATCCAAATGGATCCAGTATTGGAAACAGTCGAGATAGGGGCGCATTGTATTCAGGTGTTACTCAGACAGTAGATAGCAAAGTGCCGACACCGTCATACGCAATTCCAACCGATCGACGGGTTTGGATAGATACGCATTGAAGCGTTCCGAGTCACTTTCTTCTGGCCGTGGGTTGCTGTTTAGTGTGCCTGAGAGCAGGACTACTGGCACGCTTGGCCAGTGGGATCGGGCAGCATGGAGCACGTCTGCGCCGGAAGCACCTGGTAGGCGGTAGTCAGTAATAATGATTGAGGGTATTTCGGTGGGGCTGCCGGCTGCTTCTGTAAAGGCTTCTGCCGTTGTGAAGAGCGACACTTTAAACCCCATATCAGAGAACTCCTCCTCCAGTAATTCTCGGATTGCTTGGGAATCTTCCACAATCCAGGCCAGCTGGCCCTGTGCATCAAATTTAGGCAATAGATCTTTTACCGCTGCAAGAGATGATACTGCTAGCTGCTCGTCGCCCGCTATATAGGGAATAGTGCAGGTGGCCGTGGTTCCTTTCCCAGGCTCACTTTCCAGCTCAAGAGTGCCACCAAGTTTTTCTGTGAGCTCAAAGCAGATGGCCAAGCCAAGGCCGGCACCGGGGTTGTTCTCTGAGCTTTGGTAAAAAGGGGTGTAGATCTTTTTGAGATCGTCGGCCGGTATTCCTCGGCCGGTGTCGCTTACGCGGAAGATCAGTAACTGTTCTTGCCCGGAAGTGTCTGCAACGGCAACGGATAGTGAAAAGTTGCCGTCGCTGGTGTATTTCGCGGCATTATCCAGGAGGTTCAGCAAAATTCGCTGCAATTGCTTGCTACTGCAGCGAACCACCGTTGGGAGGTCAGTTTCGATTTTAAGCTGAAAGCGGTTATTTTGTTTGCTGGCGATTATGTGGGAGTGATTAACCAGGTTGTCGATAAAGGCAATCAGGTAAATGTCTTGCAGTTCGTTGTCGTCTACCGTGATGTCGTGGGCATAATCAACCAGGCCATCGATCAGATCCTTCATATACAGCGCCCGATCCTGGATGACCTGCGTTGCTTTTTCAGCACTGACCGCTCCGCCTGCCTGGAGCTGGGCATAACCCAGAATGGCGGTTAAGGGAGACCTTAAATCGTGGGTGACTTGCCCCAGGAAATTCACCTTTGCCGTGCTGGCCTTTTTGGCAGTTTCAAGAGCGGTGTTTAACTCTTCTGTACGGCTTGCGACTGCTTGTTCCAAGGTGCGCAGGTACTCAGACTCTTGTGCTTTTAACGTTTTCTCAGCGGTGCTCAGTCGGCTTTTTTGCTGCCAATTGAATGTCAGTATTAAAGCAACTGCGACCATAATTTCGATAGAAATTCGTGTAAATGTAGAGACAGTGGTGTAGTCAAAGTTGAAGATGTACTTTAGCAGCGCGAGCGTGGTGGTGGTCCAATAGATGGACAGCAGTAGCAAAAGCAATAGCTTTGCTGGCTCTGAACGAGAGGTGCGCAAAACAGGCGTTACCAGGAACAACCAGGCCCCAAGGTACGCAATCATAATCACAGTGACCAGTTGCCTGATAGCGACACCATCGAGCACAAAAGTGAGGCTGGCGATGATGGGCATTGATACGGCCGTTAAGATGAGAAACACACGCCACAAGCGATGCTTGTTGAAACCCAGCAGGAACACTGAGGTGGCCAGGAATAATTGTGATGTGAATGCCGCTGCTGAAACTCTCAGGTTTATCGAATAGCTTTCGAGAAAAGTCAGCAAGTAATTGCTGAAAAAACCGTCTTTTTCAGCTTCCACAATAAATCCGGATAACAGCCATAAACCGGTCAATAAAAAACCAGCGTTGAACTGGAGTATCAGAACCACCAGTAGAGTGAGAATGCCTGCAAACAGTGCGGCCTGGAATATCCAGTTTTGATTGATGCTTTGTGAATAAGAGACAGGATCCCAGCTTTTTACGCTGACAAAGGGAAGGCTGTCACTATAAATCTTAATAAACAGTTGTTGGGTTTCGCCTGCGTTGAGGTGCACCGGAATTATAGTTTTACCATTGTTTACAGCGCGATCCTGTAAAGAAACAGTAAGCCCTGTGGTTTTCTGCCAGAGGATTTTTTGAGTGTTTGGGTCGAGAAAATAAGCGTCTACCCGGTTCATTCTCCATGGCTCTAATACCAGCCAGCGTATGAGTGAATTCTCATTGCTGTTATGTACCGAGGCCTTTAGCCAGATTGTGCTGTGTTGACGAGGTGCGTCTAGGTTGTCTTCGTCGGGGCGAACCCAATCGGTGTGCATTAGAGCGCTGCTGAGGCTTTGAACATCACTGAGCCTGGGAATTGCCAGCATCGCACCTATAAGCTCTTGGCTATCCGTTGCGCTTGCCAGATCTATAACCGGGCTTTGATTAGGTGCGACGTTTGCCATTGCCGCAGATGATAGAGCCAAAAATAATGAGGCAACAATTGCAGTGAACACGTTTACCCAGTGGTTGTAATTCAAAAATATCGTTCCTGAAGTCAGCTGTGCTGCTGTCGAAATTCTCTGGGGGTTAGCCCGAACCGGTCTTTGAATGCGGTGGCAAAATTACCACTGTCGGCAAAGCCAACCTGGAGCGAAATGTCTTGCACAGCGAGGCTTGTACGTTGCAGTAAATCTCGTGCCTCCTTCATCCGCTCTTCCCTAAGGTACCCGTAAACCGTAACGCCCGCACAAGCCTTGAAGGCTGTATTAAGGTGTTTGCTGTTGGTTCCTGTCAGCTTTTCCAACTCTTTCATCGTGGGTGTTGCAGACAAAGATTTCAGCAGATGAGTGCGTGTTGAGTGAAACACAATAACATCCCGATTGCTGGCCGAAACGGTTTCGGGTTTGGGCTTGTCTTTGCTGGCCTGTACGGCGGGCTTGTGCCGCAAGTGTATGGCCAGGCGCAGTTTAACCTCATTAAAATCAAAGGGCTTGTTGATGTAGTCAACAGCACCCGCAAGCAGTCCTCTGATGCGATGCTCGGGCGAGATCATACCGGAGATAAAAATAACAGGGATGTCGCGCGTTCTCGGATCTTGAGTGATTATTTTGCAGGCATCATGGCCATTACAGCGAGGCATCTCTGAGTCCATCAGGATCAGGTCGGGCTGCAGGGCGCGGGCTTTCTCGATGCCTTCAAGGCCATCTTGGGCATAAAATATCTGGCAACCGTGTCGTTGAAGGTAAGCAGAGAGCAGCATGCGGTCTGCTTCCTCATCGTCCACAATCAAAATTCGCCTGTGTTCCAGCGTCTCCATCTCTGTCCTTCTGGTTTGCTGCTGCCCGGCTCCGCGGGCGCCTTTGTATTGTGCCCATGCTTACACTCCAGATTCAACAGTATGTAATGGGCTGTGTGTGCAATCAACTGGCGGCAAGTGGATAAAACTTTCCCTCCGAGAACAGGTTTTGCCGCGCTATCACAGGTTCTCTGCTGTGCAAAGTATACGATCAGGCCATTCTGACACTAATAACTCGTTGCTTTGGGATGGAGCTTTCAAGCTCAGGTGTGCTCCGAGCTTCCGGTTTCGCTCGCGCACGCCAAGCTTCTGCCCATTCCCTCATAAAGCCAGCGTACTGATCACATCCGCTCCAGGCCCCTCGCCTGTATCGGCGGCCTTGAGGATATTATGGCTAGAACTCCCTCTCTCGCAAAATTAGCACTTGCCGTTTCTTTGAGTTATTCCGCAGTTGTTGCGGCTGCAACAATGCCACAAGACGACTTGTTGAGCGTTGTGAAGGAAACTCTGGAAACCAACCCAGAGGTGCAAATTCGTTTGAATGCGTTTCAGGCGTCTACCTTTGACCAGCGGGAGGCATTTGGCGGATATCTGCCTTCTATAGATGTAAATGCCGCCGGCGGTATTGGCGACCGATATTATGATGGTCGTGGCAGCTATAACCGCAACTATGCGGAAGTGTCGCTCACACAAATGCTGTTCGATGGGTTTCGGGTGCGCAATGCTGTAGCCAGAGCGGAGCACAATAGCAGGGCTCGTTATTATGAGCTTTTGGACGAGGCTGAAACCAAGGCGCTGGAGGCCAGTGAGGTTTATCTCAGCGTTCTCAGGCACCGGGAACTGGTTGCCCTTGCTCAGCAAAACGTTGCCAACCACCAGCGTGTGCAGCGTCATGTAAGTAATCGCGCCGGGCGGGGCGTAAGCAACCGGGCAGACCTGCAGCAGATTGATGGGCGATTGTCGCTTGCCCGCTCCAATCTGATGACAGAAATTGCAAACCTGCAGAGTGTTACCGCTCGCTTTCAGCGCCTGGTTGGCCGTTTTCCAGCTGAGGAGCTAAGCCCCTTTGAAGTGCAGTCACAACTTGTACCGGGGGAGTTGTGGCAGGTTCTTACTACGGTATATGCCAATAACCCAGCGCTGTTTGCCGCCTTCGAGGAGATTCAGGCTTCTGAGGCCTCTTTTGGCGAGGCGAAAGCAGGCAGGTATCCCACACTCGAGCTGGGTGCTCGTCATGGCACCTATAAAAACAACAACAGCTTCGATACCCGTACCGACCCACACTCCTACGGGGACGATACGGTAATTGAGTTGCGTGCACGCTATAACTTGTACCGCGGTGGCAGTGACAGGGCCGCGGAGCGTGCGGCAGATCGCCGGATTAGCCAGGCAGAGAGCATGCGGGATAAAACCTGCGTTGATTTGCGCCAAACGGCAACCATTGCCCACGGAGATGTGCTTAACCTTCAGGTGAAGCTGGACTCTCTCGAGTCCCATCGCGAGAAAGCTACGGGTGTGCTTGCAGCTTATCGCGAACAGTTCGATATCGGGCGGCGTTCTTTGCTGGATGTTCTCGATTCTGAAAACGAGCTTTTCCAGGCCGAGCGGGCCTATATCAACGGTTCCTATGATCTGGAAATCAATCGCCTCCAAACACTGCATAGCATGGGACGCTTGCTGGCGACCTTGAATGTGAACAGTGAAGAGCTGCCAGACCTGGGTGACATCAATCGCTCGGTAAATCCCGGCTCCAGCCGTTATTGCACGCTTCCAGGCGACGGTGCCAGAAGCTTTGATCGTTTCTTGAATACATCAGACACCGAAGAGGTTCTGAACTTTGGCAGTGACACCCTGTTTGATATAGGCAGCGCCGAGTTCAAGCCGGAAGCTATGGCTCACTTGCAACAGTTTGCTCGCCGTTTGCTGGAGCGTGACACAGTCAAATCTATCAACATCGTGGGCCACACCGATAGTTCGGGTACTGATGCACTGAACCATGAGTTGTCGTTGGCCAGGGCGATTGCGGTGCGTGATGCGCTAATCGATAGTGGCGTTGACGACACCGTAATGCTGGTTTCGGGTGTTGGTGCCTATCAGCCCAACGCAACGAACGATACCGCTGAGGGCAGGGCAATGAACCGCCGTGTTGAGGTGCGCGTTACTCACACCAGAAAGTGAGCTTAAAAGGCTGTTATGGATCAGACAAATGACCCCCTAAGCGCTTGCCTGCTATGGCTTGCGGCTGAAAATGGCACCTCGATCAGCCACGACGCGTTGATCGCGGGCTTGCCATTGGTGGACGGCCGTTTGTCACCCTCGGTATTTGCCCGTGCTGCGGACCGGGTCGATATGAAGGTGAAACTGGTGCGGCAGCCGTTGGAGCGCTTGAATAGTTTGCTGCTTCCCTGCGTTGTTTTGCTTGAGGGGAATCGTGCTTGTTTACTGGAAAGCATCGAACCCCAGCAGCAGACTGTGCAGGTTCGGTTGCCGGAACTGGATATGGAGATCCAGCAACTGGAGCTTGCCGGCCTCAAGGAGAGCTACACCGGCATCGCGCTCTACTGTCGCCCGGATTTTCGTCTGGATCAGCGCAAAACAGGTGCCGGCTCCACGGTTGATAATGGCCACTGGTTCTGGAGTGTCATCAAGGCAAACCGACCGGTGTACCGGGACATCCTGATCGCCGCCTTCTTTATCAACCTGTTTGCTTTGACCATGCCCCTGTTCGTGATGAACGTTTACGACCGGGTGGTGCCGAACCATGCCACGGATACTCTGTGGGTGCTTGCCCTCGGCGCGTTGATCATCATCTGTGCCGATTTGGCGTTGCGCTTACTTCGCAGCTGGTTTGTTGAACTGGCGGCAAGCCGTGCAGATATCACCTTATCTGCACGTATTATGGAGCGTATTCTGGGTACCCGGCTTGAGCATGCGCCGCTATCCGTGGGTTCCTTTGCGGCCAATGTTCAATCGTTTGAATCCGTGCGCTCGTTCATTGGCTCCATGACGGTGACAGCCCTCATCGACCTCCCGTTTTTCCTGGTGTTTGTTGTCATCATTGCCCTGATTTCTCCAGTGATGGTAATCCCCGTATTGATCGGTGCCACGATTATTATTCTGTACGCGCTCTCGGTGCAGGCAACCATGCACCAGCTCTCGGAAACCATGAGCCAGGCCAGCGCCCAGCGTAACTCCGGCTTGGTGGAAAGCCTGGTGGCCGCGCCCACGCTTAAAAGCTTCAACGCCAGCAGCCGTATGCAAAGTGCCTGGGAGCAATCCACCCGGTTTTTGTCTGGCTGTTCCGGCAAGCAGCGCATGCTGGGTATGTCGGTGGGGGCCGGGGCTTCCTGGATACAGCAGGTGGTGTCGGTAGTGATGATTATCACCGGTGTATATCTGGTTATTAACGGTGATATGAGCCAGGGCGGGCTGATTGCGGCTTACATGTTGTCATCCCGTGCCATGGCGCCGGTGTCCCAAACCGCTTCGTTGCTTACCCAGTATCATCAGGCAGCGACGGCCATGACCGCCGTTGAACAGATTATGGATGCCGAGCAGGATCGCGAGCCCGGAAAACAGTTGATCAGCCGCGGCAAACTGCGCGGCGAAATTGAACTGCGCGATGTGTCCTTCCAGTATCCCGGTGAAGAGCGGGATGCCTTGAAAGGGGTTTCGTTGCACATTCGGGCTGGCGAGCGGGTGGGCATTCTTGGTCGTGTGGGCTCAGGAAAGAGCACCCTGGAAAAGCTCATACTGGGTTTGTATCGCCCAACCTCTGGCGCCCTGCTGGTGGATGGCGTGAATATCGGCCAGATCGACCCCGCCGAACTGCGCCGCAACATTGGCTATATTCCGCAAGACGTCCAGTTACTCAGCGGCACGGTCTACGACAACGTCACCCTGGGCATAGAACACCCCAACAACGAGCGCCTGTTGCAGGCCATCAATGTGTCCGGCCTGAAGGGCCTCGTGGGTGACCATGCAGATGGCTTGTCAATGCAGGTAGGGGAGGCTGGCAATCGCTTGTCCGGCGGGCAGCGCCAGACAATAGCCGTGGCCCGCGCGGTGATGGCGGATAGCAGTATCTTATTGCTGGATGAACCCACCAGCGCCATGGACAGCACGCTGGAGAATCACGTTAGCAAAGGCCTGAACCAGTTCGGCCAGGGCAAAACCGTATTGCTGATAACCCATCGCACCAGCTTGCTGGATCTGGTCGACCGCCTGATTGTTATGGATGCCGGGAAAATCGTTGCGGATGGCCCTAAGCAAACCGTGCTTCAGGCACTTCAGCAGGGCAGCATTCAGAGGGGGGCGCAATGAGCATCGACCCCAGGATTGCTGAGAAAGCGGAACAGAAAGCGCTGGAGCAACAGGCATTTGAGCGCTTGAGCAAGGCGGATGCTGTTGGGGCACGGGGTAAAGGCTTTATAAATCGCCTGTTCCGGCCATTTTTTTCCGCGTTTCGCAGCAATTCACGACACTGGCCTGCGGATGCAGATCAGGCCATGGAGCAGCAAAGCACCCTTCGCGCCCGCAGCCTGCTGTACGGCATTGCACTGACGTTTATTGTTTTGATTATCTGGGCTGCATTTGCACCCTTAGATGAAGTCACCCGGGGTGAGGGCAAGGTGATTCCATCGCGGCAGCTACAGGTTATTCAGTCCGCCGATGGCGGTGTCATTGAAGAGGTATTTGTAGACGAGGGCGCCAGAGTTAGCAAGGGCGACCTGCTGGTGCGCATAGACCCAACGCGCTTTGTGGCCAGTTATCAGGAAGGCAGTGTGCGGGCATTTGCACTGGCCGCCAAAGTGAAACGGCTACAGGCGCTGATCCAAAGCGAGCCGTTAGAACTGAATTACAGCGAAGCATTAACGCCCGTGCAGGAACAGGTGTTGCAGCAGGAAGAAGGCTATTACAAAGCCAGCTTGAAAGAACTGGATGAGCGCTTATCGGTTGCCCAGGAACAAATTGCTCAACGGCAACAGGAACTGAGCGAGGCACAGGCTCGGGTGTCTGCGGCGGAGCAGTCTTATGGCATGTCGACACGAGAGCTACAGGCAACGCAGCCACTGCTGGCTTCGGGTGCGGTATCAGAGATAGAGATTTTGCGTTTGCAGCGGGATCAGGCCGCCGCAAATGGTGAGCGCCTGCAGGCCGCTGCCCGTGTTCGCCAGGTAAAAGCCAGTATTCAAGAGGCAGAGTCCAGGTTGCTGGAGGTTGAATCTTCCACTCGCAACCAGTGGCGCGCAGAACTCAGTGACGCAAGCTCGCAGCTAAATAGCCTGAACAAGAGCGTTGCCGGGCTGGCCGACAAGGTAAAGCTCTCGGAAATTCGCTCGCCGGTGAATGGCACGGTGCAGCGTGTGCTGCTGAATACCATCGGCGGCGTTGTTCAGCCTGGGAATGCCCTTGTTGAAATTGTTCCCACCGATGACCGCCTGCTGGTAGAAGCCAAAATAGCACCCAAAGATATAGCCTTCCTGCGCCCCGGCTTGCCGGCAACCATCAAACTCCACGCCTACGATTTTTCAATCTATGGCGGGCTTGCCGCGACCATCGAGCACATAAGTGCCGACACGATTACAGATGATCGCGACAATACTTTCTATCTTGTGCGCGCGCTAACCACCGAAAAAGACTCGGCGCAGCATTTATCCGTTATCCCGGGCATGACCGCACAGCTGGACATCATGACCGGCAAAAAAACCATTTTATCTTACTTGCTAAAACCATTATTGCGCGCCAAAGCAAACGCTTTGAGCGAACGCTGAAGTAACACTATTTTGAGGTCCTTATGACTACTCTGGCAATTGTTGTATCCCTGGTCGGGCAAGCGTGGGCTGAAAACGCCAACGGCGAACGCCGTGCACTGGAAGTAGGTGATCAGCTGGCGGTTGATGAAACCCTGATCATGGCAGAGGGTGCCCGTATCGACCTGGATTTTGGTGACAACCAGCAGTTGACCTTCCTGGGTGAGCAGCAAGTTACCGCAGAAGAAAGAGGGGCGCTTATCGAGCAAACTGAAGGCCTTGCTCCTATTGAGAGCAGTGAGCAGCCGGCAGCACCTTCCCCTGCAGCGTCTGGTCAGGGCACTTCGTCTGAAGGACATAGCTTTGTGCAATTGGTGCGCATCGGAGAAATCATCGAAGCGGATGGCTACACGCCGGTTACCGTTGCACGAATTCAGGAAGTCTTACGCCCGCTTGGTTTGAGTTTGCCGCAGCGGGAGTTTGTGCGGAGCAGCGAACGCGATGGCACCCGATACGATGAGCAAAACTATCCCGAGAGTGGCTCCAAGCTCGCAAAGCTGAGCATCTCCATTGATGCGATTTCGGGTGACGACATAGTAGATGCCACTGAATCGGGGCAGGCTATTACGCTAACAGGCAAGGTTGGTGGCGGCGTATCGCCTGGTGATACCGTAGTCGTAACCGTGAATGGCCAGCTATACAGCACTACAGTGAATGCCGATGGCAAAACCTGGCAAGTGGATGTGCCCGGCAGTGAGTTGGCAAAAGATAATAAGGTTCACGCGACCGTTAACAGCGTTGAACCAAACGGCACGCCTGTTTCTGAAAGTACAGAGCGCCCCTATTTGGCTGATGACATAACGCCAAGCGTTAACGTTGAGCTTGAGCCCGGATCTGGCCCTAATGGTGACTACAACAGTAGCGACCTGAACGACGGCAAAGTCAGCGGCACCATTACCTTCAACCCGAACAACACGTTTCCCGGCGATAAGGTGACTGCAACAGATAAAGACGGCAACCCGGTTTTCGACGCCAATGGCGACCCAGTCACCGATTATGTGCTAACCCAAAACGATATTGATAACGGTATTGTTGTGGATGTGTCCGTAGCGCCTGGCCAGACCTACGTTGAGTTGAACGTTGATGTAACTGACCCTGCAGGTAACACCAGCACAGGCTTCGACAAAAACCCGAAGGATGACATCACGCCTACAGCAGACGTGGAGCTTGAGCCGGGCTCCGGCCCCAATGGCGAGTACAACGACGGCGATACCAAGGATGGCAAGGTTACCGGCACAGTGACCTTTGACCCCGGCACCACAGAGCCAGGTGATACGGTCAAGATCACCGACAAAGACGGCAAGGTGATTATTGAACGCCCCGTAACCCAAGACGATATCGATAACGGCATTCAGGTGGATGTGCCTGTTACCGAAGGCCAGACCGATGTTGAACTGAACGTTAAGCTGACCGACCCCTCCGGCAACACCAGCAGCACGGGCGATAGCAACCTGATTGATAACGTTACCCCGGGGCTGGTCGTGGAACTGGAGCCTGGTTCCGGCCCGAACGGCGAGTATAACGACGGCGACACCAACGACGGCAAAGTGGAAGGCACAATTACCTTCGACCCCAATACATCGGTGCCCGGCGATAAAATCACGGTCACCGATAAAGACGGTAACCCGATACTGGACAGCAACGGCGACCCGATCACCGATTACGAAATCACTCAAGGTGACATCGACAACGGCATTATCGTCGAAGTGCCTGTAGATCCGGGCCAAACCGACGTCGAGCTAAATGTTGATATTACCGACCCTGCTGGCAATACCAGCACCGGCTCGGACAACAAGGTTGTTGATAACACCACCCCGGGTGCGACCGCCACCCTTGAGCCTGGTTCAGGTTCAAACGGTGAGTATAACGACGACGACACCAAAGACGGCAAAGTAACCGGCACGGTGACCTTCGATCCTGACACCTCGGTTGGCGATACGGTAAAAATCATCGATAAGGACGGTAACGTCATTATCGAACGCCCGGTAACCCAAGGCGATATTGATAACGGCATTACTGTTGATATTCCTGTAGCGGATGGTCAGACCAACGTTGAGATGAACGTTAAGGTTACTGACCCTGCGGGTAATACCAGCACTACAGATGACAGCAAGACCGTCGATAACCTCACCCCGGGCGTAACCGTTGAACTCGAGCCTGGCTCAGGCACCAACGGTAAATACGATGCCGGTGATTTCAGCAGTGGGAAAATCGAAGGGGAAATCACGTTTGACCCGGCCACTACATCCCCGGGCGACAAAATAACGGCCACTGATAAAGACGGTAACCCGATACTGGACAGCAACGGCGACCCGGTCACCGATTACGAAATCACCCAAGGCGATATCGACAACGGTATCAAGGTTGAGTTACCCGTAAACCCCACCGATGCAGAAGTCGAACTCAACGTCAAAATTGAAGACCCGGCAGGCAACACCAGCACAGCTTCCGACAGCAACCCCGCCGACGGCGTTGTGGTTACCGCAGAGCTGACCGTTAGCGCAACGAACGTGGATGAGGGCGCCGCGACTGATTTGCAGTACAGCGTTACTCTCAAAGATACCAATGGCGACCCCGTTGTAGCCAATAACGACATTACGGTAAACACGACCGTTGGCACCATTACCATCAGCGCGGGCAACTCTGCAGGCACACTGGATATACCTGTACAGGGCGACGATGTTTACCTGGATGGTGAAACAATCACTGGCCAAATCACCAACATCGTTGAAAACGGTTTGGGTGGCACAGCAATATTTGAAAACCTCACCTTCGACAATACGCCAGTACAAACGACCGTTAACGACACCACAGATACGGTTACTGCCAAGTTGACTGTTAGCGAAACGGCTGTTGATGAAGGCGAAGTGAATAATCTGATTTACACAGTCACGCTGGAAGATGCAGCCAATAACCCTGTCACTGCAAACAACGATGTGACGGTGACCACCTCACTGGGCACCATTACCATCAAAGCGGGCGACAGCTTTGGTGTGCTGGTTGTGCCGGTTCAGGGTGGCGATGTTTATATTGATGGCGAAACGGTGACCAACGCCATAACGAATGTTGTTGAAGCTAATGCAGGTGCGCTTGGTGCTTTTGAAAATCTAACCTTTGATGGTACCGCAGTTGATACTGTGGTTAGCGATACTATCGACACCACCACCGCGACATTAAGTTCACTTGGCAGCGGAGATGAAGATAATGGCTCCATCACTTATACCATCAGCCTGGACAATGCCCCGCAAGGTGCCCAGGCTTTCGATCTGGAGTTAAGCAACGGCCAAACCGCAACCATTATTGTAGCGGCTGGCGCCAACACCGGTTCTGTGACCTTTGGTTGGGGCTCCGGCCTGGTAGCGGGCGCCGTTCAGTTGGCTGGCTACCCGGATTCGGACGTGCACCTGGAGCCAGACGACGTTCTCAGCGTTGACAGCATTACTGCCAGTGGCACCGGTGGCAATTTCGAGGATTTGGTGGTTGCTGATAACAGCACCGACCTGACGATTTCCGATTCCATCGACACCAGCACGGCCACACTGACCTCGGCTGACAGCGGTGACGAAGACAATGGTTCTGTTACTTACACGGTGAACCTGGATCACGCCACCGAAGGTGATCAGGACTTCACTGTTGCATTGAGTAATGGCCAGAGTGCAACCATACAGGTGGCGGCAGGCGCAACCTCAGGTTCGGTTACCCTGGGCTGGGGCACAGGCTTGACCGGCACTGCCATTGGCTTAAACGGCTACCCGAGTTCGGATGTTTACCAGGAGCCGGATTTTGTACTGGAAGTTGATAGCGTTACGGCAAGCGGCACTGGTGGCAACTTCGAAAGCCTGGTTGTTGTTGATAATAGTACCGACCTGACGATTTCCGATTCCATCGACACCACCACGGCCACATTGACCTCGGTTGGCAGTGGTGATGAAGACAATGGCTCGATCACCTACACCGTCGACTTGAGCAATGCTCCACAAGCTAACCAACTGTTCAGCATTACCCTCAGCAATGGCCAAACGGCAAATATTTCAGTAGCAGCAGGCAATACATCAGGGTCCATCACATTTGGCTGGGGCGCAGGCGTAGCTGCGGGTACACAACCGTTGGCTGGCTATCCAGATAGTGATGCTTATCTTGAGCCTGATTTTGATCTGACAGTTACAGATTTTGTGGCTCTGAGTCATGGCGGCAACTTCGAAGACCTGGCGGTTGTAGATAACAGCACCGAGCTGACAATTGCCGACTCTATCGACATCACAACCGCCACACTAACCTCTGTTGGCAATGGTGATGAAGACAGCGGTGCGATCACTTACACCGTTAATCTGGATAACCCAGCGCAAGCTGCCCAGGATTTCACCATTAACTTGAGCAATGGCCAAACTGAAACTATTACTGTTTCGGCAGGCGCGACCACAGGCTCTGTCACTTTTGGTTGGGGTTCGGGATTGACTGGCTCAGCTGTTGCTTTGAGTGGCTACCCTGGCTCTGATGTCTACATAGAGCCGGATTTTGTATTAGGTGTTAATAGCATTACTGCAAGCGGCAACAGCGGAAATTTTGAAGACCTGACTGTTGTTGATAATAGCACTGACCTGACGATTGCAGACATCATCGATACCACCACGGTTTCTTTGGGCAACGTCACAGTCGATGAAGGTGATGACATAACCATCACTGCCACGGTTGACCATCAGCCACAGGATACCGACCTGGTGCTGACCTTGGGCAATGGCCAAACGATTACGATTGCTGTGGGCGACACCATGGGCAGCGTGACCTTCGCTAATCCGAAAGCAGACACACCTTATGCGGATGGCGAGGTACAGGAGTACAGCATCACTGGCGCCATCGGTGGCAACTACGAAAGCCTGGATATCTCCGATAAAGCAGTGGTTACCGTTAAGGATACGGTTGATACCACGACCGTTACTTTGAATGGCAGCACTGTTGTTGAAGGTGGCGATATTACAATCAGTGCCACGGTCGACCATGCGCCGGAGGGCAGTGACTTGGTGTTGACGCTGAGTAACGGCGAACAAATCACTATTGTGGCAGGTACCACCACCAGTAGTGTCACCTTCGCTAATCCCAATAGTGATGATACCTACCTTGATGGCGAAACGCTCGAATACACCATCAAAGCTCATACCGGCGGTAACTACGAAAGCCTCGATACCGCCGCCAAATCTACGGTAACTGTAGAAGACACTACTGATGCGGTTACAGCCAGGATGACTGTCAGTGAAACTGCTGTCGATGAAGGTGAAGCTAGTAACCTGGTGTACACCGTCACGCTGGAAGATGTGGCTAGCAATGCCGTGACAGCCAATAACGATGTCACGGTAACTACCTCACTCGGCACCATTACCATCAAGGCTGGCGACAGCTTTGGTGTGCTGGCTGTTCCGGTTCAGGGAGATGATGTTTACATCGATGCTGAAACGATCAGTAACGCGATTTCTGCCGTTGTTGAAGTCGATGCTGGCACGGCTGGGGCATTTGAAAATTTGACGTTCGATGGCACGGCTGTCGATACACTCGTCAGTGATACCACAGATACCGTCACCGCCACGCTGAGCGTTAGCGAAGCCTTTGTCACCGAAGGTGCGGCTGACTTGGTATATACAGTCACCCTGGAAGACGCGAACGGCAATGCTGTTGTTTCAAACAGCACCATTACAGTTGCCACCACCTTAGGCAATATCACGGTGGCCGCCGGTAGCAGTACAGGTACTCTGTATATTGCTGTTCAAAGTGATGACGTCTACATCGATGGCGAGACTGTCACCAATGCCATAACGGGCGTTACTGAAGCCGGTGCGGGCGCGGCCGGTGCGTTTGAAAACTTGGCCTTTGATAGCACAGCTGTCAATACAGTTGTTAGCGACACGATCGACCCTGTTTACGCACAAATCTCTGTTGATGAAAGCGCGGTTCTTGAAGGCGGTACGCTCACCTATACCGTTAATCTTGTCGATAAAATCGGTGACCCTGTCACCGTTGCGGCAGGAAAAAACGTCACTATAAACCTGGACTGGACGGGGACAGCCGGTGCAGCCGATGTTGATAGCTTGCCTGCAAGCATCGCCATTGGCGTCGGTAATTCAAGCACAAGTTTTAACGTAGTTACCAATTCAGATGGTATTGCAGAACTCAGCGAGTCACTGACAGTTATTATCGACAGTGTGCAAGATAACGATGGGATTGATAGGGGTTTTGAAAAACTACAGGTTGATAGCGGTAACAACAGCGCTACTTCCAACATATTGGACGCACCCACCATTATTGCCGTTGATGGTAACGGTGCAGCAACAGGTCACATCACCGTATTTGAAAAAGGCTTAAGCGATGCGACAGATAACTCTGAAACCGCCTATGGAATCTTGCGCGTTGCTGCACCCACAGGGCTTGAAAGCATAGAGATTGCAGGTACAACTATTTCTCTCGCTGACTTACAGGCTCTGCCACAAACAATCACCATCGCCGGTCATGGCGAACTGACTTTAACCAGCTTTACAGCATCGGCAACAGCCAACGGTGTTGATGCTGCCTGGGACATCGATTACAGCTACGAGTTAACTAATGCCCAAGTGCATGCGCACGGCGCAGGTAAAAACGAGCTGCCGAAAGACATCGCTCTTGGTGTAACTGCTGATGGAATTGGTGGTTCAGGTTCGATTACTGGTGCGGCAAGCAACCTGGGCGTGCTGGTGATTGATGATGTACCTGCAGTTAACACAACCGGCAATGCCTTGGCAGACATTCAAGTAACAGAATCTGCTATAGGCACACCTGCTTCTGCCAATCTTGCTAATGCTTTCACCCATACATTTGGTACTGATGGGGCTGCTGCAAGCGCGAGTCTTGTTTATGGACTCGTCGTAAATTCTGCCGTTTCCGGGCTCAAAGACACGGCTACAGGCAAGGCCATTGAGCTACAACTGGATGGCAATGTGATTAAAGGCACTTTAGAGGGCACAGCAGATGTTGCCTTCACTATAAAAGTGAATGCCAGCACCGGTGAAATCACCCTAGAGCAAACCCGACCACTGCTGCATGGTGACACAGCCACAGCCAGTGATCTGGCGACTATAGCTAACGGATCGATCAGCCTTACAGCCACTGTTACTGACGGTGATGGCGATACTGCGGTTGATTCCGTCGTTATTGGTGATCGTTTCAGTTTCCAGGATGACGGCCCGGCAGTAAATGTCATTACAAGTGGGGTAACTCTTGATGAGGCAAATCTGCCAGCTGGCAGTGAGGGTGACGCGAGCAAGACCATCAGCGACATAGTGCGCTTTGGCATCGATTTTGGTGCCGATGCGGCGGGTGATGTTCGTTTTACCGACACGGGCGCAAACTCCACTATCGAGAGGTTAAAAGCGCTGGGCTTGAAATCGGGCGTTGTTTTGGAGTTTGATCTTTCTTCGGATGGCCACACGATTATTGCTTATCGTGGTTCGGGCCGAGCTGAAGCCGATAAGATATTCACGGTAAGTATCGTAGATGTGCCAAGTAATCCGGGCTACCAGTTCACCTTGAACGGTGCTTTGGATCATGTAAATAAATATGGTGATGTGCTCTCGGCGCTGGATATACCGTTTGAGGGTGTTCTTGTTACCGATCGAGATGGGGATTCTGCGGAAACACGGTTTACTGTTAGCGTAGTAGATGACAACCCAAGCACCACAACGCCTAAAAATGTAGTTGTTGATGAAGATTCAACTCGGGCCGCTAATCCTGAGAATACCTTTAATACCAACGCTGATGCCACGAGCAGCAATACGACCATAGGCGATGGCAGCGATGGTACTGTAAAACCTGAGCATGGCATCGCCACAGTCAATTCTGATGGCACTATCTCTTATGTGCCCAAGGCTAATTACAGTGGTGAGGACACCTTTACCTACACCACGAAAACGGACAACGATGAAAAGACCTATACAGTTGTCGTAACCGTTACTCCTCAATCCGACACGCCCGACATCCCCCATGCCAGCGGAGCGGTTGATGAAAATGTGCCTGCAGTAACATTGAAAACCAATGAAGACACCAGCGTAGCGCTCGGCCTGAAAATACCTGTTGTTACGGATAACAATGACCAGAATGGGGCTGGGACCATTGGAGATGACCCTGAACGCTTGGGCGCGATCACATTAACACCCTCCGCGGTTGGCTCAGGAGATTCAGCTCCTTCAGGCACAGTGCTTACCAAAGGTGACGGCACGCCGCTGACAGTTAGTGGTGATGGCAGCTACATCATTGTTATTGTTAAGACTTCTGGCGACACAGATGCGGACACCGACCTGCATCTCTCCACTGGTCTGCCAACGACTAATGTTAATTATCTGACTCAATCCGAGTACGAAGCAATTGAGGCTAGGCCGGCTGATGATCGCCATGAGAACTTTGATGTTACCGTGAGCGTGGATAGCTATGAGGTGGATAACACCGGGAAGCCGCTTGCTGATACCGATGTCGTCGGCACAAATGGCGCTAACAACACCCAAACCATAACCGTAGATGTTCAGGCAGTAACTGACGTGCCAGAAATCAATTTGACAGCACCGGCTGATCCAGAAAACGCTGGTGCTGTCAGTCTTTCAGTCACTGCAGCCACTGTTAGCACTAACGGTAAGATCATTGCGGCCATCAATGAGCAGAGCGATGATCCTTCCGTCAGCAATACCGTCCTTAATCTTCAAAACGTGCTGGGTGAGACATTTAAAGATGACGATGGCTCAGAGTCTTTTGGTTATGAAATCACTGGTCTCCCAGAAGGCACGGTAGTAACCATCAATGGCAAATCATATACCGCCAATCCGGCTGGTGGAATTGCCATGCCCGAAAGCGACTACCTGAGCACCAAGGATGATGGCAACCCGGGTTTTACCATCACTCCACCTGAAGACTACTCAAACAGTCTGCCGATTACTGCCACCATCAAGTTGATTATTAAGGACACTGATGATGACAGCAGCGGTGGCATTGGGACTGAATCGGTCAGTGTCGATCTGGAACTTCGGGTGTACGCCAAGCCAGATAATGTTTCCCTTGATAACCCGGAAGCAGCGCCAGAAGACACGCAGGTTGCTTTCCTCAGCAAGCTGATGCTTGGTGATACCGATGGCAGCGAGACCATATCGAAGGTGCGCATTACGGATCTACCTAATGAGGGCAGTACCGGCCCGGATACTTGGACGTTGTTCGACCATACCGGCAACCCTGTAACTGTTCCTTCAGGTGGTAATGCCGCGAGCGGAGGCCTTGAACTGGTCGTTGGCGAAGGTACTGGCGAATACACGCTTAGCCAGATTAAACAGTTCACCATCAAACCTCCTGCACACAGTTCTCTGGATGGCACCATGAAGGTGTATGTGACCACTGAAGAAGCGGGAGCCAATACCCAGAGTGGAAATCCCGAAGCGAAGGAGTGGGAGCATGAGCTGATTATTGAGGTGACGCCAGTGGCTGAAGTCATTGGTGCTGGGCCTGTTGGCGATACCGACAGCAATGGCACACCCGACCTGGCGATGAATGGCAGCCATGTGTACAAAACACCGGGTGCCGAAGACGAATGGCTCACGCTCGGCACTGATACAGTTTCAAACCCCACATTTGCTCTAAGTGAGGGTTGGGCGAATGAAGATGGTAAAGGCTCTAACCCGAAAGGCACCGGCGTTATTGGCGGCACGGGCAGTGAGGATACCTTTGCCGTTTTCACGCCATTTCAGGTGAAGAACAATAACATTCAGGCAAACGTAACCGGTGGCGAACTTGACGGCTCGAGTTTTCAGTACGTTGACGGCTCCGGTACTCTGCAAACGGTTGTATTCAACGGGGAGCCAGTGAAAATTCCGGTGGAATATCTGGATTCAGTTAAGTTTAAGGGGCCGGAAAACTACAGCGGTGTAGTCAAAATAAAAGTGCAGGCTGGCACTATTGATTACGATGAAGACGACGATACGGCTACTGATATGGCTGTTTCTGGTGAGTCCTGGTTGACAAACATTATTCTGACGCCAGAGGCCGATCAGGTGACGCTCTCCGTTGATGCCCGGGTAGCAACTGATGAGGATGTGCCGGTAGAACTTAAAATTATGCCGAGCAGCAGTGACAAAGGTGAAACCTTTAACGTCACCATTAAAGATATTCCTGATGGTGCAACTATTACCTATACCCATAAAGGTACTGAATACACTATCAGTGAAAACTTTGATGGCAGTGGTATCGATGGCCTGAGCGTAACCGCTGGTGCGGGCAGTTTCGAGGTAACGATTAATGATTTTGATGCTGGCAATCAGCCAGTCCTGACACCGCCAAAAGACAGCAATCAGACAATCAATCTCAAAGTAGAAGCGCAATCAGTTGATGTGCTGAATTATATAGATGAAACCGGGCAGCCTCAGAGCATAACCAGCACCGCCGATAGCAGCCTCACGCAGGAACTGGACATCAATATCTCAGTGAAAGGTGTGCCAGATGAGCCCGAGTTTGTTGCTGAAACCAATAAGGTTTACGACGAAAACGCACTCGATGGCGCGGTAACTGAGCCCAACACTATACCTTTAAGTGATTTTGTTACCGCTCTTGAGTCTGGCGAAACCAGTGCAGATGGTTCTGAAACCGTCACCCTGCGCATAAGTAATTTGCCCGAAGGTTTCACCTTGATTGGCGCTGGTAGCTCGCTGGGCGGCGAGGGAGAAACGCGGCTTTGGGTTATCAGTGAAACAGAGCTTGCGAAAGTAAAGATTCAAACACCTACCAATTTCAGTGGCACAGTCGAATTCACCGCCCAGCCGGTGGTAACGGAAAACGACAACGATTCGGAAACCTTCTTTACGCCGAAAAATATAAGCTTTCAGGTGACGCCTACCCCGGAAGCTACGCTGAGTATTAGTTCCGATGTGAAGGAAGACACTATTAGCAAGGTGGATTTCAGCGCAGTTCACCAGAATGGTGATACGGATGAATTTATCAGCGCGATCAAAATTGCTGTAGTTCCCGGCGTGACCTTATACAGCGATGCCGCTGGCGTAACCGAGTTAACACCGGTCGGGGGATTCTACGAGTTTTCCGGCAAAGCCGCGGTTGAAAGTATTTATGTCAAAACCGGGCCGAACTTCAGCGGCACTCAGGCAATCGGCGTTGAGTACAAGGTAACCGATACGTCTTCTGATAATACCTTGATCACAGAGTCAGTCTGGCAATCAGCCAGCCACGACCTGATTGTCAAAGCCGTAACGGACGATATTGAGGCTAGCGTGAACGACGTTACCGGTGTTGTCGGTGCCGGGGATAGCTTCAGCTACGACAACAGTAGCCAAACCGCCACTATAAACGGCTCCGGAGCGGTCAGAGTTAAGGTTGATCTTAGTCAGCAAGCAGATGTTGCGGCTGGCAATGCGAAAGATATTGATGGCAGTGAGCAGCTCACTCACCTTGTGGTTAATGGGGTTCCCGACGGTGTGAGTGTAGAAAATGCTGTTCAGGTTGGCCCCGGCCAGTGGCTGGTTTCAACCAATAAAGCCTTCACTAACGAAACCTTGACTCAGGATATAATCTTCCAGGTTACCGGCAATGCCAGCACAGCTAACTCCCCGATAACTATTACTGGATACAGTAAAGACACCGGCGCTGAAACATACAAGCGCGCAGACATCAGCATTAACCTGGATGTTGTTCAAACGGGTACTGGCACGGGGGTGGCTTTGCCTGAAGTGTCCCTGACTCCTGAGCCCACCGATCAAACCGAAGATAATGCATTTGCACTGGCTACTCAGGTTAGTGGGGGCTTGTCGGGAGGTAACCAGAACGAGTATCAGCTTACGGTCACTCTGCGGAGCAAGCCGGGGGATGGTGTTGAGTTTAAAGATGCCAGCGGTAGCCAATTGGCTCGTACCGAGGTGTTGGAGAACGGAGAAAACATAGTGCTCTGGACTCATACAGCCACAGTGGGAGCAGGCGATAATGCAAACACAACGCTTGAGGGCTTATTGAACGATATTCAGGTTCACGCGCCAGAACACACCAATAACAACAATCTGCCTGGCGGCCTACCATTAGATATCACGGTCGCCGCTCATGCTCAGGGGATGAGCAAGCAGGCACAGGTTACGCAAACCGTTGACATAATCCCGGTTACTGATCCAACCACAGTGACTGTGCAGGCCGAACCCGTAGGGGAAGGAGAGGATGTTTCACTGAATATCAGCCTGAGCAATGAGGCAGATGCCGGTTCCTCCAAGATTGAAGGGGGCAAGATAGTAATAGAGTTGGGCAACGGCCTGGCTGGTCAGTTGCTGGATGCCAGCGGCGATCCAATAACTCCGGTTAGTGGCAATCAGTATGAAATCGCCCTGAAACCTGATGGCCAACCGCCAGAACTGATATTCAGACCCGACTCAGGGCAGCCATTTCAAACGGGAAGCCTTACAGTGGATGCCTGGATTGCCCATAAAGAAGATGGCGCAGCCAATACGGAAATATCTCAGGGTTCCGGGATGTTGGAAATCAAGCCCACTAACAGTGGTTTTATAGGGACAATCACTGCTGAAGGCAGTGAGCAGACACAGGAGCAATCCGTTGAAACACCCACCGAGCTGATCTTCAGTGATGCGGGGCTTAAAGATCCTGATGAGATGATTGATTCTGCGTTTATTAAAGGCTTACCACCTGGCTTTACTGTGCTGTTTGGCAGTGACGCTAGTAACGCCGGATTGGCAAATAATGCGGGCAAGGACAGCAATGGCAATAACATCTGGTCAATCCCCGTGGCCGATGGAGCCCAGGGTTTGCCTGGTTATATTGCGGTGCTGCCACCTAAAAACTGGAGCGGCTCACTGAATGGACTCACTATAACTGTGATGAGTGGTGAAGCCGGTCTGGATTCGACGGGTTCGGATTTGTCTTTTGACTTAGAGGTTAGACCGATAGCTGATGGGCTGGAGTTGAACCCGACTCTGAGTTTTGGTGAGGCTGGCGATATCATTAAACTGAACCTGAACGCCGCCATGAAGGACCCCGCAGTTAGTGATGCTGGAGATGCAGGGCAGCCCGGTTACGCTGAAGACGGCCACAGGGAATTGACAACAGTAGAGCTGACAGGTTTTCCAGATGGTGAGAAAACCCTGTTTTACGCGAAGGGTGTCGAGTTGGATGCAAGCCGAATCAGCTTTTCGGATAACACACATACCATCACCGGCCTGACCCAGGATGAATTGGGCAATCTGGGTTTTAAGCAACTGGGAACCAATGGCCCCAAGGATATTGGTGTAAAAGCCTGGACCGAAGAGATTTTGGTTTCAGATGGCAGCAGTGGGGGTAGTGTTTCTGCCTCGACAACAGGAATTGCTAAAATAAACGTTTCCGACAAATTGCCAACTACTGGTGATGATAATCTGCTCTGGACAGGTGATTTGGTTGACGGGAGGGGTGGTAATGACACCATTCAGTTGCGCTTCGGAGAAGACCTTTCTGGTGCGAATGGCGATTTCGCTAAACTAAAGAATATCGAAATCCTTGATATGACGAGTTCTGGCTCAAACCAGATAGGAGAGTCCGGGGCAGGCCTGAGTATTCAGGACGTTCTGGACATAACTGATAGCCGCAATGCACTGAAAATCGACGGAGACGGAGATGACTCCGTATTCCTGCAAAACAGCGAATGGACAAAAGCCGGTAACAACGGCAACGGCTATCTGGTCTACACCGATATAGCCAGCGGCGCATCCTTGAGTATTTCAGACCAGATTACGAGCATAACCATGGTTGACTGAGCTCAGGTGGCGTCTACATTAGCCACCCCAAACGGAATATGCACCATAGGAATATCCCCGGCATCAGATTCCAGGTGAGATCGTTGGTCATCAAAGAACATATGAGGCTTGAGCACGTTCAAAATACGGTCTTTCTTCATTCCGCCCAGGAAGAAAACCTCATTGGCGTCCACGCCCCAATGTTCCAGCGTTGTAATCACCCGCTCGTGGGAAGGGGCATTGCGGGCAGTCACAATGGCTGTTCGCAGTATTCGCTTATAAGCCGGGTCGTCCGTTAGGGCCTGGTCTTCCAGCTTTTGCAGGTGTGAAAGCTTGCGGAACAAATCCGCCAGCGGGCCGGGGCTGTGGGGGATTTGCGAGCGGGAGGTTTCGTGTTCCTGAAAGTCTTCCAGCGAGCCGGCCTTGTAGACCCGCTCTGAAGCGTCATCTGCAATCACACCATCAAAATCGAACGCTATACGAAGCTCTGTATCCGCTTCATCATCCACCACCTTGCTTGGCAGCACAGTGCCAGCCGCATAGCCGTAGTCGATCGCTTGGGATACATCGCCAGCGTTCGCAGACAAGAACAGCGAGGCATTGAATGCCGGAATGTAGGCGTAGGGTGATTTGCCCTCGAGAAATGCCGCGCGGGTAATATCCAGGCCATGGTGATGAATGGAGTGGAATACCCGTTTGCCTGTGATCACAGAGTTTCGCGAGAGTAATACCACTTCAACCGGGCACTGCTCTGGGAACTTCTGGTTTATGCTCAAAAACCGCCTCACGAAAGGGAAGGCAACGCCTTTGCGTAAAGGCTTGTCCAGGTTGGCTTCCTGGTGTTTCCGGTAGGCCTTTTCCCCCTGCTCACGAAATACACGGTCAGACTTCGACAAATCAAACAGGGCGCTTGAGGCCACCGCGATCACGAGTTTGTCTTCTATGGGGTAGGGCATGGGCAAAAGGTTCCTTGCTGGTTAGCGTCAGGATTCAGCTTTTTTGGCGCTCTCATAGCTTGGCAACAGCGGCGCAAACACCTTCTCCCATAACACCTCATAACGCTTTCTTCAGGTCGTTAAATTTATCTTTAACGAATGCCAGAACTGCCGGGCAGTCGTATTTGCCCCAGCTCAGTTTGTCGCTTTTGCTGTCTTTTACATGGCCATTTACCGATAGCCCCATGCCTTCATAATCAAAGGTCAGGGCGTGGAAGCCCTGGGTGTTCAGCCAGCGGGCGAAGTCGTCGTACAAGTACTGGGCTACGCCGGTTGCCGGCGCAAGCACGCAAATACCCCGCACCTCGGCACTGTCGGCTGTAAATAGCCGCGCTGTCAGGTTGTGGCAGGCTTCTGTGACAACACTATGGCTATCTGGCTGGTTCATTACTACTTCTCGTAGACTGATTATTTAAAGCTTGGGCGCAATAGTGCTGAAAATGAGGCCATTTTGGCAAATCAAGTTGGGACATTCGTATTTGGGTAGCCTTTGTAGAACCATGAGTTATGCTCATTTGGTGCATGCGGACTATTTAAAGAAGGGAATTGTTTAAATGAGACGTAAACGCTCAACGCCATTAGATGATGAGCACCACAGCCCCGAAAATTGTTCGGCTGACCTCCGCGCCCGAATCCTGAGTAATGCGCCTTATTTCCGTGGGTTACCGGCACAGGCAATTGAGGCGGTGAACAGGCTGTTCAGAAGCGTGGATTATCCCGCTGGTGCCTCTCTCTATCATGAAGGCGACTTGGCAGAGGCGCTTTTCTGGTTGCTCACGGCAGGGTGAAGCTTCTTCAGCACAGCGCTTCCGGGAACGAGGTTGTGCTTGATCTGCTGGGGCAGGGAGATCCTTTTGGTGGGCTGGCGACGCTTGGCCAGCGCCGCTATCCGCAAACAGCGGTGGCGCAGACCGCCTGCTGCGTGCTGACTATTACGACAGCAGACTTCCGGCATTTAATTCGCACCTATCCAGAAGTGGCCCTCAGCGCCCTCGACGGTGTTGCCCGTGATCTGGAGGCTGCACACGATGTGATTCGGTCGCTCAGTACGCTTCCGGTGGAGGCGCGTATCGCACAGGTCCTGATTGATCTTGCAGATCGGCTGGGGGAGGGCGATGAGTCTGGCATTCTGATTCAATCCCCACTCTCACAACAGGATCTTGCGGCTATGGTTGCTTCAACAGCGGCCACAGTAAGCCGTGTTATTTCCAACCTGCGCCGCCATGGTTACGTTGAAACCGGGAGGCAGTGGATACGAATACGCGATCGAGAAGCCCTTGTGCGTTTGTTTGAAGGGGCTGGCGAAGCCGGTTAATTATTGAGATTTTCGTATAAATAACAATTATTTGGAGTAACTTGTTCCAGCACATGTAAATGCCTGCCTTAAACATTCATCCTGTATGCATCGAACGTAAACAGACAGGAGAATGACAATGAAAATTATCCTACGTAGTGACGAACTGAACTGCCCATCCTGTGTGCCCAAGATAGAGAAAGCCCTGGCCCAGGTTGCAGGTGTAACCCGTGCCAAAGTGCACTTTTCCACTGGGCGTATCGAGGTTGAGTACGACCCTGAGCGGGTAAAAACCGACCAGTTGGTTTCTGCGGTGAATAAAGTGGGTTATGAGGCACGCGTTAGCGCATTTTAAGTTGAGGCCGGAGGCGGGTTATATGCCTGCCTCCGGCTCAATGATGAGGTAATGAATCATGGAATTTATCAAGAAGTTGTCTCAGTGGCGCCGCTTGTGGAATTCACCTGCGAGTCGGCGTGGCATGGTTGTGCTGGTGTCAGGTGTTGCAGGTGTTGGGGGCGTTGCCAGTAACTTCCTCGGCGGGTCTGCAGGCCTCACGAGCGCACTCTGGTTGTTTGCAGCAGCGGTTGCAGGTACAGAGATTGCGTTGCGGGCTTTTGCTGCTCTGCGCGCCCGCACGATCAGTATTGAACTACTGGTAACTATCGCGGCTATCGGCGCGCTGTTTATTGGTGAGTACTGGGAGTCTGCCGCTGTAACCTTCCTGTTTGTGCTAGGGGGTTATCTGGAGGCGCGTACTCTGTCTCGCACCCGATCGGCGCTTAAGGATCTGTTGGCGCTGGCACCTACCGAAGTTACGGTGCTTCGTGATGGTGAAGAGTTCACTTTAGCGCCCCATGAGGTTGTAAAAGGCGATACGGTAATCGTTCGCCCCGGTGGGCGTTTGGGAGTGGATGGTGTCATCCTGAGCGGCCAGGCTGCCATAGATGAGAGCGCAATTACCGGCGAGCCGGTTCCTGCCCAGAAACAGAGTGGTGACACTGTGTTTGCCGGTACTGTAAGCCATGATGGCTATTTGCAGGTTCGTGCCGAAGGTGTGGGTGCAGATACTACGTTGGCGCGCATTATCCAGCGTGTTGAAGAGGCACAGGAAGCCAAGGCACCCACTCAGCGGATGATTGAGCGTTTTGCGAGTTGGTATACCCCGGCAATTATTGTGATGGCCATTGGTGCTTATCTGATCACAAAGGATGTTGCGCTTGCGCTGACTCTGCTTGTGATTGCTTGCCCGGGTGCGCTGGTTATCTCTACACCGATTTCTGTGATTGCAGGCATTGGCAGGGCGGCTCGCGGCGGAATTCTTATTAAAGGTGGCGAATACCTGGAGACTGCCGGCCGAATCCGCGCGGTTGCTTTCGACAAAACGGGAACACTGACGGAAGGGCGCCCGGAAGTACTCACAGCTACTCCCTTGGCTGGAATTCCAGCACTCCCAGGCATGGCAGGCGAAGATTCGCCTCGCACTCGGTTGTTGCAGTGGGCGGCGCTGGCAGAAAGCGGTTCTGAGCACCCATTAGGGCGTGCTGTTGAGCGCGCATTGCCAGAGGGTTATGTAGGCCCGCGTGTAGATCAGTTTGAAACTGCGCCGGGTGGTGGTATCAGTGCCCAGTGGCAGAACCAGAAAATAGAGATTGGCAGCCCGGTTTGGCTTGAGGAGCGGGTTAACGAATGGCCGGAAGCCGCACGCATAGCATTGGAGGAGATTCGTGAGCGTGGCGAAACGGTAGCAGCCGTGTCGGTTGATGGCGTGCTTGTTGGCTTGCTTGGATTCGCTGACAAGTTGCGCCCGGAAGCTGCCGCTGCATTGCAGCACCTGCGCGATATCGGTGTGAGGCGTTTGGTGATGCTAACCGGCGATCACCTCGCCAGTGCCCAGCGTATCGCTCGTGAAGTAGGGATTGATGAAGTTCAGGCAGGGCTTTTACCTGAGCAGAAACTTGAAGCAATCCAGGCAATACAGCGAGAAACCGGTGCAACTGCTATGGTTGGAGATGGAATTAACGATGCGCCTGCGCTGGCAACTGCAGATATTGGCATAGCCATGGGCGTTGCTGGAACGGACGTAGCGATTGAAAGTGCCGATATAGCACTGATGGCGGATGATTTAGGCAAGATAGGCGAAGCGATCGGGCTGGCGAGAGCCACCCTGAACAATATAAGGCAGAACGTAGTCATCGCACTACTTACTGTGTTTGGCCTCTTGGCTGGAGTTTTCGCTAACGAGGTTCACATGGCAGGCGGTATGTTCATCCACCAGATCTCAGTGTTGGTGGTGGTCATCAACGGCATGCGCCTGATGAAGGCTCGCCCGGCGCGGAGGCAAAAGTCTGCTCCCGCAGTGGGGCAGGAGGTACGGTTAGCATAGTATTCCGGTTGCCGGGGAGGGTAATGCCTTCTCCGGTTTTTTGTATTGCAAAGCTTCTGTCCTTGGCCTGTACTGGTAATCTGATAACTAACGATTCAATATGGTCTTAGAAAACATAGCTATAATACGAGCTACCATCATGAGGAGGTTTACATATGGCGACCCTTAACCAAATACGCCACGACCATGCCAACATGGCCCGGTTGCTACACGTACTCTTGCTCAGGCATGAATCCCTGACCCAGGGTGATCGCCCGGATTTTCATCTTATTAGAGAGGTTGTGGATTACATCCTCGAATACATGGAAAGCTTTGTTAAGCCTCTTGAAAGGCTATACAGCGAGCACCTGGTGGCTAAAAAGTTCAAAGAGGGTGAGGTAGGTCAAAGGCTCGCTGATGATTACCAAGCCTTGCGGGAGCGTCTGAACCTGCTCTCAGAAAACATCGACATGATTCTTCTGGATGCCGTAGTACCCATGGATCGCTTTGCCGATGATCTGAAGGCTTATCTTGATGCTCACCTTGCCTATCTGCGGGCCGAGCGTGAGCTACTATTCCCATTCTTCCGTGAAAAATTGTCCCCGGAAGAGCAAAAAAGCCTGCTCAAGATGTTGCCAGAAGGAGCGCAAGCTAACCTGGCACGTCTCAAAGAAGATTATCCTGAGCTGTACGAGGAGTTTAAAGAAGCCCCTTCCCCGTTTTCCTGATTGCCTCGATATCGAAATGGTGCGCTCTGGCCTTCATGGTTTCGACATGAACGTGTCGGGTGTTTAAATTGAGCTTCTCTGCGGCAGTAGAGAGGCTTTTTTGTATCAGTTCATAGGCTTCATCTTCATCTTCTGGCAATACTGATAGCATGAGTCCCATGATGGGTTCCCTGTGTACCCGACCTTCATACAGCTTTTTGAACTGGGAACCATCCTCTGCCCAGAAGCCGGTGAGAGTGTTTTCGTCAGTCGAACTGAGCAGTGTGGCCCCTCCGAATCGCTTGGACAGGAGACTGGAGATATATTCACCAGCAGCATTCATTTTGTCAGGCTCGACAGAGAACAGAACGAGAAAGCGTATGCGGATGTTGTCAGTCATCAATTAGTCACCTGATTTAGGTAAGAAACTATCGCTTTGCGATGTAAATATAAATAAAAATCACCATCAGCAGTAACGATGACAGGGCAATGGCACCGTTGGGTGGCATCCAGAGAAAAACATCCAACAACCCCGGAAAGTCATCTTTTGGAAGGCTTCTGGAAGCTGTGGTGAGAGAGATAAAAAGCTCCACTAAGGCCACGCCACCAATCCCGGCCAGTATCAGCTCTACGGTTTTGTCTACGCGAGATTTGCGGGCAGCTAGCAACCGGGCAATGCGCGAACGGATCAGGTCAGTTCGCTCCAGGGCGCTTTGAATCAGCCCATCAAGCTTCCATGCTGCACAGCTATCGTTCACTATCGCGGCTCTGTCACCCTGAACACCCACTCGCGCTTCGTTGAATTCGAGTCTTGAGAACTCGAGATGGTCAAGGCTTTGGGTAATATCCGCCATCAGGCGGTTCAATTCACCATTTCTTGTTCGTTGCGCGCCAAGCAGATCGGTTAGCTGTGAATAACTTGATTTCAGAATCCTGCTGTAGATTGCCAGTATGGCGTTGTAGTACTGGCATAGGGAAAGGCCTCGAAACCAGTCATCACGGCTGGCCTCTGCGTCTTCGCTAATGACAAGAACGTTGCCGGAACCAACGTGGTGCCGCTTTTGCCTGAGATCATCAATGGTGCCGGGAAAGGAGACCCACTGGCGGAGAGTGTCCCCTGTGGGGCTGTCGAATTCTTCGGGCTTTATAATTATGCTGCGCCCAGTCCAAAGTACGTGGCTCTCCGGCGCTGTGGGTTCTTTGAAGTGTATGTCTTTGAACACAGTCAGTTTATTTGGGTTCCTGAGTAGCTGGTCAGGAGCTGATCTGCTCTTTCCGAAGCGGCGGTCGAATTCTTTACAGTAAGTTTGGAAAATTGGGTAGAGCAGCGTTTTGTGTATGTCGCCAGCCCCATCAGACAGTGTTTTATCGAGACTGCCTGAGGCTGTCAGTTCATCCAGGATGGCATCATCCACGCTGATGACTACGTCCAGCCTTAGAAGTGCCACAGTGTCGTCATACAAAAATAGCTGGCAGGTTTCGATCTCTCCTCGCCAGTCCTCAACGAGGCGTCTGAGGTTGCTGGAATGAGCAACGCAGTCTGTTGTATCGATGTTGTAGCAGTCGAAGGGCAGAAAGAATTTCGGAAGGCTGTCATGGGCCAGGGTTCCGTAGCCGTTAGCCCAAGGCCAGTCAATACGGCTCAAGGCCTCCGACGGGGGTAGCAGGTGCTGATTCGCTCCTTGCGAGGTATCTGGTAAATGTTCCGGAGTGCTGGCAGCTCGCTGTTCACTGTTGGCACTGATGGGAGAGCGAATTGGCGAGAGAGTAGCAATCCGTAAAGTAGTTATATTGTTCATTTTAAGCCTGACAGCGTTTAGTTGAGTGTTTGTTCATCGGTGGACAGGTGATCGCGTATGAGCTCGGCAAGCTGTTTTACCGGCTCTGAAGGCCGCCCCGGTGGCCTGTGCAGGGCGATATCTACAGACTGCAGGGGTGGCATGCCGTTTCGTTCATCCAGCACCCGCAGTTGTGGTGTTAGCATGTTGCGGGTTACCACAGCTACGGCAAGGCCTGCTGCGACAACGGGCATCAGGCCCGTCATGGATTGGCTGGAGTAAGCCATTCGCCAATCCCGGCCTGCACTGGCAAGAGCTTGCTCTGCAGCATCGCGGAACACATCTGCTCCGGGGGAGTATAACGCCAGAGGTATCGGGTCCAGCAAAGATGGCTGTGCTGTGGCACCGACGGCCCACATCAGCGGTTCCCGCCGTATAACCTCACCCCCTGGAGATCTGGCCTGTCTGGTGACGACCGCCAAATCCATGCTTCCTGCCTGCACCTGCTTTACCAACTCGACGCTTGATCTGCAGGTAACCTGCAATTGCACCGCGGGAAACTGCCGGTTGAAGTGGGACAATACCGACGTTAGAAGAAAGGCATAATCTTCTGGTATACCAAGGTTCACCTCGCCGGATATCTGCTGTTGCTGTACGTCGTCAAGCGCCTCATTATTTAGCTCCAGCATTTTGCGAGCGTAACCCACGAGTTTTTGTCCTTCCGGAGTAAACCTTATCCGCCGTCCGTCCTTCTCATGGAGCGGAACCCCAATAGCAGCCTCTAAACGGTTTAATTGCATACTGACAGTGGATTGGGTGTAGGCCAGTCGTTCTGCCGCCGCTGTTACTGTGCCGGTGTCTGCGATGGTCACCAGGGTCAGCAGCATGTTCAGATCCAGGATGCGATTTCTCAATCAATCAATTCCTGTGATGGGATGTATCAAAAAGCATCGTTTTTGTGATGTTATTGGATTGTATAGCATGTCAGTGTCGAATCAAATTCACTAACCTTGTAAGGAGTCACGACGGTGCATGCGATAATCAGTCCTTCACGCCCACTTTACGTCAGTATCATTGCCGCCCTTTTTGCCGTTGTGCTCTGGGCTGGCGCGCCCTTGTTAGTGGATCTGGCCAGTTCGGTTCCGCCTTTTCAGCTCACAACCATTGCTCTGCTTAGTGCAGCTGTTGTTGCGTTACCCGCGAGTATTCGCAAGCGCCGCAGGCGCAGTGATCGGGAACCGCAGGCGCAGCTAACGTTCAGGTGGAAGCTCGCAATCTATGGCTTGTTGCCTGCCCTGATACTGGGTGCAATAGGGGGCTACCTGACAGGCGTTGGTCTGGCACCGACAGCGGAGGCAGCGTTGATTACCTACACTTGGCCGATCATGTTCATTGTGATCAGTCAGTGGCTGTTTCATCGCCGGATACCGATTCCAGTGCTGTGTGGGGCGCTTATTGCTTTTTCCGGTGCTGCGATGTTGTTGTCACCGGGAGCAGGAACTGAAGGTTACACACAGTATGTGTTGGGATATGCCTTGGCGTTGATGGCGGCTTGCTGCTGGGCACTTTATTCCTGGATTTGCCAGGCCGCGCCGGTTGCGGTTGCGCCAATAATGCCCAGGTTGTTCTTGCTGGCAGCTGCTGGCGCAACCATTGCAGACATGCTCACCGGGACTGCTTTCGGGCTGCCCACCGGCCTGGCTCTTGTTGCTGGCATTGGTTTGGGCGTTGGGCCATACGGGCTCGCCATGCTGGCGTGGGATATAGCGCTTCGTAGTGGTCCGGCAGCGTTGGTTGGTAGCTTGGCTTATGGCGTGCCGGTATTGGCGGCAGCCTTTCTGGTGATTGCTGGGGTTGCAGCTCCGGACTGGCGTTTGCCGCTTGCAGCTGCGCTGGTTGTTGCGGGGTCATTTGTGGCGACAATGAAACCCCGCCAGGCGTATATTGCTGTCAGTCCAGATTAATTGGTATCCCAGGAAATAAACGCCCATTTGAAGCCGTCGCCTCCGCGCTTGGCGCGCTTCGAATCAGCCAGGTACCAAGCTTCTGCTCGTTGCTTTTCTGAATCGCTGAGTGTGCCAAGGGAAAGCTCGGCTTTGGTGACAAAATCCTCAACATTGGCGGTACCCGCCAGGCGCCCATTGGCCTCAATATAGTCCAGGCGGGGGTGCCGCCCCATCTGATACAGAATGTTCAGGATATAAATGTAGTCCGGAATGGATCGCACTTCTCTTCCCAAGGCTTCGATCAGCCCGCGATCTATAAAACTGCCGCCCACCAGGTTGGTCAGGCAGACTCTCTTGTTGGCAGTTCTATCAAGTTTTTGCAGCGCATCGGTCATGTCCATAACGGTGGTCGAGCGAGAAGCAACAACCAGATCACATTTTGGTGTTTCTTCCCAGCTGTCCTCCCAAGCGCGCTGAATTGTGCGAATGTTTGTAATGCCTTGCTTGCGCGCATTGCTCTCGAAGGCTTGCAGCATTCCAATGCTGTAGTCCATGCCAATAACCTGGTGCATTTTTGCAGCCAGCGCTAATCCGATAGCGCCTGTGCCGCACCCCATATCCAGCACGGTGCTGCAGTCACTGGTATTGGTTAGCTCTATAAATGCCTGGGTGTAATGGCTGTCGCTTGGCCGCTTCTGCATCTCTAGAGCCCGTGCGTCCCAGGCACTGGCAGGTTTTTCCTTGCCGCCAGCCAGTGCCATCTGGTCGCGATAAAGTTGTCCGAAATCGATACCGGTTAATAACATAGAGCCGTTCCTGAAATTTAGTGCCTTGAATAACAAACCTGCTGACCACTCAGTTTCCCGGCCTATTCTATAGTATTGCCGGGGAGCCATGAGGCCGCTCTGAAATGCAGATGCAAACGTAATAGAATACGGTCGGTGGATTTCCCTGTTCTACTGTCCGGTGATGTATTAACAGACCAACGCTCAAAACTATTCTGAGAGGGCCGGCTGATGATGCCGGCCAAAACTTCATGGTGGTTTGTGTGTCACTCACATTCTGCTTTGTTGTGTACTCAATGCTGCTAGTGACGGTTCCGGTATATAGCCTGGAACTGGGCGCCTCTCCTTTAATGCTGGGCGTTATTCTCAGTTCTCAGTATCTGCTGCCTTTTTTATTGGCCATTCCTTTGGGAGGATTGGTTACGCGCCATGGCGGAAGGGTAACCCTGGTGATTGGCGCATTTGTGATGGTTGCAGGCTTGCTACTGATGCAGGCAGTGCCGGGTTACTATGGGCTAATAGGTGGTCAGCTATTAATCGGGCTGGCGCATTTGCAGATGGTATTGTCTGCCCAAACTATTATTTCCTCCCTGGCCACTGGGCCAAAACTTGAAGGCTATTTCGGCTGGTATTCCACGTGGCTGTCTGGTGGGCAGGTGGTTGGGCCTTTAATCGCCGGGGGCTGGATTCAGTGGGCTGGAGGTGTGGGCAATCTGTTTTTGGTGATGGCCGGGATTGCTTTGCTCGGGGGGCTATCAGGCCTCGCACTCACGGGTGATGCCACTCGGGGCGTGCGGGTTACTCGCAAACTGACTGGTTTTCGCGCACAAGCTTCGCTGGCTCGGAGCAATACTGGCGTTCAAGTATCAATCGCCATTACCTTGGCTGGTATGTTTACCCTGGGCGTATTCGGCAGTTATCTGCCGGTGTACCTTGATAGCCTGGAAATGAGCGCGGTGATGATTGGCATACTGGTAAGTATCAGGGCAGGGGTTTCTATGGTGATCCGACCGTTCATACCAAGGATTATCTTTGCCGTAGGAGGTCGAGGCAGGGCCACCACGCTGGCCCTTGGTGTTATCACTGTAGGGTTAGCAGGTTTAGGTTTCGCCACCAGTGCACCCTCCATTGCTGTTTTGGCGGTCCTTGTGGGGTTAGGTGGAGGCCTCACACAGCCGCTTTCGATGGTGGTTCTGGCCGAAAGTGTTGGTTCAGAGCAGCGATCTGGTGCCCTGGGTATGCGCTTGATGGTGAACAGGGCCGTTCATTTTGCAGCGCCACTGCTGTTTGGGGCGGTGCTGGGTATAAGTGGCTTTGCTTTGTCGTTTGGACTCTCAGGGCTATTGGTTGCTTTGGTTGCTGTCTGTCTGGTGCGGTTGCAGGCACGAGAGTCAGTTGACGATAATATAACCAATTGATCTTAATGTTTTCGCAGTGCCTGCCGTTAGCCATTACACATAAGCCCTTGCAGGAGGTTAAGGTTATGGTAGCGCCAATCATTGGTCGCGGGCCGGATGTGACCGGTCGAGTGAACACGAGCCCCACCGAAGCCAGGCCAGCAAATCGTGTAGCCGCCGAGGCTCGAATCGAAAAGCAGGCAACTATTCGTACACCTGCAGATGCTATTAATGTGATGCGGGCACGTATGGAGCAGCGGCTTCAGGAAGCCATGGGCGGCCAGAACAAAGCCGTGTCCGGGGCGGACAAGTACGCAGCACAGGCGCAGCCACCTACCGCTTCGGATGTTGCCAGTGTGATCCTCGGATTTGTCCAGAACCGACTGCAAGCAGAAGCAGACGGTGGTGCAGATTTGGAGAAGCTTACAGATTTGATGTCCCAGGCCCGCGCGGGTATCGAGAAAGGTTATGCTGAAGCACGAGAACAGATAGTCGCTTTGGGTATGATGAACGACACCCTGGGTGCGGAAATCGATGAAGGCTTCAATCTTATTCAGGACGGCTTGCTGAATTTGGAAAAGCTGTTTTTGGGCAAAGAGCCTGGCGCGGATAATTCCACCGAGACCGGTTAATCGGCACTCGGTTTTTTTGCAAGTCCCTTCGTTTCCTGGGCTTTGTTCAGCATGGCAGAAGACTCTACTTCTCTGCCTTGTTTGGACAAGGCTTCAGCCAGATTATTCCAGCCAGCACTAATATCAGGAAATTGTTCGGTCATGGCGCGGTAGTATTTTTCCGCTTCTGACCAATGGCCTTGCTGGTAGGCCAGATTACCCAAACCAAGCAAGGCTGCAGGTTGATCGGGCCAGGTTTTGGCGGCGGTGCTGTAGGCAAGTTTTGCAGCGTTTGTTTGCTGGGTCGTTTCCAGATCGTGGGCTGCCATCAGGAATTCCAACGGCTCCGCCGTCGCAGGCAACCGATCTGGCGGCAGCATTACCCGTGCCCATCGCTCCGAGCGATCCCAGGTTGCCATAAAAGCGCTGGCGGGCAGGCGGTAATTCTCTTCTGTTCCGGAATGCAGTATCAGCACTTCCTTTTTGCTGTCGTAGCCAATTACCACGGCAAAGTGCCATTGCGGCCACCATCCAAAACGAAGGTTCTGCAAAACCAGAACCGGGTGCCCAGCTTCAACTTCCTTTAGCACAACGTCCAATTCCGGCTTCAGCGGATAAACCAGCATGCCGTATTGGCGAGCCGCTGCCACCATCTCGACCTGCAACGCGCCTTTGCGCTCAGGCAGGTAGACTTTGCTTACCAATTCATCGGGCGTTGCCTGCACATCCTGGGCGTTGAGCATCATCGCAAGAGAAGCAGGGCCACACTGATACAGCTCTTGAGGATGAAAGGGTACGTTGGTAAGCTTGGCTTTTTCGTAGGCATCGGGCCATCTTGGTTGGCTGGCGCAGCCTGAGAGGATAACCCCCAGGAGCGCCACCAATAGTAGCCGGGCCGAATGTGGCCGGAAAGTATGCATGGAGGTGATGTTTAGCGAATGCAGTTAATAAACGGGAAGATATCCGTTGCACACAGCATGTCTGTAATAATGAAAACCAGCAGGAACAGTACGATTATTCCTACAACTCCTTCACCAGTCGGTGCTTCGGCAAGCTGCTGTTTAAAGTCTGCAAGCTCAGAGGGGGTGAGGCTTTGAATTCTCTCTCGTACTTCCTGTTCGCCCACGCCCATGCTGGCAAGCGCGCCTTTTACGTCTTCGCGCTCCAGCATGCTCATCAGAGCTTCTCGGTCGATATCAGCCCTTTGTTCAGTCAAGAGTTCGCCGGTACCAACAATGTTGGCAGAGGCAGGAATTGCCCACATAGAGCTCAGTATCATTACCAACGCCATAATGGCGGAAACGGACTGGGTGTAGGATCTTATGGCTTGCATCAGGCTGCTCCTGCTAGTTGTTGCTTTGGATATTGATTCTGGATCAGTCAGAGCATAAGTGTAAGCATTTGCGCGCCATTTGCCGTTAAAACCAGATTAACATGCATTAACTTCCGGTTTAGATTTGGTGACGAACAAGCATTGTCTTGATCCGGCCAATTTGCTTCATGGGGTTGAGCCCCTTCGGGCAATAAGCTGTGCAGTTACCAATTCCCCTGCAGCGAAATACGCTGAACGGGTCCTCCAGCTTTGCCAGGCGCTCAGTCGTTGCTGTGTCTCGCGAATCCAGTAAAAACCGGTGGGCTTGTAGCAACCCCGCTGGTCCCACGTATTTTTCCGGGTTCCACCACCAGGAGGGGCAGGCGGATGAGCAGCAGGCGCACAGAATGCATTCGTACAAACCATCCAGTTTTGCACGATCTTCCGGGCTTTGGAGTCGCTCGATCGCGGGTCGCGGTTGGTCGTTTATTAACCAGGGCTGAATGCTTTTGTATTGTTTGAAAAACAGGGATTGGTCTACCACCAAATCACGGATAACTGGCATGCCGGGGAGTGGCCGGATGACCAGTTTGGACGACTTGCCAAGAACATCGGCCACCCGGGTAATGCAGCCAAGCCCATTGCGGCCATTAATGTTAAGGCCATCCGAGCCGCACACACCCTCACGGCAGGAGCGGCGGAAAGAAAGCGTGGGATCGACCGTTTTCAGGTACTCAAGAACGTCCAGTACCATGCGGTTGCGGTAACTGGCATCCACTTCCACATCCTGCACATAGGGCGTGTTGTCAGTTTCCGGGTTGTAGCGATAGAGTTGGACGGTGATAGTTTCCATTGCGTTATCCCTCGTTGCCTCGCTGAAGCGCGAAGGGCCAACTGCCGGTTAAGCGCGCTCCAAGTGATGTTAACGTCCAAAGTTCTAGCAGAGGCAGGTAGCTTTCACCTACGGATATATCAATTTGTACGACTCGGGAATGATCCAGCGCATTGCGGTTGTCTATGTTATTCATTTTAGTGGTGATGATGAAAAGAATGGCCGCAATTTAGTCTATGCTTAGGGCAGTTCCTATCAAACAAGTTTGGGCTCTTGATCATGTCTGAAGCAGACGCTGCCGTTTTCGAAATTTTCCCATGGAACCGGAATTTTGAAACGGGCATTGAAACAATTGATGAGCAGCACAAGGTGCTTGTTGAAATAGTTAACAGGCTTGCCTGGCATTTCGCATCCAGCACCTCCGAGCTTGAAGTTAGCCATGTTCTCGATGAGTTGCTTTCTTATGCCGCTTACCATTTCAAGGCTGAGGAGGAAATCTGGAAAGCTACTCTCGGTGAGCAGGAAATGGTGCAAAACCACCACGATGGCCATCAACTGTTCTTCGTTCAGATCCAGATGTTTCGCTCCAGTGATGAGCCAGGGGAGAAAGTCATGAGCGATTTGTTCTCCTACCTGACCCGATGGCTGGCATTTCATATTCTGGAGTCTGATCGCCGAATGGCTCTCACCATCAAAGCGGTGGAGCGAGGTGTTCCTTTATCAGAAGCCAAAAATGAAGTTGATAGCGAACTGAGCGGTGCGGTGTCTGTGATGGTTTCGGCCTTGTTGGAAATCTACGAAAAGCTGGCTGCCAGCGCCATGCAATTGATGCGTGAAAAAATGGCGCGGCTCAGAGCTGAGGATGAACTCGCTCGCTTGCATCACGACAACCTTAATTCCGCACTCGAGAAACAAGCGTCAGAGCATGCAGAGCAGTTGCAGTTTCTCGCGTATTCGGATCCTGTTACAGGGCTGATGAATCGTAATGGAATACTCCGGGAGATCCGGCATGTTATGCAGCAGGAACATCTGCCGGCAGAATCCTTCGCTGTGATCTCTATTGATCTGGATAATTTTCACAAAGTGAACGCCCGCTTTGGCGAAGAATCTGCCGACCGACTGCTTGGCTTGCTGGCCCGGCGCTGGAAGGATGCAATTGGCAAAGCTGGGAAACTCGCGCGGATCAGTGGAGACGAATTTGTTGTGCTTTTGGCCGATAGCGGAAAAGTAGAAGCCCAGCTAAAGGCATTGAGACTAACAGCAGAGCAGCCGTTCATGCTTGATGGTGGCAGTGTGAGCATGGCATTCACCGCTGGTGTTGTCCGATTTCCCCATCACGGCGCGGATGATGGGGATACGCTTTTGCGGCAGGCTGACCACACGTTGTTTCGCGCCAAACAGGAACAAAAAGGTGAGTGGCTGTTTCTGGATGCCGACGCACAGCGCCAGTCAGTTGAGCGCCAGCGGCTTTTGGCGGACATTCGTGCCGGGCTTGCAGGCGATCAGTTCAGGTTGCTCTATCAACCCAAGGTCTGTCTTAGAACTGGCGGAGTAATAGGTGTTGAGGCGCTGATTCGGTGGGAGCACCCGGAAAAAGGTACCTTGAGCCCAATGCAATTTTTGCCAGCATTGGAGTATCACCCACTGATGATCAGCATAGGTGAGTGGGTTATTAGCCAGGCGCTCAGGCAAATGACGGTTTGGGATAGTGAAGGCTTGGCTTTGGATGTGGGTGTGAATATTGCTGCGGTACATCTCCAGCACCCGGATTTTGCAACCAGGTTGGCCGGGGCGCTGGCCAGATACCCACATGTTGCGCCGCAAAGACTGGATCTGGAAATACTTGAAACAGCTGCTCTTGGTGAGCTTGATAAGGCAGGCAGTATTATTCGGGAATGCGAAAGCCTTGGGGTAACCTTTTCATTGGACGATTTTGGTACCGGCTACTCTTCACTTTCGTACCTCAAAAAGCTACCTGTCAGAACCCTGAAAATAGACCAGGGCTTTGTAAGCAGTGCATTGTTGAATGGTGACGATAGAGCAATCCTCAAAGGCATAATTGGCCTTTCTCATGCGTTCGACAAAAAGTTGGTGGCGGAGGGGGTAGAAACCATGGAACACGGGAAGCTTCTGATTCGCCTTGGTTGCTATCATGCTCAGGGCTACGCCATTGCCAGGCCCATGAAACCAGAGAAAATAGCAGCCTGGAAAAAACAGTGGCGGCCTTATCCTGAATGGTCTGCCGGAGAATACGTAAAATAATGATTACGCCTGCAAATACAATGGATAACCGCAAGATCGCGGAAGCGCGACTGCCGCGAATGATGTTCGATTACTTTGACGGTGGTGCCTTTTCGGAGCAGACCCTCAGGGAAAATGCGGGGGATTTCCAAAAGCTGCACTTCCGCCAACGAGTCATGCGGGACGTGTCTGCTGCCTCTGCTGCTACACGAATACTGGGCCAGGATACCTCTTTACCACTGGCTCTTGCGCCAGTTGGTCTGGCCGGCATGCTCGCCCGCAGGGGAGAGGTTCAGGTAGCACGGGCAGCGAAGAAAGCTGGCGTGCCCTTTTGCCTCAGCACCGTGTCCATTTGTTCGCTGGAAGAGGTTGCCGCGGCAGCCACTGCGGCTAACTGGTTTCAACTGTATGTTTTGAAGGACAGGGGCTACTCGGAAGCCTTGCTTGATCGTGCACACAAAGCCGGATACTCAACTCTGGTGTTTACAGTGGATCTTCCCAAACTTGGCGTACGTTATAGAGATATACGTAACGGTATGAATGGCGGCCTCTCGTCTTGGGGCAAGATACAAAAGCTGTCTGATTTGCTTTCCCATCCCCTATGGCTTTGGGATGTTGCCATCAAGGGCAAACCTCTAACGTTTGGCAACCTGTCTGATGCCGTGCCCTCGGGCCGCAATCCTGAAGATTTCAAAGCATGGGTAGACCAGCAGTTTGATGCGTCGGTTACCTGGAAGGATCTCGAATGGGTACGCCAGCACTGGTCGGGCAAACTGGTTATCAAAGGGATTATGGATCCTGACGATGCCCGTTCGGCGGTAGATGTTGGCGCCGATGGCATTGTTGTTTCCAACCATGGTGGGAGACAACTGGATGGTGCGCCGTCAACCATCTCGGCGCTACCCGCCATCGTAGAAGCCGTGTCCGGAAAAACCGAGATTCTGTTTGATGGCGGTATACAGTCTGGTCAGGATGTTGTGCGGGCGCTTTGCCTTGGCGCGAACGCTTGCCTGGTGGGGCGTGCATGGGCTTATGCACTGGCAGCCGGCGGTGAGGCGGCAGTCGTACGAATGCTGGACAACTTCCGCTATGAGGTTGAGTTGACTCTTGCACTGCTGGGCAAAACTTCGGTAGAACAGTTAAACCCGGATGATATTGTTTGAGCGACAAACGGAGGCTTGCTGATGGATATTCGAATCAAGAGAGCTTACGAAGACGCCGCACGTTCTGACGGCCCGCGCATTCTGGTCGACAGGATATGGCCCCGTGGCGTTGCCAAGGAAGATGCTGATCTCGAGGCCTGGCTAAAAGGGCTGGCGCCTTCCACTGAGCTGCGAAAGTGGTTTGATCACGACCCTGAGAAGTGGAAAGAGTTTCGCCAGCGTTACCTGAAGGAGCTGAAAGCCTCGAAGGAGGGAGACACGGCCGACGCTCTGAAGGAACTGCAGGCGATTCTAAAAGAGCACAAGCGCATAACCCTGGTGTTCGCCGCAAAGGATACAGAGCACAATAACGCTGTAGCCCTTCGCGACTTTCTGGATAACGGCGATTTATAGCGTGCCAAGGGCCTGCTGAAGGTCTGCTATCAGGTCTTCTGCATCCTCAAGCCCAACAGATAGCCGCAGCATACTGTCGCTTATGCCACGGCGTTCCCGTTCCTCCTGACTGATTCCATAATGGCTTGTGGCGCAGGGCTGGGAAACCAGGCTTTCCACGCCACCCAAACTGGTGGCCAGCAAGAAAACCTGCAAGTTGTCGGCAACTTTTACCGCCTGTTCCCGATCCCCTTTGATCTCTATCGTCAACACACCACCAAATCCGTCCATTTGTTGCTTGGCCAGGTTGTGGCCCGGGAAGTCTGGCAAACCCGGATAGAGCACTCGTTTTATGGCCGGATGGCCTTCCATCGCGCGGGCAACCGCCAATGCGTTCTCATTGTGTTGCTTTACCCGCAGGGGCAGGGTTCTGAGGCTGCGAGAGAGTAGAGCAGCGGTTTCTGGTGCGAGAATCTGGCCGAGGTTTTTGCGCCACTGGGCTATGGGCTTTATTCGTTCCGCAGAGGCCATGACTGCGCCTGCTGTAATATCGCTGTGCCCACCAAGGAATTTACTTGCGCTGTGAAGGCTCAAGTCTGCCCCCAGGTTTAACGGCCGTTGGTTCACCGGCGATGCAAAGGTATTGTCTACTGCAAGCAGGGCGCCCTTGGCATGGGCTTGCTGCGCCAGCTGCTGAATGTCCAGTATGCTCAACGTCGGATTGGCCGGCGATTCGCAGTACACCAACATGCCGGGTTTGCTCAGGGCGCTGGCCAGTTGATCGGGTTCATGTCGTAACAGGAAGGTAACGGGAAGGCCCAGAGGTTCCATGTGCTTGGTCAGCAGTTCCTGTGTACCGCCGTAGAGGTCGCCAACGCATACAATGCCGTTTCGACCATGGGCAAACAGGGTTGCCGAGATGGCGGCCATCCCCGAGGCGAAGGCTAGCGCATCTTCTGTCTCCTCAAGGCTGGCCAGGCCTTGTTCCAGCTCCTGGATGGATGGGTTGCTTCCCCAGCGAGTGTACAGATTACCCGGCGCACGGCCTGCAATGACCTCTTGGAGCGCTGCTGTATCCGGAAACCGGTAGGTAGTGGTGTTGTAAATCGGCGAGTAGGGACTGCCAAAGCCATCCTTGTGGCGGCGGTTATGGATGATTCGAGTTGCCTTACCGTGCTCTGAATCTTTGTGCATGGGCTGTCCCTTAAGCTGGCTAAAGTTATAAAAGTAATTTCGCAGTGTAGAGGGAATTATTCTCGCAGGCATGGCTCGCGCTGACTACCGGGGCAGATGACCGTAGGCATAGAGCACTATAGAAATAACCACTTCGGGACGGGTTATTGGTCATCTGATATGCTCGGCTGTTTCCCGGTACCAAGTTCGGGATAGATGCTTATTTTTCAGTTTTTGATGCTGGAGTATTCGGTATGCCGGTTATGGTTCAGGCGCTTGTGCCTGTTTTTGCGCTGATTGTTTTAGGGCACCTGTTCAGGCGCTGGGCATTTCCTTCGATTGAATTCTGGCCTCAGGCTGAGCGCTTTACCTACTACGTACTTTTTCCCGCCATGCTGGTGTTCAAACTTGGGCAGGCTCGTTTACCCGCCTCCGCCTATGGTGACACTGCCTTGCTTATCGCGTCCATGCTGCTGGCGATGACGTTGCTTTTGGTGGTTGTGCAGTTCTTCTGGCGCTGGAATGGGCCGGTTTTTTCTTCGGTGTACCAGGGAGCTATCCGGTTTAATTCCTATGTCGCGCTAGCGGCGGGGGGCATGCTACTTGGCGATGATGGTTTGTCCCTCACAGCTATTGCCGTTGCCGTCATGGTGCCGCTGATTAATTTGCTGTGCATTCTTATGTTTTCGATTGTCACATCCGACGGCCCGGCACGGCTAGCGCCGGTAGTGCGTGCCATTGCGTCAAATCCGTTGATTATAGGGTCAGTTCTTGGGGTGATTTGGAGCTTTTTCGAGATTGGCTTTCATCCGCTTCTCGCTGGAACACTTGAGCCGCTAAGCAATCTGGCCTTGCCTATGGGGCTGATGACTGTTGGCGCAGGGCTTCAGCTAAAAGCCCTGCGAGGCGCTTCCGTGCCTTTCGTAGTGTCGTCTGTTTTAAAGTTGTTGCTGTTCCCGTTTATGGCGGCAGGCTTGGCCCTTCTGTTGGGCCTTGATGGCACCCTGGTGCAAGTAGCGATACTGCTGGCCACTCTGCCAACAGCGACCTCGGCCTATATCCTGGCGCGCCAGTTGGGCGGCGATGCACCCTTGATGGCGGGTATCATCAGTGGCCAGACACTTCTGGCCATGGTGTCTATTCCTTTAATGCTCAGCATTCTCTGGTAGGCACTTGAGCACGGCATCGGCAATGCTTTGCTGGAAGGCCACATAACCCTCCGGAGTTGCGGTTATGTTTGTAGCCAGTGGGTCCCAGGTGCTGAATGTCACATCCAGCCCGGCGGTGATGGAACGCCACCACTGCCGGTTGAATTGGGGCTCCGTTAGCAGGCAGGGATGATTTGCACGGCGCAGGCTGCTCTGAACCTCAGCTATGTGTCTGGCTCCCGGCGATAGTTCGGGGTTGAGTGTTAGCACACCCTCTACATTCAGGTTGTAGTGTTCTGCGAACCGTGTGAAGGCGCTGTGGTATGCAAACAGGCTGGTATCCCGCAAGGGCTCCAGTTGCTTCCGGATTTGCTGCTCTTTGGCTGTCAGTGATGCTCTGAATGCTTCCAGGTTGGCATCGAGGGCAGGCTTGTCTGCCATGTTCCGTTGGGCCAGGGTATCTCGGATGGTTTCTGCCATGGTTTGCGCCATGTGTGGGTCCACCCAGATATGAGGGTCTTCACCATCTCCATGGTCATGTCCGTGGCTGTGTTCATCGTGGCTATCTGCACTGGCAGCGTGCTCGCTGTCTTCATCGTGTTCCATGAGTGTGGTCGAGCGTCCGCCAAATTCGCTGCCCGTCAGCAGGCGATTCAGAAACGTCTCCATTTTGGGCCCTACCCAGAAAATCACATCGGAATCTTCCAGTACCCTGCGCTTTGACGGTGTCATCGAATAGTTGTGAGGGCTGGCGCCTGGCGGCACCAGTGTATTTACCTGCATATCTTCCGTGGCTATCGCGCGCACCAGAAGTTCCAGTGGCTTGATGGAAGTGAGAATGCGAGTGTCGGCAAGCGTGTTGTCGGAATAGAGCAGGGTGCTGGTTGTCAGTGTTAGAGCCAGGGCTATGATTTGGATGCGCATGTTAGGTCTGAATCCTGGTGCGTGTTGGTAATGTTATAATGTAACACCGCTAGTGGTGCCATCGCAAAATCTTGTTGTGTCTCAAAGCGTGAGCGCAATGATACGATTTGCACTCATGCGAAATAATGCCCGGGCCGGTATAATACCGGGCTAATCAAACGGCCACCGATTTTCAGGAAGGTTCCATGACTGTACGTACCCGAATTGCCCCATCACCCACCGGTGACCCACATGTTGGTACCGCCTACGTGGCCCTGTTTAACCTGTGTTTTGCCCGGCAGCACGGTGGCAAGTTTATCCTGCGCATTGAAGATACCGACCAGGCACGTAGTACGGCAGAATCCGAGCAGGATATTCTCAAGGCTCTGCGCTGGCTCGGCCTCAACTGGGATGAAGGTCCCGATGTGGGCGGCCCCCATGGTCCTTATCGTCAGTCAGAGCGCAAGCACTCTTATGCTCAGTACGCCGAAGATCTGGTGACAGCTGGCCATGCGTTCTATTGTTTTCGCACGCCTGAAGAGCTGGATGCCATTCGAGAAGATCGCAAGGCGCAAGGCCTGAACCCGGGTATCAAGGGAAACCTTGAGTTGTCCCAGGAAGAGATCAAGCGTCGCCTGGATGCGGGTGAATCCTATGTTATCCGCATGAAAGTGCCCGACGAAGGTGTTTGCGAAATTGATGACATGCTCAGGGGCACCATTGAAATCGATTGGGCACAGGTGGATTGCCAAATCCTGCTGAAATCCGATGGCATGCCGACGTATCACTTGGCGAACGTGGTTGATGACCATCTGATGGAAATTACCCACGTACTGCGTGGCGAAGAGTGGATTAATTCTGCGCCCAAGCACAAGTTGCTGTACGAGTATTTTGGCTGGGATATGCCGGTACTTTGTCATCTGCCGCTGCTGCGCAACCCGGATAAGAGCAAGCTGTCAAAACGCAAAAACCCCACCAGCATTAACTTTTACGAGCGCATGGGCTTTTTGCCGGAAGCGGTAACCAATTACCTTGGCCGTATGGGCTGGTCCATGCCGGATGAGCGTGAAAAGTTCACCCTGGATGAGATGATCGGGAATTTCGACATCCAGCGCGTTTCCCTTGGCGGCCCGGTGTTTGATGTTGAGAAGTTACGTTGGCTCAACGGCCAGTGGCTGCGCGACGAGCTCACAGAAGACCAGTTTGTGGAGCGCATGAGCCAGTGGTGGTTCAACAAGGATTCGCTCAAGGCAATGGTGCCCCATATCCAGGGTAGGGCAGAGGTGTTCTCCGATGTGGCGCCCATGGCCCAGTTTATGTTTTCTGGCATGCTGGATTTGAAGCCTGAGAACTTTGCCCACAACAAACTGGAAGAATCTCAGATCAAACGGGTATTGCAGTTCACTCTGTGGAAGCTGGAGGCTCAACGTCACTGGAGCAAGGACACCATTTTCGCAGATATCAAATTCCTGGCGAAAGCCATGGATCTGAAAATGGGCGATTTCATGTTTTCTGTGTTTGTGGCTATTGCTGGTACCCCGAACTCCTGGTCTGTTATGGATTCCATGGATATGTTGGGCCCGGATATGACTCGCGCCCGCTTGCGCCAAGCTCTGGAAGTGCTCGGTGGTTTCTCCAAGAAAGAAACCAAGAAAGTGGAGAAAGAGTACGCGGCTTTGGGCGCTTAATGACCAGATTGACCAAGAAATGAGCGCAATGAACAAGGAAGTTCAGAAAAGTTGAAAAAAGTGGGGCGAAAGGTTGACGACCATGGGGTGGATCCTTAATATACGCATCCGTTGGGGCCATAGCTCAGCTGGGAGAGCGCAACACTGGCAGTGTTGAGGTCGACGGTTCGATCCCGTCTGGCTCCACCAATTTTCTAGTCCCCTTCGTCTAGTGGCCTAGGACTCCGCCCTTTCACGGCGGCAACAGGGGTTCGAACCCCCTAGGGGACGCCAATACGGCTTGACGGTTTAGTCCACCGGATAGCCATCAAAAAAACCGCCTTCGGGCGGTTTTTTTGTGCCTGAAGAAAAAGCTGAAGGCTAATACAGAAACTATGGTGGCAAGCAGGGAGAGTGTGCTCCCAAAACTGTGTGTTGCCAGGGATGGCAACACCAAGCCCCCATGGATGGGTTCACGGCGTGTTTTGGGAGCACACTCTCCCTGCTTGTCAGTGCTCGGAGTAGGCAGTGTTAGCGGGAAGCTATGGCACCTTTACCAACACCTTCGTAGGCTTTCACAAGAATCGTGTCAGATGGGAATTTGGCTTTCAGCTCGTCTGCAATGTGAGCGGCAATGAATTCCACAGTCGTATCTGTGTTCATCATATAAACCCGCGCCTCGGGCAGGGTCAGGGCAAACTCACCCTGATTGGACTCATATTCGAAGGTTATGTACGCCACGCCGGCGTCAACATGGCGACGTACGACATCTTCCTCAGAGCCCACATAAATATCCTGCCATAACTTGGCCCAAGAGCGTTCCAGCTCCTCATCACGCTTGCCATTGCGGTCTATCCGAATAGGTGAGCGGTGACCATGGGCGATGCGCTGGCAGTTGCCCAGGTGCTTTTTAAGGCCATGCACGTAGTGATAATAAGCTCCTTCAAGTTCCTCTTCCCGCAGGTTGATCTGCACTGAAGTGACATTCGAAGGTAGAACAGCCAGCAATTCACGTTCGAGCAGAGCGGCGACAGCCGATGGCATAACCCGGTCTGCAGAAAGCCATACAACGGCTTCGTCGGGGGAGCGATGGATAATGTGACTGCCATCGGCAAGTGCCCAGGTGAAGGTGTCAGGCGTATCCTGATTCCAGGAGAGGCCTTCGTAGCCACGGGGTATCACAAGCCTGTGATCCACGCGCTCATCGATGATGCGCTTTATAGTGCGCTTCACATTGCTGAAATCGAATACCATGCCCTGTTCATCAAGCTCGCCCCCCAGCACCACGTCGGCAATCCAGCTTTCCCCGACTAATCCACGGGCGGGATCCAGGTAAGCGAAATCAATAACGGTGAGGTTGTCTACAAACAGATGGTTCATTAAATTTCCGGGCGGGTATAGTTGATTGATGGGGGGATTCTAGCAAAAATCCCTGAGTGAGTGTCTTGTCGAGCTAATGCCTTGAATCGTTGCTCGCCACTCTTTTCGTGTTCATTGCTTTATCAGGAGCGACATCATAACTGCCTCTCGCCATGACTTCGATCAGGATTTTCCGGCACTTGTGCTCGCAGCCGGGGCTTCCAGCCGGTTTGGTCGCCCCAAGGCTCTATTAAAGGTGAGCGGCGAACAGGGGCGAGGTCACATTCTGCTGGATAACGCCATCGGGCAAGCCAGGTTGCTTAGCCGGGATGTGCGTGTTGCCTGCGGGGCCTGGTATCCGTTGATTCGTTTTCGCTGCAGCCAGCAGCCCTCCAGCTGGGTGCCTGTGCCTGATTGGCATGAAGGCATGGCCGCTTCCCTGGTAGCGGGCATCCGAAGTTTGGGGCCGAGGGCCAGGGGAGTGTTTGTGTTGGTGGTGGATCAGCCGCTGTTAGACAGAGACGCCCTTCAAGCGTTTGGTGAAGCTGTGAGATGTTTTCCGAAGACGCCAGCGGCCGCAGATTATGGCCGGCGCCCAGGTGTGCCAGCCTATCTGCCGCGGTGGCTTTGGCCAGACGTGCTGACCCTTGAGGGTGATCGAGGTGCAGGGGGGCTGTTGGCAGAAGCCAATGCGACGCGAATGGATATTCCGGGTGTCCATGACGACATAGACACCCCGGAAGATTGGGCGAGAATCAGGGAGGTGCTTAGCCGAAGAGCCCTGCAAGCCAGGCAATACCCAGACTGAATACCCCGAGGCTAACAGCCAGTCCGACGGTGTAGATTCGGGATGAAGCAGAACGTTGCTGCGCTACAAACAAGTCAATTGTGCGCTGAGCTATGTCTTCAGCAGTCTCACGGGAGATTTCGTGAGCTTGCTGGATGGCTTCAGATTGCAGTGTTTGCCAAAACTCCGTATCAATGGTTTGTACGCTGGTAATATGGTCCTTCAGTTCTGCCATGTGGTTTGCAGTAAAACCAGAGTTGCGTGAGAGGTCCTTTTTAAGGTCGGCAAGTTCCCGGCCCAGATTTAGATTTACCTCAGCCGCGACTTCATCGCTCAGATTTCGGGTCCGCTCTTCTATCATTGCTCTCATGGCGCCCAAGCGATCTTCAATGATGCTTTCCTGCTTGCCCCTTGACTCATCCAGCGCGCGCTTGAGATTGTCAAACTGCTCATCAAACAGTGAGCTGAGCAATTCATGCAGATTGCTATTAACCTGGCCATGGGCTGCAGAGCGGGCAATCTGTTCAATCAGATCGCTTGTGAGCGGTACGGTGCTGGATGTCTTCTTGCCATTGAGGGCAGACTCAAGATCGGACCGCTCGGCTGACAATTCCAGCGATCCGCCTTGGGTAACTCCAATAGCCAGGTCGTCTTGTTCTGCTTCCTGTATCGGTGCGAGAGGGAGGGATCCAGCTTTCAGATCAATGGCCAGTTGCTCAAGCACCATGCCAAGGCCGTCTGGTTGAGTGGGCTTGGTAAGGATGTTGTAGACCCCGAAGTTTTTCGCCTCTTTGGTGAAAGATGACGACTTCTGAGACGTGCACATAATGATTGGTATGCCCGCGGTGTTCGGATTGCTCTTGATGGCCTTTGTGGCTTCCACGCCGTTCATGCCAGGCATCAGGTGATCCATGAAGATGACGTCCGGATGTTCGTTGCTGTCCAGAAAGTCCAGGGCTTCTTCGGCTGAGCCTGCCATGTTGACATGCATGTCACGGCTTTCCAGCAGTTTGCTCAGGGCAAACCTGGCTACCTTGGAGTCGTCCACCAGAAGAGCATTCTTGATCGCCATCCTTACTACCTCAAGCTGTTACTTCAATCGCGTTGTTTATCGGGCTGGTTTTACTATTAAAGCTACCAGCCTTCGAGTTTCGGGCACTGTGTGGCCCTGTAGCTTTTGTCCCGATAACACACGCCGGGCTCTGTCGTTCTGGCAGTGAATATCTCACCTGCCGCCGTGGTCAGGCGAACCTGCCCATAGGGTTCACCGTGGCGGAATGTCGCCTCGATGGAGCTGCCATTCGGGTTGCGCAGCAAACCATTTCCGTGGAACTTGCCTTCAATATACTCGCCTTCGTATTTCTTGCCATTGGCAAAAACTTCCGAGCCACGGCCATGGAAGGTGCCATTTGAAAAATCGCCTTCGTAGTGACGGCCATCCGGGTAGGTGAGGGTGCCACGCCCGTGAAAGTCGCTGTTGCGAAACCCTCCGACATACAGCATGCCGTCTGCTGTTGTCAGGGAACCGTGGCCGTTGAGCCGACCCTGTGACCACTCCCCGGTGAGGATGTCACCATTGGCAAGGGTGAGAGTACCTTGGCCCTGGAACGAATCGTCGGCAAATTGCCCGGTATAGCGTGAGCCATCGGCGTCGCGCCATGCGCCTTCACCCGAACGCTTGCCATTTTCCCAGTCACCCTCATAGCGAGTGCCATCCGGGTACCAGGCTGTGCCCGAGCCGTGGAAAGCGCCATCTGCAAATTGACCTTCGTATTTCAGGCCGTCTTTGTCTTCATAGGTTCCGTCGCCGGTCTTTATGCCACCTCGCCAATTCCCGTTCTGGTAATTAACGGTGGTGTAGGCTTCAAGTTTGCCTACGAGGGTCAACTCGTTGCCAGCATCGAGGGCAACGCTTTGCTGCCAGGGGCGGAACCCGTCCTTTTTGATGGTGATGTCGTATTTGCCTGGGGCCAGTTCAAGGTCCAGTCGCGTTGGGCCGTATTCCTTGCCGTTGATTTCAACCCGGTCGCCAGCCACGTTAGAGCGCAGTGTAAGGGTGCCGGTTGTCGGGGCAGGTGACTGTTCTGGCACAGCCTTGGCGGTATATGTGGCCATTGCTGCTGGCGGTTCCGCAGAGGCAAGCATGACCGCCTCATCCGGAAGGTCGGGAATATTGAATTGCTCGGCGCTCGCCGGCTGTTCCATCGGGAGTGTTTCTGCTTCAACCGGTGCTTCTGCAACAGTTTCAATTGCTGGTGCTGGTGCTGGTGCTGGAGCTTCGACGAGCACTTGTGGGCTTTGTGTTACCGCTGGTTTGTTTGCGGGCTTCGGTAGAGTCACATTTTGCGCGGGTTGCAGAGGCGCGGCCGCAATTGGCATTTCGCTCCGAACAGAAGCAAAGCCAGCTGTTACCAGAAGCATAAGAGCCAGGGCATTCAAAAACAAAAGTGGTCTGAAATCGACCATGGCGGAACCTCTTAATCCTGCATTCTACAAATTCGCGAGCAAGTTCATCTTACCCAGCGAGAGCGGCGTTATGTAACAGAAAGTGTCTGAACTTGGCCAGAATGCTGGCCAAATCACACTTTGGACGGAAGCTGGTCATGGTTGAGCTGTTCCCAGGCTCTCATGTAGACATCGGCTTCATATTCGTAGGGTGATTTGAACGGTGTCAGAACAAAATCAAACATAAGGAAGAAAAAGCCTACCGATGCCCAGGCGATGGTCAGGGTGCTGAGTGTTGTAGCCTGAACCTCCGGGTTGCTGCTCACAAAATCCTGGAGCAGCGGGATCAAGTCTGACGCCATCACTACAGGATTGAAGCTGGACAGCACCAACGGTATCCAGAAGGCCATAAATATGGGGAAGAAACCGAACGACCAAAGCAGGCGGCGCGCCAGGTAGATAGCCACCTCGCGCCAGAAGCGCTGGCGCACCTCGGGGGACTTGCGAATGCGCTCCAGGTACCGGCGGCGTTCTGCCCAATAGGCTGCGACTTCGGGAGCCTGGGCGGTTTTTGTGGGGCCTGAAAGTGTGCTCATGATCCAGGGAGCTACCTTATAGCTAGGGTGACGGATACAGGATAACTGATACTACGTGTTACCCTGTCATTCTCCAATTGTTTAACGACAGGAATAGTTTGAATGGCTGCAGTGATCGATAACGCAATCCACCCGGCTTTTGAGAAGCTTCGCAGTCACCGGATTGACACGCTTAATCTTGATGTTGAAGAGTATCGTCATATAAGAACCGGTGCCCGTCATCTCCACCTGGCGGCGGATAATGATGAAAACGTGTTTTTTGTGGCGTTAAGAACCTTCCCTATGGATTCTACCGGCGTTGCCCATATTCTTGAACATACGGCACTGTGCGGCAGTGAGCGCTATCCGGTTCGCGATCCGTTTTTCATGATGATTCGCCGCTCCCTGAATACCTTCATGAATGCGTTCACCAGCAGCGACTGGACGGCTTACCCTTTTGCCAGCATGAACCGAAAGGATTTTGACAACCTATTGTCGGTTTATCTGGATTCAGTATTTTTCTCTAAACTGGATCCCTTGGATTTTGCTCAGGAAGGGCATCGGCTGGAGTTTGAAAAGCCCGATGATCCCAGCACCGAGTTGGTATACAAAGGCGTTGTCTACAACGAAATGAAAGGTGCCATGAGTTCGGCAACCTCACAGCTCTGGCAGAATCTGAGCAGTCACCTTTTCCCGACAACGACCTATCATTACAACAGTGGCGGCGAGCCGGATCACATTGTTGATCTGAGCTATGACGACCTCATCCGCTTCTATAAGCATCACTACCACCCAAGTAACGCCATTTTTGCCACTTACGGCAACATTCCGGCCCATGAACACCACGAACGCTTCGAAGAGCTGGCTCTCAAGCGGTTCGACAAGCTGGATATCAAACTGCCAGTGCGCGATGAAAAGCGAATGTATGCGCCGGTCCGTGTAGAGCAGGGCTACGGCGTTACCGAGGGTGAAGACACCACCGGTAAAACCCATATCGTTATGGGGTGGCTGCTTGGACACAGCTTTGATCTGCAGGAAAACCTGGAAGGCCATTTGTTGTCCGCCGTGCTGCTCGAAAATAGCGCCTCTCCTCTGATGCGCGCGTTGGAAACCACGGATATCGGTCACGCACCTTCACCCATGTGCGGGTTGGAGGATTCCAACAGAGAAATGACGTTTATTTGCGGCATTGAAGGAAGTGAGCCGGAGAAGCTCAAAGATCTGGAAGCCTTGATCGAGACAACGCTTGAGAAAGTGGTTGAGGAAGGCGTTAGCGAGGAGCGCCTGGAAGCGATTCTTCATCAACTGGAATTGCATCAGCGCGAAATTGCAGGAGACAGCTTCCCTTATGGCCTTCAATTGATCATGAGTGCTATAGCCCCCATGGTTCATGGTGGCGACCCGGTTGAGCTGCTTGATCTGGAGCCTGTTCTGGCCGTTTTGCGTGAGAAAATTCGCGACCCGCAATACATCCCGGACCTGATTCGTCGCAAGTTGATCAACAACCCGCACCGGGTAACGCTCACTTTGCGGCCAGATGACAAGTTGGATGGGCGCCGTCAGCAGGCCATTCGTGAGGCCCTGGCGAAACGCAAGGCAGAACTCACCAGCGAAGAGGTTATGCAGATTGTTGAGCGTGCCAAAGCGCTGGAAGAGCGGCAGATGCGTAAGGATGATGACTCCATACTGCCAAAGGTTGATCTCACGGATGTACCGCTGCAAATGCCCGAGCCGGAAGCACGGTTTGACGGGGATATTTCAGCAACGGTTTATGCGCGGGGAACCAACGGGCTGATTTATCAGCAGGTTGTGTTGCCACTGCCTGATTTGACGGAAGATGAGCTGTTGCTCCTGCCGTATTATGGTGCCTTGATTTCAGAAGTTGGCTGCGGTGAGCTGGATTATCTTCAGATGCAGGACCGAATTTCGGCAGAATCCGGTGGAATTGGTGCCTCTTTCAGTACCAAGGGGCGCATTGATGATGTTCAAAACCTCTCTGGCTATATGATCTTCAGCGGCAAAGCGCTGGCCCGCAACCGAATGGCTCTGACGAAGCTGCTCCGTGATGTGTACACCAGCGCCCGCTTTGATGAAAAAGACCGTATTCGGGAGATTATTGCCCAGATTCGCGCGCGTCGAGAGCAGTCGGTAACCGGCAGTGGCCACGCTTTGGCCATGGGTGCAGCGTCCCAGGGTATGGGGCCTGGCGCCTGGTTGAGTTTCCGTCTTGGGGGGTTGGCTGGTATTCGCGGTACCAAGGAGCTGGATCAGTCCCTGAAAGATCCCGCGGAACTTGCTGCTTTTTGCCAGAAGCTGGCTAGCCTGCATGACAGGATTCGCCAGCAGGCTCGCGAGTTCCTTGTCATTGGTGAGGAAGAGCAGCTTCCTGCGCTGATCGACGATCTGAAATCCTGCTGGCAGGGCGATGAGGGGGTAGAGTCATCCAGCTGGACAATGGAGCCTGTGAATTTCGTAACACGCGAAGCCTGGCTGACCTCTACTCAGGTAAACTTCTGCGCCCGTGCATACAGCACCGTGCCGATCGATCACCCCGATGCAGCGGCACTTACTGTGCTGGGTGGTTTCCTGCGCAATGGTTACCTGCACAGGGCTATTCGGGAGAAGGGTGGTGCCTACGGCGGCGGCGCCTCCCAGGACAGCGTGAATGGCACCTTCCGCTTTTTCTCATACCGGGATCCGCGCCTGTCAGAAACCCTTGAAGACTTCGACAAGGCACTGGTATGGCTTCAGGAGACTGAGCATGAGTATCAGGAGTTGGAAGAATCCATTCTCGGAGTGATCGGCCAGCTAGATCGCCCGCGCTCTCCAGCGGGTGCTGCGCGACATGCGTTCCACAACAAGCTGTTTGGTCGCAGTGCTGAGCAGCGCGCACGCTTCCGCGAGCGGGTGCTGTCAGTGACGCTTGAAGATCTCAAACGGGTTGCGACAACCTGGCTGCAGCCTGCAAAGGCCAGTACAGCAGTAGTGACGGGTTCTGAAAACCGGGCTTTAGCTGAAGGCTTGGGGCTGGAAATTCAGGAGCTGTAAGTTGCAGGCAGGCAGGTCGGTAACGGCCTGCCTGCTAAAAATCGGTAGGCCAGATTTCAGCGATTTCTCTTGAGCCCCGTAGTAACCATGATGCGAGTCGAAATTTCCTCCACGGAATAGGCTGTCGTGTTCAGGTACGGAATGCGCTCCCTCCGGTACATAAGCTCTATTTCTTCGATTTCGTGCATGCATTGCTGGATGGACGCGTAGCGAGAGTTTGGTCGCCGTTCATTCCGGATGGTGGCCAGTCTTTCCGGCTCAATGGTCAGCCCGAATATTTTTTCCTTGTGAGGCCGCAGAGCAGTGGGCATCTGCTGATCTGAAAGATCGTCTTCGGTGATCGGATAGTTGGCGGCTTTCACGCCATATTGGAGCGCCAGGTAGAGGCAGGTTGGGGTTTTGCCACTACGGGAGGCACCAACCAGAATCAGATCTGCTTCATCGTAATGTCGTGTGCGCGCACCGTCATCGTTGTCCAGGGCAAAGTTCACCGCAGCGATACGGCGCTCATAAACACCTTCGTTATTAATCGAATGGGATTTGCCCACAGAATAAGACGAAGACGACTGCAGCTCATTTTCCAGCGGCCCCAGAAAGGTCCCGAAAATATCCACCATGAAGCCCTGGGCATCTGAAATGATTTCCCGGATAGAACTATCAAGAATTGTGTCAAAGACCAGTGGGCGGGCACCGTCGGTTTCAGCTGCACTGTTAATGCGTTTGACCATGTCCCGCGCTTTTTCAACATCGTCGATATAAGGTACGGTGACGCGCTCGAAATCAATTTTACCGAATTGGGCCAAAAGACTGTGTCCAAGGGCCTCAGCGGTGATGCCGGTACCGTCAGAAATAAAGAAGGCTGTACGTTTCATGATGTTTTTCCGGCTCCGTTGGCGCAGGGTTGTCAGGGCGAATCTGGCAGGGTGGCACCGGAAAGCAGCATGCACTTTCTCGGGAGCTCCCTAGGTAAATTCCGAAGGTTACAGTATCATACACGGCAAGTTCGAGACTCCGCAGTGGTTGTTGTCCGCTTTTTACGCTTGCTACCGCTGGCCCGGTTTATTCTTTAGTTACACAGATTCAAGGGAGACACGCTTTGGAAGATTACATAATCTGGTTTGATCACCTGGGAATGTCCGATGTTGACCGGGTTGGCGGGAAAAACGCTTCCCTCGGTGAAATGATCAGTAATCTCGCCAATGCTGGTGTAACCGTTCCCGGCGGTTTTGCCACCACTGCACATGCATACCGTGAGTTTCTGGCTAAAGATGGCCTGAAGGACAAGATCGATAGCCTCCTTGATGATCTTGATATCAATGACGTGAACGAACTTGCCCGTGTGGGCGCGAAGATACGTCAGTGGATTATTGACACACCTTTCCCTGAGGCCCTGGACGTTGCGCTGAAAGAAGCCTACAGCCAAATACTTAACGGCAACGATAAGATGGCCGTGGCTGTGCGTTCTTCTGCAACTGCAGAGGACCTGCCAGATGCTTCGTTTGCAGGGCAGCAGGAAACTTTCCTGAACGTAGTTGGCCTGGAGCAGGTTCGCACGTCGGTGAAAGAAGTGTTTGCTTCTCTGTTTAACGATCGTGCGATTTCCTACCGCGTTCATCACGGTTTTGATCACAAGCTTGTTGCCTTGTCTGCCGGCATCCAGAAAATGGTCCGCAGTGAAACTGCGTCCAGTGGTGTTATGTTTACATTGGATACGGAGTCAGGCTTCCGTGGTGTAGTGTTTATCACCGGTTCTTATGGTCTGGGTGAGACTGTTGTTCAGGGCGCGGTTAACCCTGATGAGTTCTATGTGCATAAACCCACTCTGGCGTCTGGCAAGCCCGCTGTGTTGCGCCGGAATCTGGGTAGCAAGGCCATAAAAATGGTTTATCACTCAGATCCAGCCAGTGGCCAGTTGGTGGAAACCGTTAAAGTTGACCCGGAAGAGCGCGGCCGTTTCTGTATCACAGACTCGGAAGTTGAAGAGTTGGCCAGGCAGGCCATGATCATCGAGGAGCACTATCAGCGGCCCATGGATATTGAATGGGCTAAAGATGGCGATGACGGCAAGATCTACATTGTGCAAGCTCGTCCGGAAACCGTTAAAAGTAGGGCGTCTGCCAATGTTATGGAGCGTTACCTGCTCAATGAAACCGGCACAGTGTTGGTGGAAGGTCGGAGTATCGGCCACAAGATTGGCGCAGGCCCGGTCAAGATTATTACCAGCATCAAGGAAATGGATCGAGTTCAGGACGGCGATGTTCTGGTAACGGATATGACAGATCCCGACTGGGAACCAGTGATGAAGCGGGCATCTGCAATTATCACTGATCGTGGTGGCCGTACTTGCCATGCTGCGATCATTGCCCGTGAACTGGGCATTCCAGCGGTTGTTGGTTGTGGCGATGCCACCGAGATTCTGAATGACGGCCAGGAAGTCACCGTGTCTTGTGCAGAAGGTGATACCGGTCTGATCTACGAAGGCGCTCTGGATTTTGAGCTGCGTGAAAATACCGTAGATTCCATGCCGAATATCCCGTTCAAGATCATGATGAACGTGGGTAACCCGGATCGTGCCTTTGATTTCCAGTCGCTGCCTAACGAAGGCGTTGGCCTGGCGCGCCTTGAGTTCATTATTAACCGTATGATTGGTGTGCACCCCAAGGCGCTGCTGAACTTTGAGGGTTTGCCAAGGGATATCAAGCAGACGGTAGAAAAGCGTATCTCTGGCTACAGCTCCCCGGTCGATTTCTACGTGGACAAGCTTGTTGAAGGGATTTCCACCCTGGCCGCCGCATTTTCGCCGAAGAAGGTCATAGTGCGCCTGTCTGACTTCAAATCCAACGAGTATGCCAACCTGATCGGCGGCACCCTGTACGAGCCAGATGAAGAAAACCCGATGCTGGGTTTCCGTGGAGCTTCCCGCTATATCTCTGAAACCTTCCGTGACTGTTTCGAGTTGGAGTGCCGTGCACTGAAGAGGGTGCGCAATGAAATGGGCCTGACTAACGTAGAGATCATGGTGCCCTTCGTGCGTACCGTGGGTGAGGCTGAGCAAGTGGTCAAGTTGTTGGCTGAAAATGGTCTTAAGCGTGGCGAGAACGGCCTACGGGTGATCATGATGTGCGAACTGCCGGGCAACGCGTTGCTGGCAGACAAGTTCCTTGAGCACTTTGATGGTTTCTCTATCGGCTCCAATGACCTGACCCAGCTTACTCTTGGTCTGGATCGTGACTCGGGTATTATTGCGCACCTGTTCGACGAGCGGGACGAGGCCGTCAAGATACTTTTGTCCAACGCTATTCAGGCGTGTAAAAAGGCAAATAAGTACATTGGCATCTGTGGCCAGGGACCATCTGACCATCCTGATCTCGCAAAATGGTTGATGGATCAGGGTATTGATACCGTATCTCTTAACCCGGATTCGGTTCTGGATACCTGGTTCTTCCTGGCAGACGAAAAAATCGACTGACTTTTTCTGCATTTACTTTGGCAATTAAGGAGAGCGACAAGGTGGCAACGATTATTACCCCGGACTTGTGTGATGAATTTCCGGAAGTTGAGGTGGCAGCACCTGGCTTTAATAACTATGGCGGAGTAAAGGCCTTCGGTGGTGAAATCGTCACCGTAAAGTGCTTTGAAGATAACTCTGTGGTTAAAGAGCAGGTTGGCCTGCCAGGCAAGGGTCGTGTGATGGTAGTAGACGGTGGCGGCTCAATGCGCCATGCGTTGCTGGGCGATATGCTGGCAGAAAAAGCCGCCAGTAATGGCTGGGCAGGCTTGATCATATACGGCTGTGTGCGGGATGTAGATGAGATTGGAAAGACGGATCTGGGGGTGCAAGCGCTGGCTACCTATCCCCGGAAAAGTGAAAAGCGCGGTCTCGGCGACCTGGATGTACCGGTAACATTCCACGGAGTGACCTTCCGCCCAGGCCACTACGTGTATGCTGACAACAACGGTATCATCGTGTCAGAGAAACCCCTGGTATAGAGCCAGGGGAGTGCGCCTAGCGGGTGACTTCGCTGATGTTGGCTCCCAACAGAAAGCCGTCACCCTCAGGCTCGCACCGTGTCACTTCGCAAATGGTTTCGAGTGGAGGAAACTGGTCACTATTCGGATGAAGTACAGTGCTCAACTCTTCCCCTACTGCAACCGGGTTTTTTACTAGTAGCTGCATCCCCGTGGCACTGAGATCTCTGCAAGTGCCTGCGAAGGTATTCCCTTTGCTGTCAGTGATTTCTATTTCTGACTCAACCTGCATGCGATGAAAATCGCGCTTCTCCGAATAGTCCTTCATATAATTCACGCCCAGTTGTCTGTTTTTCTTGTGGGTTTGAGCATTGGTATGAGCAGAGCCAGAAGAACGCCGCCCAACACAAGGCCAGCACCAACCAGCATGAAATCAGATTCTTTGCCAGCTTCCAGTCGCTCGTTTTCGGCGGTCAATACTTCCAGATCATTGCGCAGCTTCTGATTCTCCTCCAGTAGTTCACGATTTCGACGTACCAGGTTGATCGAATCTGACGCTATGCTTTTGATGCGTCTGAGTTCCTGTTGCAGCTCCTCTGTCTGGGTAGACAGGGTTGATTCTGCCGTACTCAATGTGTCCCGTTCATTGGACACGTCCTTCAATTGCCCTTTCAGCGAGGCTAACTCGCTTTGTGCCTGCTCAAGCTGACGGCTGACGGTTTTCAATCTGTCCGCTGCGATGGGCGTTTCACTGAGATATTGGGTGGAGACCCAGCCATCATTACCTTTTGGCGTACGTACTCGAGTATAGCCGGTATCCGAAACTTCGATAACTTCCAAAGCTGTGCCGCTGGGTACGGCGTTTTCAATGATGCGGTATTGGGTGCCGGCACCGGAGCGAACAGGTAGGTAGAGTTGATCGTCAACCCAGACGGTTTTCGCCTGAGCCATAGCGATGGATGACAATACAAAAAACGCACTGATGGCAAGGCGAAAAAGCGTCACTGGCAAGGTTCCCACAATGTTCGGTTTAAAAACTCGTTAATTTCAAAGCCGCAATTTTGTCACAGATATGCGGTGGTTCAAGCGAGCTGTCATTACAATAAGCTCATGGAGCTCTCGATCAATAGCATTAAGGCAGAACTACTTTAAACGGTTTAACTGTTACTTTGTTGTAAACACCTGCATCCATATAGGGGTCGCTAGCCGCCCACGCCTCAGCCGCGGCAAGGGAGTCAAATTCCGCTACAACGAGACTGCCTGAGAAACCGGCATCACCCGGATCTGGTGTGTCTATGGCAGGGTGCGGCCCTGCAATGAGAAGTCGCCCTTCTTTTTTCAGTTGTTGCAGGCGCTCGATATGAGCAGGTCGTGCACTCTTGCGCAGAGTAAGGCTGTTATCGACGTCTTCACTGATAATGGCGTAGTACATGGGGTCTCCGGTTCCTTGGGGGCCGTGCAAAGTGATGCATGGAGTTGTGGGGCTGGTACACTGTAGGCTCCGGTTAGCATAGTCAGATATGAGCCTCTGTTGCCATTCACTCCGTTATTTATTTCATTTGGGAATTTTTGTGACTATACCGCAAGACCCTATTTTGTGCATTGATCTGCATTGCCACAGTACCGCGTCAGACGGGGCTCTTTCACCAGGTGAGCTATTAGCTCGCGCTGCTGAGAAACATGTTACCCATCTCGCTCTTACGGATCACGATACGATTAGCGGTCTTGCAGAGGCACAGGCTGCAGCGGAAGCCGCTGGAGTGGTGCTGATTTCCGGTATTGAACTTTCCTGTTTGTGGCGGAGTCGAACGATACACATCGTTGGTTTGGACTTTGACGTCAACAATAGCGAATTCATTTCTGCGTTGGAGCAGCAAAACCGTAACCGTTGGGCCAGAGCGGCGATGATTGCCGAGCGTCTGAGCAAGCTTGCCATTCCGGATTTGCTTGATCGTGCCACTACTGAGGCTGGCGGAGATGTGCCTGGCCGACCACATTTTGCACGGGTCATGGTGGAGTCAGGCGTGGTGAAGAATGCAGCGCAGGCGTTCAAGCGCTACCTGGGCGCGGGTAAAGTTGGTGATGTGAAGGCCTACTGGCCAGAATTGCAGGAAGTTGTGCAATGGATTAATGCAGCAGGTGGGATTGCGGTGCTTGCTCACCCGAGAAAATATCAACTTACTGCAACGAAATTGCGTGAGTTGACGGCGGATTTTCGCCGGGCCGGGGGGCGGTCCATTGAAGTGAGTACGTCGGGGCAGTCCAGCGGTGATCTCGGGTTTTTGGCAGAGTTGTGTATGCGGGAGAAGCTTCTGGCGTCTCAGGGCAGCGATTTCCATTTTCCTGGCGCGCCCTGGTGTGAGCTAGGGCGGATTATGAAAATGCCAGACGGGCTGGAGCCGGTCTGGCATCATTTCAAGCAGATTCCTGGTGCTAGCGCACCGGTTTAATCCGGTGCGTGGAACAGCAGGTAAAGATCAGTCAGCGAGTCGGGGATAGCATCTGCCATCTGGCCTGACAATTTTTCGCTGCTACGAACGTTCTGGAAATCTTCATCATCAAACAGTCCTGACAGTGTCAGCATGGGCACCATCAGATCGGCTGTTTCCTCTTCGCTCGCGGCATCCAGCCACTCATCTTCATGCTCCAGGAAGGTGTCCACAAAGCCCGCACACCAGTTTTCCAGTGCGTTCATCGGGTCACCATCCTCCGGTTCCGGAAGCTCAATAGCCTGGCCCATATCGAGGGCTTTGATCATGTCTCCCGCCAGTTGCGTAACGCACTGGCGGAAGGTCTCCGGAATTCCGCCGCCGGGTGTGTCATCGGTGCCAGTTACGAGCCGGAAAACGGTTTCCACACTCAGTTTGGCAGGCCCGACGACGCTGGCGCAGACCACGCCGTGAAAGCCGAAAAAGTCCAGGGCATCATCACCCCAGGGTTCCGCGAACAGTATGTCTTCCAGCGCTTCGATGTCGGAATTGGACAGCATTGGTTAGTTACCCTCGAGTTTTTTGGCTGCTTCGGCCGCTCGTTGACGCTTGCGCACTTCACGAGGATCGTTGTATGCGCGCCCAGGGGTTACTGGAATGCCAGTATCCTCAGTCGGCTTGTCTGCGGCTTCCGGAGCTGGAGCGCTCTGTTCTGTCGCTGGCTTATCTGCCGGAACTTTCTCTACAGGCTTTTCCGCTGCAGGAGCTTTTGCTCTGCTTCTGGCGGGCGCTGATCTTGGCTTCCTGGTCGGCGCAGCTTCGTTTTCAGCAACAATAGTCTCTGCCTTTGCAGGGGGTGTTTCTTTGGTCTGCCTGGCTGAAGACTCTTCTGTTTTAGCGGAAGGCTCCTCTGCAGCTTTAGCCGGGGATTCCTTAGCCGCTGTAGCTGACGGTGCTTTGTCCTCTTCTGCCAAGGGTGCGGCAGCTTCTTTGTCAGCAGCAGCTGAAGGTTTCTGCTCGGCTGCTGCAGCAGGTTTCTGCTCCAGCTCAGTTGAGGGCTTGTTTGCAGACTCCGGAGCGCGCTCGCTAACGCTCTGAACCTCAGGCTCTTTGGCCTTTGGGGCAGGGGGTGCTTTGCTTGCTTCGGTTGTTGCGACAGGCGCATCAGATTTTGGCGTGGCAACAGGCGCCTCCGGCTTTTCAGCTGCTGAGTCTTTAGCTGGCGCGTGAGGCTTTTGTGCCTGCTCAGGTTTTTGCTGAGTCTCGGTGCTGGCCTCAGCAGGAGCTGGATTTGCCTTGTGCGTAATAGCCTTCTGCTCAGGCTGCTTTTGCTCGCTTTGCTGAGCTACTGGCACATTGGCAGTAGCCTGGGCCGTGCTCTTTTCAGATACCGCTGCGGCGGCTGGTTTCACGCTAGTGTTGTCACTGGCTGCTTCTGGCTGAGTGTCCTTCTGATGCCGCTCATTGCGGGTGCTCTTGCGGGCAGCCGGAGTAGATGCCGGGGTCTCGGAGGGTGAACCGTCCCGATTACGGGGGCGGCGTGGCTTGCGACGGGTATCGTCAGAACCGGATTTTTCAGCAGCAGCCTTTTGTGGGGCTTCCTGCTGAGTCGTGTCTTTTTGATCGCCGTTATTTTTAGCATCACGCTGAGGGCGGTTACGGTTTTGACCACGGTTCTGGCCATCCTTGCGGTTGTCCCGACGATTGTCTCCGCCGCGGCTTTCACCATTTTTGCTTTCAGAACCTTTGTTGTCACTGTCATTAGCCTGACGGTTCTGGTTGGGGCGGCTCTGGTCGTCATTTCGGTTGCGGCCGCGCGAGCGGTTATCGTCACCGCGGTTTGGCTGACTGCTGCTTTGACGGCGCTCGTTAGGTTTGCGGTTGGTTCCGCCGGTATTCTGACTATCGCGGGCAACACGAGTTTTACGGCGATCTTGCCGTGCCTGGTTGCGCTGATCTTCGCGGCTAGCGTTCGCCTTGGCGTTGCCACTGGCTTCGCTTTGAGGCTCTTCCTCACCACTAAAGAAGCACGCAATCTTGCGGCCAATTCTGCGGAACAGGCCGTCGTCCTGCTCGGCTGGTGCCTGGGGTGCAGCTTGCTGGGCTGCGGCCGTCGGAGCGGGTGCTCTTGGGCGGATAGCTCTTACGGCAGCCTGTTCGCGAACAGGCTTGTCTGCGGCAGGTGCTTCAAAGACTTCTTCTTCGCGCTCACTGTATTCCTGAGCTACCTGGTGGCTTGAAATGTGCTCGGGAGTGGTTTCGTCGTCGCGCATGCGCAAAATTTCAAAGTGCGGCGTTTCCATGTGAGGAACCGGCACGATAACAATGTTCACTTCCTGGCTGGCTTCAATGTCTGCAAGCTGTTTGCGCTTTTCGTTAAGCAGGAAGGTGGCCACAGAAACCGGCACTATGGCCCGGACTTCTCCGGTCTTGTCTTTTGATGACTCTTCGTAGATCAGGCGCATGATGCTTAGCGCCAGAGATTCGATACCGCGGATGGTGCCTTGGCCTTCGCAGCGTGGGCAGACTTCACTGCGGGTTTCTCCCAGGGAAGGGCGTAACCGTTGGCGCGACATTTCCAGCAGGCCGAAGCGTGAGATCTTGCCTACCTGAACACGGGCCCGGTCGATTTCCAAGGCTTCGCGCATTTTTTGCTCAACTTCGCGCTGGTGTCTGGCCGGCGTCATGTCGATAAAGTCGATAACGATCAGGCCGCCCATATCCCGCAAACGGAGTTGGCGTGCGATTTCTTCGGCTGCTTCCAGGTTTGTCTGATAAGCCGTCTCTTCTATATCCTGGCCCTTGGTGGCGCGGGATGAGTTGATGTCGATGGAAACCAGAGCTTCTGTCGGGTCGATAACAATAGACCCGCCCGAGGGAAGTTTTACTTCGCGCTGGAACGCGGTCTCAATCTGGCCTTCAATCTGATACCGGCTGAACAGCGGAATTTCATCCTTGTACAGCTTGATCTTGTTTTCGAACGTAGGCATTACTGCGCGGACAAAGTTAAGTACATCCTCGTAAACGCCTTCCGAGTCGATCAATACCTCGCCGATATCCTGGCGGAGATAGTCGCGAACGGCGCGGATGATAACGTTGCTTTCCTGGTGAATAAGGAAGGGCGCTTTGCGCTCACCGGCCGCCTGAGTGATGGCTTCCCAGAATTGCACGAGGTAATCGAGATCCCACTGGAGCTCTTCAGACGTGCGCCCGATGCCTGCAGTGCGCACGATAATGCCCATGGACTTGGGCACTTGAACGCTGTTCATGGCGTCTTTTAGCTGTGCGCGCTCTTCACCCTCAATGCGCCGGGAAATTCCGCCTGCGCGTGGGTTGTTGGGCATCAGAACAAGATAGCGACCAGCAAGGGAGATAAATGTTGTTAGGGCAGCGCCTTTGTTACCGCGCTCTTCTTTATCAACCTGAACAATAACTTCCTGACCTTCGGCAACCACTTCCTTGATATTCACCTTGCCTTCGATCTGGCCTGGTGACTTTTTGAAGTAATCCCGGGAGATTTCCTTGAGAGGAAGAAAACCGTGGCGGTCGGCGCCAAAGTCCACAAATGCAGCTTCGAGGCTAGGCTCTACTCGGGTAATGCGCCCTTTGTAGATGTTGGCTTTTTTCTGCTCGCGGGAGCTGGATTCGATATCGAGGTCAAACAGACGCTGGCCGTCAACCAGGGCGACGCGCAACTCTTCTGGGTGAGTTGCATTGATGAGCATTCTTTTCATGGAAAGTGGTTATTCCTGTCAGTAAAATTTGACAGAAAACCGTAGGGCGTCGCATCTGCGAAGCAGGGATATGCGTGCCGCTGGCCCTGTTACATCAGGGGGGTGAGCGGCGGACAGACGGATCATTCCCTTCCGGGGTATGACCCTGTTGATCTGAGACCACCGCCGACAATCCGCCTGCCTGATGGCAGAGAGGTGTCATGTAGGGTTCGTATCTGTTGACGCATATAATCCGTTTTCAAGTTCACACAAGTGCCTGGGTCTCACGTCGTATTCGTAAGCTGGACGGCCCGGCCTTGCGTGGCAGTGATTCTTCGCGATATCGCCCGGCGGTTTTCCGCGCGGTTTCAGTTTTTCCGGTGTCAGCTCACCGTTTCTTTTTACGGGTCTGTCCTGACACTCCGGAAGCATTTCTTACGCCGTGCCCGATAGTGATTGGGCGTCCGACGTTCAAACTCTTGAATAGTGTCGGTATACTCTTCTGCCGCTCCGGCTTCTGACTAGAGTAGGTCAGGCCGTAGACAAACGACAGATCACGCCGGAATATAACAGTATTCACAGAACCGTTCAATCCTGCTTGTATCGCCAGTTATACCACCCGTTAAAGGAACCTTATGTCCCGCAAAATTGCTACCGGAAAGCCCGCTAAATCCCGGGCGAGAAAACCGGCGCCTCATCCGGTGTCTCGCGAAGACAGCAAGCATGCAGGCCCTGGCCGGGAGGCAGTGCAGCAGGGTGTTGTATGGGTGACGGTGGATGAGGATAACCATGGGCAGCGTCTGGATAATTTTCTATTGGCGCAGCTTCGCGGTGTGCCCAGAAGTATTATTTATCGGATTGTGCGCAAAGGCGAGGTGCGGATTAATAAAGGCAGGGTTAAGCCAGATACTCGCCTTGTAACGGGCGATCAGGTGCGCATACCACCAGTTATACGTAAGGAGAAAGCGCCGCAGGCGGCTCCTGGTAGCCGGGTGCAGAGCGTGGTCGAAGCAGCCATCGTGTTTGAAAATGACCAGATGCTGGTGGTTAACAAGCCATCTGGAATAGCGGTGCATGGTGGCAGTGGCCTCAGTTTCGGGCTAATAGAGGTGTTGCGGTCCGCTCGCCCGGAAGCGCGTTTTCTTGAGTTGGTGCATCGCTTGGACAGGGACACTTCCGGGTTGGTTATGGTTGCCAAAAAGCGCTCTGCATTGCGTTTTCTGCAGGACGAACTCCGGCAAAGGCGCATCCGCAAGCAATACCATGCGTTGGTGGCCGGAGATTGGCCAAGTAAGCTGAATCGGGTTGATGAGCCGTTGTTGCGCTATGAAATGCCTAATGGAGAGCGGCGGGTCAGGGTGGATCAGGCTGGCAAGGCCTCTTTGACGACCTTTCGTTGCCTGACGCGTTATACAGGATATACCCTGGTGGAGGCCTCGCCAATTACTGGTCGGACCCATCAGATTCGTGTGCACAGTTTGTGTGCCGGTCATCCAATAGCGGGGGATGACAAGTATATGGATGATGTAAGTCTCAAAGCGTTTCGGGCGGTTGGTGGGCAGCGTTTAATGTTGCACGCCCGGGCTCTCGAGCTTTCCCTGCCTGTTACCGGGGAGATGGTGCGGTTTGAGGCCCCTTATGATGATGTATTCAGTCACGTGCTTGGCAGGCTTGATGTGCGTGCGACGGGAGCAGAGTAATGGATGTGAAAGTGGTGATTTTCGACTGGGACGGTACCTTGGTGGATTCCGTAGATCATATTGCCGATAGCCTGCACCAGGCTGCCACGGATCTTGGGTTCCCTGCGCTGGAGAGGGAGGCATACCGTGACATTATAGGTCTGGGTATGGTCGAGGCGCTGGAGAAGTTGTACCCGGGGCTGAGTCACGAAGAGATAACGAGTATACGGGAGGGGTACGCCAATTATTTTTTCCGCAAGGTAACAACACCACAGAATCTTTTTGAGGGGATGGGGGAGGTTGTACTGAATCTCCAGCAATCTGGCCGCGGGTGCTCGGTGGCAACCGGTAAGAGCCGCAGGGGTTTGGATCCGGCGCTGGTTTCCAGTGGGCTGGGGCCGCATTTCGATATTACCCGCTGCGCTGATGAAACCCGATCCAAGCCGGATCCGCGCATGCTTGAAGAGATTCTTCTGTTTTACGGTATCAAGCCTGCCGAGGCCGTCATGATCGGGGATACCCGTTATGATCTGGAGATGGCCCAAAGGATTGGTATGCCGTCTATTGGTGTTGAGTGGGGGGTGCATAAGCGCGACGTGCTTGGTGGTTATGCGCCTCACGCTATCGTAGATACTGTGGCGGACCTTCGCGACGTGCTTGGTTTGTAGCCAGCCTTGGTAAATTTGTCTATAGCAGGAAATGTGCATGAGTGACTGGGATTCCGATAAAACGGCTGAGTGGGGTGACAAACCTGCTGAGCAAGGTGCATTGCGACGCAAGCCAAATCTGCCGCCAGAGACTGGGCGTGACTGGAAGTTGATAGAAAAACTGGTTATGTCGTTACAGTCCGAGCAGCGCCGTAGCCGGCGGTGGGGTATTTTTTTCAAGCTCCTTACCTTTGCTTATTTGTTTGCGCTGCTGGCTATTGTCTGGTCGCCACTCGGCGGCGGCCTTGAGGCAACAACCAGCGAGCACACGGCAGTTGTTGAAATTAACGGGCCAATTTCTGCAGATGAGATTGCCAGTGCCGACAACATTGTTGGTTCATTGCGTTCAGCGTTTGAGCAGGAAAATGCTCTGGCGGTGATATTGCGCATTAATAGCCCGGGAGGTAGTCCTGTTCAGTCCGGCTATATTTATGATGAGATCAAACGGCTGAGGGGCGAATATCCCGAGAAGAAGGTCTATGCGGTGATCTCGGATATCGGTGCATCCGGTGCTTACTATATTGCAGCTGCGGCTGATGAAATTTACGCAAACCGCGCCAGCCTCGTTGGGTCTATTGGTGTGGTTGCCGGTGGTTTCGGGTTTACAGGTGCTATGGATAAGTTGGGGGTTGAGCGCAGGCTTTATACCTCAGGTGATAACAAAGCGTTTCTGGACCCATTCTCCCCCGAGCAAGAGGGGGAGGTGGTCTTCTGGCAAAGCGTGCTCGAGAATACCCATCAGCAATTTATAGCGGCCGTAAAAAAAGGGCGTGGTGACCGTCTTGCAGATGATGAACGGCTGTTTAGTGGATTGGTTTGGAGTGGAGAGCAGGCGCTGGAGCTTGGGCTGATTGATGGGTTGGGCAGTACGTCTTATGTGGCCAGGGAGATTGTCGGTCAGGAAGAGTTGGTCGATTACAGCCGCCGTAAGGGCGCCTTGCGGGATCTAGTGGATCAGCTTGGTGTCTCCTTGGGACACGGAGTCGCTTCGCAGCTCGTAGAGTCCCGACTGGAGTTGCGTTAGTGGCGGGGGCTACCGGGATTCCAATAACGGATTTCTCCCCCATGCTATCAGCATTTCATTGAGTGCGATCAGTGGAAGGCCGACAAGGCTGTTCGGGTCTCTGCCTTGCAGTTCCCTGAACAGGGTTATTCCCATGCCTTCCATTTTGAAGCTACCTGCGCAGTCGTAAGGTTCTTCTTTGCGCAGGTACGCATCGATTTCTTTGGCCGACAGTTCGCGGAAATGCACGGTAAACTGCTCGCAGGCGATTTGCAGGTTTCCGGAATCGGAGTCCAGAAGAGCAAGCCCGGTGTGGAAATTGACGCTTTTGTTGCTGCACTGCTCCAGTTGCCGAAATGCAGTTGAGTAATTTCCGGGTTTACTTAGCAGGGCTCCGCTGGGTAAGGCGGCAACTTGATCTGATCCAATAATCCAGTGGCTCGGATATATGGGCGCCAGGGCTCTGGATTTGCTTTCGGCCAGGCGCCTGGCCAAAGCCACCGGATCTTCTCCTGGCGCTGGCGATTCGTTAATATTCGGGCTTGCGCAGGTGAAGGGCAGCCTCAGTCGAGCTAAAAGCTCCCGGCGATAGGGAGAAGAAGACGCCAGCAGTAGGTGTTTTTGGGGCATGATAAGGGCGCTCCTTCAATAATTTCGGCCAATTTTCGTGCCCGTATCGTAGAATACACCTACGAAAACGGAAAGCCCTTGGCAAAAGCGGACGAAGTCTTTGACAGCAGCGAGCTTCGCCCCTAGAATTGCGCGCCTATGTCAAATGCGTCTAGTGCCGAATTACCAAAGATAGTCGACCCATACAAGTTGGCGGAGCACAACAGCGTGCTGGAGGGAGAAATTCCTCTCAGTGCATTGTCTCGTTTCCGTGAAGCTGTTTTTGGGTTTGAAGATGGCGCTGTCTGTCGCGTGAAACTGTCCTTCTACAAGGATAGTGAGCGTCGCCGCATCGTCTCGGGTGAGTTGGAAGTTCCGGTCAATCTGGAATGCCAGCGCTGCATGGGGCCTATGAAGTCCGTGTTGGTTTCCCGGTTCGTTCTTGGGCTGGTGACCAGCGATGAACAGGCGCAGGGGTTGCCAAAGGACCTTGAGCCTTTTCTGACTGATGATTTCAGTGCGGATTTATGGTCGATGACAGAGGACGAGTTGCTGTTGGTTTTGGCACCGTATCCTCTTCATGATCGCGGCGAATGCCCGGCTAACGAAGATCTGAAAGCCTATGAGCCAGATGGATCTTCAGAAAAGCCTGAGAAGAAGGCAGGCGATAACCCGTTCAGTGTGCTGGCGGGGCTCAAGAATACAAAGCATTAATCAGGGCGTGGGCAACCATATTGGGTGCCGGCGCAATTAAACGAACACACGTTATTCGTAACCCTATTCAAGTAAAGTTTACGTTAACAGGTCAGGAGTAGAACCATGGCTGTACAGAAGAACCGTAAGACTCGTTCCAAGCGTGGCATGCGTCGTGCCCACGATGCCCTGAGCCCTGCAGCTCTGAGCACTGATTCAACAACTGGTGAAGTTCATCGCCGTCACCACGTATCTCCAGACGGATTTTACCGTGGCAAGCAGGTAATCGAAGCTAACGACGAGTAATCTCGTTGTATAGCCGCGCAAACCTCAATCGAGTGGGCAAGCGGTGAATCCGGTTACCATAGCGGTTGACGCCATGAGTGGCGATCGAGGTCCGGCAGTTGTAGTTGCTGCGGCCCTCGAAGCGGTGTGTGAAAACAAAGCCTTGAGTTTCATCCTGGTGGGAATCCGGAGTGAACTTGAGGCTTTGTTGCGTGAGGGGCACCCACGAATCCGTATTGTCGAAGCTGCAGACATTGTGCGCATGAATGAGCGCCCATCCCATGCGTTGCGGCACAAGAAAAACTCGTCCATGGCTATTGCTCTCAGGCTGGTACGTGATGGCGAAGCTCAGGGGTGTGTCAGTGCAGGTAATACCGGTGCCTTGATGGCATTTGGTCGCTCCATTATACGTATGTATCCGGGTATTGAGCGTCCTGCTATAACCAAGCTTATCCCTTCGCTACGGGGGCGCTGTCACGTTCTCGATCTTGGCGCCAACGTAGATTCCAGCGCAGAGAATCTTTATCAATACGCCCTGATGGGCTCGCTTATGGCGTCGGCAATCTGCAGTCAGGGTGAGCCGCGGGTGGCACTGCTGAATGTTGGCGAGGAAGAGATAAAAGGTAACGAGCAGGTTCGCCTTGCCTCTCACATGCTCGCCCAATGTGACTCCATTAACTACATTGGCTACGTGGAAGGCAGTGATCTGTTTCGCGATGTTGCGGATGTAGTGGTATGTGATGGGTTTGTGGGTAATATTGCGCTGAAAACCGGCGAAGGTGTGGCCGGGTTGCTCATAGAGCTTATGGAGCAGGCCTTTACTCGCACTCTTTACGGCCGCTTTGTAGGTCTTCTTGCGCGTCCTATCATCGGCAGGCTTCTTCGGCTGATGGATCCCTCCCGGCACAACGGCGCCAGCCTTCTTGGTCTTCAGGGCGTGGTTATAAAGAGCCACGGCAACGCCAATGAGCGCGCTATGCTTGCGGCCATTCGCCAGGCCGTCCTTGAGGTCGAGCTCGAGGTGCCCAGGCGCATCAATGAGCGCCTGGATGATTTGATGCTTTGATTGGTCAGGGCCTTTTGGCTCCCTGATGCAGAGCTTGCTTGAAATCATTTGGTTTGTTCGCGCAAAATCCAGCCAACTTGTACTATTGGCTAATCTCCTGAAACTCCCAATGACGATAAGATCCCGCTTATGAAATCAGCCTTTATATTCCCCGGACAGGGTTCCCAGTCGGTTGGCATGTTATCCATCGCCGCCGAATCTTGGCCCATGATCAACAAAACCTTTGCAGAAGCCTCCAATGTGCTTGGCTACGACCTGTGGCACCTTTGCCAGAAGGGCCCTGCAGAAGAGCTCAACCAGACCATGATTACCCAGCCAGCACTGCTGACTGCAAGCGTCGCACTATGGCGTGAGTGGTTTGTTGCCGGTGGGCCGCGACCCGATTTTCTGGCGGGGCATAGTCTGGGTGAGTACAGTGCGCTTGTGGCTGCTGAAAGCCTCGATTTTGTCGAAGCTGTGAAACTGGTGCGCCTGCGTGGTGAACTCATGCAAGAGGCTGTTCCTGCCGGTGAAGGCAAAATGGCTGCTATTCTTGGTTTGGAAGATGCCGAAGTTGTTGCAGCCTGTGAAGAGGCAGCTAATGGCGATGTAGTGGCGGCAGTTAATTTTAACGCACCTGGGCAGGTTGTTATCGCCGGCTCAGTTGCAGCTGTTGATCGGGCCATTGAAGCTTGTAAAGCCAGGGGCGCGCGCAAGGCTATGCCATTGCCGGTCAGTGTCCCTTCGCACTGTGCATTGATGAAGGGCGCGGCTGAAGAGTTGGGGCAGGCTCTGGATGAAGTTCGTTTTAGTGATGCTGTCATCCCGGTTATACAGAATGTTAACGCAGCAGCGGTTACAGATTCAGCTACACTAAAGGCAAATCTGTTGAAGCAGTTGTATTCTCCGGTATTGTGGACAGATTCAGTCCGCACGCTGGTGGGGAATGACGTTAAGGTTGCCTTGGAGTGCGGCACTGGCAAAGTGCTTGCCGGGCTAGCCAAGCGAATTGACCGGGGGCTTGCCGTATACGGCATCGAAGACCCCGAGGCTTTGTCTGCTGCGCTTGCGGCATTTGAACCGTCTTGATGTAAAGGGAGTTGTGCATGTCTCTGGAAGGTAAAACAGCACTGGTAACCGGTGCTACTCGCGGAATTGGAAAAGCTATCGCCCTGGCGCTCGCAAAGCAGGGTGCTGAGGTTGTAGGCACAGCCACAACCGCAGAGGGAGCTGCAACCATTACCGAAAACCTTCAGGCGGCTGGTGCAAGCGGCTATGGCATAGTGATGGACGTAGCAGATGCCGAAAGCATTGAAGTTGGCCTTAAAGAGATAGCCAGTAAATCTTCGGTACCCCTTATTTTGGTTAATAATGCTGGTATAACCCGTGATAACCTGCTGATGCGGTTAAAAGATGATGATTGGGCGGCAGTGCTCGAAACTAACCTCTCAAGCGTGTTCCGCACCACCAAAGCTGTACTGCGAGGCATGGCAAAGGCACGTTGGGGGCGCGTTATCAACGTGAGTTCAGTGGTTGCCAGTATGGGTAACGCAGGGCAGTCTAATTATTGTGCAGCAAAAGCGGGTGTTGAGGGTTTTACCCGCAGCCTGGCGAAGGAAATGTCGAATCGTGGTATCACAGCTAATTGCGTGGCGCCGGGATTTATTGACACAGATATGACAAAAAAACTGGACGACAAGCAACGTGAGGCTATGCTGGAAATCATACCCGCGGGTCGTTTGGGGGAGCCGGAAGAGGTGGCAGCGCTTGTTGCTTTCCTGGCATCGGATGTTGCCGGTTACGTGACTGGGGAAACCATTCATGTAAACGGTGGAATGTACATGGGATAAGCTCCAGTTTTGGAGCTCGTGCGCAACTCATTGTCGCGCAACATGTTTAACCGGATCCCTGCTTGTTTGCAGGTAGGGTTTACACTAAACTGGCAGCACTTGAGTTGCTTGGTAGATACACAAAGTGAGGACATTATGAGTACAGTTGAAGAGCGCGTTAAGAAGATCGTTTGTGAACAGTTGGGCGTTAAAGAGTCCGAAGTTCAGAACTCATCTTCTTTTGTAGAGGATCTTGGCGCTGACTCACTGGACACCGTTGAGCTGGTGATGGCACTGGAAGAGGAATTTGAAACTGAAATTCCTGATGAAGAAGCCGAGAAGCTGGCCAGTGTTCAGGACGCGATCGACTACATCGTCGCGCATACCTGATACTCTGAATTTTAGTTAGCCAGGCTAAAAGCCGTCCTTGTTATTCTGTGAAGGACGGCTTTTTTATTGCCTGAAAATGACCCGGGGTTCGGGTTCATTCAGTAACACTGACCCATGAAATGATCAGGTGAACGCAGTTATGAGTAAACGACGGGTTGTTATCACTGGCATGGGAATGTTGTCTCCGCTAGGAAACGATGTAGCGACTTCCTGGGAGGCTATTCTGGCCGGGCGCAGCGGAATCGGCTTAATCGACCGTTTTGATGCGTCCGGGTATGGCACCCGTATTGGTGGTGCAATCAAAAATCTGGATCTGGAGTCGTATCTTTCGACAAAAGATGCCAGAAAGCTGGATGCGTTTATTCACTACGGTCTGATTGCAGCTCAGCAAGCTGTCGATGACAGCGGGCTTGCAGATTATGAAGCCTTGGATCGGGACCGGGTTGGTATTGCTATCGGTTCAGGCATCGGCGGGCTTGAGTATATCGAAAAGAACGTGCTGACTATGGAGAAGTCTGGCCCCCGCAAGGTGTCGCCGTTCTTTGTTCCTGCGTCGGTAATCAACATGATCTCTGGCAATGCCGCCATTCGCTTCGGGTACCGAGGCCCGAATATTGCCATTGTGACCGCCTGTACTACCGGCACCCATAACATTGGATACGCTGCTCGCACCATTGCCTACGGCGATGCCGATGTCATGCTTGCAGGTGGTTCTGAAATGGCAACAACGCGCACAGGCGTTGCAGCCTTCTCGTCAGCTCGCGCACTTTCAACCCGCAATGACGAGCCGGAAAAGGCGAGTCGCCCCTGGGATCGGGATCGTGACGGGTTCGTGCTGAGTGACGGTGCCGGGGTTCTGGTAATGGAAGAGCTTGAGCATGCCAAAAACCGCGGCGCGACGATTTACGGCGAGCTGGTGGGTTTTGGCATGAGCGACGATGCCCACCACATAACAGCGCCACCAGAAGATGGTGAGGGCGCAGCCCGGTCAATGAGCAATGCGTTACGAGACGCAGGCCTGAAGCCGGAAGATGTCGACTACATAAATGCCCACGGGACTTCAACGCAGGTGGGCGATGTAGCAGAAATTGCAGCAGCCAAGCGTGTGTTTGGTGTGCACGTTAGCCGACTGGCAATGAGCAGTACAAAATCCATGACGGGGCATTTGCTCGGTGCGGCAGGCGCTGTTGAGGCTATCTTTTCGTTGCTTGCTATACGTGATGGCGTGCTGCCGCCGACAATTAATCTGGATAACCCGGATGAAGGTTGCGACCTGGACTTGGTGCCTAACACTTGCCGCAAGTCTGATGTTCGCGTGGTTTTGTCCAACTCGTTTGGCTTTGGTGGAACCAATGGCACTCTGATTATGCGCCGCTACGAAGGCTAAGCGGCCCATGTTCAATCTGTTCTGGGCGGATGAAAGCGGGTTCCCCGCGGGTGACCGCGGTGCTTTATACGGTGATGGCCTGTTTGAGACCATAAGGATGCATGGTGACCGGGGGGTGCTTTTATCTCGCCACCTCGATCGAATGGTCCGTGATGCAGGTCGGCTGGGTATTCCCATTGCGCTTACGGATCTTCGCAAAGTCTGTACCGCAGCCACTGGTCGCTACCTGGATCGCTTCAGCAAAAAAGACAACGATAGGGGCTGGGTACTCAAGCTGACCCTTACCAGGGGGGAAGGTGGCCGCGGGTACCAGCCAGGCTCCGGAATTCGGCCTAACCTTATGGTGTCTGCTGGCCCAATGCCTGCGCTGCCGGCAAGCTCAGGCGTTATCGCTGACTTTTCCCGGATACCGCTTACCGTTAACCCCCTGCTTACTGGCATCAAATCCCTGAACCGTCTTGAGCAGGTTATGGCTGCCAGAGAAATTGAGGGGGAGGTGTATGAAGTTATTATGGCTGACAGTGCCGGTAATCTGGTTGAGGGTACTCGTACCAACTTGCTACTTAAGGTGGCTGATGGCTGGGTAACCCCACCATTAAAAAGCCTTGCCGTAGCCGGTATCATGCGACAGTGGATGCTGGAGCGATTGCGTGCGCGGGGAGAGACCGTCTTTGAGCGCTCGGTGAGCATTGCAGATGTTATGGGCTCTCACTGTCAGGGGCTCTTCTTTCTGAACAGCGTTGTAGGAGCAGTTCCGGTACGCAGGCTTGCAGGCCAGGATTTGCCTGTAGATGACGGAGTTGCGACAATCTTTAATCCTCTCGAATTGTTGGAATAATTCATTTGCTCAAGAAACTTTTAATTGCAGGAATTTGCGCTGCCGTGCTCGTGGCTGCAGGCACAGGATTGTGGGTCTGGCAGGGGCTGGGATCCTTATCCAAACCCGTTGCTATGGAAGAGCCGATGCTGTTTGATGTTCCGGCTGGCACAGCATTCAGTGATGTTGCCAGGCAGTTAAAGTCTCGCGGGTTGGTCGAAGATAGCCTGTGGGTAAGAGTGTTCGGCCGGCTGTATCCGGATAAGGCCAGAATCAAAGCCGGAGAATATGAGTTTGTCAGCGGCATGAGCGCTACAGCCATGCTCGAAAAAATGGTTGCGGGTGATACCAAACATTGGTCTGTTCAATTTATTGAAGGCTGGACGTTCCAGGACATGCGTGCGGCTTTGGCAGCTACGGATCGTCTTAAGAAACTCACATCCGAGTGGTCAGATGCGCAGATTATGGAAGCCGTTGGTGCAGAGGGTGAGCACCCTGAAGGACGGTTTTTCCCGGACACATACCTGTTTACAAGTAGTGAATCGGATCTTGACCTGCTCAAGCGTTCGTATCGGCGCATGGAGGCCGTTCTTGCGGAGGAATGGGAAGGCAGGGCGGAAGGCCTGCCATACGATAGCGCTTATGAAGCTCTGATTATGGCCTCAATTGTAGAGCGGGAGACCGGCGCGCCCCATGAACGGGATCAGGTGGCGGGTGTGTTCGTTCGCCGCCTGCAGAAAGGCATGCGATTACAGACGGATCCTACCGTCATTTATGGTATGGGCGACAAGTACAAGGGCCGTATTGGAAGCCGGGATCTACGCACTCACACGCCCTACAACACATATCGTATCAATGGATTACCGCCAACACCTATTGCTTTACCAGGTCGTGAGGCCATACATGCATCCCTGCACCCAGGCTCCGGCACGGCTCTGTATTTTGTGGCTCGTGGCGATGGTACCCACAAGTTTTCCAATACACTGGCGGAACACCAGAAGGCAGTTCGCGCGTTTCAGCTCAATCGTCGATCGGATTACCGGTCTTCACCTGCTCCTGACAAGGATGAGAAAGAATGACTGTTCGTGGCCGGTTTATTACCTTCGAGGGAACCGAGGGAGTGGGCAAGTCTACCCAGATTGCCAACGCTGCTGAAACCCTGAAAGAACTTGGCATTGATTGTGTTGTGACCCGTGAGCCGGGCGGAACGCCCATGGCTGAGTCGATTCGTGAGTTGTTGTTGGCGCCGCGGGATGAGTCTGTAAACGAGCTCACTGAACTGTTGTTGATGTTCGCAGCCCGTGCACAACACTTGCACACGCTTATTCTTCCAGCTCTTGAGCGGGGGCAGTGGGTCCTTTGTGATCGCTTTACCGATGCAACTTTTGCCTACCAGGGCGGAGGACGAGGTGTTCCAAGCGAACGGATTGCCTTGTTGGAAAACCTGGTGCAGGGGGATGTGCGCCCGGATCAGGTGGTTCTATTGGATGCGCCCGTTGAAACCGGTATGACCCGCGCGAGGAAGCGGGGGCAGTTGGACCGTTTTGAACAGGAGGCTGTGGCCTTTTTCCAGCGTATTCGTGATACCTACCTGGCTCGCGCCAAAGCTGCGCCATCTCGCTACAGTGTTGTGAACGCGGCAGACTCATTAGAGCAGGTTAGTGCCCATATCCGCGAACTTATGTGCAAGTTCCAATCAGATCTGCTTTAATTGAGTCACATTCTCACTTGAAGGTTCCGGTCGCGTCTATGTTGGATGCCCGTCTACTCAAACTGCCGATAGCATCTCACCAGCATCGCCATGAGCATCACCAGATAGTGATAGGTGTTCAGGGTGAGGCAGACTTGAGTGTTGACGGTACCGGATCTCATCTGGACACCTGGAAGGCATGCCTCGTTCCGACGGAGGCCAGGCACGACTACTGCGGTGATCATCAGAATCATGTGATGGTCATCAATCTCGATCCCTCAACCCCTGCTATTTCCACGCCGAACCATGCGGACTATGAGCGCATGGTTCGTGTGTTCGAAAAACCCCGCACCATTCACATGGATAGCCGTTTGCAGGGATTGGTTCAGTTTGCGGCCGGCGAGTTTGATCGGTCACCCGGAAATCAGGCAATGCATGGCCATCTCGCGGCCAGTATTCTCTATTGTATGGCTGACAGAGTGGTAGATCAGAGGGTGGGTCCGTCGCACCGCCACAGTCTGAGCCCGGATGCCATGCACCGTTATGTTCGGGCAAACCTGCACAGGAAAATAAGGGTGCAGGATCTGGCCAGTGAGGCCTGCTTGAGTGTGAGCCGGTTTCATGAGGTATTTCGAGAGGTGGTGGGAACTACGCCTCACCAGTTCTTGTTGGAGGCCCGCCTGGATCAAGCCATCAAACTGCTGGCTTCGACACCCCTTTCCGTCTCTGAAATCAGCTACCGGGTTGGCTTCTCGTCCCAGAGTGCATTGACCAATGCACTGCGCAAACATAAGGGAACCACCCCTACAAAACTGCAAGTTCGTGATAACGTTGCCTGATTTAATCTGAAATGACCGCATTCCCGTAGAATTCCACAAAATTATCGTAGGATTTTGTAAGCCGATAATACGTAGTAATACTAGGCTGGTTGCGTCAAATCACATCCTGACGATCTGTTGCTTGGTTTGGTCGCTAATTGGCAATACTTAACTATAGTTAAGCCTGAGTATGCGATTCGGTGTTTCGCTCAGATTCGTAAGGCATACCAGTAAACAAGAAGAACGACACAGTTGGCAGGCGCTCGCGCCAGAGCTGTGCTTTGCGAGCGGATATAGTCCGACTCATTAAACCGGAGGAATTCCATGGCTATTGGTGTTTGGATTAGTCTATTTGCTTATTTTGCAGTGATGATTGGCATTGGCCTTTTTGCGATGCGCACATCCACTTCTTCATCAGAAGATTACATGCTGGGTGGCAGGGGACTCAGCCCAAAGGTAGCGGCGTTATCGGCTGGTGCCTCCGATATGAGCGGATGGTTGCTTCTGGGTCTCCCCGGTGCGATGTACGTATCGGGTCTTGCTTCGGCATGGATTGGCGTTGGTCTGTTTGTAGGTGCGTTTCTTAACTGGGTTATTGTTGCTCCCAGGTTGCGTTCACAAACGGTCTCTTACGGCAACGCGCTTACCATTCCGGCTTTTCTGGCCAATCGTTTTCCCACGCAGGCATTGCCACTAAGAACCGTTGCGGCGATTGTTATTGTTGTGTTTTTCTCGGTTTACACAGCCTCAGGCCTGGTAGCAGGTGGCAAGCTGTTTGAAAGTGCATTTGCCGGAATTTTCAATTTTGGCGGCATGGGTGATTACGGTGTGGGTATCGTCATAACGCTGGGTGTTGTACTTGCTTATACAGTGGTTGGCGGGTTCCTGGCTGTGAGCATGACCGACTTTGTTCAGGGTTGCATCATGATGGTTGCGCTGGTTCTCATGCCAGCGGTGGTTCTGTTTGGCGAAGGCGGTGGCGGCTTTGCCCAGGCGACAGCCACGCTGAATGAGGTAGACCCAACCCTGCTGTCCTGGACAGAAGGGCTGACCTTTGTAGGATGGCTTTCGGCGGTAACCTGGGGCTTGGGCTATTTTGGCCAGCCGCACATCATTGTTCGCTTTATGGCAATCCGTTCCGTGAAAGAAGTGCCGACTGCTCGAAATATCGGTATGTCCTGGATGGCTATTTCCCTGATAGGAGCGATTGGCCTTGGTATTTTCGGTCGTGCCTACGCAGTGCGTAATGGCATGCAAATTGATGATCCGGAAACCATCTTCATCATTCTCGCAGACTTGCTGTTCCACCCGCTAATTACGGGCTTCCTGTATGCAGCTTTGTTGGCCGCAGTAATGAGCACCATCTCCAGCCAGCTTTTGGTAGCGTCTTCGTCACTGACTGAGGACTTTTATCGCTTGTTCCTGCGCAAAGAGGCTGGTGACCGCGAGTGCGTAAACGTAGGCCGGGTATGTGTAGTGCTTGTAGGCCTTGTGGCTGCAGTTATTGCTTCTGATCCCAACTCAAACGTTCTGAGCCTGGTTGGTAACGCATGGGCGGGCTTCGGTTCGGCGTTTGGGCCTCTGATCATTCTTGCGCTTGTCTGGCCTCGCACTAATGGTGCTGGCGCACTGGCCGGTATGATTGCCGGTGCGGGTACGGCAATGATCTGGGTATCTCTGGGCTACAACTCAGAGTTCATGGGTGGCCCGGGCGTCTACGAAATCATGCCTGGTTTCGCAGCCTCCCTCATTGCTATCGTAGTAGTGAGTCTCGCTACCTCCGACGCCAATGAGTATCAGGCAGAACAGCACAGCTAACACCTCTTGGGTGAGGCATTATAAGTACGCAAAAAGGGGCCCCGCCGGGGCCCTTTTTTATTGTCTGTTTGCCTCTGCGAACTGGTAGATTCAAGAGTGGGAAGCTATCTTTACTCAGTGATATTTCTCGGATGAAGCAAAAATAATGATAAAACAGGAGTCGTTCCATGAGTAAGAACAGGGTTTTGAGATATGCCTCGGGGCTGCTGGCGGCGGCCGTAGTGTCTGTTTCAAGTGGTGTACAGGCTGAAGGCAACTATGTGATGGGCACAGCCACGACGGGAGGAACTTACTATCCCGTGGGTGTTGCGATTTCCACACTGATCAAAGTGAAGCTTGAACCCAAGACTAACATATCGGTTTCTGCCATAAGTTCAGCTGGTTCCGCTGAGAACTTGAAGCTTATGGATGAGAACCAGATCCAGTTTGGCATTCTTCAGGGGCTATACGGAGCTTATGCCTGGAACGGTACAGGGCCGGTTAACAAGCCTTATAAAGATCTGCGTTCAGTATCAATGCTATGGCAGAACGTGGAGCACTTTGTAGTAACCAAGGGCATCGCCAAAACCGGCACAATCGAAGATATGAAAAACCTGTATGGAGAAAGCTTCTCCATAGGCGCGAGAAACTCGGGAACCGAAGGTTCTGGTCGCTTTATTCTGGGCAAGGTTGGCATTGATCTGGAAAAAGTAAACCTCGCATACCAAGGCTATGGGCCCAGTGCAGATGCCCTGCAGAATGGCAATATCGATGGCATGAATATACCGGCGGGTGTGCCAGCGGCGGCGGTAACAAGAGCCTATGCCAATATGGGTGACAAAATTACCACCCTTAACTTTACGCCAGATCAGGTTGCCAGGGTCAACAGTGACTTTGAGCTGTGGACACCTTATACCATCCCTGCGGGGACCTATCCCAAGCAGGCTAAGGATATCAATACCATTGCCCAGCCTAATATCCTGGCAGTTCGTGATGATGTCTCCGAGCAGGATGTCTATGAGATTACGAAAACTATCTACGAAAATCTGCCATTCCTGAATAACATCCATCAGGCAACGAAAGCTATGGCGCTCGAGAAGGCCATTGCAGGCCTGCCAATGCCACTTCATCCCGGTGCTGCCCGTTTCTATAAAGAGCAGGGTTTGACCATTCCTGAACGCTTGCTCGCTCAGTAATGGTGACTGGCAAAACAGAAGGCGAAACCGTCATTGTGGTTCGCGATGAAAGTGTTAGCGAGGCGAGTGAGCGAGTAGATCACTGGTTGCTTGGGCCAGTGATTTTCTGGCTCGCCATCGCCACGGCGCTGATTCATCTGTATTTCAATACGGTTTCGACCCTTTCTGAGCTGTGGAGTTCTGCTCTTCACTTCGGCCTTTTCGGGTTGATCTGCACTTTGACCACGCCTATGTTCAAAGCCCGAACAGTTGGCGGCAAGAGGCTGGCACTTGGAGGCGATATTCTGCTGGGGCTTACTGCGCTGGTCTGTGCTTTCTACCTGATTTTCTTTGAAGACGATCTGTACCAACGGGGATTCAATTTCTCTACCGGCGACTGGGTTTTCTCAGTCGTGTCGGTGGCATTGATACTTGAGTTGGCGCGGCGCACGGTTGGCTGGTTTATTCCCGTGCTGTGTATTGTTGCTCTGACCTACGTAGCTTGGTGGGGCCAATATGTTGATGGCATCTTTAATTTCCCCGGGCTTTCCTGGGAGACTGTTCTGTATCGCTCATATATCGGCGGCCAGGGAATGCTGGGTTCCATCGCCCGGATTTCATGGACCTACGTATTCATGTTCATTTTGTTCGGTGCCTTTCTGGTGAAATCCGGGGCAGGGGACTTTATTATCGAATTGGCCCGCTGTGCGGCAGGGCGTTTCGTGGGTGGTCCTGGGTTTGTGGCAGTATTCGCCTCTGGTCTCATGGGCTCAGTCTCAGGATCCAGTGTTGCCAATACGGTTTCTACAGGCGTCATTACCATCCCCTTGATGCGCAAAGCCGGCTTTCCCGCGCGTTTTGCTGCTGGTGTTGAAGCAGCCGCTTCAACCGGTGGGCAACTGATGCCGCCTGTGATGGGTGCAGGTGCTTTTATCATGGCTTCCTACACCCAGGTTTCCTATCTCACCATCATTGCAGTTGCTGCACTCCCGGCGCTTCTTTATTTTATCTCGGTGGCCATGTTTGTGCGTATCGAGGCCAAGCGCAGCCATGCTGACAAACTGGAAGATGCTGCTGCGCCTGCGCTAAAGGAGGTCTTGAAAGGTGGCTGGCATTTTCTTTTGCCACTGGTCGTTCTAGTGGCTGCGCTGGTTTACGGCTTTACGCCAACTTATGCTGCAGGTATAGCGATATTGTCGGTTATCGTCGCCTCCTTGCTGTCGAAGAGTCCCATGGGATTAAGGGATATTCTCGATGCGTTGGCGATGGGTACACGGAACATCACTACCACTGCAATTCTCCTGATTACAGTCGGCCTCATTGTGATGGTCGTTTCAACCACCGGCATCGGCAATACGTTTTCGTTGATGATTACCAATTGGGCAGGCGGGAGCCTGTTGATAACTATACTTCTGGTGGCGCTGGCCTCGCTGATACTGGGGATGGGGTTACCCGTAACGGCAGCGTACATTGTTCTTGCCACGCTCTCGGCACCGGCAATATACAGCCTGATCGCTCAAAGTCAGCTGCTGGAGTTGATGGTAAGCGGAAACCTTCCTGAACAGGCTAAAGCAATCTTCATGCTTGCCGCACCAGATAAGCTGCCTTTGCTGGATGGGCCTATGGATGTCACGACTGCGAAACAGATGCTCGCACTGGTGCCGGATACCTTCAGTAGCCAACTCCTTGAGCAGGCTTTATCGCCGGAAACACTTTCCATGCTGCTGGTGGCTGCGCACATGGTCATCTTCTGGCTTTCCCAGGATTCCAACGTTACACCTCCGGTTTGCCTTACAGCTTTTGCTGCTGCTGCTATTGCCGGAACGCCACAGATGCGCACCGGGTTTACTGCCTGGAAGCTGGCAAAGGGGCTTTACATTGTGCCGCTTCTGTTTGCCTACTCACCACTGATTACCGGCGATTTTACCGAGATGATCCAGGTATTCTGTTTTGCCTTGTTCGGCATCTACGCCATTATTGCCGGTCTCGAAGGCTTCTTGGAGCACAAGCTTAATCTGCTGGTTCGCGCGTTGATGTTTCCGCTTGGTGCCTTGATGCTTTGGCCTCATGGGCAGTTACTGATCGATGGAGCAGGGCTAATCATATTTATCTCGGTTCTGGTGTGGAGCAGTCGTTATGGAAAACGACTCAGCGGCAATCACTCGGGCAATAACGAAGGAAGTGCGAACGCTGCATGAGCATCACAGACGTTATTGCATTACTGGCACTAGGCGGTATTGCCGGGTTCATCAATGTGCTTTCGGCAGGCGGGTCAATGCTTACGTTGCCGTTGCTGATGTTTCTTGGGCTTCCTCCTCAGGTTGCAAATGGTACCAACCGGGTAGCAATCGTTCTGCAAAGCACAACCGCTGTGGCAGGCTTTCGCCGCATGGGTCACGGTAATCTCCGTGTTAGCTTGCACCTTGCAGTACCGGCGGTTCTTGGATCTCTACTGGGTGCCTGGGTAGCAACATGGGTGCCAGACGTGATATTCGAATGGGTGCTGATTCTTGCCATGATTTTCGCTTCGGCATTCATGCTGTTGCCTCAACCCCGGCTGGAAACCAACCCGCTGACTGTAAACAGGCTTGGCCCTGTGATTTACATGGCTATGTTTCTGATTGGTGTATATGGCGGCTTTATTCAGGTGGGTGTAGGGGCTCTGTTTATAGTGGTTTTATATCGGTTGCTGCGCATTGATCTACGCCAGGTCAATGTTTTCAAGGTGTCTATTATTCTGCTTTACACGGTTCCCGCATTGATGATTTTCGCCTTTAACGGGCAAGTACGCTGGAGTATGGGGTTGGTTCTGGGACTAGGCAATATTACTGGGGCATTTGTAGCCGTTAAGGTGAATCTGAGCAATGAGGGCGCTAAATGGGTGAAGTGGATTACCCTTGTGATGGCAGCGGCGATTCTGATCCGGTTGATTGTTTACTGATCACACTCTGGCGGTAGGAGATAGAGCAATGAAGGCGATGGTTATCGAGCAGTTTGGCGGCCCCGAGGTGTTTGTCGAACGGGAAGTGGAGGCGCCTGAACCGTCGGCTGGGCAGGTTCGAATCAAGGTGGTGGCTTCCAGTATTAACCCTATTGAAACCAAAATACGCTCAGGGTTTGTAAAGGCCGGGCCTGAGATGCCGGCAATCCTGAACGGTGATGTGTCTGGTGTTATAGACAAAATTGGCCCGGGAGTGTCCTCTTTTGCTGTGGGTGATGAGGTATTTGGGTGCGCAGGTGGAACTAAGGGCTGGCCTGGCGCACTCGCAGACTTCATGGTGGCCGATGCCCGGTTGCTCGCAAAGCGCACGCCAGCTATGAAATTGCCTCTGGCTGAGTGTGCTGCAGTACCGCTAGTGTTTTTGACCGCTTGGGCAGCCCTTGTTGAACGAGCGCAAATCCAGGCTGGCGAGCATGTGCTGATTCATGCTGGCACGGGTGGGGTGGGGCATGTTGCCATTCAGATCGCCAAGCACTTTGGGGCGCGAGTGGCTACAACTGTATCTACCCCGGAAAAAGCTGCGTTGGCAAAGAAGCTGGGTGCTGACGACATTATTCTTTACCGTGAAGAGTCTGTAGAGGGTTACAAGCAGCGGTTGACTCAGGGGCGGGGTTTCAGCCTGGTCTTCGATACTGTGGGTAGAGAGAACGTGGATCGGGCAATCGAGGCAACTGCAATTTCGGGGCGTCTCTGTTCCATTAATACTCGCTCCACCCATGATCTAAGCCTGATGCATGCCAAAGGCCTGACGCTACATGTGATTTTTCGTTCTATTCCCTTGCTGCATGGAATTGGAATGGATGATCAGCCGCGTCTTGTTTCCGCCATGAGCGATATGTTGGAACAGGGAGCGCTACAGCCGCTGCTCGACAAGGAGCGGTACTCGTTTACCAATGTGGGTGATGCCCATCGTCGTCTTGAATCCGGGCTCGCCATAGGCAAGATACTCCTGCTGCGATAACCCGCGTTACTTTTCAGCATCCACAAAAAAAACGCCAACCCGAGGGTTGGCGTTTTCGTAGATCTAAACCTTGAAGCTTAATGCTTAAGCGACAGTCGCTTCTGCAGCCTTCTTGGTGTAGTTCTCCATCTGATCAAAGTTCAGATACTTGTAGATCTCTGCAGACATGCTGTCCAGATCCTTGGCGTATTCCATGTACTCCTCAGGAGTTGGAAGTTTACCCAGAATCGCGCCCACAGCCGCCAGTTCCGCAGAGGTCAGGTACACGTTGGCACCATCACCCAAACGGTTCGGGAAGTTACGGGTAGAGGTAGACAGAACGGTAGACTTGGGAGCTACACGCGCCTGGTTGCCCATGCACAGGGAGCAGCCCGGCATCTCGGTGCGAACACCGGCGGTACCGTAGATGTTGAAGTAACCTTCTTCCATCAACTGCGCCTGATCCATCTTGGTAGGTGGAGACATCCACAGACGGGTGTTCAGACCGCCTTTGTGTTGCTCAAGCAGTTTACCAGCGGCACGGAAGTGGCCGATGTTGGTCATGCAAGAACCGATGAACACTTCGTCTACCTTGTCGCCGGCCACTTCGGACAGGAACCTGGCATCGTCAGGATCGTTCGGGCAGCAAACGATTGGCTCTTTGATGTCAGCCAGATCGATTTCAACGACGTGAGCGTACTCAGCGTCTTTGTCAGCACGCATCAGCTTAGGATCAGCCAGCCATGCTTCCATCTGCTGGGCACGACGCTCCAGAGTACGGGCATCGCCGTAACCTTCAGCAATCATCCAGCGCAGCATGGTGATGTTAGAGCGCAGGTACTCAGCAACAGACTCTTCAGACAGGTTGATAGTACAACCAGCAGCAGAGCGCTCAGCAGAAGCGTCAGACAGTTCGAAGGCTTGCTCTACCGTCAGGTGCTCAAGACCTTCGATTTCCAGGATACGACCAGAGAATTCGTTGATCTTGCCTTTCTTCTCAACAGTCAGCATGCCTTGCTTGATGCCGTACAGCGGAATAGCGTGTACCAGATCGCGCAGGGTGATACCTGGCTGCATTTGGCCTTTGAAGCGAACCAGAACAGACTCAGGCATGTCCAGTGGCATAACACCGGTAGCCGCAGCAAACGCAACCAGACCAGAACCGGCCGGGAAGGAGATGCCCATCGGGAAACGGGTGTGAGAGTCACCACCAGTACCAACAGTGTCAGGCAGCAGCATGCGGTTCAACCAGGAATGGATGATACCGTCGCCTGGGCGCAGGGATACACCACCGCGGTTGCGGATAAAGTCTGGCATGGTGTGCTGCATTTCAACGTCAACCGGCTTTGGGTAAGCCGCAGTGTGACAGAAAGACTGCATAACCAGATCAGCCTGGAAGCCCAGGCAAGCCAAATCCTTCAGTTCGTCACGGGTCATAGGACCAGTGGTGTCCTGAGATCCCACAGTAGTCATGTGAGGCTCACAGTAGGTGCCAGGGCGAACGCCTTGGCCTTCTTCCAGTCCGCACGCCTTACCAACCATCTTCTGACCCAGGGTGAAGCCCTTGGTGCCAGCAGCAGGATCGTTAGGCAGACGGAACAGATCAGTCGCGCCCAGACCCAGAGCAGTACGTGCCTTGGCAGTCAAACCACGGCCGATGATCAGCGGGATACGGCCGCCAGCCTGAACTTCGTCCAGAATAACGTCAGACTTGAACTTGAACTCGGAGATGGTCTCGCCAGCTTCGTTCAGGATCTTGCCTTCGTATGGGCGGATTTCGATAACGTCGCCCATGTTCATGTTGTCTACGGGTGCTTCGAATACCAAAGCGCCGGCATCTTCCATGGTGTTGAAGAAGATCGGGGCAACCTTGTTACCGATACATACACCGCCAGCGCGCTTGTTGGGAACGCCCGGGATGTCGTCACCGAAGAACCAAAGTACAGAGTTGGTGGCAGACTTACGTGAGGAACCGGTACCAACCACGTCGCCAACAAATGCAACAGGGAAACCTTTGGCCTTGATTTCGTCAATCTGGCTCATTGGGCCAGTTACGCCAGGCTCTTCCGGCTTCAGGCCATCGCGTTCCATTTTATAGGCAGCGCGGGCATGCAGCGGGATGTCAGGGCGTGACCATGCATCCGGTGCAGGAGACAGGTCGTCAGTGTTGGTTTCGCCGGTAACCTTGAAAACCACCATCTTGGTGCTTTCAGGAACCTTGTCTTTCTTGGTGAACCACTCAGCGTTGGCCCAGGACTCAACAACAGACTTGGCCACGGGATTGCCTGCATCCATTTTGTCTTTAACGTCGTTGAATGCGTCAAACATCAGCAGAGTGTGCTTCAGCTGTTCGCCAGCCAGTTCGGCCAGATCGCTGTCGTCGAGCAGGTCTACCAGAGTTTCAATGTTGTAGCCGCCTTGCATCATGCCCAGCAGTTGAACGGCTTTGGGCTTGTCCAGCAGGGGAGATTCGGCGTCGCCTTTAACAATGGCGGTCAGGAACGCAGCTTTTACGTATGCGGCTTCATCTACGCCCGGTGGAATGCGGTTTTCCAGCAGGTCAACCAGGGTTTCTTCTTCGCCTGCGGGCGGATTTTTCAGCAACTCAACCAGAGCCGCTGTCTGTTCAGCGTTCAGTGGCTTGGGGGGAATATTCAGAGCCGCACGTTCTGCAACGTGTTCACGGTAGGCTTCTAACACGATTTGAACCCTCATCAGTTGGTATGTCCCGCGCCTTTAGCACACGCCTGGCGGGAGTTTTATGGCGGATGGACTTTAAGTTGGCGCTGTATTCTATAGGAAAGCACCTATAAAGTTAAGCTGGCCAGAGGTCGGAGAACACTGATAGCTGCGCTATAATCGCCCACCCTTTGAATTGATGCTGTTGCTTACCATGACCCAGAAAACTGATTCCATAACCAAAGCCCTGCAGGATATTCACGATTTTCTGCCCTGTGTTACACCCAAACAGTGGATTGATAACGCATTAGCCAATCAGGACCTGATGCTGATTGATCACGCCCATTGCGAGAAAAAGGCCGCATCAACGGCGCTAAGCCTTATGTATCGCTATGTGGACAACAGCGACTTACTCAACAAAATGTCCCGACTGGCCAGAGAAGAGTTGCGTCATTTCGAACAGGTTCTGGCCATTATTGATAAACGCAGCATCGCATACTGCCACCTTACTCCTGCGCGCTATGCCGCCGGTCTGCGTAAAGAGGTGCGCACGGATGATCCGGGGCGGCTGGTGGATGTGATGATTGTGGGCGCTATCATCGAAGCCCGCTCATGCGAGCGCTTTGCGGCACTGGTACCGTTTCTTGATGATGAGCTTGCAGATTTTTATGGCAGCTTGCTCAAGTCAGAAGCGCGCCACTACAGGGATTACCTGGCACTTGCCGTGCAGGCCAATAAGGGCCCCGTTGATGAGCGGCTTGCGGATTTCATCGCGATTGAAAAGCAACTCATACTCGAGCCGGATACAGAGTTTCGGTTCCACAGTGGGCCCATAGCCTGAAAATCAGGTCAGCGCGCGGCACAACTTGATCCAGGCATCGATACCGGCGCTGCGGTACTTCTGTTTGTGCAGGATGAAGTAGAACTGTCGTTCAAAGCTTCGGTGCTCGGGTGTTTTCAAGGGCACCAGGCTACCGCGCCTGAAGGCATCTTCCAGAACCACCTCCGACAGGCAACCTATGCCCAGGTCGGCCTCCACAGCACGCTTGATCGCTTCTGTGTGCTCCAGTTCGAGCAGCACGTTCATATCTGGCAACAGGCCATGCATTCCACGCTCAAAACTCTGCCGGGTCCCGGAGCCTTGTTCTCTCATGATCCAGGTAGCGCCTCTAAGATCGTCGTCGGTCAGCGCCTCTTTTTTGGCGAGCGGGTGGGTTGGTGAGCAGAACACAACCAGTTGGTCTCCGCGCCAGGGCAAAACTTCAAGCTCAGAAGATTGCAACTCGCCTTCAATGAGGCCGATGTCCAGTTCGAAATCCTTGACCCTGCGCACGATCGTGCTGGTGTTGGCTACTTCCAGCGCAACCCGGGGCCGGGTAGGGGTATTCATGTATTGGGCCATAACGCCAACGGCCAGATAGTTACCTATAGTTAAGGTGGCTCCAACTTTAAGAGCGCCTATTTCAGAGTTTTTGCTGAAAGCTTGTTCCAGCTCTGTTGCCTGAGCGAGAACAGCTTCTACTTTTGGTCGATAGAGTCGCCCGAGCTCATTCAGTTGCAGGCGTTTGCCAACGCGGTCGAACAGCTGGATGTCGAACTGGCTTTCCAGCTCCTTGAGCGCACTGCTGGCAGCAGATTGAGACATCGCCAGCGATTCCGCGGCCCGGGTAATGTTCTGAAAGTGTGCAGCAGCCAGGAAGACTTCAAGTTGCCTGAAACTGTATTTCATAACAAAGCGCTCTAAATCGATGTAACCGAATAGGGTTATGGGAATATCCCATTTCATCGATAGGTTAATGGTGGGTTAGGCTTTAGGCAATTCCTATTTTTACATTCTCCGCCGATAGCGAATCAAACGGGTAAGGGGCTTTAATGAGTAACCTGATAAAAGAAACAGTAACCAGTGTACATCACTGGAACGACACCCTGTTTAGCTTCAAAACCAGTCGCGATCCCGGGTTTCGTTTCAAGAACGGCCATTTTGTGATGATTGGTCTGGAGTCTGAAGGCAAGCCTTTAATGCGCGCCTACAGCATTGCCAGTGCGAACTATGAAGAGGAGCTGGAGTTCTTCTCAATCAAGGTTCAGGACGGCCCGTTGACATCCCGCCTGCAGAAAATTCAGGTGGGTGATGAGATTCTCGTTAGCCGTAAGCCTACGGGAACCCTGGTCCTTGACAATCTGTTACCGGGAAAAAATCTCTGGCTGATCAGCACAGGTACCGGGCTTGCGCCATTCATGAGCATCATCAAAGATCCTGAGATTTACGAAGCGTTTGACAAGGTAATCCTGACCCACGGCGTGAGATATGTGTCAGAGCTTGCATATCAGCAGGAAATTGAAGCGCTTCCGGAAAACGAGTTCTTTGGTGAGATGGTTAAAGGTAAGCTGGAATACTACCCAACGGTTACCCGTGAGCCTTTCCGCAATGAGGGCAGGCTTACCCGTGCTATGCAGAGCGGCAAGATAACCAGTGAGTTTGGCTTGTCCGAGCTGAACCTTGAAGATGATCGGTTCATGATTTGTGGAAGTCCAAGCATGCTTAAGGACACCTGCTCCATTCTTGATGAAATGGGTTTCAAGGAAGCTCGGGGTGGCGATTTAGGTCACTACGTGATTGAACGGGCATTTGTGGAGAAATAAGACAGCAGTGCGTTAGCAGAATGCCAGAAAGCGGCAAACGCTTTGTGGCATCAGTGTGCAAGCAGGACGGGAGTGCTATTTCCATCCTGCTTGTTTTCAAAATGCCCTCCGTCATGTTGGGTGCTCAAGATTGAAGCGGTTAATCAGATCGCGACCCCCCCCAGCTTTGTTTCCAGATATTCTTCAATGCCCTCTTGGGCACCCTCCCGGCCAAGACCGCTATTTTTCATGCCGCCAAAGGGGGCCGCTGCGCTGGTTGGGTTGATGTCATTAATGCCAATAATGCCGAAATCCAGAGCCTCAAATGCGCGCATAGCTGTCGCCATGTTGTTGCTGTAGATGTAAGCCGCCAATCCAAACTCGGTGTCGTTGGCCATAGCAATCACATCATCTTCTGAGCGATAGGTGATAACAGGAGCGACCGGGCCAAAGGTCTCTTCCCGGTAGATTTTCATTGCCGGGGTTACGCCGGAGAGTACGGTTGGCGCGTAGAAGTAACCGTTTGAGAGGCCATTTTCTGTCAAGCGTTGCCCCCCGGTTTCTACCTTTGCTCCCTGAGCAACTGCGTCTTGAACCTGGCTATCGACTTTTTGGAGGGCCTGTTCATTGATTAACGGGCCGACGCCAATGCCTTCTGACATGCCATTACCGGCTATCAGACGATTTGCCCGACTGGTCAGCTCTGCAATAAAAGGTTTCAGGTGGTCTTCGTGCACAAATATCCGGTTAGGGCTAATGCAGGCCTGGCCGGTATTAAGGAATTTTACCAGAGACAGCCCTTTGGCAGCGTGAACGGGATCGGCATCGGGGAATACAATGGCAGGCGCATGGCCGCCAAGTTCCATAGACACTCGCTTCATGTTTGCTGCTGCCAGCCCGTTCAGCTTTTTGCCAACCGGGGTGGAGCCTGTGAAGGTCAGTTTGCGGACTCTTGGGTCTGTGCAAAAAGCATCGCCTACCCGAGATGGGTCCTGCACGGTGAGCATATTGACAACACCGGGCGGAAAGCCTGCTTCGGCGAAAATCTCCATCATGGCCTTGGCGCACAAAGGGGTGCTTTCAGCAGGTTTCAGGATTACGGTGCAGCCGGCCGCTAACGCAGGTGCAAGCTTGCGGGTAATCATGGAAATAGGGTAGTTCCAGGGCGTAATTGCACCAACTACACCGACTGGAGACTTCTGAACAAGAAAGCGCTGGTTTTCGCGGGCAGAAGGTATGCTTTGCCCGTATATGCGCTTGGCTTCTTCAGCAAACCACAGCAGGAAGTCTGCGCCGTACTGTACTTCATTGAGTGATGCTTTCAGGGGTTTTCCCTGTTCGCGAGTCATCAGTTCAGCCAGTTCACGCTTCTGCCGGATCATCAGTTCCCAAGCCCGGTAAAGTAGCTGGGAACGGTAATAAGCGGTGGTTTTCTTCCATTCCTTAAAGGCACAATCTGCGGCCGCGATGGCCGTCTCGATGTCCTGGTCCGTGCAGTTGGGCACATGCCCGATGATCTCGCCCGTTGCCGGGTTCGCCACCGAGAGCTCAGGGCGCCCGGTTAACCATTCTCCGTTGATGTACATGAGGCTTTGGCTCCTGACTGAATTAAAACTCTGTCTCCGGCAGCGCCATAATGGCGTCGTCGCCGGATCGTATCGCGCTCAGGTGCGCTGAACAGCGCGGCAAAATATAATCAATGAAAAAGTTGGTTGTCGCCAACTTGTTGGCCGCAAATGTACCTTGTTCAGCATGATCGTTGGCTGCGGCAGTGGCAGCTTTTAACATCAACCAACCTGCGGTCACTGTGGAGCTCAGCATAAGGTAGTCGAAGGCAACGGCACCAGTAAACTGGTCATCATCACTCCGCTCCAGCACCACTCTGGTCGCATCTTCAAGGCAGGCCAGTGCTTGGTCAAATTTAGCCTGGCGCGCGGCTGTCAGCACATAATTGCTTTGCAGAGGGCCAGTGAGAGGGCGCATGTCGTCAATCAACTCAGCCATAGCCCGGCCCTGATCACGAACTGTTTTCCGGCCAATCAGGTCCAGTGCCTGAATGCCATTGGTACCTTCATAAATCGGCAGAATGCGGGCATCACGATAGTGCTGTGCAGCGCCTGTCTCTTCGATAAATCCCATGCCGCCATAGCACTGGATGCCCAGAGAGGTTACTTCCTGGGCGATTTCTGTGCACCAACCCTTCACCAGTGGGGTGAGCAGGTCAACTCGACGCTTATAACGAGCCCTGATGTCATCTGGCAGGTTCTCCGCATTGGCGTAATCGACGGCCACACAGCCGGTGTAGGCGAGTCCGCGCGCTGCTTCGGTCAAGGTTCTCATGATCATCAGCATTCGGCGCACGTCCGGGTGCTTGATGATAGGTGACACACCTTGTTCGCCCGGCGCCGTACCCTGAGTGCGCTCCAGGGTATAGTCCCGCGCTTGCTGATAAGCGCGCTCGGAAATGGACACGCCTTGCAAACCAACGGTCAGGCGGGCGTTATTCATCATTGTGAACATGCAGGCCAAACCACGATTTTCCTCGCCCACCAAATAACCGATGGCGCCTTCATTGTCGCCAAAACTCATTACGCAGGTGGGGCTGGCGTGGATGCCGAGTTTGTGTTCCAGCGAGACCGCCTGGCAGTCGTTTCTTTCGCCGGGCTCTCCGGAAGCATTCGGGAGATATTTGGGTACGGCAAACAGTGAGATGCCTTTCACCCCTGGAGGGGCATCAGGCAGGCGAGCAAGCACAAGGTGGATTATGTTCTCCGCCATGTCGTGCTCACCCCAAGTGATGAAAATCTTTTGACCTTTTATCCGGTAAACATCGCCATCCGGACGGGCCTGAGTCCGAATGCCCGATAAATCCGAGCCAGACTGGGGTTCGGTAAGGTTCATGGTTCCGGTCCATTGCCCGGAAATCATTTTCGGCAGCATCTGTTGTTTCAGCAGATCGCTGGCATTCTCTGAAAGCGCTTCAACCGCGCCCTGAGACAACAACGGACAGAGCCCCCACGCCATGTTTGCGGCGTGCCACATTTCCTGCACAGGAATGGCCAGCGAGAAAGGCAAGCCTTGGCCACCAAACTCCGGGTCAAACTGCAGGCTGGCCCAACCACTCTCGGCATACTGCTGGTACGCTTCACGGAAGCCGTCAGGCGTGACCACATTGTGGTTCGAATCCAGGCGCACACCGGTTTGGTCTCCGGTGACGTTGGTTGGCGCGATGACGGAACCGGCAAAACGCGCGGCTTCTTCAAGAATGGCTGCAACGACATCCTCGGAGGCGTCTTCATAACCGCAGGCTTTGGCCATTTCTGAAAACCCTGCGACGTTCTGCAGGGTGAACGCCATCTCGCGGGTGGGTGCTCTGAACGCTGTCATGGTGTGCTCCCTTAGCTCATGTACTGGCCGCCGTTGACCGACATGTTGGTGCCGGTCACGAAGCTTGCTTCATCAGCTGTCAGATAAGCGACGGCCCTTGCGATGTCTTCAGGCTTGCCAAGGTGGCCAACAGGAATTCCCGCAACAATGTTGTTCAGCACTTTTTCAGGCACCTGGCGAACCATCGGGGTATCGATATAGCCAGGGGAAACCGAGTTGGCTGTTACACCCTTTCTGGCGCCTTCCTGGGCAATCGACTTGGTAAATCCGTAAATGCCTGCTTTGGTGGCGGCATAGTTGCTCTGGCCAAACTGGCCTTTCTCACCGTTCAGAGACGAAATGTTGACGATACGTCCAAAGCCGCGCTCGCACATGTTTTCGAACACTTGCTGGCACATGTTGAACATGGAGGTCAGGTTCACATTGATGACCTGATTCCACTGCTCTGGCTGCATTCTCTTTAGAGGCGCGTCGTTAGTGATACCGGCGTTGTTGACCAGAATGTCGATGGGGCCCAGATCCTGCTCGACAGCAGCGACGAATGCTTTACAGCCTTCAAAGTCAGTTACATCCAGCGGGTAAATAGCCACATCAACACCGTCTTCACGCAGGCTGGCCTGCCAGTCTTTTGCCTTTGCCGTGAACTCTTCACCGGGTAGGTGAGTGCCCACCACTTTGCGGCCCTGAGCTGCTAGCGCTTTACACATGGCGGTACCCAGACCACCGGCGGCTCCGGTAACAACTGCGATACGATTAGTCATGGTGTTCTCCTTACGTTTACGGGTGGTTTATCTCAAAAGTTTCTTGATATTCGATGACTGGGAAATGATTCCCTGTGAGGTGTACTGATTGCTGCGTTGTACGATTTTCGGGAGCTCATACAGATAGTTCACCATCAATCCGGCTGACTGCTTCAGACCTTTATCCGAGGTGTCAGCCATCCAGTTGAGCCGCGCGAGCTGGGCGCCATTGCTCAGATGAAAGTTCGCTACGGGATCGTTTGCACGTGATGTGCCGGGCTTGGTCGAGCTCAGATAGGCAGCAGCAAGTTTCATGATGGCTTCTTGTTGGGTGCCGGTGGTGTCCTCCTTGCTTGCCAGCACTGGATCACGTGGCGGCGGCGTGCTGAGCCACTGCTCACCGCCAGGTAGCTGCATGAGCTGGTCGGCTGGAGTGTTTTCAAGCCAGCGGCGGAAACCGGGAATAGGTGACAAAGTGGCGAACTGCTTAAGCTGAGGGAACTCGACCTGTAGCTTGCTGACCACTTGCTTGATCAGGAAGTTACCGAAGCTGATGCCCGCCAAGCCTTGTTGGGCGTTGGAAATTGAGTAGAAAATGGCAGTGTCGGCTTTGTCGATGTCCTCAGTTGGCGCGTGCTCGTCCAGAAGCCTTTGAACGTTGTCGGCAAGACCATTCACCAAAGCCACCTCTACAAAAATCAGTGGTTCGTCTGGCATATTGGGATGAATAAAGGCGAAACAGCGGCGATCGAAATCCAGTCGGTTTTTGAGGTCGCTCCAGCTCTTGATGGCGTGTACAGCTTCATATGCGATTAGCTTTTCGAGCATTGCGCCGCTGGAGTTCCAGCTGATCTCTTCCAGTTGGAGCAAGCCGATGTCGAACCAGGTGGCCAGCAAATCGCGTAGATCCGTTTCCAGTGGCCTCAGTTGCGGATAATCTTTGCGCAGCCTGAGCAGCTCCTCCCGCATATCTACCAGGAATTTGACGCCGGAAGGTACCCCATTGAATTGCTTCAGAAGCGCCGTTCGGCTTGGTATCAGAGCCTTGCGTAAGGATTGCGCGGCTTCTGTTTTTTCGTTGGGCTTGGCGTTGTGCCATTGATCGATAGCACTCTCTACGGTCATCTCGTTAACGCCGTAATGCTCTGCAAGCAAACCCAGAAAGCGAGTTCTTCCTGTTGTGGTCAGTTTCAGATAGGCGCGGCCCAACAAGGCTGCCCGTTTGCGAGCTTCTACCTGACCGCCATTCTCGGAGAGGCAGTCGTCTATCCACTCCTTAACGATAGCAATATCAGCTTCCGGGAGGTCTTCCGCAATGCTCAGGATGTCTGAGCCACGACGGCCTACGGATTCCAGTCCGCCTGAAACCAGCTTCTTGAAGGCCCTTTCAAAAATGCTTACGGGTTGCCTCTGCATAACCTCGACTCCCTTGGTACAAAGCGGTGTTGTCTTTATTGAAGAGGGAAGGCTACCAGAGCATTTTGAAAAAACCAAGTAAAAGTACTTGGTTTGGTGCATATAAACCAGTAATGTAGTGGTCGAATGGTTCAATATGAGGAAGCACAATGCAAGAATTACACGGTTACTATCTGGAAGATCTGGAAGTTGGAATGGAGGCGTTCTACGCCAAGACTATTACGGAAGCTGATGTGGTGTTGTTCGCAGGTATTAGTGGTGACGACAACCCGGTACATATAAATGCCGAGTATGCGAAGACCACGCCGTTTAAAGAGCGGATCGTTCACGGCATGTTCAGTGCCGCGCTGATTTCCGCCGTATTGGGCACGCGCTTGCCTGGCCCGGGTGCGATCTATATAGATCAGCAAATCAAGTTTAAAGCGCCGGTTCATATTGGCGATACGGTGGTTGCGTCTGCAAAAGTTATTGAGATAAACGAAGAGCGCCGCCGAGTGAAGTTGGAAACCATCTGCAAGGTGGGAGAGAAAGTTGTTGCGGAAGGTGTCGCCACCAATATGGTCGATCGCCGACCGGCCTAAATCTGGAGACTGTTATGTTAATGGATAAAGAGAAGTCCATCGTTGCCGTGATTGATGTTCAGGCCCGGCTGTTAGGTGGCGTGCATGAAGCTGATAAGCTGGTGAATAACTGCAGTTGGTTGGTTCGTCTGGCAAAACTGATGGACGTGCCGGTGGTGGGCTCAGAGCAATACCCCGATGGACTGGGGCCTACTGAAGAAGGTTTGCGTGAACTGGTGGGCCCGGCCAATATATACGGCAAAGCTCACTTTTCTTGCATTGATGACCCCGGGTTCGAAAATGCCTTTCAAACGCACGATCGCAAACAGGTTGTTTTGTGCGGCATGGAATCTCAAGCTTGCGTGATGCAGTCGGCGATCAGGTTGCTTGAGAAGGGGTTGGAGGTATTTGTGGTAGCGGATGCCATTTCGGCCCGCAACCCATACGACACCGAAGTAGCCCTACGCCGGATGGAGCAAGCCGGAGCCAGAATTGTCACAAAAGAAATGGTCGGTTTCGAGTGGATACGGCGTTCTGATGCGGCTCAATTCAAGACCTTCAGTAAAGAGTTCCTGCGCTAGTAAGTCACGGGGCCCTGATGCAGTGTGGCTAAGGGCCCCGGAGACAGTCAGAATAGGGTTCGACAAGGCAACCCGAGTTCCGAGAACCCGTTACCCATGAAAAAACGTACCCCATGAAAAATCGCACCCCGGAAGAGGGGCTTACCGCCCTGACTGACGACGCTGAGCGCAACCGTTTGCTGGCGGAGATGGCTGAGCAGTCTACAGACATGATTTCGCGCCACACACCGGAAGACTGGCTGTTTATATATGCCTCTCCCGCGGTTACGCATTTGCTGGGCTACACGGTAGAAGAAATTGTTGGGATCTCGGCATACGATCTCTACCACCCGGATGATGTTGAAGACTTCCGCTTACGGGCACCCACGGTAAGTTATGATCGGGGTTTGTACACTCATACCTATCGCTTTCGCTGTAAAGATGGACACTACATCTGGTTGGAAAGTACCAGCCGGACCATCCGAGACCCGGAGACCAACGATATTCGGGAAATACTGGTGGTGTCTCGGGATGCAACCCACCGGATCATGGCAGATAAAGCAAGCCGCCGTTTGGCGCGGGTGCTGGAGAGCACTCAGGACCTGGTTATATTTGCGAATCTGGATTTTACCGTTTCGCACCTGAATGAAGCTGCCCGGAAGGCTCTTGAAATGGAGTGCACGGATTACAGCTCATTTCCGCTCTCGTGGCTTGTGACCGAAAAGGGCCTTGCCACGTTGATGGATGAAGGCTTTCCAGCAGCAGAGGAAACAGGAAGTTGGCGTGGAGAGCTAACGATGCAAAACCTGAATGCGTCTCGCATACCGGTCATGCTAGAGCTCCTGGCTCACCGATCCTTGCATGGGGATATCGAGTATTTTTCACTGGTCGCTCACGATCTTACCGAGAAAAAGGCCGCCGAAGACCAACTCAAGCAGTATCAGGCTGAAATTGATCACGCCAGCCGGTTGGTAACTATGGGGGAGCTGGCTTCAAGCCTGGCCCATGAGCTTAACCAACCACTCTCCGCTATGGTGAATTATTTGCGGGGCATCGAGAGACGCTTTGCGGACAAGTCCACGCTCTCATGGAGCGATGTGGAATTGCCGATTACTCGAAGTATCCGTACGGCGTTGAGGGCAGGTGAGATCATCCATCGGATGATGGATTTCACGAGAAAGCAGGAGCCAGTCGTTACTCGCCTCAATTTACCGGATTTGATTGGTGAGATGATCAACTTCTGCGAGAGCACGGCTGAAAGGCACAACGTGTCCGTAGTTTTTGAGCCCGATTTGAATTTGCCAGAAGTTAAAGGTGATCGGGTGCAGTTGGAGCAGGTAGTGTTGAACTTGATCGTGAATGCTGTAGAGGCGAGTGCTTCTACTGATCGTGAGGACGCTGCCATTGTGCATGTCAGAGTCGTACCTCATGAGAGCGGGCAGCTAAGAGTGGAAGTTGAGGATCAGGGGCGGGGTATTTCCGAGGTGGATATGTCCCGTCTTTTTGATCGCTTTTTCTCAACCAAAGAGACCGGGCTTGGAATGGGGCTGGCCATCAGTCGTTCATTGGTAGAGAATCTTGGTGGCGAGCTCTGGGCGGAAAACCTCCATACTGGCGGCGCACGTTTTTCATTTACTCTCAATATTGCTGACTGATTATTCATGACCTCAAATAACGACGCACAAACAGTTTTCGTAATTGATGATGACACCGACGTTAGAGATTCATTGAAGTGGTTGCTGGAGTCTGTAGGGCTCAATGTTCAGACCTACGAGAATGCCATGACGTTCTTTGAAACTTTCGATGTTGGCGCCAGTGGTTGTATTGTAATGGATGTGCGGATGCCCGGCTTGAGCGGTATTAATGCCCAGAAAAAACTGCCGGAATACAATATTGAGCTGCCGGTAATCATGATTTCGGCCCACGGTAATGTGGATATGGCAGTGACCGCCCTGACCCAGGGAGCCATTACATTTATTGAAAAGCCATTTGATGACCAAACCCTGATTGATCATGTGCATAATGCATTGGAAAAAGATCGGGCTCGTTCTGTTTATCGCCGCTCCCAGTCGCGTATAAGAGACTGTTACGACCGGTTGACTCGAAGAGAGCGTCAGGTACTGGAGTTGATCGTTAAGGGGTTGTCTAACCAGGAAGCGGCGGATGAACTCGGTATTAACAGAAAAACAGTGGAAGGCCACCGGGCTAATATGACCGCAAAAATGAAAGTAGATTCGTTTGCGGAACTGGTACAGGTAGCCATAGCGCTAGGATTGGTACAGGGTATTACAAGCTTGTAAATCCAACAGCACAGCGGGTCAAAGCCTAGCGAGGATTTGTCTGGCAGCGTCCGGTAACCTGATCGGTTTTTGGGTGATATCGTCAACGCAAACAATCACTGTCTCGGCCGTTGCGCAACACACGCCATTCTGAAAAACTCCCTGATATAGCTGTATCGAACTGTTGCCGACACGTGTGACGGCCGTTCCAATATCCACAACTCCTGGCCAACGAATCTCGGCGCGCAGTTGCAGATTCAGATTGACGATTAAGAAGGAGGTGCCAGCAGATGCGAGTGGTGCTTCCGAATCGTAGATCAGCTCTACTCGCCCTGTTTCAATAAACGTTGAAAATACCGCATTGTTCACATGACCCTGACGATCTGTGTCTGCGTAGCGCAGCTTGTCATAGGTGCGAAGCGGAAACTGTTCCAGATTCCAATTTTCGTGCATGCCATCTGTCATTCTTGATCCTCTCCTCATTCAGGCTGGCGGGTTCGGAGCATTGCGTACGGCATTGAGTATGTCAAATTCCCTTTCACCTTCCTCCTTTACATCCAGTTTTAGCACAGCTGCATACGCCATATTTTGTATGGTTCGGGTGCATACCTGGCAAGCCAAGTAATAATGCTTAATTAAATTTAAACAAACCGAGTACAAGTACCTGCTTTTGGTCTATGCTGTCCTTTCCTAATAATAAAATGAAGAGGGCTCGAATCATGACATCTGGGCACGCGAAAATTGGAACGCTCACTAGCAGCCATTGGGGCACCTATCGAGTTCATGCTGAGAACGGAAGTATTACCGCTCTGGAAGGGTTTGAGCGGGATGAAGACCCGTCGCCCATAGGTCAAGGTATTGTAGATGTTCTTGACGGACCGACGCGTATCAAAAAACCCATGGTCCGGCGCGGATGGCTCGAGCATGGGCCAGGAAATACAGAGGGTGCCAGGGGGGCTGATGAGTTTGTTGAGGTGTCTTGGTCTAAAGCAATCAAGCTGGTGGCAGAAGAACTAAATCGAGTTCGCGACCGTTACGGTAACCGGGCTATTTATGGTGGCTCCTATGGCTGGTCCAGCGCAGGCCGTTTTCATCATGCCCAGAGCCAGTTAAAGAGGTTTCTTAACTCGGTTGGGGGCTACACCTATTCATTGAACACATACAGCTATGCAGCGGCTGAAGTCACTTTGCCTCATGTGCTTGGAGACTTTTATTCCATGGTCAACGGCGCAACCAGTTGGGACGTTATCAAGGAGCATTCCAGCTTGTTTGTGGCGTTTGGTGGGGCGCCCGCCAAGAATGGCCAGGTGACCAATGGAGGTGTAGGACGCCATGTACAGAAGCAGGGCATGCTGGATGCAGCTTCAAATGGGGTAAAGGTCGTTAATGTTAGCCCGTTACGCTCAGATGTTCTTGATGAAATGGGTGCAGACTGGATCCCTGTTTACCCAGGCAGTGATGTGGCACTTCTTCTTGGTATTGCACACACCCTCCATACTGAAAAGCTGGCAGATACCGAGTTTCTATCTACCTATACCGTGGGCTATGAACGTTTCCGGCAGTATTTCATGGGCGAGACCGATGGTGTCGTTAAAGACTGCTCTTGGGCCGAGCTCAAGACGGGAATACCTGCTGCACGTATCCGGGATTTGGCGAGGGATATGGCTCGCCAACGCACAATGATTTCTGTGAGCTGGTCTCTTACGCGACAGGACAATGGAGAGCAACCCTACTGGGCAGCAATCGCGGTCGCTTCCATGTTGGGGCAGTTGGGCCTGCCTGGTGGTGGTATAGGTTTTGGTTACAGTGCCATGAACGCTATTGGTGCTAACTATGAGGGCATTCCCGGTGCGTCTCTACCTCAGGGAAAGAATCCGATAAAAAGCTTTATTCCCGTCGCTAGAGTTACAGATCTACTGCTTAACCCTGGTAAGCAGTTTGAATACAACGGAATGACTGGAACCTATCCAGAGATCAAGCTGGTTTACTGGGCGGGGGGGAATCCTTTTCATCACCATCAGGATCTCGTTCGCATGAGGAAGGCGTGGCAGAAGCCCGACACGGTTATTGTTCATGAATGGTGCTGGAATGCTCAAGCCAAACACGCAGATATAGTACTGCCCGCAGCGACTTTTCTGGAGCGTAACGATATCGCCTCATCCAGCCGGGACCCTTTCCTTGTGTACATGCAAAAAGCCGCAGAGCCGGTAGGCCAAAGCCTGACAGACTATGAGATTTTCAGTGCGCTGGCGGAAGAGCTTGGTGCACGTGAAGCCTTCACAGAAGGTCGCGACGAAGAGCAGTGGTTGCAGGTAATTTATGATGAAACGCGGCAGAAGGCGGGTGCTAGAGGTATCAATCTACCAACCTTTGAAGAATTCAAAGCAAAAGGATGGTTTGAAAATGAGATGCCGAAAGAACCCCAGGTTTTGATGAAAGCCTTTCGTGAGAACCCTGAGGCGAATGCTCTCGGAACGCCAAGCGGAAAAATAGAGATCTTCTCCGAGACTGTCGCAGGCTTTGGTTATGAGGAGTGTCCAGGTTTTCCATTTTGGAATGACCCCAAGGAGTGGTTAGGGCAGAAAGCCTCTGAATATCCGTTGCATCTGGTTTCCAATCAACCGAAAAACAAGCTGCACTCTCAATTGGATCACGGTTCTCATAGCCGAAAATCAAAGATAAATGGGCGAGAGCCGGTGGTTATTCACCCGGATGATGCCAAGGCCAGGAATATCGTAGACGGTAGCCTGGTTCGCCTCTTCAATGGCCGTGGTGCCTGTCTATGCTCTGCCGTGGTTAGCGATGAAGTGCGCCCGAGAGTGTTACAGCTGAGCACGGGGGCCTGGTTTGATCCGCCACAACTTGCATCTTCGGAAGTATCGTGCCGGCACGGTAACCCGAATGTTCTTACCCGGGATGAAGGAACATCCCGCCTGGCTCAGGGACCGAGTGCACTGTCATGCCTCGTGGAAATTGAATTGTTTAGCGGGGAAGCGTCGGATATGCAGATGGGTGCTTTTTCACCGCCCGTGATCCGTAGCGAGCCTGTTGTGGGCTCATAGACCCCCTGTTTATTAGCTGCATAACACACCTGTTCAGGAAAAATATGTATGTCCCATTCGAAGGCATTCGAAAAATAAGGGTTTTGCCTTTTTTATCGAGTAAATACCCTTGATTGGTCGGGTGTTTGTTATTAGTATTCGGGTTGAGATAGTTTCTTTCCTATGCATTTCGAAATTCAATTGGATGGAGAACAACAACAATGTCCTTAAAAAAGAGATCAACTGGCGGAGAGCAGCCGTCAGCGCTGGGAGCTCTAAACCTCCGTGTACCATTTGTTCATTACAAAATAGAGATTCCGGATATTCTGCAGGGTGCGATTTTGTGTGTCGTTCCGCTGAGTATTACGGCATTGATGACCTCTGTTCTGGGGATTCCATTTGAAATTGCGGTTGCTTTTGTTCTCCTCAACAACATTCTTTATCTGGTACACACGCATTTCGGTGACCCAACGGTTGCAGGTTGGATTACAGCCGGGATTCCCTTGTATGTAGCCTTCTTGTCGAGCTACCCAGAGGGGGATGCCAGAATACTGGCGTTAATTGCCTTACAGCTAACCGTCTCAGCTATTTTTCTTGGTCTCGGGGTGTTCAAGGGAGCAGATGCGTTGGTGCGGAAAATGCCTGCGTCACTGAAATCCGGCATTCTGATTGGTGCGGGTATTTCCGCCATTATGGGTGAATTTGGCGCAGATGGCCGTGTATGGACGATGCCGATTACCATCTTGACCGGCGCCGTACTGGGTTTTTTCATGTTGTTTTCGGAAACAGCAAGTCCACTTCGTGCCCGGTACGGCTTCTTTCGTTTTGTAGCCCAATACGGCATAGCGGTGCCTTTCCTGATCGCCTATGTTCTCGGCATTATTATTGGAGAGGTTGATGCGCCTGTTATCGAGTGGGGCTTCACCACCATTCCCTTGGGTACGATTGTACGAGAGTACAGTGTGTTCGGGCTGGGGATGCCGCCCCTACAGTACTTCCTTGATGCAATCCCGCTTGCGCTGGCGGCTTACATTATTGCATTTGGCGACATCCTGGTTATGGACTCGTTATTCAAGAATGCCGACGCTGTTCGCAAGGATGAAAAGTTGGTTTTTAGCCCGCGGCGGAACAGCATAATCGTAGGTATTCGCAACTTGGTGCATGGGATATTTGCGCCCTTCATCAGTCTATCTGGCCCGGCATGGACAGGTGGCCAAGCGCTTGTGATCAACCGCTACATGAACAACCCTCGCTCGGTAATGGACAGCTATTGGGGCGGCGCAACCAGTCTGTATTGGGGTATGACGATAGCTGTTGTGCTGGTGCCTGTGGTGACACTTTTCAAACCTGGGCTGAATATCGGCATGGCGCTGACGCTATTGATACAGGGCTATCTGTGCGGGTACCTGGCAATCGAAATGCTGGATCGCCAGACCAATCTTGAGCGTGGCATCGCTGTTATTGTCGGATCAGTGCTTGCGGTGCAGGGCGCAGCCTGGGGGCTTGGTGTTGGCCTTGTGCTCTGGTTTTTCCTGGAGAAGAACTGGTTTGCAGATGCCTACGTTGCAACACATCACGGTCACGATGAAGAGTTGGCAGATGATCCAGTAACCGATCAACGTTAGTTGATTGCGACAAAACTTGTTTTAAAGATCAACTAAAGGTTTTACATAATGGAAAACATGTTTGAGCTCGGGCTCGATAAAACAGAAGCTAGCTACACGCCACTCACGCCGATTTCTTTTATCCAGAGAACGGCCCTGGCGCACCCAACCCGCACCGCGGTTATCCACGGCAGTATCAGTCGGACATGGGCGGAAACCTATCAGCGCTGCCTGAAGATGGCATCTGCCCTGCGCAAGCTTGGTGTACGAAAGGGGGACACAGTCGCAGCACTGCTGCCAAACATTCCGGAAATGCTCGAATTGCATTTTGCGGTTCCAATGATCGGAGCCGTTCTGAACGCCCAGAACACCCGGCTTGATTCCAAAACCATGACCTTTATGCTCAACCATGGGCGTGCAAAAGTGTTTTTTACTGACACGGAGTACAGTGACCGGTCCCGCGATGCTCTTGTCGGATGTGACGCCAAGCCGATTGTTATTGATGTTGATGACCCTAATTTCGCTGGCGGCGAACTGATCGGCAAGATGACCTACGATGCATTGCTGGCGACGGGTGATGATGATTTCGCGTGGGATATGCCTGACGATGAATGGCAGGCGATTGCTTTAAACTACACTTCGGGCACTACCGGAAACCCCAAAGGTGTGGTTTATCATCATCGTGGCGCGCACTTGAATGCCTTGAGCAATATAATCGGCTTTGGATTGCCGTCAGGTGCGGTTTATCTTTGGACACTGCCGATGTTTCATTGCAACGGTTGGTGTTATCCATGGGCGGTAACCGCTGTGGCCGGCACTCATGTGTGCCTGCGCTCACCCCAACCGCAGCCAATATATGATGCAATTGCCGAGCACGGGGTAACCCATCTTTGCGCAGCACCGGTTGTCCTGAATATGCTGATCAACGCTCCCGAAGAATATAGGAAGCCGTTCAGCCAGCATGTAACCGTCGCGACCGGTGGTGCAGCACCTCCCGCTGCAACGATTGCAGCTATGGAGTCCATGGGGGTGAAAGTGGTGCATCTGTATGGTCTGACAGAAACCTATGGTCCCAGCTTGATCTGCGAATTTCAGGATGAGTGGCATTCTCTGGATGCCAAGGGCAAAGCGGCGAAAATGGCTCGGCAGGGGATACTGTCATTGTCCATGGCGGACATGATGGTGGCAGATCCCGTGACTCTCATGCCAGTTGAACAGAACGGCAAAGCGATTGGTGAGCTTTTTGTTCGGGGTAACTCGGTTATGAAGGGATACCTGAACAACCCGGAAGAAACCACTAAATCCTTCAGCGGAGGCTGGTTCCATACCGGAGATTTGGGGGTATGGCACACTGATGGATACGTGGAGATAAAAGATCGCTCCAAAGATATCATTATTTCTGGCGGAGAGAATATTTCGACTCTTGAGGTGGAAAGCACGCTCTACGATCATCCTGCAGTGCTGGAAGCAGCTGTTGTTGCCGCACCCGATGATCACTGGGGTGAAATCCCCTGCGCGTTTATCACTTTGAAAACCGGCAATGATCACCTCACAGCAGCGGACATTGAGACTTATTGCCGGGCAAATCTCGCAGGTTTCAAGGTGCCCAAGAAAATTGTCTTTATGGACGATTTGCCGAAAACATCGACGGGGAAGCTGCAAAAGCATGTGCTGCGGGGACAGCTCACCGGTTAAAGGTTTTATTGTCCTAACATAGAAATGATGTTTCCCCGGCTAATGCCGGGGTTTTTTATAAATGCGCGCAGAAAAAGTCCATAGCTGGCATGTTCAGTCATCTGGTGCTCGCGCTGTTATATTGAAAATAATCTCTTCATACTGCTGGTCTGTTTTCATTGGTGAGGGGACATGATTTGTCTAGGGCGCTTGGGTGGCTGTGTTTGTTGGCAATGGTGGGGTTCTCAGGATGTGATTCCAAAAACAATTCTGGAAGTGCCAGTGTCGTAACGGATGTTATGGTCAAAGAGATTGGCATGGATTCAGAGGAGTCTTTCAGCGACATCTCTCTTGCCCTGAAGCCCGCGCAGTTAGACTGGGTTGGCCAAAAGATTTTTCAGAACGAGTGTGCCGGCAAGTACGAGTGCCTTGTTCACTGGAACGAATCGGAGGCGTTCCCTTCGCTGGGTATTGGCCACTTTATCTGGTACCCGGAAGGAGTTACCGAGCGATTCGTTGAAAGCTTCCCCGCTCTTTATGAGTATATGGAACAGCGCCAGCGCAATATTCCTGAATGGCTGCGAGAGCTAGAGCCTTTTGATGCACCTTGGCCAGACAGGGTAACCTTCCTGAAGGTGGCTGACTCCCCCGAAATAGCAGAGCTGAGGGAGTTTCTGGCGGGAACTCAGGGAATTCAGGCTGAGTTTATCTTTCGCCGGGCAAAGGAATCGCTGGTGAAAATAATTGAGGCCGCGCCTGACGAGCGTCAGGCAGATGTGAAGCGGCATATACAGACGCTCAGCCAAACCCCGGGCGGCGTTTACGCGATTATGGATTACGTGAACTTCAAGGGGGAGGGATTATCTGCAGATGAACGCTACAACGGTGAAGGTTGGGGGTTGTTGCAGGTTTTACTGGCTATGCCTGCTGAGGCGGCCCCGAGCACGTTAGACGAGTTTCGTGAGGCGGCGGGCGATGTGCTCACGCGCCGCGCCCAAAACGCAGCAAACCCGGTCGAGCGGGATCGCTGGCTGGCCGGCTGGTTAAAGCGCCTGGAAACCTATCGGGAACCCGTCGATATGCATTCAGTTCCCGGCGTATCCAGCTGATATGAACAGCCTGCCTTAGTCTTTCTTTTGTGGTTCAGGAAGAGTGCGGACATGAATGTCCCGTTGTGGGAAGGGGATGTTTATTCCGGCTTCCATCAAGGCCCTTGTGATTGCTGCGTGTATTTCATGGGACAGCGGCATGATGTCCAAAAGGTCTTTCACAAACACCCGCACTTCAAAGTTGATACTGCTGTCCGCCAGGCCAACACAGAAAACGGCGGGGGCAGGCTCGTCTACCACCCGGGCATTGTCATGGGCCACCTTGGTGAGTATCTCCTGAACCTTGTCCACATCGGTGCCATAAGCGACGCCCACACGAAGTATCACGCGGGTAATAGGATCGGAGAGCGTCCAGTTAGTAAGATCCTGGGTAACGAAGGTTTTGTTGGGAATAATCTGTTCTTTCCTGTCCCAGTCCACTAGCGTTGTAGCGCGAATTCGTATGCGTGACACTGTGCCGGTTATGCCGTCAATGGTCACCGTATCACCTACCCGGATAGGGCGTTCGAACAGGAGAATAATGCCGGAAACAAAGTTGGCAACAATCTCCTGCAGCCCGAAACCAAGGCCCACCCCGAGGGCGGCAACCAGCCACTGGAGTTTGGACCACTGAACGCCTATCACGCCAAGACAGATCACCACGCCCATTAGCACGAGAATGTAGGTGGTAATGGTTGTGATGGCGTAGCCAGCGCCCGGTTCGAGATTCATGCGGCTCAGTATGGTTACCTCCATTGTTCCCGGAAGGTTCTTTGCGGCAAGCACGGTACCGGTGGCCACCAGCAAGGCAAGCAGAGCATCTGCAAGTGTGATTGGAAGCGGATCGCCGCCCTGGAGGTCTGTGGCAATCGTCCACAAGGTAATGTCATTGAACAGTTGCAGTGCAGGAATAACGCTGGCCCAAAGGAACAGCAGACCTGTGATTGCGAACGCTGAGACAAGGATTCTCAGCAGGGCGGAACTTTGCTGGCTAATATCCTTGAGGTCCATCTCGGGCATGTCCAGGTTTTGAAGTATGCCTTCGCCCGAGGTGTCGGCAGCCTCTCTGGCTTCTGCTGCCCTGCGTTCAGCAGCTCTCTGCTCTCTGAGGCGCTCAAGGGTGAGCCGGCGCTCGCGCACCGAGAGACCCCTCAGGCCTACGTAGTAGACCAGCGTGTTAAAGGCGAGCCAGCAGATTGTTATAAACAGGTTGCGCTCGAGTTGCAGGGCTGTGTAGTGGTAGCCAATGAGGGATGCCGCCGCCAATACGAGCGGAGCGGCTACGGCGGTCACATGAAAGATTTGTAAAAAGTTGCTGTGGGGTTTTCCGGTTCGCACCGCTTTCATGATGCGCTGTGCGAAAACTGCCAGCACGATGGACACCAGGGTGAAAAGCAGGCGGCCGAGGCTGTCGTCAAATTGGGCACCATCAGGTGTGGAGTTCGTTGATGTGGTTATTATCGCCACAGGAATAACAGACACCATGAGGATGGGCAGTTCGCGACGTATCACCACCAAGGTGTTGGTGTTCCAGTGAAAATGGCTTTCTCCCAGCCCCTGTTTGCGGGCAACGTTGCGAACAAATGCAAGCAAAAGCATTATGAAGGCAGCGGCTGTGAAGCCTTTCGAGAGTGCCGAGTAAAAGGTATTGCCCTCCATCAGTATCAGCGCCAGCAGGGAAAACAACAACACGCCCGGCATCGCCAGTAAAAGGCTGTTAGCCAGTGCCTGAAGGGTAAATGTAGTTCGGTCATGGCCAACGTTACCGATATGGCGGCTGTTTTCCATGAGGTTTTTCAGAATGGCTTTGCGTTTCACCAGCAAAACGATGAGTAGCAGCGCGACAAGCCCAATGCGGATGCCGCGCTCTTTCACTGACTGGGTAAGGGCCTCGACTAATGCATCAGGGCTCAGTTGTGAGATGAACCATTCGGCGGATTTGTATAATTCTCCTGCGGTTTCTGCGCTGACAGCCGCTGCGCTGGGAAGCCAGAAAAGCCTTTGCTGCAGGAGTTCCTGATATTCCAGAACCTGTTCTTGCAGGGTGGAAACTGTGCTGTAATATTCGTTGAGCACATCAATGTGTTCGGTAACAGCTTCGTGCAGTTCACGCAGCAGTTCAGAACGGCGGGTCCGCAGTTGTCCGCGGGCATCGTCGCCTGGTTCGGCAATGGCTTCAAACTCCTCCAGCCTCAGTTGCTCTTCTCTTGCTGAAGCAAGCTTGTCCTCGATGCCTTCAATCAAATCGCTGGCAATACTTTGTCTTTGCAGGCGTTCAAGCCTTTGCCTTAGCAGGTTGGCATAGCTTGCCGTCAGATTAAGCCCCGCTTTCTCCAGCCTCAGTTCAAAGCTCTTATACTCATCTTGAAGGCGGGTCAGAATGGATTCCGCATATGCTAGCCGATCCCGGCTCTCCCTTACCGCGATCTGGCGCTGAGTGAGTGAGGACTGCAGGGCTCGTACCTGCTCCAGAATGTCAGAGTTAACCACGTCGGGTAACTTTATCTCTGGCGGTGATTCTGTACCTGCGTCAAGCTCAGGTTGCACGGCAGGCCGCGATTCTTCTGGTTGCTCTGCGGTTTGGTTGCTTTGTCCTGATGCTGTGTTTGATTGCTTGTTGGCAGTCTCCGATTCTTCGGCCCAGGCTGGCAGGTGCAAGGCGCAGAGTAACAAGAGGCCGGCCAAGCATGGTGCCAGAGCTGCATAGCGGGTAAGACGTTGCTTCATATTATGCACTCCTTGCATGGACGGCACTCGAGAGTGAGCCCTGAATTATAAGGCAACTGTGCGCCTCAGGAGTTTGAGAGCGGCATCTTTTTCAACTCTGGCTTTTGCCCAGGTTGCACAGCCAGCCACCAGACGTGCTTGTCCCAGTCGCCCAGAACGATCCGCTGTGCGGCCTTACCGTTTACTTCCAGGGAGTGTTCGGCAGGTCTATGGGTATGCCCATGAATCAGTTGCGGCACATCATGGGCTTCCATAATGCGCACCACCTCCTCTGGGGTCACATCCATAATATCTTCTGCTTTGCCCTGATTTGAGGCCATGCTCATTTCCCTCAGTTGGCGCGCCATTTGTTGGCGATCTTTGAGAGGACGAGCCAGAATCATCTTTTGCATTTGCGGGTTGCGCATTTTTGCACGGAATTTCTGGTATTCCACGTCGGCTGTGCAAAGGCTGTCACCATGCATCAGCAGGGTAGGGGTGCCATAGAGGTCAATGAGCGTGGGATCATCCAGCAGGGTGGCGCCTGCTCGTTCACAAAAATCCTCGCCTAGCAGAAAATCCCGGTTGCCGTGCATCAGAAAAACACGAGTGCCCCTGTCGCTCAGGGCGCGCAGTGCGGCTGCAGCCTGCTCTTGCAGAGGCGTGCGTTCATCATCACCAATCCAGGCCTCAAAGAAATCGCCGAGTATGTAGAGCTGCTCTGCGCCAGGCGCCTTTTCTTCGAGAAAGCGAAGAAACGCCCCGGTAATATCAGGGCGTGACTCCTCCATGTGCAGATCGGAAATAAACAGCGTTGTCACGCTGCGCCTCCATCCTCGATAACGCTGGCTTTCTCAATGACCACATCCTCATAGGGGACGTCTTGATGGCCCGCGTTCATGGTGGTGCGCACGGCACGAATAGCGTTAACCGTTTCCATGCCTTCTACTACTTTGCCAAATACGCAATAGCCCCAGCCTTCGGTCGTTTTGGCCGAGTGGTCCAGAAATCCGTTGTCTTCCACGTTGATGAAAAACTGTGCGGAGGCGGAATGTGGATCCATGGTGCGGGCCATGGCAACCGTGCCTTTCATGTTGCTCAGGCCGTTATCGGCTTCGTTTTTGATGGGCTCGCGAGTTTTACGCGCAGCCATACCTGGCTCAAAGCCGCCGCCCTGGACCATGAAGTTGCTGATAACGCGGTGAAAAATAAGGCCATCATAAAAACCTTCACGAACATATTGCTCAAAGTTTTTTGCGGTTTCAGGGGCTTTTTCGTAATCCAGTTCGAGCTTGATATCGCCGTGATTGGTTGTCAGCAGAATCATCAGGGGTTCCTGTTCATTGAGTTAGAATCGGGTAAAGCCGGTATTGTACGCAAGAGTTTCCGGTGATGCATGAGTCCGGCCCGGATTTATGAGTATAATAGACGGTTTACGACCCACTTCTTTTGACAGAGATTGTATGAGCGCCGAGCCGAAGAAAGCCCATAACTTTATTCAGAACCTGATTGAAGACGCCCTTGCCAAAGGCGAGCATACCGGTCAGGTGGTTACCCGTTTCCCGCCGGAGCCAAATGGATATCTGCACGTTGGTCATGCGAAATCCATTTGTCTTAACTTTGGCATTGCCGATACGTTTTCTGGTGTGTGTAACCTGCGGTTTGACGACACCAATCCGGAAAAGGAGAGTCAGGAGTACATCGATGCCATCAAGGAAGATGTTGAGTGGCTTGGTTACACCTGGAATGGGGATGTGCGTTATGCCTCTGATTATTTTGATGCTCTCTACCATTTTGCCGAGGAGTTGATCGAAAAAGGCAAGGCGTATGTGTGCGCGCTTACGGCAGAGGAAATGGCCGAGTACCGCGGCACTCTGACAGAGCCGGGTAAAAACAGCCCTTATCGCGACCGGCCTGTCGAAGAAAGCCTGAAGCTATTCCGGGAGATGCGAGACGGAAAGTTCGAAAACGGTGAGCTGGTGTTGCGGGCGAAGATTGATATGGCTTCTCCGAACATCAATATGCGCGATCCTATTCTTTACCGCATTCGTTTCGCAGAACACCACCAGACAGGTAACAAGTGGTGCATCTACCCGATGTACGATTACACGCACCCAATTTCTGATGCCATGGAGGGGATTACTCACTCTCTGTGCACACTCGAATTTGAAGACCACCGCCCCCTCTATGAGTGGGTGCTGGAAAACATCACTGCGCCATGCCAGCCACGGCAGATCGAGTTCGCTCGCCTGAACCTGAACTACACCATTACCAGCAAGCGTAAGCTCAAGCGCCTGGTTGACGAGAATCTGGTGGACGGCTGGAATGACCCGCGTATGCCGACTATTTCGGGTATGCGTCGCCGGGGGTATACGCCGGAATCTCTGCGTGCCTTCTGTGACATGATTGGCGTTAACAAGGCTGGCGGAACAGTGGATATGGGGATGCTTGAGTTCGCTATCCGAGAGGATTTGAACGCCCGCTCCCCCCGTGCCATGTGCGTAATGCGCCCACTGAAAGTGACGCTGACCAATTACCCGGCTGACAAGACCGAAACTCTATCCCTGCCTGTACATCCTCAGAATCCGGGTATGGGGCAGCGTGAAGTGACCTGGAGTCAGACCCTGTTTATCGATCGGGAAGACTTTGTGGAAGAGGCGCCGCGCAAGTGGAAGCGTCTGGCGCCGGAGCAGGCGGTTCGCCTTCGCGGCGGCTATGTGATGACCTGCAAAGAAGTTGTTCGGGACGCCAGTGGCGAAATTGTTGAGCTCCGCTGTGAATACGATCCAGCTACTTTGGGTGTTAACCCTGAAGGTTATAAGCCTAACGGTGTTATTCACTGGGTATCTGAGGCCGACAGCGTAGATTGCGACATTAACCTGTACGACAGGTTGTTCAACCACGAATTCCCGGACAGCGATAAGGAAGGCGACTTCCTGGATCATGTTAACCCCCAATCACTCGTAGTTCTGAAAGGAGCAAGGGCAGAGAAGGGCTTGGCAACGCCGCTTACAGACCTGCCATACCAGTTTGAGCGGGAAGGTTATTTCTTCTGTGATCAGGAGCTGACAGCCAAGGCCGGTAAGCCGGTATTCAATCGTACAGTTACCTTGCGGGATTCCTGGGGTAAATAAGGGTAAGCATTCGGGAGACCAGCTTTGATCAGGATTTATAATACGCTCACCCAGCAAAAAGAAACCTTTACGCCGATTGAGCCTGGAAAGGTTCGTATGTACGTGTGCGGGATGACCGTTTACGACTACTGCCATCTGGGTCATGCCCGGGTGTTGGTGGCATTTGATGTGATCACACGTTACATGCGCAGTCGTGGCTACGATGTAACCTATGTGCGAAATATCACCGATATTGACGACAAAATTCTTCGCAGGGCAGAGGAAAACGGCGAGCCGTTTACCGAACTGACCGAGCGCATGATTGCGGCCATGCATGAGGATGAGGCGCGCCTTGGCGTGCTGTCACCCAGCGAAGAGCCAAGGGCTACGGATTATATTGCTGAGATCATTGCCATGATCAGTACGCTGATTGAATCCGATCATGCCTATGCTGCAGCTAACGGTGATGTTTATTTTTCCGTAGAGTCTTTTGAGAACTACGGAAAACTCAGCAAGAAAAAGCTCGAAGACCTGCTGGCAGGTGCGCGCATTGATGTGCAGGAAGCCAAGCGAAGCCCTGCTGATTTTGCGCTTTGGAAAGCCGCAGGCGAAGGCGAGGTTAGTTGGCCCTCGCCATGGGGGAATGGGCGTCCTGGCTGGCACATTGAGTGCTCCGCCATGTCTACCCATTGCCTAGGTAATACCTTCGATATTCATGGAGGCGGGCCAGACTTACTGTTCCCTCACCATGAAAACGAAATTGCCCAGTCTGAGTGCGCTACCGGGCACACTTTCGTAAACACCTGGATGCACGCGGGAGCTATCCGCGTGAACAAGGAAAAGATGTCCAAATCCTTGGGCAATTTTTTCACGATTCGGGAGATACTGGAAACCTATCCGCCTGAAGTGGTGCGCTTCTTTCTGGTGTCCAGCCACTACCGCAGTCAGGTTGATTACTCTGAAGACAATCTTGCTGAAGCAGGGCGCTCTCTGGCCCGGTTATACCATGCACTGCGTGGTGTAGAACCCATGAGCTCAAACGATGTGCCTGACACTGAGCAGGATCGGCGCTTCGTAGAGTTGATGAATGACGACTTCAACTGCCCGGGTGCGATATCGGTTTTACACGCGTTGGCTAATGACATAAATCAACACCGTCGTGAAGGTCGTGAAGACGATGCAAGGAAAGCGGCAACTGTGATGATCAGGCTTGGCGATGTTCTTGGGATCTTGCAGCAAAACCCGGATGCCTTCTTTCAGGCTGATTCCGGCGGAGAGCTGACGGCAGAAGACATTGAAGCGAAAATTCAGGCCCGTGCTGACGCCCGCAAGTCTAAAGATTTTGCCGGTGCCGACCGCATTCGTGACGAGCTGGCAGAGCAGGGTATTATTCTGGACGACTCCCGCGAGGGAACAAGTTGGCGGCGTAGTTAACGCTGATACCAAGGTCGCGTTGTACTCAGGGAAATGACCTTATAGGGAACTTCCCGTATAATGCGCCCTTCGATTTTTCGAGCCCGGCTGCTGAACGGCTGCCGGGACAGGGCTAACCCACTGAGGCTAATTAACGATGACAGATCGCGTACAACTCGGCGGCATTCAGGTCGCAAAGAACTTGTATGACTTCGTAACTAACGAAGCAATTCCGGGCACTGGGCTGGATGCAGATAAATTCTGGGCGGAGTTTGACAAGATCGTAAACGATCTGGCGCCGAGAAATCGTGAGCTGCTGGCCAAGCGCGGTGCCATCCAGGAAAAGCTGAACAGCTGGAACAGCGAGCACAAGGGCCAAAAGCTCGATATGGCCGCTTACAAAAGCTTTCTGAAAGAAATTGGTTACCTGGTAGAAGAGCCTGTAGATTTCCGCATATCTACTGCGAATGTTGATCCTGAAGTTGCAACCATGGCCGGCCCGCAGTTGGTAGTGCCAATCATGAATGCCCGCTTTGCACTGAACGCTGCAAACGCACGCTGGGGCAGCCTTTATGATGCACTTTACGGTACCGATGCCATTTCCGAAGAGAACGGTGCTGAAAAAGGCCGTGGCTACAACCCGGTTCGCGGTGCCAAGGTTATCGAATTTGCACGTAACCTGTTGGATAGCTCTGCGCCCTTGGTGGCAGGCAGTCATAAAGATGCAGCTCTTTATCAGATAGCTGACGGCAAGCTTGTAGTCAAGTTGCAAAATGGCGAAGTAACCGGCCTTAAAGACGAGTCTGGATTTGTTGGTTACACAGGTGCGGCCGATGCGCCTACCGGCGTTCTGCTGGTTAAGAATGGTATGCACTTCGAAATCCAGATTGATGCCAGCCACCCGATTGGCAAGGACGACGGAGCTCACGTTAAAGACGTACTGATGGAGTCTGCACTGACCACCATCATGGACTGCGAAGACTCTGTTGCTGCAGTAGATGCCGATGATAAAACTCTGGCGTACAGCAACTGGCTGGGCCTGATGAAAGGCGATCTTGAAGAAACCTTCGAGAAAGGTGGTGAGCGCCTCACCCGTAAAATGAATCCGGATCGCGAATACACTGCAGCCGACGGTAGCCAGATCAAACTGAAAGGCCGCAGCCTGATGTTCGTTCGTAACGTTGGTCACCTGATGACCAACCCGGCTATTTTGCTGAAAGACGGCAGTGAAGTGCCCGAGGGGTTGATGGACGGTATTCTTACTTCCCTGATCGCTATTCACGACCTGAAGGGCAACGGCAAGTTCCAGAACACCGCAACCGGCTCTGTGTACATTGTCAAGCCGAAGATGCACGGCCCTGAAGAGGTTGCGTTTACCAATGAATTCTTTGGTCGTGTTGAAGATGCTCTGGGCCTGCCGCGCTTCACTCTGAAAGTCGGCATCATGGACGAAGAGCGTCGTACCACCGTCAACCTGAAAGCCTGTATCCACGCAGCCAAAGAGCGCGCGGTGTTCATTAACACTGGCTTCCTGGATCGTACCGGTGATGAAATGCACACCTCAATGGAGCTTGGTCCGTTCATCCGCAAGGGTGAAATGAAGCAGGCAGCATGGATTGGCGCATATGAGCAGTGGAACGTAGATGTAGGTCTGGAGACAGGCTTCCGTGGCGTTGCACAGATCGGTAAAGGTATGTGGGCAATGCCAGACCTGATGGCGGCTATGCTTGAGCAAAAGATTGGTCATCCGAAATCTGGTGCCAACACTGCTTGGGTTCCTTCGCCAACGGCAGCGACCCTGCATGCGACTCACTATCACCAGGTATCTGTTGCTGATATTCAGAAAGAGCTGGAAAGCCGTGCTCGGGCTAGCCTGGACGACATTCTCACTGTGCCGGTAATGGAAGATCCTTCCAAACTGACAGCGACAGACATCCAGCAGGAGTTGGACAACAATGCTCAGGGTATTCTGGGTTACGTTGTGCGCTGGATTGATAGCGGTGTGGGTTGCTCCAAGGTGCCCGATATCAACGATATCGGCCTGATGGAAGACCGCGCGACTCTGCGTATTTCATCCCAGCACCTGGCTAACTGGCTGTACCACGGTATTTGCACCGACGCGCAGGTTGAAGAAACCATGAAGCGTATGGCGCAGGTTGTGGACAAGCAGAATGCCAATGACCCAAGCTACCGCCCTATGGCGCCTGACTTTGCTGACAGCATTGCGTTCCAGGCCGCTATGGATCTGGTTCTCAAGGGTCGCGAGCAGCCAAGCGGTTACACTGAGCCGCTGCTGCACGCATACCGCCTCAAGGCAAAGCAGAAGTTCGGCCAGTAAGTTTGGCTGACACAAAAAAACCCGCTTCGGCGGGTTTTTTTGTGCTTGATGATCAGGAGAGTTAGCGATCAGTCTTTATGCAGCTCATTTGCAGCATACAAGGTGTTTTGCAGCAGGGTAGCGATTGTCATCGGGCCCACACCGCCGGGTACCGGTGTGATGTAAGCTGCGCGGGCAGCGGCGGGTTCGAAGTCAACGTCGCCTTGCAGTCTGCCGTTATCCATACGGTTGATGCCGACGTCAATCACAGTTGCGCCTGGCTTTATCCACTCGCCCTTGATCAGCCCGGGTTTGCCTGCGGCGGCAATCAAAATATCCGCTTCACGAACGAACTTTTCCAAATCTGGCGTGAAGCGGTGGCATACAGTGGTGGTGGCGCCCTTGAGTAGCAATTCCATGGTCATGGGGCGGCCTACAATGTTTGAAGCGCCTACAATCACCGCGTGCTGCCCTTTATAGGGGGTGTTGATGCTATCCAGCAGGGTAATCACGCCAGCGGGCGTGCAGGGCCTTAAAGCAGGTTTGCGCTGCATCAGGCGGCCTATATTGTATGGGTGAAAGCCGTCGACATCTTTATCTGGGCGGATTTTTAATAAAATCGGGTCTGCGTCCAGATGGCTGGGTAGAGGCAGCTGAACAAGGATGCCGTCCACCGCAGGGTTTTCGTTCAGTTCATCAACCAAAGCTTCCAGGGCTTGCTGGGATGTATCTGCGGGCAGGTCGTAGGAAAGGGACAGGATGCCCGCTGCATCGCAGGCTTTCCGTTTATTACCTACATATACCTCGGAAGCCGGATCGTTGCCCACCAGTACTACTGCCAGGCCGGGCGCGCGGAGCCCTTTGCGGGTTCGGGCTTCTACGCCGGCTGCAACTTGTTGTCGTACTCCGGCGGCGATTTCTTTTCCGTTGATCAGTTTGGCGCTCATGTTTCGTCTTGTCGGTTGGCTTTTGGAAATAAAAGGGGCAGTATTGTCGCACGCTTGTCGTCTAACTCCAATTAGGGGTGCTCTGTGCATTATTGCAGCAGAGAATAGGGGGGGAGCGTGAAAAATACTGATTTAAAGGATAATTTTCATTTCCTTGTTGACGAAGCGGATTGGCGACGGTAATATGCGCGCCAACTTTGCTGAAGCAAGAGTTGATCAGTTTGAACGGGGTATAGCGCAGTCTGGTAGCGCGCCTGCTTTGGGAGCAGGATGTCGGGAGTTCGAATCTCTCTACCCCGACCACTTTTCTTCATGTTCAGCTAGGCCAACGGTCAAGCGCCCGTAGCTCAGCTGGATAGAGCATCGGCCTTCTAAGCCGAGGGTCGCAGGTTCGAGTCCTGCCGGGCGCGCCATTAACGCCGTCGGCTTGATCGAAACCGAACTGCAGGCAAAGTTAACAGGTATAGAGTTAAAGATTGCATGCTGAGTGGTTAGGCAGCAGCTAATCGAAATTACCGAAGATACCGAAAGGTATGTCCCGATGTGGTGGACGTAGCTCAGTTGGTAGAGCTCAGGATTGTGACTCCTGCGGTCGAGGGTTCGATCCCCTTCGTCCACCCCACTTTTCAAAGTAATGAAATCCGCATTTGCGAAGTGTGTTAGCGCCGTAATAGCTGTAGCTGTCAGGTTTCAGCAATTAAACGATACGGCAACGCGGTACAGGTTTAAGAATTCCGGGTTGTGGCGAAATTGGTAGACGCGCCAGATTTAGGTTCTGGTTCCGAGAGGAGTGGGAGTTCGATTCTCCCCAACCCGACCACCTTGAAAAGGCTCTTGGAGATAATCTGAGGGCCTTTTTTTATTGTTCTTTCCCCTTTATTTTGCAGTTTTCGTCCCAAACTCCTGCCTAACAAGTGCCGCTGGCGTCACGATCCCTGAAACTACCTTTGGGAGATGATTCTCTCGTCAGGGTAAACCGTGATAAACTATCGGCTTTTAATTTTGGGTCATTTCCGGGAATTTACTCTGAAATGGTCTTTTAGTTTTAATTTCATTCACATACCGAACCTGAATTTTGAGGATCTTCCATGCAAGTGTCTGTAGAAACGACCTCCAACATCGAGCGTCGCATGACGATTGGTGTGCCCGCCCAGGAAATTGAACAGGCGGTTCAGAAACGCCTGCAGGAAACTGCGCGTACAGTGCGCCTGAATGGTTTCCGTCCAGGGAAGGTGCCCATGAGCGTGGTCAAGCGTCGTTTCGGTGACAGCGTTCGCCAGGAAATCGTTGGCGAAATCATGCGCGATAACTACATCAAGGCCTTGCAGGAGCAGGATATTAATCCGGCTGGCTGGCCCAAGCTTGAGCCAAAAACCATGGAAGCGGGTAAGGACCTCGAGTTTGTTGCCATTTTCGAAGTGCTTCCTGAAATTGAACTGGGTGACCTGAGCAAAGTCTCAATCGAGAAGATGACCTCTGAAATCACCGACAAGGATATCGACACTATGGTCGATAACCTGCGTCGTCAGCAGGCCACTATGAAGTCCGTAAAGCGCAAGTCCAAGAACAAGGACGTGCTGACTATCGATTTCAAAGGTTTCATCGACGGTGAAGAGTTTGATGGTGGCGCGGCGGAAGGCCATAAGCTGACCCTGGGTTCTGACCAGATGATTCCTGGCTTCGAGAAAGCCATCGTTGGCGGTAAGGCCGGTGAAGAGCTTGAGATCGAAGTGACGTTCCCTGAGGACTACCACAACGAAGATTTAAAAGGTAAGCCTGCGAAGTTTGAAATCAAGATTCATGAGGTTGAAGAGCCTCAGCTGCCTGAGCTGAATGCCGAGTTCTTTACCAAGTTTGGTATCGAGGCGGAAGACGAAGCTGCATTCCGTGAAGAAGTTAAAAAGAACATGGAGCGCGAGCTGAAACAGGCTGTGTCCAACAAGGTCAAGAATGACGTAGTAGATGGGCTGCTTGAATCAACCGAGTTTGATATTCCGGCCGCACTGACCGATCAGGAAATCGATCGCTTGCGTCAGGATGCTGTCCAGCGCTTTGGCGGACAGGTTGATTTCCAGCAGCTGCCCAAGGAAATTTTCCAGGAGCAGGCGGAGCGTCGTGTGAAGACCGGTCTGTTGTTCCAGGAAGTTGTAAAGGCAAACGACCTGAAAGTCGATGCGGCCAAGGTTGACGAAAAGATCCAGGAAATCGCGTCAACGTATGAACAACCAGATGAAGTCATTGCGCACTTCAACGGTAACCCGGAGCAGAAGAGCCAGATCGAATCTTCAGTTCTGGAAGACCAGGTTGTTGACTATGTTCTTTCTCAGGCTAATGTCAAAGAGAAGAAGGTCAAGTACGAAGAAGCCATTCAGGCAGGGCAGCCCCAGCGCTGAGGTTGGCGGCGTAACAGCACCGGAGCCGGAAATGCTTCTGGCTCCTCGCTGGCCGAATGAAATTAACAGCCGGCATGTCCGGCTGTTTTCATCTAGGCTTGAGGCTGGCAAAGTAACAGACGCAAAAGCTGAAGATGCTGTGGTTTTAAGCCACGCCCCATTTATCCATAAGGAGTTCAGGCGAATCATGATGCAGAAACCAATCGATGGTCTCGCAATGGATACCAGGTCCGCCCTGGTGCCGATGGTTATCGAGCAGACCGCCCGTGGGGAACGCTCGTTTGATATTTACTCTCGTCTGCTAAAGGAACGGGTGATCTTCATGGTTGGGCAGGTGGAAGACCACATGGCTAACCTGATCGTGGCGCAACTTCTGTTCCTGGAATCTGAAAACCCGGATAAAGACATCCATCTGTACATCAACAGCCCCGGTGGCTCTGTGACAGCTGGCATGTCAATTTACGATACCATGCAGTTTATCAAGCCAGATGTTTCAACTCTTTGTGTAGGCCAGGCTGCGAGTATGGGCGCTTTCCTTCTTGCGGGTGGCGCTGCAGGTAAGCGTGCATGCCTACCCAATTCCCGAGTCATGATTCATCAGCCTCTGGGAGGCTATCAGGGCCAGGCGACAGATATCGAAATACATACCCGCGAGATTCTGAAAATCCGGCATACACTTAATTCCATACTGGCTCATCACACAGGCCAGGATCTGGAAACCATCGCCCGGGACACAGATCGCGATAACTTTATGGATCCGACACAGGCTAAAGAGTACGGGTTGATAGACTCGATACTTGATAAGCGCGTGCCGAATAAATAATACTGGCAGTAATTGCATCACCCTGGCCGGCGTTTGCTGTTTATCTGGCGCGCCGGCAAAACGAGATCAGAGGTATTTCAATGGCAGATGAAAGAAACGGCAGAGGCGACGATAACGGCAAGTTGCTCTACTGCTCGTTTTGTGGAAAGAGCCAGCATGAAGTCCGTAAGCTCATTGCAGGGCCTTCGGTGTTCATCTGCGACGAGTGTGTCGACCTGTGCAACGATATTATCCGTGAAGAAATTCAGGAAAACGCACAGGAGGAGCCGAGTGATCGCCTTCCGACGCCGGCTGAAATCCGCAATACGCTTGATGAATATGTCATTGGCCAGGATCGAGCCAAGGTTGTACTCGCGGTAGCGGTTTATAACCACTACAAGCGCCTTCGTTATGGTGAAGGCAAAGGCGATGTGGAGCTTGGCAAAAGTAACATTCTGCTGATTGGCCCTACGGGTAGCGGTAAAACATTGCTGGCGGAAACGCTGGCACGCATGCTTAATGTTCCCTTTACCATTGCCGATGCCACAACGCTTACGGAAGCGGGCTACGTGGGTGAAGACGTTGAGAATATCATCCAGAAATTGCTTCAGAAGTGCGATTACGATGTGGACAAGGCCCAGCGCGGCATTGTCTATATTGATGAAATCGACAAGATTTCACGCAAGTCTGATAATCCCTCCATTACCCGTGATGTGTCGGGTGAAGGCGTTCAGCAGGCTTTGCTGAAGCTGATAGAGGGCACGGTTGCCTCTGTGCCGCCCCAGGGTGGCCGCAAACATCCACAGCAGGAGTTCTTGCAGGTCGATACCAGCAACATGCTGTTTATCTGCGGTGGCGCCTTTGCAGGCCTGGATAAAGTCATCCGTGACCGTACTGAAAAAAGTAGCATCGGTTTCTCGGCAGCGGTTGCCAGTCGGGAAGAGACTAAAAATACCGGTGATGTGATCAAGCACGTCGAAACAGAGGATCTGGTCAAATACGGCCTGATTCCCGAGTTTGTAGGGCGCTTGCCTGTCATAGCTACCTTGACAGAGCTGGATGAAGAAGCACTTGTGCAGATTCTCACAGAGCCGAAAAACTCTCTGACCAAGCAGTATCAAAAGCTGTTTGACATGGAGGGCGTGGAGCTGGATTTCCGGGATGACGCACTGCGCGCGGTTGCGAGCAAGGCTCTGGAGCGTAAAACGGGCGCCCGGGGTCTCAGATCTATCATGGAAGCTACGTTGCTCGACACCATGTATCAGATTCCTTCGGAGCACGATATCTCCAAGGTTGTGATTGATGAAAGCGTGATCAAGGGCGATTCCGAGCCCTTCAAGATCTACGCGAATAATGATCATGCCAAAGCCGTACCTGATGATTGATCAGATCTGCAAGGCCGGGTTGATCAAACAACCTGAAGAAATCTGAAAAAGGGGCGGAAACGCCCCTTTTTTAATGGTTTGTATCAACAGGCATAGTGTTGTGCTGTTTGGTAAAAAGATTGCAATTTCAGAGGTCGCCCCAATGAAGGGTGGTATGCTGAATGAAACACAGTCAGAGGATTCCTTATGACCCGGATACCCCAAGATATCGTGCAAGACTACCCGCTGCTTCCCCTTAGGGACGTAGTGGTGTTTCCGCACATGGTGGTCCCCCTGTTTGTGGGCCGCGAGAAATCCATCCAGGCTCTTGAAGCCGCAATGGAAGGGAGCAAGGAAATCCTCCTGGTGGCCCAGCGGGATGCTTCCACCGATGAGCCTGGCCCCGATGACGTCTTTGAAATGGGTACGCTGGCAACCGTATTGCAAATGCTGCGTCTCCCGGATGGTACCGTGAAAGTACTGGTTGAGGGCAACGCCCGGGCCGCTATAAGTAACGTTTCAGAAGCCGAGTATTTATCCGGTGGCGCTACGCTGCTCGAGGAAGAGAGTCTTCCTGAGCGCGAAGAAGACGTACTTATGAAGACCCTCACAGAAGAGTTTGAAAAGTACGTAAAGCTGTCCCGGAAAGTGCCTTCAGAGGTCTCCAGCGCCCTGACGGGTATCGAAGAACTGGAGCGTCTTGCCGACACCATGGCGGCTCATCTGGAAATGCGTATCCCGGAAAAACAGGAACTGCTCGAAGCCCTCGATATTCGCCTCCGTGTAGAGCTTCTGCTTGGCAAACTGGATGGCGAAATTGATCTTATTGAAGTTGAAAAACGCATTCGCGGCCGCGTAAAAAAGCAAATGGAGCGCAGTCAGCGCGAGTATTACCTCAATGAGCAGATGAAGGCTATCCAGAAAGAAATGGGTAACCTTGGAGAGGGTAATAACGATTTTGAGGAGCTTGAGCAGAAGCTTGAAGAGGCAGGGCTGCCGGAAGAGGCTCGCAAAAAGACAGAATCGGAGCTGAATAAGCTGAAAATGATGTCGCCCATGTCTGCTGAGGCTACAGTAGTACGTGGCTATATCGACTGGATGCTGGCAGTACCCTGGAAAAAGCGCAGTCGGGTGCGTCACGACATTGAAAAAGCGCGGGAGATTCTTGATCAGGATCACTACGGCCTTGAAGAGGTCAAGAAGCGCATTCTTGAATACCTCGCAGTGCAGAGCCGCGTGAAAAAGGTAAAGGGGCCTGTGCTTTGTCTGGTGGGCCCTCCTGGTGTTGGTAAGACCTCCCTTGGGCAGTCCATCGCCCGTGCCACCAACCGCAAGTACACGCGAATGGCCTTGGGTGGTGTGCGGGATGAAGCCGAAATTCGCGGCCACCGCAAAACTTACATAGGCGCATTGCCGGGTAAGTTGCTGCAAAAACTGGCCAAAGTCGGTGTTAAAAACCCTCTGTTCCTGTTTGACGAAATCGACAAGATGGGTATGGATCATCGTGGCGACCCGGCGTCGGCATTGCTGGAAGTGCTGGATCCGGAGCAGAATCACACGTTTAACGATCATTATTTGGAAGTGGACTACGACCTTTCCGATGTCATGTTCGTGTGTACCTCCAACTCCATGAACATCCCTTCTGCATTGCTTGACCGCATGGAAGTTATCCGGATTCCGGGTTACACCGAGGATGAAAAGGTCAACATTGCGCTGCGCTACCTGTTGCCCAAGCAGATCAAAGCCAACGGATTGCGTAAGGATGAACTCACGCTGCGTGAGGATACCTTGCGAGATATAGTTCGCTATTACACCCGTGAAGCCGGTGTTCGTGGGCTTGAGCGTGAAATTGCCAAGATCTGCCGCAAAGTAGTGCGCGAGCACGTGGAAGCCAACGACAAAGCGGTTATCACGATCGAGCCCGACATGCTTGAGAGCTATTCGGGTGTCCGGAAGTTCAATTATGGGCTGGCGGAAGAAACCAATCAGATAGGTCAGGTGACAGGTCTTGCCTGGACCCAGGTAGGTGGTGAATTACTTACAATTGAGTGTGCTCTCACCCCAGGTAAGGGCCGAGTTGTCAAAACCGGTTCGCTTGGGGATGTGATGCAGGAATCAATCCAGACGGCGCTCACGGTTGTCAGAAGTCGTGCAGCGGGTTTGGGTATTGCAGATGATTTCCATGAAAAACACGATTTGCACGTTCACGTGCCTGAAGGTGCAACGCCCAAAGATGGGCCGAGTGCCGGTATCGGGATGTGCACAGCGTTGGTTTCTGCATTAACCAAAATCCCGGTGCGTGCAGACGTCGCCATGACCGGTGAGATTACTCTTCGCGGTCGGGTTTTGCCTATTGGCGGGCTCAAGGAAAAGCTCCTTGCGGCGCATCGTGGCGGCATCAAGACCATTGTGATTCCTGATGAAAATGTTCGCGATCTCAAAGAGATACCGGATAATATAAAGGAATCGCTGGAGATAATTCCGGTTAAATGGATTGATGAGGTATTGGACATTGCGCTGGCTTATGCACCCGAGCCGCACACGGCCAGTTCGCCGTCAGAAAAGGGCTCAGGTAAACCCCGTGATGACGAAAGTGACAGTGCAGAGCGCATAAATACGCATTAAACCCGACATGAGTTGTTGACACGCCGGAGAACCCATTGGTATAACTGTTTCGCCGTGAAGCAGCCAATACCAAGGGCTCCCGCGCAGTGTGTACCTATTCCAAACACCGGTTGAATGCCGAAAGGAATAAGAAAACCGAAGAATGGAATTCTCCGACCGCTTGTGCGATAGTCGAGAACGTCCAAGAAAAAACAATCCAACCGAGAACATCTTCAACCTGAAAGCGAAGGGGTTTAGTGTGAACAAGTCCGAACTTATCGATGCAATTGCAGAATCAGCAGATATTTCCAAAGCCGCCGCTGGCCGTGCTCTGGACGCAATGACCAACTCTATTACCGGTGCCCTTAAAAGCGGCGATCAGGTAACTCTGATCGGTTTTGGTACATTCTCTGTTAAAGACCGTGCAGCACGCACTGGTCGTAACCCGCAGACGGGTGCCGAGATCAAGATCGCGGCTTCCAAAGTGCCTGGGTTCAAAGCAGGTAAGGCCCTGAAAGACGCCGTTAAGTAACGGTTCTTTCTCCGGTGGCTCCGGTAAAACGGAGTCGCCAAGAAGAATTCAAGGCGCATTCCAACAGGGTGCGCCTTTTTACGTTAAGAGCACCGGCAGCAGATTTTGATAGCGCCGCCAGAATATAAAAACTGCACGACCTTAACAGGGGTTCGGGAGAAACATGCTTCAAGATATACGGGAAAATTCCCAAGGAACGATTGCCAAGATCATCATCGGTCTGTTGGTCGTGTCCCTCTCCATCTGGGGAATGGACGCCATTGTTGGCGGATTCTCCGGCGAGCCGGAAGTGGCAACAGTTAACGGTGAGGATATTACCGAGCGGGATTTCCTTCGGGTAGTTCAGTTGGAAAGCCAGCGTCGTCTGGCCGCTATGGAGCGTCCTGACCCTGCCTTGCTGAATGAAGATCAGATTCGTAAAGATGTGCTTGATTCGCTGATTCAGGAGCAGGTTCTTATCCAGGATGCCGACGCTCAGGGCCTTGCGCTCAGCGATGCCGACATTGATGTCTTGATTACCCAAATGCCCCAGTTTCAGGTAGAAGGGCAATTCAACCGTGATCGTTTTGTGGCTTCTGTGCGCAATCTGGGCATGGGTGTTGGCGAGTTCCGTGAAGCCATGCGCAAGCAGTATGTGGTCAACCAGATTCGTGCGGGTATTATGCAAAGTGGCTTGGTCGCCAACGAGAATGCCGCGCAACTGTTGCGGATTCAGAACCAGACCCGGAGTTTCCGTATTCTTCAGATTCCTGCAACTGCCGTTTCTGGTGATATCGAGATTACAGATGCAGACATAGAATCCTTCTATGAGGGTAATAGTGCCGCATTCCAGCAGCCGGAACAGGTGGATGCTGCATATATAACCTTGTCCCTGGGCTCCATGGCCGAAAAAGTTGAGATTAGCCAGAAAGATCTGGAGGCTTACTACGAGCAGAGGTCAGGCGACCTGGCCCGTGAGGAGCGTCGTGCCTCCCATATTCTGATTGAGGATGGTGCTGATGCCGAGCAGACTCTCGCATCGATCAAAGAGCGCCTGAGCGCTGGTGAGAGCTTTGAGGAGCTGGCGAAAGAATTCTCTGTAGACACCGTTTCTGCGAAAGAAGGTGGTGATCTGGGCTATGCGGGCCGCGGCGTTTATGATGAAGCCTTCGAAGAAGCCTTGTTTTCCCTTGAAAAAGGCGCTGTATCCGATCCAGTGAAAACCACTTTTGGTGTGCATTTGATCCGCCTGGATGATGTTCGTCGGTCAGAAGTTCCATCATTGGCAGAGTTGGAGCAGCAGCTTCGCAGCGAACTTGCCCGTGAGCGTGCGCAGGAAAAGTATGCAGAGGTGCGTGCAGAACTGGCGGATTCAGCCTATGCGGCAGATGATCTTGCCGGCCCTGCGAAGGAGCTGGGGTTAGAGATTCGTGAGGCTACTGGAGTCACCAAAAATGGTGGGCAGGCGCCGTTTGACCACGCAGGGCTCGTTCGCCAGTTGTTCTCGGAAGATGTTCTTGAGGGTGGCTATAACACTGAGCTGATCGATGTGGGTGACAATGTCTCCGTTGTAGCCCGCGTGAGAGAGTACCGTGAAGCCCAGAAGCTCGCTCTGGATGACGTTCGAGAGGATATACGCAGAACTCTAGAGGCACGCCAAACGCGGAAGCTGCTGAATGAGCGTGCAAATGCCATCATTGCCGGCCTTGAAGAGGGCAAGGCGCTGGATGCTTTTGATGTTGGTGACTGGGAGCAATTTGAGGAGCAGGCGCGTAATGCTGCGGGTGTCGATCCGCAGGTTGTACAGGCCGCATTCTCCCTGGCCCGGCCTTCTGAGGAATTGCCAAGTTATGGCTCTGCGATGACTCAGAGCGCAGTTGTTGTAGTCGCTCTGGATGCGGTCAACGAAGGCAGTGCAGAGGACAACAGTGCTGATCTGGATCAACTGCGTACTTTCCTGGCCTCACTGGAAGGTCAGCGTGAATACGCGGCTTACCAGCAGTTCCTGAGAAACACCGCAGAAGTATCCCGACCCTAGGTTGAAGCAGGCAATAAAAAAACCCGGACAATTTGCCCGGGTTTTTTTTGCCTGAAACATAGTGGCGGCGTTCAGTCCGGGGTTGACGGAAGTCGCGTCGGCATAAGGCTGTCTTTAATTTTCTTTAGATGCCCAAGAAAGTCTGCGCCACGTTTGAGTGTAACGCCGGTAGCGAGGATATCGATAACGGTAAGATGGATAATTCTGGATGACATAGGCATATACACCTCAATGTCCTCCGGAGCTGTTATTTCCAGCGTGGTTGTGCAAACTTCCGCTAGCGGAGAGTTAGGGGTTGTAATGCCAATAACGGCTGCGCCGTTGTCCCGGGCGATACGGGCAATCTCCACCGTTTCTTTGGTGCGTCCAGTGTAGGAGATCATCACAATCACATCCCCTACACTTGCGCCGGCCGCGACCATTCGTTGCATCAGTGCGTCGTCATAAGACATCACCGGAATGTTAAACCGAAAAAACTTGTGCTGCGCGTCCAGCGCCACTGATGCGGAACCGCCCATGCCGAAAAAGTTAATCTGTTTGGCTTGAATCAGATAATCAATAGCCGTTGCCAAAGCGCGGGGGTCCAGAGCCTGTCGGGCTTTTTCCAGGTTAGCCATGGTACTTAGCATGATCTTGTCGGCAAATTCTGCAACGGTGTCGTCAGGCTCAATGTTCTGGCCTATATAGGGTGTGCCTGTGGCAATGCTTTGTGCAAGGCGGATCTTGAAGTCCGGGAAGCCTGTTGCAGAGAAGCCCCGGCAAAACCGGTTGACGGTGGGCTCGCTGACGTTTGAAGCTCTGGCCAAAGCTGCAATGCTGTAGCGTGTGGCTGCACTGGGGTCGCGCAGGATTGCCTCTGCCACCTTACGTTCCGATTTGTTCAGAGTTTCCAGTCTGGACTGGATGACCTCCAGAAGATTGTCGTCACGATGCGCCCGGTTTTCGGCCATCAAAGCTGCTCCCTGAATTCTGGATGAAATTATTTTGAATATTGGGTGATTATACCGAAATTTTAGCGCATTCGGGGTAGTAAACGTATCAATCTCCGGAAAGCCCCTTGGCTTAATTCGGGCCAGGTGCCATTATTTAGATAAAATTACTACATTTAAAACAACGGACAGGGCGCTTGTTAACGCCTGACTCACCGGAGAGAAGTGTTTAATGGCCAACAGAATCACTACCCGTTGCGACATAATGCTATTTGGTGCTATGGGTGACTTGGCTCAGCGTAAGCTGTTTCCGGCATTCTACCAGCTTGAAAGAGCCGGGCTGCTGGCCGATGGCAGCAGAATACTTGCGATTGCTCGCAGAGAGCTTGATACGGCAGCGGTTCGTAAGCATTTGATGGAAAGGCTTGAGAAGTATGTGAAGCCAGAGGAGTTTGAGCGCCCGGTAGCTGAAACGTTTCTGCGGCGTGTTGAGTACCAGATTCTGGACTTTCACGATGAGGAGGGATTTGGTGTGCTTAACAGTTGGCGCACCGAGTATGACAATCAGCTCATCGTTTACCTGGCAAGCCCCCCCTCCATGTATGGTGTTATCGCCCGCAATCTCAGTTCTGCCAGTTGCTGTACCGAAAACACCCGCGTGGTGGTTGAGAAGCCCATTGGCCATGACCTTGAATCCTCCCGAGTGATCAACGATGAACTTGGCGCAGTGTATAGCGAGAGCCAGCTGTTTCGGATCGATCACTACCTGGGAAAGGAAACTGTTCAGAACCTGATAGCTTTGCGCTTTGCCAATAATCTGTTTGCTTCCCAGTGGGATCAGAACCATATTTCCCATGTTGAAATAACGGTTGCCGAGAGTGTTGGCATTGAAGGGCGGTGGGGGTACTTTGACAAGGCCGGGCAAATCCGCGACATGATCCAGAATCACATGTTGCAGTTGTTGTGCCTGATTGCCATGGACCCACCTGCTGACTTGTCTGCTGACAGTATCCGTGATGAGAAGGTTAAAGTGCTCAAGGCCCTGCGCTCTATCACTCCGGACATGATGGATACCTGCGTGGTACGGGGCCAATACGCAGCGGGCGCCAGCACCGGAAAGCCGGTTCCGGGTTACCTGGAGGAGGAAGGCGCCAACAACAGGAGCGAAACAGAAACCTTTGTGGCGCTGAAAGTGGAAATCGACAACTGGCGCTGGTCAGGCGTGCCGTTCTATATCCGCACTGGCAAGCGCCTTCCGGAAAAGCTGTCGCAGATTATTATTCACTTCAAACCGGCTCCCCATTACATTTTTGATCCGGACCAGAGGCATCTTGCAAACAATAAGTTGATTATACGGTTGCAGCCAGATGAGGGGATGTCCCTTAAAATTCTCACCAAGGATCAGGGGCTGCATAAAGGCATGCGCCTGCGCCAGGGCCCGCTGGAACTGACGTTCTCAGAAACTTTTGAAGCAGAGCGTATTCCCGACGCTTATGAGCGGCTTCTTTGGGAAGTCATGAAAGGTAACCAGTACCTGTTCGTGCGTCGGGATGAAGTAGAGCATGCGTGGCGCTGGGTTGATCGGATTATCCAGAATTGGAATGACGGTGGTGACCCACCGAAGCGATACGCTTCGGGAACCTGGGGGCCTGTGGCCTCCATTGCAATGATCACGCGGGATGGAAGGAGCTGGTATGAAGATGCCTGAACTGGATTTGCCCCAAGGTATAGAAGCTCGGTTCGGAGCGACGCCTCAGCAAGTTGCAGCGCAGCTTGCCGATACAGTTGCCGGATTCCTGCAAGCTCGCCTTGAAATTGCACCACGTGCGAGCCTGGCAGTTTCTGGTGGCTCCACTCCCTTGCCATTTTTTCAGGCCTTGTCGCACAAGGAGCTGGATTGGGGCAGGGTGGATATATTGCTGGTGGATGAACGCTGGGTTGAAGAAACCGATGACGCCAGCAATACCCGGCTGGTCAAAGCAAACTTGCTGCAGAATAACGCAGCAGCAGCCAGGTTTTTTTCTCTCAAGCAGAAGGGTGATACACCGGAAGACGGCTTGGCCGCAGCTAATGCTGAGCTTGTTAAGCTCACGCGCCCTCTGGATGTCCTGATTCTTGGGATGGGCAATGATGGCCATACCGCATCGCTATTTCCTGATGCTCCGGAGCTTGCCCATGGAATGAGCCTGGAAAGCCGGGAAACCTTGGCTGCGATGACGCCACCTTCCCAGGCACATCAGCGCATCACGCTCACCTATGCCTTTATGCATAGGGCTCGTTTTGTTGCGCTGCACCTAAAGGGCGACGACAAACTGGACACCTTGAAGAAAGCACTGAGCGAGCCCAGCCGCATGTTAGCGATGCCCGTTCGTGGATTCCTGAAGCCGGGGCTCCAGGTCTTCTGGAGCCCCTGAGCCTTTCCTGGCCCATCATAAGCCCCTTTGGAGAGAACCATGAACCTTGTGTCCGACTTTCACCGCGACCGCATCAGATCTGTTTTGGCAGCGTCTCGGCTCATGCCGGTGATCACCATCAAGCATCTTGATGATGCGGTGCCGCTTTGTCAGGCGCTCTTTGATGGGGGTATTCGGGTAATGGAAATAACCTTGCGCACGGAGCATGGGGTTGAGGCGATAAAACAGGTACGGGAAGCCCTGCCGGATGCGTGGGTTGGTGCAGGCACCGTCACCTGCGTTGATCAGTACCGCAAAGCTGAAACAGCAGGCGCTCAGTTTGTTGTCACTCCGGGCGTTACAAAAGCGCTTCTGGATTTTGCGTTAACGTCTGAAGCACCTCTTTTGCCGGGTGTTTCAACGGCCTCCGAATTGCTGCTTGGCTATGGCCTGGGTTACCGGGAGTTCAAGTTCTTTCCTGCAGAAGTGGCGGGTGGTCCACGTGCCTTGAAGGCGTTTGGAGGTCCGTTTCCGGATGCGGTTTTTTGCCCAACCGGCGGTGTTCGTCGTGAAACAGCCAAGGATTACCTGGCCTTGGGCAACGTGCTCACGGTAGGGGGTAGCTGGCTGACGCCAGAGGATGTTGTAGCCAGGAAGGATTGGGCTCAGGTAACCGAAATTGCCCGAGCCAGTCTCTCTGATATCAGCTGATATCAGAGCCCACCCTGACGATCTTCATGGCATTGGTGCCACCTTGGGCATTTACATAATCACCCTTGGTGATTACCACCAAATCGCCCACATTGACCACTTTTCTATCCAGTAGTTCTGCAATCGCCCGAGCATTGGTTTGCTCTGGGGGAATCGTCTCTGAATCAAATGGAATTGTCTGAACACCGCGGTACATGACAACCCGGTGTTGTGTGGAATGGTGCCTTGAATAGGCAAAAATTGGCAAACTGGACTTTATGCGCGACATCAAACGCGGGGTTGCGCCTGTTTCTGTCATGCAGATGATCGCTGCCACGCCAGTAAGATGGTTGGCGGCATACATGGCCGACAAGGCTACAGCCTCATCTATCTGTTCCATGCTTTCATGCATGCGGTGCTTCGACTGATGCATTGTGGGATGTCTTTCTGCACCCAGACATATGCGTTCCATAGCCTCGACCGCTTCTACCGGGTAATCACCGACGGCAGTTTCTGCGGATAGCATGACCGCGTCTGTGTAATCCATAACGGCGTTTGCAACATCCGACACCTCAGCCCTCGTCGGCATGGGGTTGGTGATCATGGACTCCATCATTTGTGTTGCGGTAATCACCGCACGGTTAAGCACACGGGCTCGTGAGATAATGTGTTTTTGCACGCCCACCAACTCGGCATCGCCAATTTCTACGGCGAGATCGCCCCGCGCCACCATAACGGCATCGGATGCTTCGATCACGGAGTCCAGAGCGTCCACATTGTGTGCCAACTCAGCCCGTTCAATTTTTGCAACCAGTCCAGCGGTTGATCCGGCTTCCTTGAGCAGTTTGCGGGCTGTGTGCATATCGTCAGCTGTGCGGACAAATGAGACCGCAACATAATCGGCACCCATGCGGGCTGCTGTGACTATATCCTGTTTGTCTTTTTCGGTAAGCGCATCAGCAGAGAGCCCGCCACCACGCTTGTTCAGGCCTTTGTTGTTCGACAGTGGCCCGCCAATCAGAACTGTTGATGTGATGCTGTGCCCATCAACAGATTTTACTTCCATCTCGATGCGGCCGTCGTCCAGAACCAGTATGTCGCCCGGTTCAACATCGTCGATCAGTTGTTCATAGTCGATACCCACGCGCTCATCCGTGCCGGCTTCTTTGTCCATTGAGGTGTCCAGAACAAATGTTTGCCCAGCCTGCAGGGTGACCTTGTTTTCAGCAAAGCGGGCGATCCGAAGTTTCGGGCCCTGAAGGTCGGCGAGTAAAGCTACGAACCGTCCTTGTGCTGCGGCCGCTTCACGCACCCTGCGGGCACGTTCAAGATGCTCATCCGCGCTGCCATGGGAAAAGTTTAGTCGGGTAACATCGACTCCGGCACGGATGATGGCAGCCAGGGATTCTGGAGAATCTGTGGCAGGGCCTAGGGTGGCGACAATCTTGGTACGCCTGAGCATATATAATGTCCCTTGCTTGTTCGGGTTAATGTTGTTCAAGTTTGTGTTTGTTCCGGAGTGGTCGCCTTTATTGGCTGGCCTCCATCAGTGCGAGAGCATTGTCCAGCATCCGGTTTGAGAATCCCCACTCATTATCGTACCAAGCCATGACTTTTACATGACAGCCAAGAACGCGAGTATGGTTTGCGTCGAAAATGCTGGATAGGGCATTGTGGTTGAAATCGATGCTGACCAGTTTCTCGACGTTGTAGCCTAGTACCGGATTGGATTCAGCAGCGGCCTTTACCGCAGCATTTACTTCTTCAATGGAGGTTTCCCGGCTTGCGATAAACCCGAAATCGACCAGCGACACGTTGATTGTTGGCACTCGCACTGCCAGGCCGTCAAGCTTTCCATCCAACTCGGGAATGATTTTCCCGATGGCTGCTGCGGCGCCGGTTTTGGTCGGGATCATCGACTGGGTTGCGGAGCGGGCGCGGTAGAGATCAGTATGGTACACATCGCCTAAATTCTGATCGTTCGTATAAGAATGTATGGTTGTCATTAGCCCGCTTTCGATGCCTATCGCTTTATGTAGCGCATCGGCAACCGGTGCCAGGCAGTTGGTGGTGCAGGACGCACTGGAAATAATAGTGTGCTGTGCCGTGAGTGTGTTGTGGTTTACACCATAAACAATCATGGCATCGGCATCCGGGCTTGGTGCCGAGATAATAACCTTGCGGGCGCCGGCTTTGATGTGGGCTTCTGCCTTATCACGCTTTGTGAATAGTCCGGTGCACTCCAAAACAAGGTCAACATTCAGTTCGCCCCAAGGCAGATCTTCCGGGTTGCGAATGGCGGTGATAGCAATCCGGTCGCCATTTACGCTGATAGATTCGGCATCGTGGCTGACTTCTGCATTAAAACGCCCGTGAACACTGTCATACTTGAGCAGGTGGGCATTGGTTTCAGCGTCGCCAAGGTCGTTGATTGCAACTACATGGAGTCGGTTGCGGTAGTCATTTTCATAAAGTGCGCGGAGGATGTTGCGGCCAATCCGTCCAAAACCATTAATTGCGATACGAATTGTCATACTCTGGATCCTGATCTGGATGTTTTGTTCGATTCTTGCTCGAACTTTGTTGTTAATGTAGTAAATATAGCAAAATAATGTTCGGTTATGAACGTCATAGTGATGAATGGCGGAAAAAGAAGGTAAAATTACGTACTATTGAGTGTAATTGCATAACTGGCAGATATTGGAGCTTCAAAATGCATCCGACGGTTCAAAAAGTTACCCAGCGAATTATCGACCGCAGCCGCGCCTCTCGAGAGGATTACCTTGGCCGGATGAATGAGCTTAAAGCACAGTCGCCGCATCGGGGCGCGCTCTCCTGCAGTAATCTTGCCCATGGCTTTGCTGCTTGTGGCCAAAGCGATAAAGACACGTTGAAGCTAATGAACAAAGCCAATGTGGCCATGGTTTCCGCTTATAACGACATGCTTTCAGCGCATCAGCCATACGCGGGTTTTCCTGATGTTATTCGTGAGGCGGCCCACGGCATGGGGTCTGTGGCCCAGTTTGCGGGTGGCACACCCGCCATGTGCGATGGCGTTACTCAAGGCCAGCCCGGTATGGAGCTCAGCCTGTTCTCTCGGGACACTATCGCCATGAGCACGGCGGTAGCTCTGAGCCACAACATGTTCGATGCCACATTATTACTGGGTGTTTGCGACAAAATTGTTCCCGGACTAATGATCGGGGCACTCAGTTTTGGGTACCTGCCCACCATCCTTGTTCCAGCCGGCCCTATGCCTTCTGGCCTTCCGAATAAAGAAAAACAGCGAATTCGTCAGCTTTATGCCGAGGGTAAGATAGGCAAAGAGGAGTTACTCGAGGCAGAGAGCAAGTCTTACCACAGTCCAGGCACCTGCACCTTTTATGGCACGGCCAATAGCAACCAGTTACTGGTTGAGGTTATGGGGCTGCATTTACCCGGGGCGGCCTTTGTTCACCCGAACACGCCGTTGCGGGATCAGCTGACCCGTGCCGCAACCGAGCAAGTGATCCGTCTATCCAGGCCCCAGGGGGGAGAGCTTGGCTTGGGTGATATGGTTGATGAGAAAAGTATTGTGAATGCGCTGGTTGCGCTTCTGGTAACGGGAGGCTCCACCAACCATACGCTGCATTGGGTGGCGATTGCCCGCGCTGCCGGTATTATTATCGACTGGGATGATTACGCCGATCTTTCCTCCGCAGTGCCTTCCATGACTCGCATCTACCCCAATGGCGAAGAAGATGTGAATGCCTTCCACGAAGCCGGTGGCACACCATTCCTGATTCGGGAACTGCTTGATAACGGGCTCTTGCATAACGATGTGGAGACGGTTGTAGGGCGAGGGCTGGAACGCTATACCCAAATGCCAACATTGGAATCCGGCAAGTTGGTCTGGCAGCCATTTATTGGAAAAAGCCTGCGTCCGGACGTGCTAAGCACTGCATCTGAGCCTTTTGCGCCAGACGGTGGCCTCAAAGTGTTGCACGGCAACCTGGGGCGGGGCGTGATCAAGGTTTCTGCGGTTGCGGCAGAACACCATAGAGTCGAAGCGCCCGCTGTGGTGTTCAATGATCAGAATGAATTGAAAGCGGCGTTCGATGCGGGCGAACTGGATAAAGATTGCGTTGTTGTCGTGCGCTTTCAGGGCCCAAGATCCAATGGCATGCCGGAACTGCACAAGCTGACGCCGTATCTCGGCGTGTTACAGGATAGAGGGTTCAAGGTTGCCCTGGTTACGGACGGCCGTATGTCTGGAGCGTCAGGCAAGGTTCCTGCTGCAATTCACGTATACCCGGAAGCTCTCGAAGGTGGGGCGCTTGCCCGGGTTAAAGATGGTGACACTATATGCCTGGATGCTGATAAGGGCACCCTGGAAATCCTTGTCGATGAAGCGGAGTTCGCAAGCCGGCAACCCGCGAGGCCAGACTTATCGGGGTATCAAAAAGGCTTTGGTCGAGAGTTGTTTGGCTGGATGCGGCGCGCGGTCAGCACGCCGGAAGAAGGTGCCAGTGTGTTCGGAGATCACAGATAGTGAATCAAGGTGTCTTGATCGACCCTGTACTGTTGGTTGTAGACGCCGTTCTCAGCTCGGCGTCCTGCGGCCAACACCATGGTGACCAGCCCTTTGCGGGGCAGTTTTAGCAATTTGCGCACGCGGCACTCGTCAAATCCTTCCATGGGGCAAGAGTCGTAATCGTGTGCACGAAGTGCGAGCATCAGGTTCTGGGCCGCTAAAGCTGTGGATTTGGTTGCCCATACTTTCATTTCGTTCACTGAGTAGGGGCCACGGGGAACAGGGCGGGTCAGCCCTACAGCCAGTCCCAGGGACTTCTTGGCCACTCCCAGGACACCAAATGGCCCTTGGTTGTAATGAATAGGTGCGATTTTTTTGTAGTACTTTTCAACAATACCAGGCAGCTTTTCATCTTTTGGCCATTCTTCCAGCGCGAGGCGAGCGTGCTTTCTCCAGGTGTCTGGGCGCGCAACAATTGCAATCAATACGGGGGCGGTGATCGCAGCATTCTGTCCCAGGCAGGCTTCAGCAAGTTTGCTTCGTAACTCGGGTGTTCTGACAACAAAAAACTCCCAAGGCTGCAGATTGCTGGAGTTTGGTGCCAGTGTGGCCAGCTCCAGGCAGTCCTCAAGTACCGCATCAGGGATGGGTTCATCTGTGAAGCGCCGGATAGAGCGGCGGCTACGAACGACCTTGCGAAACTCCTCAATATCAATTTCTGGTAGGGGTAGGGGGCTTGCTTTTGCGTTCATTATTAATACCTGGTGGTGTTGCGGCGAGCGATTCAGGCTGCTTGCCGCCTTGGATTTTGAGCTCTATGGTTACGGGAAATCGATTCTTATGCAATCGCCGGAGTGATTTGGAATCTATGATGGATAAACTTGCCCACCTGTCTTTTGAAGAGCTGGTGCAACAGGTGCGCGCCTGCAATCTGTGCGCAGACTTCTTGCCGCTGGGGCCGCGGCCAGTTGTGCAGTTGTCTCCGGAGTCCAGAATTCTTGTGGTGGGGCAAGCACCCGGAAGGCGTGTTCACGAAACTGGCGTGCCGTTTAACGATCCAAGCGGTGACCGGTTGCGGCAGTGGATGGGGATTACACGGGAGGAGTTTTACGATGACCGAAAACTGGCTATTTTGCCCATGGGGTTCTGTTACCCTGGAACCGGGAAATCCGGTGATCTACCGCCAAGGCCGGAATGCGCGCCAGCATGGCGTAGTGCATTGCTTGAGCGCTTGCCCAATATCGCGCTGACTCTGGTGATAGGGCAGTACGCCCATGCCTGGCATTTACCCGGTGCAAAGAAATCTGTTACGGAAAACGTCCGGAACTGGCGAGATTTCTGGCCAGAAAATCTGCCCATGCCTCATCCAAGCCCGCGCAATAACCTCTGGTTGCGCCGGAATCCCTGGTTTGAATCTGAGGTGATTCCGGAGCTTCAGGAACGGATATCCCAACTTCTATAAGTTTTTCTCAAGGTAGGCATCAAGCGCTTCAACATCGCTGGTTGATGCGTAGAGCCCCTGCTTGGTTCTGCGCCAAAGGATGTCCTCTGAAGTCATTGCCCACTCGTGTTTTACAAGGTGCTGAACCTCTTTCTCATACAGGTTGCCGGTAAAGAGTTGGCCTAGCTCCTCCATAGAGGTGCATCCCTGCAGGAGTTCGCGGGAAGCTGTGCCGTAAGTTCTCACATAACGGCTAATAATGTCGTCAGCCAACCAGGGGAAATTCTGCTTGAGTTCTGCTGCAAGGCTATCCTTGGTGGCAAAATCACCGCCAGGCAAAACTGCGGTTTTCGTCCAGCGGCCACCGGCTTCCGGAAAGAAATGACAAAGCTTGTTGGTTGCGACCTCGGCAAGCTTTCGGTAGGTGGTTATTTTGCCGCCGAAAACTGAAATCAAAGGCGCCTTGCCTTTTGCCTGGTCAATCTCAAACGAGTAGTCGCGGGAGGCCTTTTGGGCATTTTCTTCTTCACCGTCCATAAGTGGCCGGACACCGGAGTAAGACCAGACCACATCTGAGGGTTCCAGCTGCCTGACAAAGTGCGCATTTACAATCTTCAGCAGGTAGTCTGTCTCTTCCGGAGAAATTTTGGCATCTTTGGGGTCGCCTTCGTATTCAACATCCGTGGTGCCCACCAGAGAGAATTGATCTTCGTATGGGATCACAAACACGATGCGCTCATCTTCGTTCTGGAGAATGTAGGCTTCCTGATCCTGGTTGAGCTTGGGCACAACAATATGGCTGCCTTTAACCATTCGTATTGCTTTGGGCGCTGGCATGGAGAGAGTTTCTCCAAACAGCTTGCTTACCCAGGGGCCAGACGCGTTAACAATAACCCTGGCTGAAACGGTTTTCTCTTCTTCGCTGACCATATCGCGTAGGGTAACGGTCCAGTTTTTGTCTCCACGCACTGCATTCACGCACTTGGTTCGGGTAAGAATGGTTGCACCCGACTCCTGTGCCTTTTTCGCAGTAAGAATGACCAATCTTGCGTCATCAACCCAACCGTCGGAGTACTCAAACCCTTTGGTGATGTCTGGCTTTAATGGCCCTGACTTATCAAAGCGGATTGAACGTGACCCGGGCAGCATTTCACGTTTGGCCAGGTGGTCATAAAGGAACAAGCCTGTACGTATCATCCAGGCTGGTCTCAAGTGAGGGCGATGGGGAAGCCGAAAGCGCATTGGCCACATGATATGGGGTGAGTTCTTGAGCAGTGACTCGCGCTCAGCCAGGGCTTTTTGTACGAGCCGGAACTCATAGTGCTCCAGATAACGAAGCCCGCCGTGAATGAGCTTGCTGCTGTTCGAGGAGGTTGCAGATGCCAGGTCGTTCATTTCACAGAGCAGCACCTTGAGGTTGCGACCAGCCGCGTCCATCGCTATTCCTGTGCCATTAACGCCGCCGCCAACCACGACAACATCGTACTGTTCATGCCCCATAGTCATTGCTAGTCATCTCCTGATGCTAAGGGAAAAGGCGCCATTTTGAGGTGCTGAAAGCGAACTTTTCTGAAGCGAAATAGGTTATTTGAGTAGTATGCGAAAGACTTTTGTTTTCGTAAAGGAAAATATAGAAAATAAACGAAGATTCTGATGGGTGTTAAAGTGAAGCTGACGACTCAATGCCTGGCGCTAATCAAACAATGTGGAGTTTGATGCTGTTCTCTTTCAGAATCCGGGAGATTTCGGCAGGTGGTTTTTGGTCGGTAAATACATGATCTGCCTGGGATATATTGCCAAGCCTTACCATTGCATTTCGGCCAAACTTGGAATGGTCGGCGGCGAGTAGAACCTGATTGGAATTGGCGATAATAGCCTGCGCCACCCGAACTTCGCGGTAGTCAAAATCAAGCAGGGAGCCATCGTTGTGGATACCGCTGATTCCGATGATGCCGAAGTCCATTTTGAATTGATTGATAAAGTCGCGGGTTGCCTCGCCAACAATGCCGCCATCTCGACTTCTGACCTCTCCGCCGGCAATGATCACATGAAAATCCTCTTTGGCAGAGAGGATGGAGGCAACGTGAAGATTATTGGTTACAACCTGCAGGTTGTTCTTCTGGAGCAGGGCTTTGGCGATGGTCTCAGTGGTGGTACCAATATTGATGAACATTGAGGAATTGTCGGGGATCATTGCAACCATGGCTTCGGCAATGCGTTCCTTGGCTTCCAGATCCATGATTTTTCGAGCATGGTAGGAGGTATTCATTGTGCTGGAATCGATTCCGGCCCCACCATGATGCCGGCGTAGCTTGTTCTCTTTGGCGAGTTCGTTCAGATCCCGGCGGATGGTTTGGGGGGTTACCTTGAATTGGTCTACCAGCTGCTCGGTGGTTACAAAGCCGTTCTGTTGGATCAGCTCAATAATCAGATCCTGTCGCCGCCGCTGTGCCATTCAAAAAGCCTCCACCCTGCCGTTGTTCTTATGCGAAATAATGAGCAATTATAAACTCAGTTAGAGTAAAGTTTAGTCCTTTTGAGCATTTTATACAGTATTTAGAGCCACTTATCTGTTCGTTGGCAGATGATGTTCGCGAAATCTCTTGGCAATCATATTCAAAAAAGTAAACATACGAACAAATAAGAAAGCGAGGACGAAATAGCGATGAGCCAGTACCTGCTATCCATTGATCAGGGCACCACCAGTTCCCGGGCCATACTGTTTGATTTGAAGGGCAACATACACGCCGTACGCCAGCAGGAATTTCCTCAGCATTTTCCGGATAGTGGGTGGGTTGAACACGATCCGGAGGATATCTGGTCAACTGTCACTCAGACCTGCAACGAGGTTATGGCGGAGGAGTGCGGAGTTGATGACGAGGTTGTTGCGGTAGGTATTACCAATCAGCGGGAAACCACCATTGTTTGGGACAGGAAAACAGGCAAACCGGTTTACAACGCGATTGTGTGGCAGGACCGCCGAACTGCTTCCTATTGTAAGTCCCTCAAGAGCGCGAGCCGAGAACCCGCAGTCCACAGTAAAACCGGCCTGTTGATCGATCCCTATTTTTCTGCAACCAAAATTCGCTGGATTCTTGATAATGTTCCTGGTGCCCGTGAACGTGCAGAGCGGGGGGAGCTGGCTTTTGGAACGATCGACACGTTTCTTTTGTGGCGTCTGACTGGCGGGCGAGTACACAAAACCGACGCCACTAACGCAAGCCGAACCCTGCTGTTCAACATCCACACCCAGCAGTGGGACCCGGAGTTGCTTGAGCTGTTCAACATTCCTGAATCCCTGCTGCCCGAGGTGCTGGATTCCGCTGACGACTTTGGTGAGATCACAGAGTGTGAAGCCCTCAATGGGGTGTCGGTGCTTGGTGTGGCGGGCGACCAGCAGGCAGCCCTGTTCGGCCAAACCTGTTTCGATGTAGGAATGGCAAAAAGCACCTATGGCACCGGGTGTTTCCTCATGCTCAATACTGGTGACAAGGCATTGAAATCTGAGCACCGGCTGTTAACAACAGTAGCCTACCGCTTGAATGGCAAGCCTACCTACGCCATGGAGGGCAGCATTTTTGTGGCAGGCGCAGCGATTCAGTGGTTGCGCGATGGCCTGCAATTGATCGAGAACGCCTGCGACACAGAGCCATTGGCAAAGGATACGCCAGTAGATCATGGTGTTTATCTTGTGCCTGCCTTTACCGGGCTTGGGGCGCCTTATTGGGACCCAAATGCCCGGGGGGCGATTTTTGGTTTGACCAGAGATACGGGCATAAAAGAAATCGTGACCGCAGGGCTGCAATCTGTGTGCTACCAAACCAAAGACTTGCAGAAGGCCATGGAAAAAGACGGCATGCGCCCGATTACTCTGCGGGTTGATGGCGGCATGGTGGCGAATAATTGGGTGCTTCAGTTCCTTGCAGACATTCTGGGCGCGAGGGTCGATAGACCATCCATTATAGAAACAACAGCTTTGGGTGTGGCGTATTTGGCAGGGCTCAAGGCAGGTGTTTATGAATCACTCGATGAGCTTTCGGATCTTTGGCGGTGTGACCGTAGCTTTGAGCCCATCATGACAAAACAAAAACGCGATGAGCTGTATGAAGGATGGATTCATGCCGTTCAGAAACTCTAACCAGATCCATTGAGATCAGCAGACATAGCCGGGAGTAGGGGGTTAACGAACCCCCAACTCCCGTAGTCGTTTGTAGAGTGTGTTCCGACTGATCGAAAGCTCTCTGGCAGCGCTGGACACGTTACCTTTACACCTGTGATAAACCTGCAGTATATGGGCATGGCTATTACGCTCATCGCCCTCCCGCCGGTTTGGAATTATAGCTGGCTCAGGCTTGAAGCCGTTTGAGTGCTCGGAATCTGAAACTTCGTCTGGGGGTGTTATGCCGCTGTACTCAGCGAGAAAATCAGCAGGCAAGTGCCAAATTTGCACGTCCTCGCTATCAGCCAAGGCGATAGCTACTTTCAAAACGTTTACCAGCTGACGGATGTTGCCTGGCCAGCGGTGGTTTTCCAGCGTTGACAATAATTGAGGCGCTAAATATTCGCTTTGGCTCGAGTCCCGATGTTGCTGATAGATATGCTGAATCAGGCTTCGTATATCTTTGCGATGCCTCAACGCCGGCAATTCTACAGACAGGCCGTTGATCCGATAATAAAGGTCAGCCCGGAACTGCCCGGATTCTATGCTGGATAGCGGGGAGCGATTGGTTGCTGTGATCAGCCAAATATCAACCACAATGCTCTCTGTTGCGCCCACCGGCGTAACCACCCGTTCCTGTAATACCCTAAGCAGTCTTGATTGGGCGGAAACCGGCATTTCGCCAATCTCATCGAGAAACAAAATGCCTTTGTGAGCATTGCGGATCAAACCAAGGGAGCCTTTAGCCCGTGCGCCTGTAAATGCTCCTGGCTCGTAACCAAACAGCTCTGATTCCACAAGTTCTGGCGGTATAGCTGCGCAGTTGACGGCAACCAGCGGTTGATCTTTTCGGTTCGAAGCCTTGTGCAACGCATTCACCAGCACTTCTTTTCCTACACCTGTCTCACCCGTTATCAGAACCGGAACGCCCCGCTCCAGGACTTTCAAACTTTGCTCGGCACACCGGCGTACGGAGGCGTCACCGTATTCGAGGTTGGAAAAGCTTGCCTGCTTATCAGGGAAAGTGGAGTGCTGCACACCTGCTAACGTCTCAGCAGGCGCTGTTCGGATTGTTGAGGGCCGTTTTACAAGGGCGCTGAGCCGGACCTTACTTTTGGTTTTCAGCTGTAATGGAGCTTGTTCCGGGTGGCCAAGAATGCCACTGCGATCGGTAGTGAACAGTTCATCAAGCATGACATTCTTTGTTTGAGTGCCCAGTAGTTGGTCGGCTCGCCGGTTGCTGGCGACAACCTGGCCTGAATCATTGCATACGAGGATCCCAGACCAGGGACTATCAAAGTTATCGGCGGTCGTATTGAGTATGATTTGAAAGAAGTCAGCCTCGAACTGGCGATTGAGCAGCCGGTTTTCAACGGATTGAGCAAGCAGACGAACCATACCGAGAGTGTGATCCTGTGGCAGGTAGGCATCACTGAACACGCTCAGCACACCAGCAAGCTGTTTTTTTGAATCGAATATGGGAGCAGCTGAAGCTATGAGGCTTCTGTGTACCTTCAGGAAATGTTCGCTCCTTTGTACCTGTACCGCCCGCCCGGTTGCTATGGCCGTTCCTATGGCATTGGTGCCGCACAGTTGTTCCTGCCAGTTGGCGCCTTGCTGGAACCAGGGCTTTAACCGGGATTCAGTGATGCGCTGGTCTCCCCAGCGTTTCAGTATCCTGCCTTTCTGGTCCGCCAGAAGAATCAGGCAGCGACTGCTGGAAAGTACGTTCCGGTAATAGGGAAGCACCTCAGCCTCTGAGCTGGCGATGAGTTCACCATACTGGCACGTTAAATCTTGCAGCTGCTCGCTGCTGAGTGTTGGCTGAATTGGTTCGCCTTCGTGGTCGAGGCCAATGGCAATACAGCGCTGCCAGGAATCAGAAATGTCCGTTCGATTTGACGTGTATGTGCTCTTCTTCATCAGACTACATCCCTGTGTTCGCTTTCTTGTTTTTGGATATGCCTTGGGAAGCATGTGTTCAGTTGATGTGCGAGAACTGTTCAATAATCTGTTTAACAGTTGTTCACGTCAATGCTTTGTTTGAACAAATTGTTTCCAAGCGAACATTGCTGTTTTCGAATGGGAAACCAGGGTGTTTTTGAGCTTTGTATATAAAAACAATAACTTGGAGTTATGGTCTGGGCGGATAGGTAAAAGCTGGTATGCGATTTGCGTTCATGCTCGCAAACATTAAGTTTCCGGGTGTTCGTTTTATATCCGGTCGCGCTTTAATAAGAATAACAAGGAAAGCTTATGTCCTTAACGCTGGAGAACCTCTCCCGCACGGTCGACGGTGTCGATTACGTTCGGGATGCCAACCTCACTTTTGAGGCGGGATCTTTCAATGTTCTGCTTGGCCGGACACTAGCCGGTAAAACCTCAATGATGCGCCTGATGGCCGGCCTTGATAAGCCGACGAAGGGGCGTGTGCTCTACAAGGGGGAAGATGTTACCGGGCAGAGTGTGCAGCGCCGGAACATTTCGATGATCTACCAACAGTTCATCAATTACCCCACGCTCACCGTTTACGAAAACATCGCATCACCGCTACGCCTTGCCAAAATGTCAGGGTCCGAAATTGATCGCCGGGTGAAAGAAACCGCGTCAATGCTGCGGATCGAACCTCTGCTTAAACGTTACCCTCTTGAACTTTCCGGCGGCCAGCAACAGCGCACGGCCATGGCGCGAGCACTGGTAAAAGATGCAACGCTGGTGCTGTTCGATGAACCCCTGGTGAACCTTGATTACAAGCTGAGGGAAGAGCTTCGTGCAGAGCTGCGGGATTTGTTTCGAGAGCGCCAATGCATTGCAGTTTACGCAACCACGGAAGCCAATGAGGCTTTGGCGTTGGGTGGCACCACAACTCTGTTGCATGAGGGTGGCGTTGTTCAGAGCGGGCCTGTTATGGATGTTTATCGCTCACCCGTTAACACCCTCGCGGCACAGCTGTTCAGTGAGCCGCCCATGAACATCATCCGTGGCCGTGTAAGCGATACCGAAGTGACCTTCGATGAGTATTCACACCACGCATTAACTCAGGAGTTGGCAAGGTTGGCCCCGGGCGACTATTGGTTCGGGATTCGGCCCAGCCACATAGCGCTGGTGCCTGCCAATGATGATGACCTTGAGATGTCTATGGAGGTTGCTCTCAGCGAGATCAGTGGCTCAGAAACCTTCATGCATGTTGAGAACAGCCATTTCGAGATGGTGTTGCAGTTGATGGGCGTTCATCAATATCACACTGGCGCGCCGCTCAAGGTGTACTTGCCAGTGAACAAACTGTTTGTATTCGACAGTAATGAGCAGCTGGTGCACACACCAACACGGGTTTCAGGAGGTGCAAACTGATGGCTGAAATTCAACTGAAATCTTTGGCGCACAGTTACAGCGCAAACCCATCGGGCCCCGGTGATTACGCTATCCGACAGCTGGATCATGTATGGCACAAGGGCGGAGCTTACGCGCTGCTTGGGCCATCGGGTTGTGGCAAAAGCACCATGCTGAACATTATCTCAGGGTTGGTTCAGCCCTCTGAAGGGGAGGTGCTGTTTGATGGCAAGCGGGTGAACGAGCTGTCACCCCGAGACAGAAATATCGCCCAGGTGTTTCAGTTCCCTGTGGTCTACGACTCGATGACTGTATTCGAAAATCTGGCGTTTCCCCTCAAGAACAACAAGGTGCCAGCTGCAAAGATCAAGACCCGTGTGCAGGAAATTGCAGAGGTTCTTGAAATTGAGGACAAACTGCACAAGAAGGCGAAGAACCTTACGGCTGACGAAAAGCAAAAGGTTTCCATGGGCCGTGGTTTGGTGAGGGAAGATGTCTCCGCCATTTTGTTTGATGAACCTTTGACGGTTATCGATCCTCAGCTCAAGTGGAAGTTGCGTAGAAAGCTCAAGCAGATTCACGAGCAGTTCGATATCACCATGGTGTACGTCACCCACGATCAGCTTGAGGCATCTACCTTCGCCGACAGAATTGCCGTGATGTTCGACGGGCAGGTGGTGCAATTCGGCACACCCACGGAGCTGTTCGAAGCACCCAACCACACGTTTGTCGGCTACTTCATCGGTAGCCCAGGCATGAATATTCTGGAGGTTGAAAGATGCCAGGGGGGCGTTCGGTTTGATTCAACTGAACTGCGCCTCGAACCCTGGCAGTCAGAGATTCTCGGGGGCATGAAATCCGACAATCTGAAGGTTGGTATCCGGCCCGAGTTTATCGAAATCTCCCCGGTAATGTCCGATGACACCTACGCCGCTGAAGTGCGGGATGTGGAGGATCTTGGTACCTACAAGATTGTGACGGTGAAACTCGGCGAACAGCAGATGAAAGTGCGCCAGAGTGAAGAGTTTGATGCCGGCATTGGTAGCCAGGTAAATCTCCTGTTCCCGGGGCAGTGGCTAATGCTTTATGTGGATGAATTCCTGGTACAGGAGCAACAGTGATGGACAAGATCCCGGATAACAGAGCCTGGTGGCTCGTCCTGCCGGTTTTCCTGCTCGTAGCCTTTTCGGCACTCGTACCACTTATGACGGTGGTGAACTATTCCGTTCAGGATATTTTTGGCCCGGGCCAAGCCTACTACGTTGGCACGGAGTGGTTTAAAGAAGTTCTGACGGATCAACGATTGCAGGATTCATTGATCCGACAGTTTGCCTTCTCCGGCGCGGTATTGTTGATTCAGATTCCGTTGGGTATTGGTGTTGCGCTTATGATGCCCAAGTCTGGAATCAAGGGGTCACTTTGTCTCATTCTGGTTGCTATTCCGCTACTTATTCCCTGGAACGTTGTAGGGACTATCTGGCAAATATTTGCCCGGGGCGATATCGGATTATTTGGCTGGGCGGTGAACCAGGCCGGCATCGATTACAACTACACGGGGGATACGGTAGATGCCTGGCTGACCGTCCTTCTTATGGATGTTTGGCACTGGACACCTCTGGTTGCTCTGTTGTGCTACTCAGGATTGAGGGCTATTCCCGAGGCCTTTTACCAAGCCGCTGAAATTGATCGTGCTTCCAAGTGGGCAGTGTTTCGTTATATCCAGCTCCCGCGCCTAAAGAGCGTATTGATCATTGCTGTGCTGTTGCGGTTTATGGACAGCTTCATGATTTATATCGAACCCTTTGTGCTCACTGGCGGGGGCCCGGGGAGCTCGACGACCTTCCTTAGCCAGACCCTTACAACCATGGCAATAGGGCAGTTTGATCTTGGGCGTGCAGCGGCATTCTCATTGATCTACTTCCTGATCGTATTGCTGATCTCCTGGTTGTTCTTCACAGCCATTACTCACGCCGATAAAGAAAAATAAGGAGAGTGTGATGAGGCAAACAGGCTATAAAAACATCGGGATCACCATATACATCCTGCTCCTTCTTACGCCGGTTTACTGGCTGCTGAACATGTCGTTTAAAACCAACCGTGAAATTCTCGGGGGGCTTACGTTATGGCCGCAGAATTTCACGTTTGATAATTATGCCGTGATCTTTACAGATCCCAGTTGGTATAACGGCTACCTCAACTCAATGGCGTATGTCTCCATCAACGTGGTGATTACCTTGTTGGTTGCTTTGCCTGCGGCCTACGCCTTCAGTCGGTACAAATTTCTGGGGGACAAGCATCTGTTTTTCTGGTTGCTCAGCAACCGGATGGCGCCGCCGGCGGTTTTCCTGCTGCCATTCTTTCAGCTGTATTCATCTATCGGGCTTTTCGATACCCACATTGCCGTTGCCTTGGCCCACTGTTTATTCAACGTGCCCTTGGCGGTTTGGATTCTTGAGGGGTTCATGAAGGGCGTTCCTCGTGAATACGACGAGATGGCTTATATCGATGGCTACAGTTTTCCCAAATTCTTCATCAAAGTGTTTTTGCCGATGATTCGCTCAGGTATCGGCGTAACGGCCTTTTTTGCCTTCATGTTTTCATGGGTTGAGTTGCTTCTGGCGAGAACATTGACCTCTGTGGATGCTCAGCCAATTGGCGCAATCATGACTCGTACGATAGGGGCGAGTGGTATTGATTGGGGTGTGCTGGCCGCGGCTGGCGTTCTAACAATAATCCCAGGCTTGCTGGTTATCTGGTTCGTTCGTAACCATGTGGCTAAAGGCTTCGCTCTCGGGCGCGTTTAAGGAGAAAGCAAATGATTGCCTGGATGAATTGGACCCCTACGGTCATCGTGTTTTTTGCAGTTATTGCAATGATTCTTGCGGTAATGACCGTTTACGAAATCGTGTCTCCCTGCACAGAGCGCAAAGGCTTTCTACCAATAGAGACAACGCGCGGAGACCGACTGTTTATTGGTTTGCTTTCGGCAGCCTACATACACCTCACGTTCCTTGCGGTTAGTGACATCACTTTGTGGATTGCGTTGGCTGTGTCTGTTGTCTGGCTTCTTGTTTTGCTGCGATGGGGCTAGGAAGGCGGTCAAAAAGGGGCAATAAACGCACCCCGAATAAACTTGCTCAAATGTTGTAAAGGATTCGAAACCGAACTATTTTTTCACCAGGAACGAAAGTGATGAGTGTTTGGTTTTCGAAAAGGCAAGGCTAGAAGTAACAAGAGCTGTAACAAGCCAAAAACCGGAGCGAGGGCTTTCTTCGCCCCATTCATAATAAAGATGACGAGGTTGGGTATGTTTAAAAACAATAAATATCCTAAGACCCTACTGCTTGGCGCTGCAATCGGTGCCGTCAGTATGGGCCTGAGCCTGCAGGCCAGTGCTGACCAGTACTCGGATGCAGCTGAAAAGTGGGTAAACGACTCGTTCAAACGGTCTACCCTTACCAAAGAACAGCAGATGGAAGAAATGGCCTGGTTCACCAAAGCTGCGGAGCCTTTCCGTGGCATGGAAATCAATGTTGTTTCAGAAACCATTGCGACCCACGAATACGAATCCAGCGTGCTGGCCAAGGCCTTCACCGACATTACCGGCATCAAGCTTACCCATACCCTGATTCAGGAAGGGGATGTTATCGAGAAGCTGCAAACCCAGATGCAGTCGGGGCGCAACATCTATGATGGCTACGTGAATGACTCTGACTTGATTGGTACTCACGTCAGGTACGGTAAGGTTGTAGCGGTTGAAGATATTATGAAGGGTGAAGGCAAGGACCTAACCCTGCCAACGCTGGATCTTGATGATTTCATCGGCCTTGATTTCACCACCGGCCCTGATGGCAAACTTTACCAACTGCCAACTCAGCAGTTTGCAAACCTGTATTGGTTTCGCGCTGACTGGTTTGAGCGTGCAGATCTGAAAAAGCAGTTCAAGGAACTCTACGGTTATGACTTGGGTGTTCCTGTTAACTGGTCGGCCTACGAAGACATTGCAGAGTTCTTCTCGGTTCACGTTAAAGAGATAGACGGCAAAAAAGTATACGGCCACATGGACTACGGCAAGAAGGACCCCTCCCTGGGATGGCGCTTTACCGATGCCTGGTTCTCCATGGCTGGCGCTGGCGATAAAGGCTTGCCTAACGGTTTGCCAGTAGATGAGTGGGGTGTTCGGGTAGAGGATTGCCACCCTGTTGGTTCTGATGTCTCCCGCGGTGGTGCTACAAACAGCCCGGCTGCTGTATACGCGACAGAGAAGTACGTTGAGTGGATGGGCAAGTATGCGCCGCCAGAGGCTACGGGGATGACCTTCTCCGAATCTGGCCCCGTACCTGCACAAGGCAATGTAGCTCAGCAGATTTTCTGGTATACGGCCTTCACCGCGAGCATGATTGAAGAAGGGCTTCCGGTTGTAGATGAAAAAGGACTGCCGAAGTGGCGTATGGCGCCGTCTCCACGTGGCCCCTACTGGGAAGAAGGCATGAAGCTGGGTTATCAGGACGTGGGTTCCTGGACCTTCCTGAACTCGACACCTGAAAAGCGTCGTTTGGCGGCATGGCTTTACGCGCAGTTCACTGTGTCGAAAACAGTGTCACTTGAAAAGCTTGTGGCGGGCCTCACTCCCATTCGCGATTCCGATATCAACTCGGACGTGATGACGGAAATGGCACCCAAGCTGGGTGGTCTGGTTGAGTTCTACCGTAGCCCTGCAAGGGTTCAGTGGACGCCTACCGGCACCAACATTCCAGATTACCCGAAGATGGCTCAGTTGTGGTGGCAGTATGTTGCCCAGGCAGCTAGTGGCGAAGCCACAGCGCAGGAAGCGCTTGATGGCTTGGCAAAGGCTCAGGACCGGGTTATGGAACGGCTTGAGAGAGCCAATGTTCTGACCACCTGTGCTCCCAAGCTGAACGAGCCGCGTGATCCGCAGTACTGGTTCGACCAGCCTGGCGCACCCAAGCCCAAACTGGCGAATGAAAAAGTGCAGGGTCAAACTGTACCTTACGATGAGCTGATTAAAACCTGGGAAGACGCTCGCAAGAGCTGAGCCCGGTAGTATTTTGTAGTAACTTGCCGGGCGCTGTCGTTCAACCAGTGCCCGGCAAGCTGTTCTATCCCTTCTCTTATAAAAAATTGCACGATTGCCTTCTCACTGACATGATCCGTAATACGCTTGCTTGAACTCACGAGTACCGCAATACCGGATGAGCCCATGCTGAGGAGTTTTTCATGACGGCCAAGAACGCCCAGGACGAAACCATCCAATGGCAAACCGGCCACTGTTACCTCGGCGAGGTTCTGGTTGCATGCACGCCTCGTGGCGTATGTGCTGTTTTGCTGGGAGACACAGCTGACGAATTGGTTGAAGACCTGGCTCAACGTTTCCCCCGTGCCGAACTCATCCATGCAAACGATTTTCGGGCCCCCTGGTTTACCGAGGTAATGAACTACCTGATCGACAGCCGAAGACCACTCTCTGTAGAGCTTGATGTTCGAGGCACGGATTTTCAATGTAGAGTCTGGCAGGCACTGCAACAGATTCCTTCTGGGTGCTCGTCCAGCTATGGCGATATCGCCCAGCAATTAGGCCTGCCCACCGCCTCGAGAGCTGTCGCAGGTGCCTGTGCTGCCAACCCGCTGGCGGTGGTTGTTCCATGCCATCGAGTTTTACGTGGTGATGGCAGCCTTTCTGGATATCGCTGGGGTGTTAAGCGCAAACAAGCCGTATTGAGCCACGAACAGGGACTGTCTGATCGGTGATGCCTAAAAATTGTTTCAATCCCTTCAATATCCTTGAGTTTATCGGTTTGAATCCTTCTTTATTTCTTCTTTTTGTATTTCTGGTGCCTTCGGTGGCTCAGGCAAAGTGGTTCCGTTACACAGATACGGCTATGACGACACCGGTGGAGCTTGAGTTTTGGGCTGCTGAGAAAAGCGTTGCTGATGCAATCGCGAAAGATGTTCTGGCGGTGTTCCACCAAGTAGACAGGGACATGAGCCGGTACCGGGAGGACTCCGAACTCTCTGGCCTTAACCGTAAAGCAGCGGATGACCCAGTGCAGGTAAGCACCGGCCTGTTTCAGGTTCTGAGGAAAGCGGAAGAAGTAGCTGTTCTTAGCGGTGGTGCTTTTGATATCAGCTTTGGGTCTGTCGGTTACTTGTACGACTACCGGGAGCGCAAGCAGCCAAGCGAGGAGGCACTTCAGGCCAGGCTTGGCCATATTAATCATCAGGACATTGTTCTGGATGATAAGGCGCAAACAGTCTTCTTTCGCCAGAAAGGCTTGTTGATCGATTTGGGAGGTATTGCCAAAGGTTACGCAGTGGATCTTGGTATAGAGCATCTGAAATCAGCCGGCGTGCGCCATGCACGGCTCAGTGCGGGTGGTGATTTGCGCTTGCTAGGCGATAAGCGCGGCCGGCCTTGGCTTGTGGGTGTTCGTGACCCCCGCTCAGAAAATCGCAATGTGGTGGTGTTGCCGCTTGCCGATCTCGCTATTTCCACATCCGGTGATTACGAACGCTTTTTTATTGATGATCAGGGCGAGCGTGTGCACCACATACTTTCCCCCGGTACAGGGAAATCCGTGCGAGGTGTGCAGAGCGTTACCATTATTGGTAACGATGCGCTGACAACCGATGGCTTGTCTACGGCTGTATTTGTGCTGGGCCCGAAAAAGGGTCTGGAGATGATTGAGAAGTTGCCGGGTATTGATGCGATCATCATTGATGATCAGCGAATGATGCACTTTACGGAAGGGTTGGCGCCCCCGGAATCTTGATGGGGATGCCGGGGGGGGATGATGCAAAAATCTATCGCTTGGAAGTATCAGCTTTGGAGACTGTGTACGTTCAAACTAAAGGATTGAAGGCAAGCAGCCGGTCCTGACTCGCCGTGTTCCCGAGACCGTGCCCGACGAATGTTGAAGCAAAACGTCCTCGATCGCCGTTCAACTGCATGTAGTTCAGCAAAACGGTTTGCACTAGTTGGTTTACGTTGTTTGCTGCCGGGCTGGACGCCGTCTCTACAGATGCATCTGCGCGCATAAATCCAATCTGGAACCCGGTTTGGATGCCCGTCGGGTTGCGGTCCTGGTAAAGTGAAGGACGACCTCCGGGGTTATAAACCAGGAAAAATGACGCTGCGGTTTGTTGGTTATCACCGGTCCACACACCTTTGCCCCTGCCATCTTCAGAGTCATCCAGCGTGCCGTTGCTGGATACTGAGCCGTCGCTGAATACATACAACATCAGTGGCTTGTTCATTCTCGCAGCGTATTCCAAACAGGCTCCCATGCAGCGTCCAGCCAGTAAGTCCCTGCGTTCTCCGGTTGCTCTTTCACCCGTGTGGTAGTCGTAGCCACCCATGGTAATAGTGCCTGCGCCCGCAAAGCCGTTTACAGCCAGCTTCATTACGGAAGCTGTCTTTTGGAATTCACGGTTGGATCTGAACTCTTCTTCAGTGAAAATGCCTGTGTTTCCCACTATTTCCGGGTCTTGGCCGGGGTCCAAAATCGTTGGGTCGCCATAGGTATCAATTATGTCTGCGCTCTTGGCGTAGCCGCACCGCACCAGTTTTCGGATTTCATTTTCGGCGCTGCTGCCGAGGCCGGTGCTGACGCTGTTCATTTTGGCATCACTGATCCGTTGAACGGCTTCCATCACAGACACCGCATCGGTTTGGTTCAATATGGATGTGAGGTCACCTACATCTACCAAGCCTTTGGCATCGCTTGGCCGGTCAATTTTGGTGGGGCGCACTTCCGGGTTTATGAGGTTCATTGGTGCCATGGAATTGCCCCCCGATTCGGTGCTTTGAGAGCCGATCAGGGAGAGCAGGGAGCCATTGGCGCCAGCTTTGTGAATACCATACATGGGGTTGTGGGGATTGTTGCCGGTGTCATTTTCCGAGCGCGCCGCAATAATCGCACCGTTGATCTGCATGCGAGTCATCATGCTGGTGCTTTGCTGGATTCCCCTTAAAAAGCCGCTATCTGAGTGGAATGCCAGTCCCAGTTCTGTGTTCACAAAGGCTGGATCGTTCGGGAGCATATTACCCGGCACACCAAGCTTGCTGTAGCCAGCAGTGCTCAGGAAATCCATTTGCCCGCCAGATTTTCCCATCAGCACGTTGGAGCCCGCAATGCTGGCACCGCCGGCCAGGTCAAAGCAGATAAACGGGATTTTTCCTGCACCTGCGATACCGATGCCACATTCTGCTTTTATTTGTTCAGACAACTCGGCAGCTGCCGTTCGGGGGTTAGCGAACAGGCCGAGCATTGAAGTGCCAACAACCGTTGCAGTGCCGGCCCTGAAGCCTTGAGCAATGAACTCCCTGCGAGTCCGTGGTCGCCCGTGGTCGTTGTGGAAGAGGGGCTCGCCATTGGCCAGAGGCCGTTTTAAGGGTTTGCGTATAAACATGAGCGTAGTCCTCTACTGAACCAGGGTGGTGGCGCTGCCAAGTACAGCGGCACAACTTGCTTTAACAATGGTTGCGGTGCGGTCAGCCGGGCAAGTGTCGCCACCACACAGGGCGAGCTGCTTTATCAGGCCGCCCACTTCGGTCTCAATGGTCTCTGTGCTGGGCTGGGAGCCCAGATTGTCACCCACAAACCGGGCTAACAGAGGCCCGGTAATCAGGCTTTCGCCGCCATGCTCAAAGGCCGTTGCGGCAGGTGCTGAGAAATCAAAGCCCGGGAAAAAGTCCTGCCTTCTTTGAGCATCGGATACCAATACATCGCAATACTGAATCGCCACCTGGGTAATGGCCATCTGGTGGGATGAAAGAAAGCCCTCAATATTCTCCACCGTGGGCAATTGCTGTTTCACGGTTTTGAAGGTATCCGCAACCGCTGGAGTGGTGCTTGGGATATCTGTCATGCGAGCCATGGACTCATTGATTTCATCAAAAGTCTTCATCCCGATGTCGGATGGGCGCTCCAGGATTGTTGGTGCAACGGTTCCGGTTAACGGCGGTTCGGTGCGTGAGAAGGTGCTGCTGCCAAGACGGTCAAATGTTAGGAAGAACTCGTCACTATCCGGGCCGTTTTCCAGTGCGATGATAGTGCCTAGCCGAGATAAGGGCTGGCCTTTGCCTGGCTCATAGGCGTTGCTATCCAGAGTTACTTTAAGGTTCGCCCAAGCCTGGCCGACAGTGGCTTCTTTGCCGTTGATACCCAGGCGCATACCCTCAAGCGCAATACCGGATGGCTGAGCCGTTTCATCAAGGCTGATAAAGAACGGCTCGGTGAAGCGATAGCTGTAGTTATCGAATACGCTTACATCGAAAACGATAAAGCTTTCAGGTACATCGATAAGGTGGGAAACACCAAACAGCAGATAGAACTTCTGGCCTACACCCACATCGTAGTTTGTTTTGACCTGTTCTGATGTTAGTGCCCGGTTATGGAAGGCGACCATGCGAATGACACCTTGCCAAGGAGAACGGCCATCCGTCTCGTTCCCAAGAACGAGCGCAAAGCTGTCGTCCCAATCGGAAAACAGGCCAGGGTCGTCCGGATCGAGATCGCCGGAGTGCTCGCCGTTGACATAGATCTGCCGCCCAGTGCCAGGGCTATAGTTCACGACAACGTGCTGAAGAGTGGCCTGCAGGAGTTGGTCACCATCTTGAGTAGCGAACGGAGTGTTTTCATCGCTGGTGGTGCTGCGATGGAGCACTTCGTACCGTTGCAGGGTCTGGCTCAGTGTTACGTTCCGGGCAGTGGAGGAGCCAGAGTAGGTAATGATTCTTGCATCCTCCTGGGTAATGTTCCCCGGCGCGACCCAGGCTTCGATGGCATATTCACCGGACCCTGTCAGCAAGCTATGCAGTTTGCTGCTGCTGGCGGTCGAACCTTGCGCTTTGCCGGCGGGTATTACAGGGGCACTTTCCGGCTTGACTTCGGGGCCTATATTGATTCCCCAGCCCAGTACCCAGTCAACGTTGCCGCTGAGAGTAAGATCGAGCGGTGTGGAGGCGCCGCTGGTGTCGTAGGCGATCTGACCCTGGCCAGATTGGAATTCATACAGCGCAACAATATTGTCCTCAAAGCGCCCGCCAGAATTGGCGAGAAGGCCGTCTGAATCCAGTACCAGTGCCCTGCTGGCTACCAGAGCAGGATCGACCGGCTCGGGTGATAATGGCTCTGCGAACTGTTCAATAGCCATCTGCATCATGCCAGCAGACCAGTCGCAATCTGTCTCACCTCCATTTGCCCAGCAGTTGTGGAAATCTCTTCTCAGGCGGACTACAAAACGGGAATTTTCCGGCGAGTTCAGGTCTATCCTGCTTTGGGATTGTTGGTAGGCGATATCTACATTATCGCTGGCAACGTAAGGTGTTTGGCCACCGTCGCCATGGCATTCGGCGCAGTAGGTTCTCAATACTGGATAAACGGTGCTTCCGAAGGCGCTGCTGCCTTCCGGGAAAGCGATGGTTGAGCCAGGCGATTTGAGCACCGGCGCTTGAAGCTCCACCGTTTTCACAGAGCCCTCAGCTCCATCAGCCCACTTCGAAATATAGGTGGTCAGAATATTCCCGCAGACGACGTCACTGCCTGTCCAGCAGTTATGGCCACCGGCTACTTTGGTCACCATTCTGGATTGGGAGGGTGCAGTGAGATCTACAATGGTTCTAGCTTGGGCGTAGGCGCTGTTGATGTTGTTCTGGTCAACAAATGTGGGCGACTGGCCGCCCGCACCGTGGCAGGAACCACAGCGATTGTCCTGCACAAGGTTGTCCCAGACATTCAGTTTAAAACTCTGTATATCAGCGGTAGCCGGTGCGGGGCCGCTGTAGCTAATGGTATTTGATCCAGAAGATGTATTTGGCAGCGCCTCTGTGGACTCGCCACCACAGGCGCTGAGGAAGAGGGTGAACACTATCAGTAGTGCAATAGGTGCTGCGGAGCGGAGTTGGTTTGATCCGGGGAGCGTTAGTGTTTTCATCAGGCGTTACTCCCCCGCACAGTAAACAGCAGATTCGGCAAACACCTGCTTCAGATTGTAGTTATGGGACCTGAAACTCGACACCATGGCTTCGATCTGAGTGTGGTCAGCGCTGGTAGAGGGTGGCCTGAGGCATATATTTGTGAACACTTTCTTTACCTGACACTCTGCGAAGGCGCCGGAGCGTGCCCACTCTTCACCAAGACTTTTTGCACCGTGACCCGAACCGGGCAAGCTCCCATCCCAATCTAGCCGCCGGTTGGTGCCCTGGCGCCAGTAGTTATCCCATTTGTCGTCCGGCGTGACATACCCCGGGGCAAAGGTGGTGGAGTTGATGAGGTACTTGCCCTGCACCCGTGACTGAGTCTCCGGGTCATTAACGGTGTTGTAAACGAGTCTTCCAAGCATTCCATCAGGATCACTGTCCGGGTTGTATTCGTAATCGTAGTAGGCAAAAGCCTGGGTCATGGGGTCCATCCCCGTATGGCAGCCCACGCAGTTGTTCAGGAACACACGGCTATCGCCACCCGGGCTTCGTGAAACGTCCTGGCGAATTCTGTCCGGCGGAAGGTTTACGTCGGCCACCTGTTCCAGATCCCGGCACATGTGGTTGATCAGGGTAAATCGGAACATGGCGCGATTAGTACCAGCGCTGAAGAAGGCTCTGGCCGCTGCGCGGGAGGTTATTACGCCGGCGGTGGCATCGGTGGGCAGGCCCGTGACGGATGACTGGCTCAGGCCCCGGAAGTTTTGTTTGTCGGAAAGGTCGTGGCCAAGTTTCTCGATCATCTCATAATGATCGTTGTTTGAGTTGGAATAGGTTGGTACATCGTTCCAGGTGCCAACGTACAAGATGTCGTCGTACAGAACCCTGCGAAAATCTGCATCATCTCGCACCAGGCCGATCACTGTAGCGGTGTAATCGTTCAAGGGAACAAACGGCGTCATCGCCTCATTGGTCCAGGGAGCCGCAAAGTTTTTCAACGTTACATTATAAAACGCCCGATCTTCCATTGCGGTAAAGGCAGCGTTGAGCGCTCTGTTGGCCTCAATCTCCCGCGTCATATCATCAAGCCTGGAGGCAGACGGAGGTACGCCCGCAATCCTGTCATGAATGCGCTTGGCCTGTTCCCGCGGTCCGGCGCTGGCTGTGCAAGTAAATGTGGCGGTAAGCAAAATCAGCAGTGACATACTGCATGCCTTGAATGCGCTAGCGTGCATTCGCTCTTTGGCTTTCATGTCGCTGTCCTCGGTGGTCTTGGCTGGGGCACAATAGGCCAATTTGACAATTGTTAATAGTTTATACTTGCAATTAGCATCGGATTTGTGGGGCGCTCCACGTAATTACATTTACTTACGTAAAGCTCCTAGAGATACATGGATGCCCAGACTTAATTTATGTCACGAATTCACTGTTTCAGTGCGTTGACACTGTTTTCAAGGGACTAGGCGCGTGCCTCACAAATTCAACAAAACCATCCGCTTGCTGGTCTTTTCAGGCCTGTTGGCAGCACTTTCTGGCTGTTTGCCAAGTGCGGGCAGCCAACAAGCTGACCCTGTTGTGGTCGAGAACCCGGTACTTTTTGTTAAGCGGCCACTGTTGTTTGATATCAATAGCGGAGCACTGATTGGGGACAATCTTGCCGATCCGTCGGGGTTTCGCCCAGGCGCCCGCTTGTTTGTGAAAGCCAGTGCATCCATTGACGCCCCCGCTTTTGATGTGTCTTCCCGGGCTTTTTCCGGTTCACAGTATCGCGATGATGCGGGCCGTTTGTTGTATGACGTAAAAGACCTGCATGTTTCCCACGATGGCAACCGTGCCCTGTTTGCCATGCGTGCACCGGAAATTGAAGGTGCCGATGAAGAAGATCAGCCCACCTGGAATATTTGGGAATACGATCGTGTAGCGGATGTGCTCCGCAGAATCATAACCTCTGACGTAACCGCCAAGGCCGGTCAAGACGTTGCTCCAGCCTACTTGCCAGACGGTCGCATAGTGTTCTCATCCACTCGCCAGCGGGCTTCCAAAGCCATTTTGCTGGACGAGGGAAAAGGGCAGTTTTCTGGCCTGGATGAAAACCGGAATGCACCTGCATTCGTTCTCCACACAATGGATGACGAAGGCGACAATATTCAGCAAATTACCTTTAACCAGAGTCACGACCTTGACCCGCTGGTCACCGATGAAGGGTTTATCGTGTTCAGCCGCTGGGATAACGCCGGCCAGACCAGTAATAATGGCGTCAATCTCTATCGGGTGAACCCGGACGGTACAGGGCTCAGCTACCTTTACGGCCGGCATTCCCACGACTCTGTTCCCGGAGCGCGCAATGTTCAGTACCTGAAAGCCCGGAAAACCGATTCAAACTCTGTACTGGTGCAATTGCGCCCGTTTGAGAGCAATGATTACGCTTCTGCACCGGCTGAGGTAGATATCAATAACTACGTGGAAGCTGGTTTACGCATTGACGGCGTGGCCGATGATGGCGGCCAGCGCCCACTGATTCCGGGCATCAGGCTGGATGGCGAGCTGTCTCTGAATGGTCGCTATGGTTCTGTTTCACCTCTTATGGATGGAACCGGCAGGTATCTGGTTAGTTGGACACCCTGTCGGCTCAGCGAAACGGCATCCGGTCGGATTGTGAACTGTACTGAAGAGCGTCTGGAATCTGATGCCTATGTGCCAGCACCGCCTGTGTACGGGCTCTGGTTACTGGATGTGGCAAATGGCACTCAGCGGCCGATTGTGGAGCCCTCAGAAGGTGAGCAGTTTGATGAAGCCATGCTGATGCGGGAGCGCTCTCTGGAAGATTTTATTCCTGACGACCAGCCCATGGGAGATGCCGCAACCCTGGCAGATGAAGGTTACGGCATTCTGCATATTCGCAGTGTTTACGACATGGATGGCGTAGATAGAGCGCCAAACGGTATTGCAGCAACGGCCGATCCCTTGCGTACAAGCGCAGAACAGCGCCCGGCGCGATTCCTGAGGCTTGAGAAGCCGGTTTCCATGCCCGATGAAAACGTGAAAGATTTTGATAACAGTGCCTTTGGCCGCAGCCGTGGGCAGCTAATGCGCGAAATTCTGGGGTATGTGCCCATAGAGCCCGATGGTTCGGTAAAGGTTGCTGTACCGGCCAACGTCGCCTTTGCGATCAGCGTGCTCGATGCCCAAGGCCGCAGAACCAGCGACCGCCACCAGAATTGGTTGTCGGTACGCCCTGGTGAGACTCTGGAATGCCAAGGTTGCCACGAATCTGGTTCACCTGTATCCCACGGCCGACGGGATGCTGGCCCAGAGCCAGTGTGGAGCGGAGCGAATACCACTGGGCAGCCTTTCCCGAATACAGATCCGGTTTTTTATCCGGATATGGGGGACACCATGGCTGAGGTTTATGCCCGGGTTAAGGACATTCGCCTGCCTCTACCAGATCCGATTTATTGGGCGGATGAGTGGGTAGATTTCGATGGTAGTGTTGAGGATCGGTCACTGGCTTATGAAAACCTTCAAACACCGCCGCCAGTTTCAGGTGCATGTGCAAATGCAGGTGCAGATGCCTGGACCGCAAACTGCCGTGCAGTGATCAACTACGAAACCCATATTCATCCGTTGTGGGGCCTGGACCGAAAAGTGGTCGATGGTGGTGGCGCGTTACTAGAGGATCACACCTGTACCAGGTGCCACAACATCGAAGTTCCTGTTGATCCGGATATAGATGTCTTTCTGGCTGCCGATCTGGATTTAACCGGCGGCCCTTCTGATGCCAACCCATCGCACTTCAAGTCCTACCGGGAGTTGCTGTTTCCAGACAACAAACAGGAATTAAACCCGGAGGGTGTTCTTGTTGATGAAATGGTCGATTCGGGGGAAGTCCTCAGGGACGAAGAGGGAGAATCTATCCTGGATGAAAGTGGCCACGAGCAACCAATATTTGTTCCGATACCTGTGCCTGCCAGCATGTCGGTCAATGGAGCAAGGGCCAGTATCCGGTTCAGTGAAGTGTTCAAAGCTGGAGGTACCCATGATGGCCGCCTCTCGCCCGCCGAACTACGCTTGATCGCTGAGTGGCTAGACATGGGCGCCCAGTACTACAACAACCCGTTTGACGCTCCAGACAATTAATCAGGACCTGACGCCACAACCATGCCCATTGTCATTCTGTTACTGATGCTCTGTTTACCCGGGATGACCTGGGCGGGCTGGCTGTGGGGCGACGATGAGCCGGAACAACGTGTGCAGGTCGTTGAGCCGTTTGTGGTCTGGCGTACTGGTCCTGCAGTGGGCTACCCGGTGTTTCATAGCAGCGAGAAAGGCGAATGGTTAACCCTGCTGCACCGCAAAACCGGCTGGATGAAAGTACGGGACAAGAAAGGCCGGGAAGGCTGGGTGGCTGTTGCCGCCATTGCACAAACTCAAGACGCAACCGGTGAAAACGTCAATCTCAGCGTGCCGGATATCAGGGCATTCAGCGATCGCAAGTTTGAAGCCGGAATTCTGATGGGTGAGTTTGAAGGCAGCCCCGTAACCGCAGGCTACGGAGGCTACTGGTTTACGCCTAACCTCGCCGCAGAATTGTGGGGCTCACAGGTACTGGGCAGCGCCTCGGAAATACTTATGGTGAACGCCAATATAGTCCACCAGCCGTTTCCCCACTGGAGAGTGTCACCGTATTTCACCCTTGGTGTAGGTCATATATGGGTAGATCCCAAAGCAACACTGGCTGTGCCAGAGGAGCGTGATAACACGGTAGGCCATGCTGGACTGGGACTGCGGGCTTATATCACCGAGCGTTACTTTATCCGGGCCGAGTTCAAGGACTACAAAGTCTTTACCAGCCGATCAACCAACGAAGAAGCGACAGAATGGAAAATCGGACTAAGCATCTTTTTCTGACCGGGTTTTGCCTGGCACAGGTCATGGCGTTTGCACCTCAGGTATTCGCGCAGGAGCGTGATGATCGGCCTTTGATCGAGCCTGATGTAAAACCTGTGCCAGTTAATGAGGCGCTGATCGATACTGAGAACTTCGAGATCGGCGCCTTTCTGGGCGTGATCAATATTGAAGATTTTGAGTCGTCGTTTATTTATGGCGGCAAGCTCACCTATCACCTGAGTGAAACCTTCTTTTTTGAGGCAGGAATAGGTTTTGCGGAAGGTGGCCAGACCAGTTTTGAAAACCTGGCGGGCAACGTGCAGGTGCTGACTGACAGTGAGCGTGAGTACCGCTATTACAACATCAATCTGGGCTATAACCTTCTGCCGGGCCAAGCATTTTTTAGCGAGAACTACGCATTTAATACCAATTTCTATCTGATTGCCGGCGCGGGCGCCACGGATTTTGGCGGCGATACCCGCTTTACCTTCAACGCTGGAGCAGGTTATCAGGTTTTACTCACAGACAGCCTTGCCATAGATATCGGCGTGCGCCAGCACTACTACCGCATCGATGTGGTCGGTGCCGAGAAAACCTCCATGAACACTGAAATCCGTACCGGATTGTCGGTGTTTTTCTGAACACAGGAGCCATTTGAATGAACAACCCGGTTACAACCATAGCTCTGGCCCTTGCTTTATCCGGCGCTGCAATGAGCGTACAGGCAGATGCCATCAATGTTCCGGCTCCGGACTTCACTCTGGAGAGCCGAACGGGAGACAACATCCGGTTGGAAGATCACCGCGGTGAGGTGGTCATGCTCAATTTTTGGGCCTCCTGGTGCGGCCCCTGCCGTCAGGAAATGCCTCTGATGGATGACATTTACAGCCGCTACCAGGATTTGGGCTTCACCATCCTTGCGGTGAATGTGGATGAGAACCGCGATGAGGCTTTGCGTTTTCTGGAAAAGGTGCCGGTGGATTATCCCATTTTGTACGATCCGGAAAGCTCGGTGAGCAAGCTTTACGAGGTGCCGGCCATGCCCACAACCGTGATGATCGATCGCGATGGCAACGCCCGCTACATTCATTACGGCTACAAGCCGGGCTACGAAGTTGAGTACGAAGCCCAGATAAGAGAACTGGTGCGAGAGTGATTCCCGAGCGGGTAAGCGATATGCGCAAACTGACCATCATCGCGCCGTTGTTATTGGCGCTGCTGCTTTCAGCAACGGCTGGGTGCAGCTCTGTCGAGCCCTGGGTTAAACCTTATGAGAGGGATCGCTTGGCGGACCCGATCATGAGCCTGAGTCGTCATGGCAAAGCAGATTCCTACATCAACCACGTGTATCAGGCGAGGGAGTCTGCCCGCGGGGCGGAAGGTGGCGCAGGAGGTGGCTGTGGTTGTAACTGAGCGCGCTCCTGTGGCCTGGCTGTTCCTCCTGTTAATGGTGGTGTCTTCGTTCGCCCATTCAGCAACCTTGCCAGTGGATAACGTGGACTTGTTCTATCACCGGTACGACGGCGGCGGCATGGTGATTGATGGCCCTGTAGTGCTTGCGCGTAAAAGTGTTGGGCCACAGGTGTCTGTATCCGGGCAATATTACGTGGATATGGTATCGGCGGCCTCGGTCGATGTTTTGGCCACTGCCAGCGCTTATAAAGAAGAGCGTACCGAATACACGCTGGGCGTTGATTACCTGTATGACCGGGCGATTATGAGTCTGGGGTTTACCAACAGTTCAGAAAACGATTACGAAGCCAGTACCCTGTATTTCGCTGTGAGCCAGGAGTTCTTTGGTGGAATGTCCACTGTCACCCTTGGGTATGCGGCCGGCTGGGATGAGGTTGGCAAGCTTGGTAATGACAACTTCAGTGAAGATGCAGATCGCCGAAACTACCAGTTAGGGTTTAGCCAGGTGCTAACCCGTAACTTGCTGGTTGGGCTTGATCTGGAAGTGGTCACAGACGAAGGCTTCCTGCAGAACCCCTACCGCCAGAACCGCTATCTTGACCCCAATGATGCCACTGCCTATCTGTACCAGCCTGAGCGTTATCCTGAAACCCGCACCAGTACCGCGGTGGCCGCTCGAGCCATGTACCACCTGCCGTATCGAGCCTCTATCCGGGGTGAATATCGATACTTCTCAGACACCTGGGGTATTAACGCACACACAGTGCAACTGGGTTACGTGCACGCACTGAATCAACATTGGTCGCTGGAGGGTTCGGTGCGCTACTACACCCAGGGCGAGGCGGATTTCTACAGCGACCTATACGCCTATGAAAACTCACAGACCCATCTGGCGAGAGACAAAGAAATGAGTTCTCTCTCGGGTACAACCCTGGGAGCGGGCGCAGTCTATGAATGGAAGCAGACATCCTTACCCGGCATCAAGCGGCTCCAGGTCAGCCTGCTGCTGGATTGGCTGAATTTCGATTATGACAACTTCCGGGATGTCACCGCTCCGGGCAATTATCTGCCGGGCCAGGAGCCGCTTTATTCATTCGATGCGCTGGTGACCCGCGCATCGCTGATTCTCGAATACTGAGTTTGCAGGAAACCTGACTATGACGGATTCACTGAAGACCTTGGCTACCGGCCTGCTGGCTGCATTCATGTTGCTCATGAGTGGGAGCCTGCTTGCGCAAACGGACCCGGCAGAAGACAGCAAAGCGGTCGCAGAACGGGTTCAGGATCTCAAAAAGAAAGTGATTCGCCTGAATCGGGATCTTTTCATTCTGGAAGAAGACTTGCTGTTCCCGGCCAGCACACAGTTTGCGGTGTTTCTCAGCGTTGATACGGGCAAGTTTCTACAACTGGATGCCGTAAAGCTGAAGGTGAACGGCGATATTGTCGCCTCCCATCTTTATACAGAGCGTCAGGCCACAGCCCTTGAAAGGGGCGGTATGCAACGCTTGTTTATAGGCAATCTGAAAACCGGCACCCACGAAGTGACGGCATTCGTGGAAGGCATTGGGCCGAACAATCGCGCCTACAAACAGGCCGCTACCCTGTCGTTTGAAAAGGGTACAGACACAGCCGCACTGGAGATTCGTATTGAGGATCGCTCGTCCGATTACCAACCCATGGTTTCCATTGTGGAGTGGGAGTGAAACGGCCCGTGGCATTCAGCTCAAAGCCGAATAAACCCGGACCAGGCAGACGCCTGGTTGCGGTAGCCGCCGGCTGCTTGGCGCTATTGCTCACTGCGCCAATTGCCAGTGCCGAGGATTCGCCAGAGCGGGCTAAAGATCCTGCCTATGGTTGGGTGCTTTACAACTACCACCAAGGCGAGGCGTTAGAGGCGCTCACTCTGCTGGATGTGGCTCGGGAGCGCGGTGGAATCAGAGGGCACGGCGATTATCCGGAGCTGGTCGAAGGCGGGCTAATGCTCTCTTACGGCATGACTCGCGAAGCCCGTGAGCTCTTTATCCGATTGCTTGAAGATGAACACGGCCGCTCCCGCGTCACCCTTGCACCTGAAGTGCGCAGCCAGGCCTGGTTTTATCTGGGCAAGGTTTTTTACCTTGAAGGTGATTACCAACTGGCCTACGAAAATCTTCAGCGGGTTGATTCTAGCGTGCTGGAGGAAGCCGACTCAGAGTTATACGCAGAATGGCGTTACCTCAGAGCGCAACTGGCCATGATGTCTGAGGGGTTCCGCGGTGATCCGGACGAACAGACCGGGGGGCAGCATTCTGGCCCTTGGGCACACTACCTGAACTACAACCTGGCCATGGCCGAGATTGCCGACGATGATTTCACGGCAGCAGAACAAAGCCTGCGAGAACTCATTGAGGCTATGCAGCGCAAGGCACCCAAAGACGAACTGATTTCCGAGCACCAGGCCTTGCTTGATAAAAGCCGGCTCTCCCTTGCCCGTCTATATCTCAGAGATGCCAGGTTTGATGAGGCGTTAGTGCTGCTCGGAGCCATGCCTTTGGATGGTGTGTTTGCTGACCGAGCTCTATTTGATTATGCCGTCGCGGCTGCTGGTCAGGGCGAGATGCAAAGGGCATTGGACGCGCTGGATGCACTCTCCCAAAGAGAATTGTTTTTACCCTGGAGAGAGCAGGTTCCCTACGCTCGTGGCTATGTGCTCGAACAGATGAACCAGCCACGTGAGGCCTTGCAAGCATTTACCCAGGCCGCAGAACACTACGAAAACCGCGGTGAAGAGCTGACTGCAGCCCGGCAAGCACTGACCGAAGAAAGCCTCATGGCACGTTTGAATTTTCTTCGGGACAGCGATGAGATTATTACCGACTCCTACGGCCGCCTTAGGGTAACGCCTGCTGATTTCGGGCTTTCTGAAGTGCTCGCAACGGAACCATTCCAGCAGGCTCTGGGGGAACTCAATGAGCTTTGCCGGATGCAAGCATTGCTGGCGCAGCGGGAACAACAGCTCGGCACCTTTGAAACCATGCTGGAAACCCGCCGGGTGCAACGAGCGCGCCGAAGCCAGGAAGCAGGTATTGAACTAGAGCAGCAACAGCCGGATGAGTGGATAGAAGCCCAGAATGCGTTTCGGGCAAACATTGAGGCCGCCCTTGCCGAAGAAGATGCTGAATTCTTCATGACAACGGAACAGAAAGCCTTGAAAGCCCGATTGGGCAAGGTCGCGGCTACGCTTGCTCAGCTCCCGGACGACCAGCGCACAGCCCGGCAGCGAAAAAAGTACCAGAGAATGAAGGCCTACTTCGACTGGAGTGTCGCTAACGATTACGGTGTAAACCGCTGGGCCGCGCAGAAGCAGCTTCGTGAGCTGAGTTCGGAAATGGAGCAGCTTCAAACCCAGCGATCAGATATAGAGCAGTTGATGGCAGGCGACAGCGAACATGAGGAGCTGGCGAGTCGGCTTGCCAATAACGCCGCCGAGGTCCAGTCGCTTAAAGTACAAGTAGATGAAGCCTTGGCTCAGGCGCGGAATATTCTCATTAGCCGGTTGGATAATGCGCTGGAACAACAGAGCAATGAACTGCGGCGTTACCGGGTGGCATCTCGCCATGCACAGGCGCGGCTGGCGGACCAGTTGTTCAGGGCAGGCAAGAGCACGGAGGCCGCAAATGATTAAACGGCCCCGCAACACGAACGGTGATGGGCTGGACACTTTCGCGGGTGTGACCCGTGCGCTGGTGCCAGTGCTGCTTGCCCTGTTGGTTAGTGGTTGCCAATCGCTGGGGTGGGGGCAGGGTGGTGGAGTAATGCCCGCAGCCCGGCCAGGTACTCTTGCGTCTTTGAGCCCTGTTAGCCGGGAACGTGAAGCCGATCTCCCAGAGATTGAAGCTGGTGCTGAGGCCGTTTCTCTCGAATCTGTGATGCACAGCTACCGTGAGTTACTGCCATTGGTGGATGACCCCATCAAACAGGTCACCATTCGGCACCGCCTGGCAGATCTCGAGTTCGCCCGGGCCGAGCGCTTGATGACAGATACCGCAGAGGATGACCTTTCCGGCGCTATCGATGCATATACCGGTTTGCTGGCAGAGTACCCGGAGCGTGCGGGCAATGACCAGATTTACTACCAGTTAGCCCGAGCCTGGGAAATGCGGGGCATGACGGATGAACAGTTAGCAGTCCTGGATACCCTGGTAACACAGTATCCGGGCTCAGCTTACTGGGTAGAAGCCCAATTCCGGCGGGCAGATATTCTGTTTATCAATGGCCGCTACCCGGAAGCGGAACAGGCATTTCATGAGGTTACTCTTGCGGCCAAGGAGCGCAACGCCGATCCGTCCTTCTTGATGAACGCTCAATACATGAAGGGGTGGAGCCAATTCAAGCAGGGGGACTACCAACAGGCGCTATTCAGTTACATTGAAGTGCTGGATCTGATCATGCCGGTTGAACAGGCCGCAGAGGCGCCAGAGCAGCGCTATCAAACACTTACGGAAGACTTGTTCCGGGTTATGGGGCTTTCACTGTCCTATCTTGATGGCGCTCAAACCCTGCAAGCTCTTTTCAGGGAAACCGGAAGCCGGCCCTATGAAATTCTGGTTTACGATCGCTACAGCACATTGTTAATTGGCCGTGAGCGCTACAGCGACGCTGTAGCTGTGTTTGATGCCTATATCGAAGACCACCCGGATAGCCCCTGGGCGCCCAGCTATCACATGCGAGCGATTGATACCCTGGAACTTGCCGGTTTCGACAAGGCTATTCCGGTTCGAAAAGCCGCATTCATAGAAAATTATGGCATCTATAGCCGCTACTGGCCGGAGACGAATCTAGAAACCCTGGCCTACATTGAAGTTCAGCTTGAAATTCTCCTGCCCGAATTGGCTGATCGCCATTATCTTTTAGCCGGGGAGGCGCGAAGGGACCAGCAAAGCCTGAATGCGGACCAACACTACCGCCAGGCAGCCGCCTATTATTCCGAGTTTGCGGCGACTTTCCCGAATCACCCCCGCACACCTGAGCGCTTGTTCCTGCTGGGGGAAACCTATGTGGAACTTCAGCAATGGCCAGATGCTATCGATGCATTTGAGCGTGTTGCCTATGATTTCCCGGCAGCTGGAACAGTACCGGAGAGGGCGTCTGAAGCAGGATATGCCTCAGTGCTGGCATTCCGCGAGTACGCAGGCACCTGGATGAATGAAACCACTGAAGATCTCTTCGCGCTGCAGGAAATGCAGCAACTGAACCGACTAAGGTTTGCGAACGCATACCCCGAAGACCCGCGTGCGCCAGATGTCTACTACATTGCACTGCAGCGGGAATATGACCAGCAGAATCTTGAAGAAGTGATTCCTATGGCCAGCCGCCTGGTTACCTGGCAGCCAGCGGCAGACCCCGCCCTGGTCACCGAAGCCTTGTTGCTTGCGGGCCACAGTCTGTTTGAGCTTGCACGCTATGGCGAGGCCGAACAGTCCTACCGCGACGCCCTTTCCATGATGCCCCCCGAAGACCAACGGCGGCCCGGCGTACAGGAAAACATGGCGGCCTCGGTATTCCGCCAGGCAGAGCAGTTTGCGCAAGCAGGCGATACAGATACCGCCGTTAGCGAGTACCTGCGGGTAGGTTTTGTCGCGCCTGCCTCCGCACTGAACGCCAATGCCCAATACGATGCGGCATCGCTGCTGGTAAGCTCCGCACGATGGGGCGAGGCGATTAGTGTGTTGACAGGTTTCCGGGCAGATTTCCCCGGGCATGAGCTAGCCGATACGGTGCCCGCAAAACTGGCGTTCGCCTATCGGGAAACAGAACAGTGGGAGAAAGCCGGCGATGAGCTTAATCTCATGGTGGCCATGGCGACCACGCCAGAGGAACGCCGGCAAAACCTGCAGATTGCGGCAGAATTATATGATCGGGCAGGCAACGACACCAAGGCAATTGATACTTGGCGCCAGTACGCAAACCGGCACCCTGAACCGGCTGACGTCTATATGGAAGCAGCCAACCGCTTGAGCGAGCTATACGCAGCCCAGGGCGACATCGAGCGACGTAATTACTGGCTGAACCGGCAGATGGATAAAGTGGATGACAACCCCGGGGCTGCCGATGACCGCATGCGCTATCTGGCGGCGTCTGCCTCCGCAATCCTGGCGCGGGATGCACTGGCCCGCTACGACAGTATCCGCCTGACCTTGCCCCTGAATAAAAGCATGGTGGCCAAAACCAATGCCCTTGAGACAGCCGTGCGCGCTTATCAGAAAACCGCCAGCTACGGGATTTCATCGTTTGCCACGGAGGCGGGCTATCAGATCGCCCATATATACAGTCGTCTGGGCGCAGACTTGATGGATTCGGAACGCCCGCAAGGGCTCAGCCAGCTGGAACTTTCTCAATACGAATTATTGCTGGAAGAGCAGGCCTACCCATTCGAAGACAATGCCATTGATATCCATGAACAAAATATCCGCAGAGCCCGTGAAGGCATCTTTGATGAGTGGGTGAAACGCAGCTATGAATCCTTACGTCGCCTGCTCCCGGGCCGCTACAACAAACCCGAAGTCACTGCCGGAGTTGTCCATGATCTGGGTTAAAAAGCTGAACCCGGCGCTTATGTTGCTTCTGCTGCTCACGGGCTGTGCGGTAGGGCCGGAGCGCACAACTGCATTGGATGATGCCGCCGTTACAGCTGAATCGGAGGCACGTCTTCAGGAGGCTTTTTCGGAAGCGGTTGTGTTAATGGAAAACGGCGACCTTGAAGAGGCCAGATCCCGCTTTGAGAAAATGACAGCGGAGCATCCGGAACGAAGTGGCCCCATTGCCAACCTGGGGCTGTTGGCGATGCAGTCCGGTGATATGGAGCTTGCCCGCGTGCGGTTTGAGCAGGTTCTCGCTCTGAACCCCAAGCACCCGGTGGCGAACAACCACCTTGGCGTTATCGCCCGTAACGCTGGTGATTTCTCCTTGGCTGAAAAGCGTTACCGCGAGGCTCTGGCTGCCAACCCCGAGTATTTGCCCGCACTCCTTAATCTGGCGTTTTTACTGGACATATACCTGGGCCAGCCAGCCCAGGCGTTGCCGCTGTACGAACAGTACAAAGAGCGTGCAGAAGAGCCGGATCCGAGAGTGAAAGACTGGATATTCGATGCAAAAAACAGAATCTGACGCGAGGCGAAACGCATGAAAACTATTTTCAGAATCCTTCTGCTGGCAGCCTCGCCAATGCTCTGCATGCAGCCTGCTCAGGCGCAGGACTCAGGGATAGTAACCATTGAGGGCACCCGAATTCGGGGTGATCAGGAGGTGCCGACAGTGATGTACCTGGTGCCCTGGCAGCCCCCGGAAGTGGACGAACTCAGAGCGCCCGATGAGCAACTGTTGGTGGAGCAGGCCTTTACCCCTATGGATCGATACGAATTTCAACGGCTTGTCCGTTACCATGATGCCTTCAAGGCTGAGCAGCATGCCTTGGAAAATGCAGTGACAACACCTTGAAGGCACAGTGAAAATCGCCTGGCAGTGAGATGTGCGTCACAGTATTTCTGTGTTCGAGTGCAAACTACAACAAACCGCAACACAGACCCCCGAAAACTTAACCCCTTTGAAGTAGCCTAGCGCTTAGACTGTTCCCAAACTGAACCATGGAGTGCCTAAAAAATGATCGATACCGCCGTTCGCTTTTTTCAGGAAGGTGGCTTTTTTATGTTTCCGATCGCCATTGTGCTGATCATCGGACTCATAGTAGCCATTGAGCGATACGTATACCTGTCTGCGCAAAAGATCACTAATCGCAGGGATTTCAATCGTCTGCACCAGATGATTGCGAAAAAAGATTTCAAGGGCGCGCTTAATTACGCTCAGGAGTCCGGTACGGGCATGTCCACCATGATCGGTTACGGCCTTCAGCGGCTGGCACGTCGACAGGGCCGTGAAGACATCGAGTACGCTATGGAAGAAGGGTTGCTGGATGTAATGCCGCGCCTTGAAAAGCGCACCCAGTACCTTGCAACGCTTGCCAATATCGCAACACTGCTTGGTCTGTTGGGAACCATCATCGGCCTGATCGCAGCCTTTACTGCTGTTGCCGCTGCAGACCCCGCGCAAAAAGCCAGCCTGCTTTCACAGAGTATTTCTGTGGCCATGAACACCACCGCATTTGGTCTTATGTCAGCTATTCCCATGCTGTTGGTTCATTCCGTTCTGCAGACCAAGACCAACGAAATTGTAGACAGCTTTGAAATGGCCGGTATCAAAGTACTTAACCTGCTCAGCGATGGTTCAGGATCTCGCCCTGGTGTTCAGTCCCAGGCGCAATCCGTGTCATCTTCTGCTCCGGCAGCAGCGTCGGCCTGATAATCAGCTAAAGGATCTCGGGCTATGAGACGGAAACATCGTCGATTACAGAGCGAACCGGATCTCGATATCACGCCATTCATGAACCTCATGATTGTGCTGGTGCCGGTGCTGCTTTTGAACATGGTGTTTGCACACACCAGCGTGCTTGAACTCAACTTTCCCACTGGCGAAAGTCTTGCGTCAGAGCAGGTTGAAGAGCTGCAAATACAGGTGGTTATCCACGCGGATAGCCTGGTTGTTGCAGACAATCAGGGCGGCGTTATCAAGAGTATCGACCAGAAAGGAGGCGAGCACGATTTCGCTGTTCTTAAAGATGTCATGAAAGAGCTTAAAAGCCGTATTCCCGAGAAAAAGGACGTGATTATCATGCCTTCCCGGGAAACGTCGTATCAGGTGTTGGTCAGTGTTATGGATACGGTGCGGTCCTACGATGCGGTTGTTGCAGGCAACCTGGTAGAGGCGGAGCTGTTTCCGGAGATTTCTTTGGGCGATGCCCCTGTAGAGAGCACTGAAGACGCAGAAAGGGCAGGGGGGCAGTCATGAAAGAATCAGCAAAAGCCCGCCGCCAGAAGCGCCATCACAGGCGTAACAATAACCAGAGCAAGATGAATCTGGTATCGTTGATGGACATCTTCACGATTCTGGTGTTCTTCCTGATGGTTAACTCTTCGTCTGATGTGCAGGTACTAAACCAGAGCAGCACCATCAAACTGCCGGATTCCTCTGCCTCGCAACCACCGGGAGATGTGCTCGCGCTCACCGTAACCGACCAGGATATCCTGGTAAACGGGCGTTTGGTCATCAAGCGGGAGGCATTGCAGGCACTTGAAGGGCAGATTGAGCCGGGTTTGAAGCAGGAGCTGGACTATCAGGCCAGCCGATCAGGCCAGCCAGCCCCGGAAGCCGGGCGAGCGATTACTATTCTGGCTGATCGGGAACTGCCTTACGATTTGCTCAAAAAGATCATGTCTACCTGTGTGGATGCGGGATACGCCAGCATATCTCTGGCGGTTAACCAGCAGACAAAAGAGGGAGCCGGAGCATGACCCAGCGTTCGACTCAGAGCATGTCAGAAGATCGGTACGGATTGCCGTGGAGTGGTGAGCGCGGGGAGCGCAGGCGACTGCTTTCCATTGCGCTGGTTGTAGCGCCCCTGTTTGTGATCTTTGCCGGTTATGTGAGCTGGATCGAGTTGCCAGAAAAGGATCGGCAGGAGCGTGAAGCTCTGCCACCCCAACTGGCGAAGCTGGTTATTGAGAAAAAAGAACCACCCAAGCCGGTTGTGCCCGAGCCAAAGCCGGAGCCCGAACCAAAAGCTGAAATAGAGCCGGAAGAAAAGCCGGTTGAAGTGGCTAAGCCGGAACCCAAGCCTGAGCCAAAGCCCCAGCTGCTGCCGCCCAAGCCTGAGGTAAAGGAAACTCCAAAGCCTGAAGCCGTCGCCAAGGCCCGCGAAAAAGCAAAGAACACAGGCATTCTGGCCATGGGCAACGAGCTTGCAAAGCTCAACACACTGGCCAGTTCCATCAAGCTTGATGCACCGGTGACCCGGACAGCTGAACCCATTGCGCGGAAAACAGAGGACACCCTGGCCGCGAGAGCCACGGCCAATGCACGCAGTGCTGGTGTGAGCGATGCCGTGCTTGAGCGGGAAAGTCGTCAGGTTGCATTGGTGGAGCGTGAGAGGGCAGAAGTGGCAGACGCGACCCGCGTCGCTGAAGCCAAAGAAGTTGTGCGGCGTGAAAAGCAGGAAACTGCTTCCCGGACACGCAGCAAAGAAGAGCTCAGGCGCACCATGGATGCAAATAAATCCGCCATCTATAGCATCTACAATCGTGAACTTCGCCGTAAGCCTTCGTTGCAGGGCAGTATTACGCCCGAGTTAGTGATTGAGTCCAGTGGCGCTGTGTCTCGTTGTTCAGTGGTTGAATCGACACTGGGTGAGCCAGGTTTGGAGAACAAAATCTGTAATCGCCTGTTGCTGGTAGATTTTGGATCCAGGCCGGGGGTAGACAGAACAACGATTCGCTATCCGATTCAGCTGCTGTCCAGCTGAGGGCTTTTCGTTAAGCCCCCTGCTCTGGAGCAGCAGCTTTTTTCAATATGCGCCTGATGTCCCCGTTACCCAGCGGCTTCTGCCGCTTTCACCCGGACATAACTTCCCGGTGCATCTTCAAGTATGGCGAGCTTGCCATCTCCCGGCACTCGAGCGGCAACCGGCTCGCCAGCATACTGTTGTAGCCATTCCAGCCAATGTGGCCACCAGGATCCCGGGTGTTGTTTGGCATTTTCAAGCCACTCATCGGGACTCTTGCTCATCGTATCGTTGGTCCAGTAGCCATACTTTTCTTTGTATGGCGGGTTGATGACCCCGGCAATGTGGCCTGAACCAGACAATACGAACCGAACATCACCACCATGAACCAGCGCACCTTTATAGGTCGTTTTCCACTTGGCGATGTGATCCTGTCGTGCTGAAAGAAAGAACGACGGCACATCGATTTCGCCCAGGTTGATCGTTTCCCCCGCGAAGGTAAGCGCATCGGGCTCTACAAGCCGATTGTTGAAGTACATTTCCCGCAGATAGAAACTGTGCATTTTCGCGGGCAGGTTGGTGCCATCTGTATTCCAGTACAGCAGGTCAAAGGCAGCAGGTTTTTTTCCTTTGAGATAATTGTTTGTCCAGAACGACCAGAATAGCTCGTTTTCCCGTAGCAGATTGAAAGTAAATGCCATGGCGCGGCCGTCGAGATAACCTTTGCGTTCCAGCATGCGCTCAATACCACGGATCGAATGCTCGTTAATGAACACGCCAATGCCACCCGGGTCAGAGAAATCCAACAGGCTGGTCAGGTAGGTCGCACTGACTACAGGATCCCTCCCTTTTTTCTTTAGCCAGGCAAGGGTTGATGCCAGAAGCGTTCCACCGATGCAGTAACCTATGAGGTTCATCTTCTCTTCGCCGGTGGCTGCAGTTACGGCATCCATGGCGGCCAGCGGGCCTTCAAGCATATAGTCGTCCCAGCCTTTGTCTCTCATCTCCGGCCCCGGGTTGCGCCATGAGATAACGAAAACTGTCTGACCCTGGTTAACCAGCCACTGTATAAACGAGTTTCTGGCCGTCAGGTCCAGAATGTAAAACTTGTTAATCCATGGCGGTACAATGAGCAGAGGCCGCTTGCTAGCGCTTTCTGTAGTCGCGTTGTATTGAATAAGCTGAATCAGGTCGTTCTGAAATACGACTTTGCCGGGTGTTGTCGCCAGATTGCCGCCCACCTCGAACGCTGAACGATCCGTCATGCCGACATTGAACAGGGACGGGTTTTGGCGAAAATCCTCAACAAGCTGCTTTGCGCCGTCGACCAGGTTCATTCCCTTTCGCTCCCAGGTTATTTTCAGAACCTCCGGGTTTGTTGCCACAAAATTTGAAGGAGAAAGAGCACTGGTGAGCTGGCGGGCATAGAACAGCATCTGATCTCGGGCTGCAGGAGGCAAGCCTTCCATACTTTCTACCCAGCTCAGAAAAGCCCGGGAGTTAATCAGATAGGATTGGTGCAGGACATCAAATGGCAGGTGTTTGTGCCATTCCTCTGCGTTGAAACGCCGGTCGTCCGGATCTGCCTGAGCAACCTGCTCTTTTTCACGCCCGGTCAGCCGGGCCAGTGTGTAGCCTCCGAGGGCTGCATGTTTGCGAGCAAGATCCAGTTCCGCGCCCACAAAACGCAGCGGGTGCAGAAGCAGGTCTTCTGCCATGGCCCTGTAGGCATCTGACATCTCTGCCAGAGTGGAGAGTTTGGCAGCATCCATAACACCAGAATCCCCAAGCAGCTTTTCAAGTTGCTGCTGGCCTTCGCGAACCTTTGTCTCAAAGGTGTTGACAAGCCTAGAGGTTGTTTTTCCAAGCAGATCCAGACCCAGCATGACGCTCTCCTACTTTTGGGTTTCAGGCGTTTCTTCCGGCTCGCCAGATATGGCCTTCTGCATCGCTTCGCGAGCTTCCGTCAGGTAGCTCTGCCAATCCTTCAGGTCTTGGGTTGCCTGTTCGCTGATGGACTTCAGGGTTTCCGCCTGGTCACTTGTTACCGTTTTAAGGTCTTCTATACTGCGAACTTCCGATACCTTTTTCGCCTGTTCCATGGTTACATCGGCGTACCTGCGGAACGCGTTCATCTGCATTTCTGCAGCTTTGCTGAACTGTTCAAAAAGGGCCTGGTTAAGGCGCGTGGCTTTATCAAACATGTCGTTATTCATATACAGCTCCTTTGCATTTGTATTGGGTTCACTCCTATTGTGCTCTGACCAGCATGTCACAATCATGACGGACATCAATTCAGCGTTAGGCTTATAATTCAGAATGGCATTTAAATAATGAACCGCAAGCCTGAATGTCCGGATTGCCTGCCGGACAGTCGCTGTGCGGAATTTCATACCCTTATAAAAACCAATTTTGAGACGGAGTGGCGTCACATGGGGTGTTTGTATGCTTGACCAACAATCGACAACAGAGAACTTGCAGGGCTACCCCATAAGCCAGCTGGTTGGTCTGCTAGTCGGTGCCGGATTTCTCCTGATGACAGTGGCTTTGCCGCCGCCAGAGTCCATGACAGTGGAAGCCTGGTCGGCATTAGGGCTCATGTTGCTTATGGCAACCTGGTGGTCAACGGAAGCTATCCCGATACCGGCCACTGCTCTGCTGCCGATTGTATTGGTGCCAGGATTGGGGTTGGGGAGTATTTCGCAGGCGACATCGCCTTACGCACATCCGATCATTTTTCTGTTCCTTGGTGGCTTTACCCTGGGCCTTGCAATGCAGCGCTGGGAGCTCCATCGCCGCATTGCGCTGATGACGCTGAGAGCGGTTGGCAACGAGCCGAAGCGGCAGGTCGCAGGTTTCATGTTGGCAACAGCGTTCCTGAGTATGTGGGTCAGCAATACAGCAACGGCCATAATGATGCTCCCCATCGGTCTGTCAGTCATTAGCATGATGGGCAACGGTCAGCCGGAGAATGTTCAGCGCTATGCTACGGCGCTACTGCTCGCTATTGCCTATTCCGCCAGTGTCGGTGGTATTGCCACACTTATAGGAACGCCGCCTAATGCGCTGCTGGCGGCCTATTTGAGCGAGACTCAGGGAGTGTCAGTCGGGTTTGCTCAATGGATGCTCCTTGGTGTCCCGGTTGCGACGGTTATGTTAGCTCTGATCTGGTGGTGGCTCACGCGGCACGATTTTGGCCTGGTCGCGCAAGAAGGAGCGGGTGAGGCCATACGTGATGAGCTTGCGGCACTCGGCAAGATGAGCCGTGGTGAAAAGCTGGTGGCTGTAGTGTTTGTTCTCACAGCAAGTGCATGGATATTCAGGCCGCTTCTTTCGGCTAGCATCATGCCCTGGTTGACCGATACGGGCATTGCCATATCAGCCGCCATTGCCATGTTCATTATTCCGGTTTCTGTGCGGCAGCAGACGTTTGTACTCGATTGGGATGCAGCCAAAGGGATACCATGGGGCGTTCTTCTGCTGTTTGGTGGCGGCCTTGCCATGGCTGGCGTTATCAGTAGTTCCGGTCTGGCCAGCTGGATTGCTGAATCTATGGGGGTCGCAAGTGCCTTGCCCTTGATTGTTATGATCACGCTGGTCGTCGCAGTAATCATTTTTCTTACGGAAGTAACAAGCAACACGGCAACGACTGCTGCCTTCCTGCCACTTTTGGGGGCACTGGCGCTTTCCCAGGAGATATCGCCGTTGTTGCTGACCATTCCAGCAGCGATTGCCGCCAGTTGCGCCTTCATGATGCCTGTGGCCACACCGCCCAATGCAATTGTGTTCTCAAGTGGGGACATGAAAATAGGGGATATGATCCGTGCCGGGTTTGCACTGAACATCATCGGAATTGTGGTTGTTACCCTGCTGTGTTACCTGCTTATGGATTTTGTTTTCACCATCTGACCAACGTGCGGGTGCAGCTTGTCTTGCGCCCGCACTCCTGCATACCTGGCCCCGTAACGGGAGCAGCTTCTCTGTTTTGCCAATAGCCTTGCGATAGCGCGCCGTTGCAGCGCCAGATTTGAGGCACAGTTATCTTTAAACTCTCCGCTATTTCGGTATCTTGCCGTAACAATATGTAATCCAATAAATATCATGGATAACAAAAACAGGGATTTCGTCTGACATGCTGCTTGTGCTCGCTGGATCCATTCTTACATTCGCCATAGTGCAGGAAGCAACTGTGGTTGAGCCCTATGAAAAGGGTGCGGTTGTTATCGAGCAAAAGGTCGATTCCAGCCCGGTGGAGCTGCTCACGGAGTTTCGGGTTGAGCCGCTGGTCGAGCAGAAATTCCGCAATATTGTGCGTCAGGCATACGACTACAGTTGTGGCAGTGCCGCCTTGACCACCATTTTAAACTTCTATCTTGGGCGCAATCTTTCGGAGCGCCAAGTGATGGAGGGGCTGCTGCACTATGGCGAAAGTGATCGCATCGTTGCACGCCGGGCCTTCTCCATGCTTGACATGAAGCGTTTGGTGACAGCCCTGGGTTATCCATCTGGTGGTTTCCGTGCCACGATCGACGATCTGATTGACCTCGACCACCCGGCTATCGTTCCTATCCATCATGCGGGTTTCAAGCATTTTGTTGTGCTCAGAACCATTCGTGATGGCCGTGTGTATATGGCTGATCCAGCAGTAGGCAACCTGTCATTCACGCTCGCACAATTCGAAGAGAAATGGGACGACAATGTGCTTTTTATCGTTTTCCCGGGTAGTGACAAACCACTGGATAACCTTGAGCTCAAAGAAGAAGATCTGCGTTTTGTAGATGATCAAACCATGACATTGCTGGCACTTGAGCGCATGCCTGAGTTTTATGAGGCTACAGCCAGACGTATTCAGAACATGCTTGAACGGCAGAAAAACAATCCGGACGGCAGTGTAGAAAACACAAGAAAACAGTTGCACTACCGTCGCAATTAACATTTGTCGGGCACGGTGCCCGGCTCAGGACTACTACCAATAAAAATTAAGGGAGTCAGGATGAATCGTTGGTTTGTGCGAGGTCTTATCCTTGTTTCCGCGGCGGGTTTGCTTCCGGGCACAGCCCTGGCGCAGGACGACAATGTAGGCCAGGCGAGGGATGCGCTCGCAAAGCAGGAGGGCGATGAGGATTCGTCGCGGCAGCTTGAAGAAGTGTTTCAGGCCGCTGAGAAAAACTACTCCTTGCAGAAAAAAGGCAGTCATTCCCTTAACTATTCGTTTGACTATTCCTATACGGCTGATCAGCGTCTGGATCTTGCGATTACAAACGGATCGGTACGTAACCTCGATGTGGTCCCTTCGGCAACCCACAACTTCACCAACTCGTTTTCCTATGATTACGGGCTGTTGGACAACTTCACGGTGGGCACACGGATTCCTCTGGTCGTAAAATACGACACCCAGGATGAACTGAACACCTACGATTTTGGTGATATTTCCTTTACTGGTCGCTGGCAGCCTTTTGCCTATGTACCGGGCAAGATGTCGACCACCCTGTTTGGTACCTTCAGTACTAAAACGGGCGTTAGTCCTTATGAAATCGATATAAACGAACAGCTTTCAACCGGCAGCGGCTATTACTCTATTGGTGGTGGCGCAAGCTTGTCGAAAGTGCTTGATCCGGTTGTTGTGTTCGGGTCCGTCAGTGTTACCTACAACCTGCCTGAAGATGATCTGCAGCAGGTTCGTGGTGCGCGACTGCTTCAGGAAGTTGAGCCAGGCTTCAGTCTTTCCGGTTCCGCCGGATTTGCTTATTCGCTTTCTTATGACATTTCTCTAAGCATCTCTGCTCAGATGAGCTATAGCGATGAGACCATCCTTACTTTCTCCAATGGTGACCAGGCAATGGCGCAGGACCAGATGAGCGGTTTCCTGAGTATGTCGCTGGGAACCCGTGTCAGCGATACCACAATAGTGAACACCAGCGTTGGTATTGGTCTGACTGAGGATGCCCCGGATTTCTCCCTGGGCGTGTCCCTACCCATTAACTTCTCCGGCCTCAAAGAGTGATTGGTGCCGCTGACGATTTAAAGGGAAGGGAAGGATTTCATGGGACATAACAGCTACAAGCGCCAACTTCTCGCGGCCATGGTAGCCACGACAATCTCGTGTGGTGCTCAGGCGCAGTTGGCACAGAACCTGACGATTCACCCGAAAGCACTGGCTCTGGGTAATGCCGTTACAGCTGATCCCCCGGGAATCATGGCTGTTCACTTTAACCCGGCCGGCCTGACCAAGCTGGAAGGTCGCCAATTTGAAATCAACCTGCTGGGTGTTTACCTGGATGTTGACGCTGATTTTACGGCCCCGGAAGGGTATGAAATATTTGGCATTGATGGCACAGAAATAGACCCGAATACCGGCCAACAACGGGACCCTGTTGCAAACACCCACAGCCACACGAACAACGTCTCATTGTATATTCCCGGCTTTGGAATACTACGCACTCCTCCCGGGCCCGCAGTAGCCCCTTCTGCGGGATTCAGTATCACGCCTCCCGGATCGAAACTGACCTTTGCCAATGCGTTTTATCTACCTATGGCAGCAGGTTTCTACCGTGACAAAGATGATCCTGGCCGCTATCAGCCTCAGGCGGCTGCCTTGCAGCGCACGACTTATCTTGCGCCAAGCGTAGGTTATAAAATTAATGAAGAATGGTCCGTGGGCGCTGGCATTCACTTGTCCCATATGGGTATTGCTGCTGATCAGTACATGCGGGCCCCTAACATGTTGTTGGGTGTTGCAGAAATTCTTCAGGATGCGTTCAACTGCGAAAGTGGCGATGAGCCACTACAGCCCTGGCTCGCTCTTTGTGGTGGTAACGTCGGCCCTTGGGACGACATAGGTGCCATGTCCCTTAATGTTCAGGATTCACTTTCCCCTACCTACACACTTGGGGTTATGTGGGAGCCGGTAGATTGGTTTTCCTGGGGGGCAAGCTATACCTCCGAAGCTGAAATGAACATGAAGGGCACCTTCGAGATCCAGTACACCGATGACTGGTCCGGATTCTGGCAGAGTGTCAACGGGTCGGTTCTCGGCGCCATTACCTCAGCGATTCTCAGTCTGCCATCTGGTGCGCCGCGAGAGGCGGGCAACGTAAGTATGGATCTGGTCTATCCACAGCACTTTCAAACCGGTATTAGTGTGGATGTACACCCGAAGCTCACTTTGAACGCCGACATAGGCTGGACTGACTATGCACAGTGGGATGCATTCCTGTTCCGTTTCGATCGGAATCTGGAATTCCTTAACGCTGCGCGGATTTTGTCTCCGGACAATGCCACACCGAACACCCTCAAATTGCCATTGGGCTTTACCAGCCAGTGGAACTGGGCTTTCGGCGCGGAATTTCATGCGTCCTCACGGCTTGATTTGAGGGCGGGTGTTGAGATTAGGGATTCGGTAATTCCGGATGACCAGCGTTCGGTTATGGCGCCTTTTGGCGGCGCTAACCTGTACAGTGTTGGAATGGGTTACAAATGGGACAAAAATACAGAAATTGATATGAATCTCAGTTATCTGCACTCCATCGAAACGATTCCGGCAAACACCAGTTGCAACATTAACTGCGATAACATTACCAACATTATCTACAACCCGTATGCAGGGCTGGACGTAAAAACATCTCTCCGTGTTGTTATGGCGGGTATCAGTTTCCGGAAAAAATTCTGACAGCACGCTGTATCGAGCTTAAAAGGGCGTATCAGTGAACAGACATAGATTCATGACTGCGGCTGTTTGTCTGATTCTTGGTGCAATGTTGTCTGGCTGTCAGATTGGTGGCTCAACAGTATCAAACAAGGAAGGCTATTTTTCCTGGGTAGATGAGCAGGGACGCGTGCGCTATTCACCCATCGTCGAGAAGCCTGCCGAAGAGCCGCCGGTCAGCGAGCCTGCCAGCGGTGACGAGTTTACAGCTGCCAATTATCCGGATGCGGAAGAGTTGCGGCGCAAGGGCTATGTGCGAGAAGGGGACGAACAGCCTTACTATACCTGGCGTGATGCCGATGGCACCGTTCGAAATACCTATTACCAGCCAGACACCCGAACAGATGAGGAAAAAGGGCTTATCGCTCCGCCGCCAGGGGCGACCCCGGCAACAGTGTATCGCGCCGGTGACACCCTTATTGAAACTGATCCTGTGGCCGGGCACGATCCCGAAGCCTTTGCTATTCTAGGCATTGCCGAGGTTGACAACGACTTCCTGAGCCGATTTTCCGAAACCTGCTGTGAGACGCTGGACACCCAGGATCATGAACGCTGGCAGGAAAACCGTGAGTTTGGCGTATACCTGAAGAAAAGTTCTCCCACGCACAGCTTCCTCACAGGTGAGAGTCCCTATCAACTGATTTCACTACCACAAGGTGGACAAGCAGAAGGGCAGATGTTTCGCTTGCGCTCATACGCCAGTGAAGGGGTTGTTGTACCTTCGGTCTTGTTTCTTGATGACACTTTGAGCCCTGTGCGCCTTGTAACAGACCTGGTGTCGGATTTCGTGCCGGAGAATTGGCACCGCCGGGGGTACCTGGAAGCTCGTATCCCGGTAGCCAGCACTGGGGCAGAGCGTTGGATGCTTGTTTTTACCCGAAACGAGGATCTTGAGGGCCAAACGGTTATCGAAACCCGCCGTGGCCCCCGCAAGATACCCCACGTCAGCACCGGTGAAATGGGGCTGAACATGGTAGATGCTCTATAACCGGATCAGTCTTCCGGTTTACTCAAATCCAGCCATTGCTGGGACAGCCAGTAAAAGCCGCCAGCTTTAGCCGGGTGGGTGCAGTTATAGCGGAATCGTCGGCTGTTGAAGGGTTTGGGTGCCTTAATCAGAATGTTATTGTCAGTCACCTTGAAATCAATCCGCCCCATGCCCGAAGCAAAGCAGGTCAGCCTGGCGGGCTGAATATCATCTACCAAAGGCAGAGACAGGGTTGGTGGGTTGGCACTCACGATTCCGTCAGGCAGTTGGTTGGTGTCTAAGGGGAAGGCTTTGCTGTTTAATTTGTCTTTCAGGCCGTTCAGCTGACCGTAGGTGTTGGCCATGGGAAACCGGGGCAAACGGGTTTTGCCTGTAAGGGGCCCAATTGCACCAGATTGCTGCCCGAACCCATACCAGCCTCGTTCTGAGACCTTCGCTTCAAGGGCTTCATCGAACTCGCCATAAGGATAGGCAAATACAGGCAGGTCTGTTCCCAGTTTCCGTTTTAGTTCAGCTTGCGCGGTATCCAGGCTGCGGTTTGTCCGCTTTATCCAGTCGGCTTCCGCTTCGCCCGGCTTTCGCGCCAGATGGCCGTGTCCCGCCGTGTGGTTGGCAATGCTTACACCCTCCCGTCCTGAGAGCTCTTTCAGTTGACCCCAGGTCATGTAGCCGTGTTTTCCGATAGCGGCCGTGTCGACAAAAATGGTGTAAGGCAAACCCCGTTCCTGGAGGATGTCTGCGCCTGTGCTATATACCGACTCATAGGCGTCATCAAAGGTAATCGCGATGCGCTGGCCGGTTGACGGGTTGTTGGAAAATAAATCCTTTGTGGCTTCGTACAAATCAACAACCTCAAGGCCCAGTTCGGTGATCATGTCCAACTGTGCATTGAACAGTGATACAGAGGTACTGGTTGATGGCGGTGTAGACTCGCTTATGTGGTGATATTGAAGTACGACGAGATCGGCTTTTGCGCCAAAACTTGCGAGAAAAAGTGACAGCAGGACAGCTGATATCCAGGGTTTTCGTGCGTTCATATGTGCTCCAAAATCTGACTGAAATGTGCCTTCAGAACGGCAAACGCTTCGTTTAGTGACTGTATTGCTTCTGTTTCTCCACCACGGTCGGGGTGGGCTTGCATCACAGCCCTTCGAAATGCCTGTTTTACCGTTTGAAAATTGTCGGGAACAGAATCGAACCCGAGAACTCGGGCGGCTTGCAGAATCTCCGGGCTGCTGGGATTGGAGCCGCCGCGGCCCTCCCAGAAATCATCCATCATTTGCTGAACCGATTCTTCCGGTAACTCATATTGCGAAACGTCCAGATAGAAACTACGAAGGCTGTCTACTGTACCGGGCAGCCCTTTACCGCCGATGATATCCTGATGCTCAATGCCGATGCGCAAAGGGGAGATATACAGGTTCTCGCCGGCTTCTGCGAGGGTATCCCTTAGGCGGTACAGCACATGGAACAGGAGAAAATGCACCGGGTAGAGCGCTTGAATATCGTGAAACGCCAGTGCGCCAATCAGATTCCACGGCGGGCCCTGAAGCTTTTTGATCAGGCTGAGCTCGTCTATGCCTGCTGGCGCGCTGCGAAGCTCATGCTCAACAGCCACCAGCATATGCTGAACCTGCTGCTCCAGCAATGTATCAGAGCCTTTTGCCGATGGCCTTTGTGAGCACTTCATGGACGCGGGTATATTCTTCATGGCCACAATGTTAGGCCAGCAGCCGTATTCAGGGAAGGGTAGTGAGCCCGGGCAGCCCGCCTTTGAACAATGCCGTAGCAAGGTTCGTCGCCCGGTCCACCTCACTGTCTGCTTGTTCCGGGTGCAGGTGCACGCGCCTCGCGACAGTCAGGCTGGTCTCATAGGCCACGCCAAAGAACGCAGCACAAAGATATTCCTGATCGACGCTTGGCAATATGCCCCGCGTAACAGCTGCTCTAACATCATCCTCAAGGGACATCATGATGAGCTCAAGTATGCCTGAGCCAAATAGATCCCTTATAGCGCGATCGTTACGATGAGCCAGCTCGTAAACGAGAGGGTCCTTTGCGGTGGCGCTGTATACTGCATGGTAGGAGCGGCGAATAAATTCTTCGGTACTCTCAGCGGAGCGGCGTGAACGAGTCAGGTTTTCATTCAATCCACTGAGAAAATCGGTGAGAAGGGCCGCAAAGATGTCCTGTTTGCTCCGAAAATAGTTGTAGAAGGTGCCGGAAGCCAGATCCGTTTTTTTGATAAGGTCACGGATGGTTGTGTTTTCATAGCCTTTTTCTTGAAAGCAGATGCGCGCAGAATTCAGTATTGCTGCGTGGTTGCGCATGCGGTTGCGTTCCCGCTTACCTGGTATTTCTTTATCTGAGCTCAACATATCCATGTTAGTAGCCTGTCCCTGTTAGTAGTGGATGCGTATAATCTCACGATCATTTTCCCACTGAACACAGTAGATATGCCCGAAGCCATAAGTGACAGCCCCGAACAAAATTATAGTTCAGTATACGAACGTAACCTGAAACTGGAGCAGAATAAACTGCAGAAACGCCTGCGCCGCGACGTCGGCCAGGCCATTTCAGACTTTTCGATGATCGAAGCAGGCGACAAGGTAATGTGTTGCCTTTCCGGTGGCAAGGATTCTTATGCCATGCTGGACATACTCCTCAATCTGCAAAAAAGTGCGCCAGTGTCGTTTGAACTGATTGCTGTCAATCTTGATCAGAAGCAGCCGGGTTTCCCTGAAGAAGTGCTGCCAGGGTATCTCGCCGAATTGGGGATCGAGTATCACATCATTGAGCGAGACACCTATAGCATCGTCACTGACAAGGTGGCAGAGGGTAAAACTACTTGTGGCCTGTGTTCACGCTTACGGCGGGGCATTCTCTACAACTTTGCAGAGGAGCAGGGCGTTACCAAGATTGCCTTGGGCCATCACCGCGATGATCTTCTGGAAACCCTGTTTTTGAATATGTTTTACGGTGGCAAGCTTAAAACCATGCCGCCCGTGCTGCACAGCGACGACGGTCGGAATACTGTAATTCGTCCCCTGGCATACTGCCGGGAGAAAGACATAGCCAGGTATGCGGAGCTTCGGGAATACCCAATCATTCCCTGCAATCTTTGCGGTTCTCAGGAAAATCTGCAGCGGCAGGTTATCAAGGAAATGTTCCAGCACTGGGACAAGCAACATCCAGGCCGGCTTGAGTCGATGTTCCGGGCCTTATGCAATGTTGAGCCATCACACCTTGCAGACCCCAACCTCTATGATTTTCGCGAGGGCAAGCGCTTGGGGGGCAAGCGCCAAGCCGTTCAGACGGCTGCGCCGGCACAAGAGCCGGAGCAGAGCTTCGGGCGCCTGGACGTTCTGAATATCTAGTTCTGGCCTCAGGACTGCCTGGTGAATCCGGAAGGCTTGTCAGAGAGTGGAATTAATGGCCGGTCATTGCCAGCAGGGGCAGGGTCCAAAGCCCGAAAATGATCAATAGAGCGCCGGTGAACTTCCGGAACATCTGATTGCTTTTCAGGCCATTGATCCAACTAGCTGCATAACCTGCCCCGAGCATTGAGGGCAGGGTGCCCAGCCCGAAAAACACCATTGTCAGAGCGGCCGAACCCACAGTCGGCTGCAAGGCCGCCCAACCCAGTGTGCTATACACTAATCCACATGGTAGCCAGCCCCAGAGAGCTCCGAGAGCGAGGGCCTGGCCCGCATGATTGATCGGGAGAATCCTGCTGGCAAGGGGTGACAAGCGCTTCCATAGTGGGGCACCGATGCGCTCTACATAGCGGATGCCCTGCCACCACTGGCCCATGGACAATCCCATTGCAATCAACAGCAGGCCCGCTGCCGAGCGCAAAATCATGCCTAGCTGTGTCCATTGGTTTGCGGCTGACGTACTTAGCAGCGCAACCAGCGCCGCAATCAGTGCGTAACTTCCGATGCGTCCAATGTTATAGGCAAGCAGTAACATTGACTGCCGTACGCGAAAACCCTTGCCGACCGGCAATGCCATGGAGAGCGAGGCGCTGATTCCGCCGCACATGGCAATGCAATGAGTGCTGCCAAGCAGGCCAATGAAAAACGCACTGGGATAGCTAAGATACAGTTCCGGGCTCATGATCGATCAGGCTTACTCTCAGGATCGCCATTTTCAATATGAGCTTCAGCGCTCGTGGAGCCTGCAGCTTTATTCTGTTTATCGGTGCGGGCTTCCTCCGGGATCATATCTATATCGTCATCGTAAAGGATGCGATGTGCAGGCCCTTCCAGATCATCGTATTGACCATTCTTGACGGCCCAGGAAAACAGAAAGATGCCCATCACCACGAGAATCAGCATGACCGGTATCAGGAACACTACGACTTCCACGGGATAAACCTCATATTAAAAATCAGATGTTCACGGTATCAGGGCGCAACCTGTGCGCCAACTCGTATTGTTCCTGAGTGGCTCGTGGCCCGAGGCTGTTTACCAAGGCGTAATGCGTTGAGTACAACAATTAACGAGCTAAGTGACATGCCGATTGCTGCGGCCCAGGGTGGAACCAGGCCTGCGGCTGCGAGCGGCAATGCGCTGACATTGTAAACAAGCGCCCATGCCATATTTTGGCGGATTATCTTGCGAGTGCGGCGACTGGTATCCAGTGCCTCCACAAGTTGCATCAACTGGCCATTGAGTAAAACAGCATCTGCTTTGAGCTGTGTAAGGTCCGCTGCAGTGCCCATAGCCACAGATATTCCTGCACCGGCCATAGAGGGCAGGTCGTTGAGTCCATCCCCGACCATCATCACCTGACGGCCTTCTGCTTTCAGCTTTTGTAGAACCTCAAGCTTTTGCTCAGGCGAAGCTTGGCCAATAGCTTCGTCAATCCCAAGCATATCCGCTATTTCGCGCACATGGCCTGAGCGGTCTCCACTGAGCAACAAGGTACGGATTCCGGCATCCTGAAGGGCTTTGATGGCTTGGGCCGCATCCTCCCGGGGCTGATCATCAAGCCAGAAGCTTGCCAGCCATTCGGTATCAGATGCCAGCCAGATTTCCATGCCGGTGTGTGGCTCTGATTCCGGCTCGGGCAGGTCGAGATGCCCCGCCACAAAGGCCTTATGTCCAATGAAAAAGGCCTGGTCACCCAAACGCCCTGTAAGACCACCACCCAGGTGGTTAGTTACCTCTTCAATGGCTGCAGATGGCCGGTTATGAAATACCTTAGCAATAGGGTGTTCAGAATGCTGCTCAAGTCCGGAAGCCAGGCGCAGGCATGTATCCCTGTCTTTACTCCCCGTTACGCGAGTATCAATCAGACTCAATTTACCCCGGGTCAGTGTGCCGGTTTTGTCGAAGATTACGGTATCTATGGTATTCATGGATTCAAGCGCGTGGCCTCGGGTGGGCAGGAAGCCCAGCCGCCGCAGCTTGACTGTGGCTGAGGTAATCGCGGTGGGCGTTGCCAGCGACAGCGCGCAAGGGCAGGTCACTACAAGCACGGAGAGGGTGATGTCGAAAGCGTTGTCTGCTCCGGCCCACCACCATCCGATCCAGACGACCGGCGCAAGAATGAGTACGCGCCCTACAAACTTACCTGCAATGCGATCTGCCATCCGGGCGACAGGAGGCTTTTCTGACTGAACCCGATCCAGTATTCGCAGAATTCCTGACAGCCTTGTTTGAGCTCCGGATTTCTCAACCTGAATATCCAGCGGGTTTTCGCCATTAACGCTACCCGCATGCACTGTATCTCCAGGAATCCGGGTTTCCGGCAAATACTCACCAGTGAGTGCGGACTCATTGAGAGTGGACTGCCCTCGCAGAATGACCCCGTCTACCGGTAGTGTTTCTCCTGGCCGAATACGAACCACATCGCCGGGCTTTACCTGGTGGGCGGGTACAACTTCCGTCTCCTCGCCCGTCACCTTGGTTGCTACCGTGGGGTTGAAACCTGCCAGGGCATTGCCGGTGAGGCCTGCGCGGTATCGTGCCTGGACTTCAATGTATCGCCCGAGCAGCAGGAAAAAAGTAAACATACAGACAGATTCAAAATAGACCTCTTCACCGCCCATTACTGTCACCCACGCACTCGCCATGTATGCGAGCCCGATAGCTATGGCTACGGGGACATCCATGGTCAGATGGCGGGTTTTAATGTCTCTTAGTGCGTTGCGGAAAAACGAATCTGCACTGTAAAAAACAACGGGCGTTGCCACCAGTAAGCCGAACCAGCGGAAAAAGGACACAAGCTCTGGTGACAGATCGCTGACCAACTCAAAGTAGAGCGGGAAAGCGAGCATCATACTCTGAAAAGTGCCCATGCCCGCGACAGCAAGGCGAATCAACATTGAGCGATTTTCTGCTTTGAGTTGATCCTCTACTTCATCTGACTGATAGGGGCGGGCGGTATAGCCAAGTTCGTGTATGGCGATCAACAAATCGCTCAAACCGGCTTTATCCTGGGCCCAGACAAGGCGTGCTCGCTGGGTAGTGTGGTTCACTGAGAAAGAAAGCACACCGGGCTGCTTTTTCATATGGTTTTCAAGCAACCATATGCACGCCGCACAGGTAATACCACCAATTAAAAGCTGGGCCTCATGACCTCCTTTAACGGGAGACACGAAGGCTTGCTGAACCAGTGGGTGGTCAAGCTCTCTGAGTCTGTCCAGTTCGGTGGCAGTTAGCTGGCGAGGGGTAATCGCGGCTTGTGTGCGGAGCTGATAGAAGCCTGTGAGGCCTTCGGTGTGAATGGTTTCGCACACCGCCTTGCAGCCCTGGCAACAGAAAAACCGTGTTTCGCCATCAAGCTCAAGAGTAATGCGCGGCTCGCCTTCAGCCGGCTCGCCGCAATGGAAGCAATCCACAGGGGTCACCCTTTGGCGGATCCTTTCGGAATCATATGAACCTTGCTTTCGGTTGGCAGCCAGGCCTCGCCCTTCAGGCGCCAGTGGTTGTCCGGGCCTCGAAGCTCGTAGTACCAACGGCCATCTATGTCACCAAGCATGTTCCCTGTGTAGTGACCATTACCATCACTGCGGAACTGGATAGTACGGTCATTTTGAGAAAGCGTTGGGTGAAACAGGTTAAGGATCAGGTAAGGAAAGTCTGCTGGTCCTTCCTGGGTGTTCACGTTCAGCAGAATGCTGCGATCTTCAAATGCCATGTCAGCGTTGAGGCCCATGTCTGCGGCAGCCTGGTCGCGGGCTATCTCAAGGTTAATGCCACGGCCTTCTTTTGAGTAATCGTCTGTGACCATTGTGTCGCGCATATTTGATGCGACAACCAGCATAAACATGCTAAACGTAATCGCAGATAGCGGCGCAATGGTCAAGAACCAGAACCAGGGCTGCCGATACCAAGGTGCGATTGTTGCTGCGGGTGCTTGTTGATTCATAACACTCAGTCTCGTCTGTTTACAGATTGCCAACGGTGATCTTGAAGATCATTGCGTTGGACCGACAAATCGGCTTTCAGTTTCCAGCTTCAGTGACGCATCCGTTTCAGACTGTGCATGGAATATTATTTCGTTGTTTGACTGCGGGATCGATTCTGGAGGAACGTCCACGACCGTCGGCAGAGAGCGGTTTTCACCACTAGCGACTGACACCTGTGTTTGGGTCAGAATGCGAACACCTTCAAGGCCTTTTACTGACAGTTTAAATGTCTGGGGTACTTCTGACATGTTTACTATTTTCAAGGTGTAGGAGTTTTCAATACGCCCCTCACCGTTAAAGCTGAACAGTGCGCCGCGATCCCTCAGAACGTCAAGCTGGGCCGGAACGCGAGTTGCTATTACGAAGATGATTGCCCCGATCATGGCCGTCAGAACGGCGCCATAACCAAACGTACGGGGACGAAGAAGCTTTGAGGGCTTTCCTTCGAGTTCGTTCTCGGTGGTGTATCGGATCAACCCGCGAGGGTAGTCCATCTTGTCCATGATTTCATCACACGCATCAATACAGAGAGCACAACCAATGCACTCATATTGAAGGCCATCGCGAATATCAATGCCAGTGGGACACACGTGGACACATTGTCCGCAGTCAATACAGTCACCCAGATCTACCTCTTCAGGATTTACGTCCTTTTTGCGGCCGCCGCGTGGCTCGCCACGGTTGGGGTCGTAGGAAACAATGCGCGTGTTCGGGTCGAACATAACGGACTGGAAACGCGCGTATGGGCACATGTAAAGGCAAACTTGCTCACGCATCCAGCCGGCGTTGATATAGGTGGCGGCAGTAAAAAAGGCAACCCAGAAGTACGCCCAACCGTTCGCCTGAAAGGTGAAAATATCTGCAATGAGTTCGCGAATCGGGTAAAAATAACCGACAAATGTCAGGCCAGTCAGCAGTGCAATAAGTAACCAGATTGTGTGCTTGGCTGATTTTTTAAAGATCTTTTCCCGTGAATTGGGTGCCTTGTCCAGCTTCATACGCTTGTTGCGGCTGCCCTCAATACGCTCTTCAACCCACATGAAGATAAATGTCCACACTGTTTGTGGGCAGGTGTAGCCACACCAGACACGACCGAAAAGCGTGGTAATGAAGAACAGGCCAAAAGCACAAATAATTAACATGCCCGACAGTAGAAAGAAGTCTCTTGGGAAGAAGGTTGCACCGTAGAGGTGGAATTCCCGGGCGGGCAGATCGAAATGAATCAGCGGGCTGCCATCGAGGGTAATCCATACGAACAGGAAATACATGCTCATGAGCGCCATCAAACTAACTGTACGAATGCGCTGGAAAAGCCCCGTTACTTCTTTGACGTAGATTTTCTTCCGGCTGGCATAGAGCTCAACCGTCTCCGGCTGTTTTTTACCGCCCGAGGGCTCTGAGGAGGGGTCGACCTGTTTGACCGGAATTTCATTACTCATGGGTACCTCCAGAAGGAGCTTTAAAGCGCTGATGCGGAGCCTGAAAAAAGGCTGATGCTGATCTTTTCAAGCCTGTGCCCGCGGAAGCAGACACAGGGTTGAACAGACCAAGCCGGGCCAGAGGCCCGGCGGGAAAGTCAGTTCGACAAGCTGTAAACGTAAGCAGCCAGAATCTGAATCTGATCGTTGGACAAGCGACCGCTTTGAGCAGGCATCTCGTTCACACGACCGTGCAGAACTGTTTCTCTGATCCACTCGTAGTTGGAGCCATAGAGCCAGATGTTGTCTGTCAGGTTGGGTGCACCCAGCGCCTGCATGCCCTTTCCTTCAGGACCGTGACAAGCAACGCAGCCCTGTGCAAACACGGCTTTACCGGCTTCTGCCGCAGCAGCGTCTTTTTCCCGACCGCTAAAGCTCAGAACGTAATTAACCACCTGATCCACCTGCTCATTGGTCATGTTAGGCATGACACCTTTGGCTGGCATGTTACCCATACGGCCATTGCGCAGGGTCTCCAGGATAGCTTCGGGCGAGCCGCCCCACATCCAGTCGCCGTCGGTCAGGTTAGGAAAGCCAACCTGGCCACGAGCAGCTGTGCCGTGGCAAACAGCGCAGTTATTTGCGAACAGACGTTGGCCGATCTTCAGCGCGTCTTCATTTTTGGAAAGCTCCACCACCGGAGTTTGGCCAAACTGCGCATAGATTGGGCCGTACTTCTCGTCAGCTGCAGCAACTTCGGCTTCCCACTGGTTGGTAGAGGTCCAGCCCAGCAGTCCCTTGAAGTTGCCAAGGCCCGGGTACAGAGCCAAGTAACCAAGAGAGAAGATTACAGTCGCAACAAATAGATAGAACCACCACTTGGGTAGGGGGTTGTCATACTCTTCGATGCCATCGAAGGAGTGGCCCATGGTACGGTCGGTTTCTACATCAGTTGTCTGGCTCTTGCGTGTTGCAAAGAGTAACCAGGCACAACCAAAGACCACCACGAGCACGATCACGCTGATCCAGATGCTCCAAAAGGTACTCATTGTTTATTCTCCGTTTTTTCCTGTTCAAGAGTACGCTTTTCCGCCTCGTCATCATCGAACGGCAGATGGGCTGCTTCTTCGTTAGCCTTTTTTCGGTGAGCGCTGAAGGCCCACCAGATGATGCCGATAAATACCGCCATCACTAAAAGGGTATGCATGCCGCGTAACTCGTTAATATCCATCAAATCACCGTTTGTCTGAAAGTACGGTACCCAGCTGTTGCAGGTATGCAACCAGGGCCTCGATCTCAAACTTGCCTTCTAGCTCACCGGCTGCACTGGCGATTTGCTCGTCAGTGTAGGGCACACCCAAAGTCTGCAGGGCAGTCATCTTGGCTGCGGTGCCTTTATGGTTTACCAAATCTTCGAACAGCCATGGGAAGGCAGGCATGTTGGACTCGGGAACTACGCTACGCGGGTCAAACAGGTGCTGGCGCTGCCAGGCATCCGAATAACGACCGCCAACACGGGCCAGATCTGGCCCCGTGCGCTTGGAGCCCCACAGGAACGGACGCTCGTAAACGAACTCGCCCGCAACGGAGTAGTGGCCGTAGCGCTCAGTTTCAGCACGGAACGGACGGATCTGCTGGGTGTGACAGACGTGACAACCTTCACGGATGTAGATGTCACGGCCTTCAAGTTCCAGCGCCGATATGGGCTCAAGGCCTTCAATCGGTTCGTTCACTTCTTTCAGGAAAAATAGCGGGAGCACTTCCGCCAGAAAACCACCACTGATGACCAGGATGATAAAAACAATCATCAGGCCAAGATTCTTTTCTACAATTTCGTGTTTCATCGGGTCTCTCTCCGTTACGCCGCCTGAACTGCTGCATTGTCCTGGGCAACCGCATCTTTCTGGCGCACGGTCATGTAGACGTTATAAGCCATGAACAGCATGCCGCTCAGGAAGATGACGCCACCGAGGAAGCGCACAAAGTAGCCAGGGTAGGATGCTTCAAGGCTCTCTACAAAGCTGTAGGTGAGAGTGCCGTCGTCGTTGACTGCGCGCCACATGAGGCCCTGCATGATGCCGTTGACCCACATGGCAACGATGTACAGAACGGTACCGACAGTCGCCAGCCAGAAGTGCACGTTAATCATGCTGGTGCTGTACATTTCCTTGAGGCCCCAAAGCTTGGGAATCAGGTGGTAGATCGCACCGATACTGATCATTGCAACCCAACCCAGAGCACCGGAGTGAACGTGACCAACAGTCCAGTCAGTGTTGTGGGAAAGGGCGTTAACGGTCTTGATAGACATCATCGGGCCTTCAAAGGTGGACATGCCGTAGAACGACAGGGAAACCACCAGGAAGCGCAGGATGGGGTCGGTACGCAGTTTGTGCCATGCGCCGGACAGGGTCATCATACCGTTGATCATGCCGCCCCAGGATGGTGCAAGCAGAATCAGGGACATAATCATACTGGCTGTTTGAGCCCAGTCTGGAAGTGCAGAGTAGTGCAAGTGGTGACCACCAGCCCAAACGTAGGTCGCGATCAGCGCCCAGAAGTGAACGATGGACAAACGGTAGGAGTAAACCGGGCGGCCGGCCTGCTTGGGAACGAAGTAGTACATCATGCCCAGGAAGCCAGCAGTCAGGAAGAAGCCTACGGCGTTATGGCCGTACCACCACTGCATCATCGCGTCGGTCACACCGGCGTATGCAGAGTAGGATTTGAAGGCACTGACAGGTAGCGCCATGTTGTTACCAATGTGGAGCGCGGCGATGGTGATGATAAACGCACCGTAGAACCAGTTGGCAACATAAATGTGAGGCGTGCTGCGCTTGGTGATAGTACCGAAGAACACCAAAGCGTAAGTTACCCAGACGACCGCGATTGCGATGTCGATTGGCCATTCCAGCTCTGCGTATTCTTTAGTGCTGGTGTAGCCAAGGGGCAGGGTAATGGCTGCGGCAACAATGATTGCAGTCCAGCCCCAGAAGGTGAAAGCGGCCAGTTTGTCCGAAATCAGGCGGGCCTGACAGGTGCGCTGTACAACGTAATACGACGTTGCAAACAGGGCGCTACCACCAAATCCGAATATAACGGCGTTGGTGTGCAGCGGTCGCAAGCGACCGAAGTGAGTCCATGGCAGATCGAGGTTGAGGGATGGCCATACCAGTTGTGCTGCAATCAACACGCCTAGTGCCATTCCTACAATGCCCCATACCACTGTCATGATGGCGAACTGTCTCACCACCTTATAGTTATATGTCAGGTTCGGATTTTGTGTGCTCATAGCCTTACCAATGGGTTCAAAGAGGGAAATTATTCGGGCGCAAGTATGGAGAAACCATTAGCTGTTTGCAATGACGCCAGTCAACTCCTGATATCCGTCAAATGCACCCGAAACAGCAGCATGGCACCTTTCCCGTGCGTATACTCGCTGAATCACTATGATAGCCCCGCCGTCGGTCAAGTTGAACTTGCCAAAATTGATTAAGAACAAAAAATTCAGCGTGAGACGAAATTAAATACACTGAATGTCGGCTAAAACGACTTGGTCTCGCCCGCGGGATTTTGCTTTGTATAGAGCGCGGTCGGCCCTTGCAAACAATGTCTGCTGACTTTCGTTTGGTAACAGGGTCGCTATGCCTGCACTCAGGGTCAACTTTGCAATTTTACCGTCCGGGGCTTCTATTTTAGTGGTGCGCAGCTCTTCAAGTATGGCTTCGCATACTTTTTGAGCGCCTTCTGTACCTGTACCTGGCAGCAATAGAGCGAATTCTTCACCGCCAAATCGAATGGCGATATCCCGTGGGCGCTTTACGTGACGGCACAGAATGCTCGATATCTGCTGTAGCCACAGGTCCCCGAAGCCGTGTCCCCAAGTGTCATTGACGGATTTGAAATGATCCGCGTCCAACAGAGTGACTGTTAGCGGTTGTCCGGTTCTGCGGGATTCGGCACACAGCTCGGTCAGAATGTTGTCCATGTGACGGCGGTTATAAAGCCCGGTCAGAGGATCGTTGAGACTGAGAGCGGCGAGCTTGCGGTTGGCGTTCTCCAGTTCTCGCATGGTTGATCGCAACTGGGCTGTGCGCTCATGAACCTTGTCTTCCAGGTCTGTTCTGGCCTGCTGCTCTACTTCCAGCAACTTGTTGTTCAGAAGGCGCCAGCGCTGCACCATGGCATAGTTGAGGAGAATGACCTGGCCGCCAATAGCAATCTGCATCAGGGATTCCCTTGCCAAAAAGTCAGTAAGATAGCCGAATGCCGCGGCTGCATAGATTAAAGCTCCGCCTGCCATAATGACCCAGGCAAGAACATACCACTTCGCCGGCTGGTAACCTTGGCGCCATCGGTTTAGTGCAATAAAGGACAGGACAAAAATGATAATCAGACTGAGCGCAGTATTGTAAAGAATGGTTTGGCTGTACGGGAGTATCAGCGTCAGCCCGGTAAACCCGGCGCACGTCCAGATGATAACCTTCAGGGTTGTGTAGGCCCGGGTGCCTTGCTCTACTTCAAGAAATGACCGACCGAAGAGACTCATTGCCAAAGCGCAGATTACGAGCATCAGGGGAATGGAGAGATTTGCAAACTGAGGGCTTTCGGGCCAAAAGTACTGATTTGCGTAGCCACCCATGGCAAGCAGGAAAAGCCCCATGGCCCCCATGTAAAGCGCGTTGTGGAAATAATAGGCTGTACCTGAACTTATAAAAAGGAGGAGGTTAAAAACAGCGAGCACCAGAATGGCGCCGTAAAACAGCCCGTGGGTCATCGCCAGGTGATTGCTTGCAGTAATAAGTTCTTCCGGCGACTCCAGCTTCAAGGGGATGTTCAGTGCACCACTGCTATGTACTCGTAATGTAATTGAGCGTGATTCTCCGCTGTCGAGCGTGATCGGGAGCAGGAAGTACCGGTAATTTATCGCTCTTGAGCCGAATCGATGCAGGTCTCCAGTAACCAGAACATCAGTCGGATCACGGCTCCACCAAAAGGTGACCTCGTCGAGCAGGGGGTAGTGAAGATTGAGATACCAGGTCCTGCGTTCGTTGCCGCTATTTCGCACGTTCAGGCGTATCCAGTACACCGAGCGGGTTTGCGTGAATGTCAGATCGTGCCCTCGGGCTGAGGACCATTCGAGGCTTTCAGGCAGTTCTCCGGGGCGCCGTGCGGAATGGGCCGGTTCCCCGGGAGATGCCTGGTAGTAGCACACATAGTGCATCAACGAATTGCGCGCATAAGCATCGTTGGCATCTATCGCTGGGCATTCAGGGGCTGCTGCAAGAGCATTGGCTATAGCCAGCGCCGGAGTTGCGGCACAGAACAGGAATAACAATAATCGCGCTACGAATGACATCAACAGTTCCCGAGTGCCTTTGCTTAGGCGGAGCTTTGCGGCTCGGAAGTGTAGCGAATATGCACAATCAGTGCTGTTAAACAGTTTAAAATTCTGTAAGCCGTCACAAGCTTGATCTGTTCAGGTCAGACGCCGCTCTGCGCGAGTACTGTGATGGCTTCATCTTTGTCCATCATCGGGACTAGTTCGGCCATCAAATTGCGGCGATCATCGGAGTGGTACCAGCGGTTCCAGTCCGCTTCAGAGCGCCAGTTGGCAAGGGTTATCCGGTGGTTGGGGTCGTTTTTGTCGACCAGTGTTTCCCCGGAAATAAAACCCGGTGCTGCCACTGCACGCTGCAAAACCTTGCGGGAACGTTCCTCATAGGCAGTTTCAAGTGATTCAGCGATATGGCGTTCAATCAGAACCCGGATCATGCAAACCTCCAGATGTTTTAATGGTATAAACAGTAATTTAGCACGTATTTATGAAAAATCAGATCATCCAAAGGGAGACATTTTGTGAGCGTTACCGATTATGATGCCGAACTGGATGCCAGTGGCCTGTTTTGTCCGGAGCCAGTGATGATGCTTCACACTGGCATCAATGCGGTGGAGCCTGGGCAGGTTTTGCGAGTGGTGGCAACAGACCCTTCAACCACGCGCGATATACCGAGGTTTTGTCAGTTTTTAGGTCACGAGCTTATCAGCCATGCAGAGCAGGGCGAGCAGTTTGTTTACCTTATCCGTCGGGGCGAATAGTGCCCGCTTTTTCGCTCTGTCTGCTGTGATGTTTGGACTGTTCAAATAGACGGCGTCAGCCCATTGACGTGATCGAGGAACTGGCTGCGGTTCATTTCGCCAAGCACTCTTCTCGGTGCCATTTCGCTGCCGCTGCGATCGTAAAACAATATGGCCGGTGGCCCGAATAATCCCAGTTCGTCCAGCATGGCCTGCTGAGCCGGGGTGTTGTCAGTCATGTCAATTTGCAGCAGCGTGAAAGGTTTTAGCGAGTTAATGACGGCTCCGTCGCTAAACACGTTGCGCTCCATCACTTTGCATGAAATACACCAGTCTGCGTAGAAATCCAGCATTACCGGGCGGCCTTCTTGTTGGGCTTGCACAAGCATGGCTTTTATATCAGCAGGAGTTTCTACCCGGGTAAATCCGGCGTGGCTATTGTCATTGCTGGCAGAGTCGCCTGGCTGCCCACTGTACGTGGTTTTGGCGATGAAAGGGTCAAGTGGGGCGAGAGGGTTGTTGGCGCCTGCAATAGCACCAGCGAGCAGTGCCAGACCATAAGCGAAAAAGATCAAGCCCAAGCCTTTACGGGTGCGCTCCCAGCCCGCCTTTGCTGCGTCGAAAGCCCCCAGTTGCACACCAGTGATGGCAATGAGTACTCCCCAGAGGGTCAGCCCAACCCAGCCCGGAACCAGGCGTTCAATCAACCATATAGCGACTGCAATCAGCATAACGCCATAGAAATGTTTAACGGTGGTCATCCAGTGCCCGGTACTTGGCAGAAGCTTGCGCCCACCAACAGCTACCAGAATAAGCGGAATTCCCATGCCCAGCCCAAGGGAAAAAAGAGCAATGCCGCCGATTACCGCATCCTGTGTTGTGGATATGTAAAGCAGGCTGCCTGCAAGGGGGGCAGACACACAGGGCGATACAATAAGGGCAGATAGCGCGCCTATGCCAAAAATGCTGATAACCCGGCCACCCGTCAGACGCTGGCTGGCATCGTTTAGCGAATCGCGGATAGCTCGCGGGAGCTGAATTTCAAACAGGTCAAACATCGACAACGCAAAGACCACGAACATCACGGCAAAAACACCTAGCACCCCAGGTGACTGAAGTTGTGCCTGCAGATTAAAGCTGGCACCAAGCAGCCCGGTAAGCACTCCGGCACCAGCATAGGTTAGTGCCATGCCCAGCACGTAGCTGCTGGAAAGCAAAATCGCCTGGCCGGTTGTGCGTGTGTTTTGCCCTGAAACGAGTGATGAAATGATCGGAACCATTGGCAGCACACAAGGCGTAAAGGTCAGTCCAAGGCCCAGCAGCAGAAAAACGCCCGCTATGACCAGCGTAGACTGCTCTGAGAGAAAGCCGGCAAGCCCGGTTGCTGAGCTGGTATCTGCCTTGGCTTTTGTGGGAGCAGCTGAGCCCGTAGCCCCTTGCGCCCCATCAGCGTCCTGGCTTTGATAAAAGAGTACTTCGCGGGTCTGAGGTGGGTAACACAACCCGGCTTCCGCGCAGCCCTGGTAGGTTACTTCGAAACGGGCCTCGCGAGTATTATCCGGCAAAGTGACCTGAATCCGGGCTTCAACCGGATCAAAGAAAACGGTGGTTTTTCCGAAAAACTCGTCTTCTGTTTCTGTACCGGGGCTGGAATATTTCGGTGCGCCGGCACTGACGCCCCCATCCAGCGCTTTGATGCTGATGCGATCCTTATAGAGGTAGTGGCCGGGGGTAATGTCCCAGAATAGAACCACTGCGCTATCTTCAGTTAAGTGGCTGAAGGGAAGGGCCTCATCTACCGGAAGAAACTGGCTGCTTTGGCCGCCAAACAGGGAGTTGCTGCCACCGAATGCCCAGGACACATTGGCGGCTGTTAACAGCAGAGCAAAAATGAAGAGTAGGCTGGCTGGAGAACTGGAGCGGCGAGCGTTGCCGGAAGCGGTAGATAATGCTGTCATGGAGTAAGCAGTTTCCCGGTAAGTGTCATGGCATACAGGAGAGCTGGCGATGCAATAACGTGCCTGCGCCCCGGTAGTGGTTTGCGAGTGAGTGGACATAGGGCCCGCGAGAAAGTTCCCTCTGGCATTGGGCGCGTTAAAGTCGCACAATAGCTCCCCAATGAATCACAGCCCAAACGATCTTATCATGTTGTTTAATGACCTGTTCCGGGATGCGTTCCGGACTGTTCTGGTCAGAGGCGACGAAGAACCTGAATACTTGCCTGCTGGCAGCACCAGTGAGCTTGCGCAGATTGTTTTTGCTCATGGCTATTATGCCAGTGCTCTGCACGAAATAAGTCACTGGTGTGTTGCGGGTGAGTACAGGCGCACACTTCACGATTATGGTTACTGGTACTGCCCGGACGGCCGGACACCCGCTCAACAGCAAGCATTCGAGCAAGTTGAGGTAAAACCGCAGGCTATTGAGTGGTTGTTTTCAGTGGCCGCCGGCTCGAAATTTCATATCAGTGTGGATAACCTGTCTGGTGGGGGCGCGTCTGACGAGTGCGGCTTCCGATCCAGGGTGCTAGGCCAGGCAGAAAGTTACCTGGCGACAGGCTTGCCGCAACGGGCACAGTCCTTTTTTGATGCGTTGAAATCGTTTTATGGAACCGGCGATAACTTCAGTACAGCCTGGCGTGATGATGTCCGGCGTGTGGTTCCGCTATATTCTGCAAAAGAACTTTATGAGGCAAACTGAGACTCCATGACATCTGACTCAAAGCAAACCGGCGATCTGAGATTCAGCGACCTGAATCTGGACAAACGCCTGCTGGACGCCATTGCCGCCATTGGTTTCGAATACTGCACGCCGATTCAGGCGGAAACACTGCCCTGGACACTGGCGTGTCAGGACCTGATAGGCCAAGCGCAAACCGGAACCGGAAAAACAGCTGCATTTCTGATTACCGCCATCCAGAGCCTGCTCGAAACGCCAATACCCGAGGGTGATCGATTTGCATCTGAGCCTCGGGTTCTGGCGCTGGCACCAACTCGCGAGCTCGCCATGCAGATTGCCAAGGATGCGGAAGCGCTGTGCAAGCTTACTGGCCACAACGTCGTTACCGTGGTGGGTGGCATGCACTATGACAAACAGCGCGAACAATTACATAACGGCATTGTTGATATTCTGGTGGCTACCCCGGGTCGCCTGATTGACTTCCTTGGCTCCCAGGACGTGTTCCTTGACCAGCTCGACATCCTCATTCTGGATGAGGCAGACCGTATGTTGGATATGGGCTTCATTCCTGATGTGAAGCGCATTATCCGCAAGTGCACCCCTAAAGATGAACGCCAGACGCTGCTATTCAGCGCCACCTTTAATCAGGACGTTTTGAACCTGGCGTCCATGTGGACCAACAATGCCGAGTTTGTGGAAATCGAACCAGAGCAGAAAACCGCAGAGCGGGTCGAACAAACGGTTTACATGGTTGGTGATGACGAAAAGCTGCCGGTGTTGGTGAACTATCTCAAGCGCCCTGAAGTTGAAAAGGCCCTAGTGTTTGCCAATCGCCGTGACCAGTGTCGGGACCTTGAAGAGGATTTGCGCAATCAGGGCGTTAAAGTTGCTCTTATGTCTGGAGAAATTGCCCAGGCCAAGCGCTTGAAAACTCTGGATCAGTTCAAGGCGGGCAGCATTCAGGTGCTGGTAGCTACGGATGTTGCGGGGCGCGGAATCCATGTGGATGGCGTTACTCACGTATTCAATTACAACCTGCCAGACAGTGCTGAAGATTACGTGCATCGCATAGGTCGTACGGGTCGGGCAGGGAAGACTGGTGTGTCGGTCAGTTTTGCAGGAGAGGACGACTCATTTGGTCTTCCGGCCATTGAGAAGTACATCGGTCAAAAGCTCAAAACAACCGTTCCGGAAGAAGAGTTGATGGCTGAAATGGATAATCCGCCCATTACCCGCAAGCGTGGTCGCAGGCCGTCGCAAGGGCAGGGTGGACGCGGGCCAGGTGGTCGTGGTGGCCCCCGCCCCCGCAGAAACTGAGGCGGTGTGACCTTATTATGCTAATCGTCGCAGATGAGAACATTCCGCTGCTGAATGCGTTTTTTGGTGATATCGGTGAAATCCGGCGTGTCTCCGGCCGAACGATGAGTGCCATCGATGTTCGTGACGCAGATGTGTTACTGGTTCGCTCAGTCACTCGTGTGAATCGCGAGCTGCTTGAAGACAGTTCTGTTCGCTTCGTGGGAACAACCACGATAGGGACAGATCACATTGATCTGGGCTGGCTGGAGGAGAACGGCATCCGTTTTTCCGCAGCACCCGGCTGTAATGCCAACAGTGTTGTTGAGTATGTGTTGAGTGTTTTGTCTCTGTATGCAGAGCGCAAGGTGCTGAATGATTGGTCGCAACTCACAGTTGGGATTGTTGGTGCCGGCAATGTTGGCAGTGAGCTTGCCGAAAAGCTGGATCGCCTGGGCTTTAGCGTGAAGCTTTGCGATCCACCCAGAGCAGAGCGGGAACGAAACCTTACCTTTGTGAGCCTGGACGAAGTGCTTGCGTGTGATGTGGTCACCCTCCATACACCTTTAACCCGAGACTCTGCTCACCCCACACTACAGATGATCGGCAGGCGCGAGTTGGATTTGCTGACCTCCAAGCAGTTGCTGATCAATACCGGGCGCGGTGAAGTGATTGATGGCGCCGCACTGAGTGAGCGCCTGAGCCAGGCCGACGCGCCGCTGGTGGCGCTCGATGTCTGGGAACAGGAGCCTCGTATTAATCCGGAGCTTGTGGGCAAAACCTGGTTGGCGACCCCCCACATTGCGGGCTATAGCCTTGAGGGTAAAGTTCAGGGAACCGAGATGATTTACCAGGCGGTCAGCCGTTTTCTGGGACTGCCCGCGCGCAAGAAAGCTGGGCAATTTTTGCCTGAGCCCGCACTCAGCAAGGTGTCGTTTACAAGTGCGGCTGATGAGCAAGCCGCTATCCGCATTGCACTGCGTGCCTGCTACGATCCCAGGCAGGACGATGCACGCCTGCGTCATATCATGGGTGTGCCGGCAAGCCAGGAGCGAGGAGTTGCTTTTGACCGACTACGGAAGGATTACCCCGTCCGGCGTGAGTGTTCCAGCCTGAAAGTGCAGCTCAAGGGCACCAGCAAATCCCTTCATGACAGCTTCCGTGCGATTGGATTCAAGCTGAAGATCTGAGAATGGCTCACTGTCACAGGCCCAGTCGCCTTACTTGTCCGTAAAGAGCGTTGCTCGAACAACGTGGCCAATACGCAAGGAGTGACGGCTTTTCAGCACGGTGCGCACCAGATGAATATGGCTGGAGAGATCTTCTTTCAAAGAGGGCGGTAGAGGAGAAGTTGCGTGGTTTTCCGGCTCGCCGAACTGCTGAACAAGAGTATCTGGCGCGGGCGCACTCAACCGAATAAAAGCCTCCTGGGTTAGAACTGCCTGATCAAGAGCATCCTGCCGGATAGTATCCACATAGCGAAGAAAACCTTCTTCTGCCAGCCATAACAATGTGCCAAAGCATGCCATATGGCGCTTGCTATGCAGCCCGAACTCGTCCGGTTGATCTGCGCCTGCAATATCTTCCACAAACAGGTTCACCCGCCTGGGGAAGGCGTTGTATAGCTGCACCAAGGCAACGGCTGCGTCTTTGTAGAATTCTTCGATATGGATGTCAGCCATAATTCACTTCTTATTTGCCTGCTGCTTTACTGTCTGTATTTACTGAGGAAGTTGCCCAGCCTGGTCATGGCATCCTCCAGCGTGTCTTTTCGGGGCAGGAATACGACCCGCAGATGTTGCTTGTCATCAATATTGAACGCTGAGCCCTGAACCAGAAGGATTTTCTCTTGCAGGAGAAGATCCAGAACCAGCTTTTCATCATTTATTACCGGGTGTATTTTTGGATCCAGTCGCGGGAACAGGTAGAGAGCGCCTTGGGGCTTTACGCAGCTTACACCAGGGATGTCATTGAGCATCCGCCAGGCAGTTTCCCGTTGCTCGTATAATCTGCCCCCGGGAGCAACCAGATCGTTGATTGACTGATAGCCGCCCAGAGCTGTCTGTATGGCCAATTGCGCTGGCACGTTAGCACACAGACGCATATTGGAAAGCATGTCGATGCCCTCAATCAGGTCTTTGGCCAGGTGCTTGGCGCCGCTGATAATCATCCAGCCTGATCGGTAACCGGCAGCCCGATAATTTTTGGAAAGCCCGTTATAGGTAAAGAAGAGCACATCATCTGCCAGTGAAGCAGTAGAAACGTGTTGCGTACCGTCATAGAGAATCTTGTCGTAGATCTCATCTGAAAGCACGATCAGGTTGTGTTTGCGGGCAAGCTCAATAACCTGCTCCAGCAATTCCTGGCTATAAACTGCACCCGTAGGATTGTTCGGGTTGATCAGCACGATTGCACGGGTGCGGTTTGTTATCTTTTTACGGATATCGTCGATATCCGGGAACCAGTTCTGTTCTTCGTCGCAACGGTAGTGCACGGGCTTGCCACTGGAAAGTGTCACGGCGGCTGTCCACAAAGGGTAGTCCGGTGCAGGGATCAGAACTTCATCGCCCGTGTTGAGCATGGCTTGCATGGTCATCACAATCAGTTCGCTGACACCGTTACCCAGAAATATGTCGTCAATATCGACCTTGTCGATGCCTCTTTGCTGGCAGTAGTGCATGACTGCCTTGCGCGCAGAAAACAGGCCTTTTGACTCCACATAACCCTGAGCCTGTTGCATGTTGTAGATCACGTCTTGCTGGATCTCTTCGGGAACATCCAGTTCAAAAGATGCAGGGTTACCAATATTGAGCTTGAGTACCCGGTGACCTTCTTCCTCGAGTCTGCGCGCTTCCCGCATAACTACGCCACGTATTTCATAGCACACGTTATCCAGCTTGGCGGATTTGTAATAGTTCTGCATAAGACCCGGGCTTCCTCAGTCAATAAACGTAAAACAGGCACCTGCCGTAAAGGCAAACCCCTATTCTAGCGGAGGCGAGGCCAACGGCAACAGGGGAATTGTGATGAATTATGGCGGGTTAGCACTATATTGGGTTTATTTCCGCTTCGAGAATCGTTGCATGGGTTGGTTTTTCAATGTAGTGTCCAATTAAATTGTGTGCAATATAAATATTTGATCGTAAAAAATGTCTGGGTTTGCAGGCATTCATGATTTTGTCAGGGAGAAATTTGTGTCTACCAGCTCTATATATGATTTCACTGTTCGAGATATCAAAGGTAATGAAAAGTCCATGGCTGACTACCAGGGCCAGGTTCTGCTGATCGTGAATACAGCCAGTAAATGCGGATTAACGCCGCAGTTTGAAGGCTTGCAGGCTTTGCACAAGGAGCTTGGGGAGAAAGGGCTTGAGGTGCTTGGGTTTCCGTGCAACCAGTTCTTGAACCAGGATCCTGCTGATGACAAAGCTATCAGTGAGTTCTGCAGCCTGAATTACGGCGTGGATTTTCCAATGTTTTCAAAGATTGATGTGAATGGTGAGCACGCAGATCCTTTGTTCCAGTTTCTGAAATCCGAGGCTAAAGGGCTTCTCGGTTCCGAAAAAGTAAAATGGAACTTCACGAAATTCCTGGTGGGGCGTGATGGCAAGGTGTTACGCCGTTATCCGCCCACTACCAAGCCTGAAGACATTAAGGCAGATATTGTAAAACTGTTGTAGGGCCTGGTTTTGAGTGATTTGCTGGCACTGGATAATCAGATCTGCTTTAGCCTGTATGCGGCCAACCGGGCAATTACCTCAAGGTATCGCCCATTGCTTGCCGAGCTTGGGCTTACCTACCCCCAATACCTCGTAATGTTGGTGCTCTGGGAGCGGGCAAGTGCCAATCAGCCAACCCGCGTTTCAGATCTTGGTACACGATTGCGGCTGGATTCGGGCACGCTTACGCCCCTGTTGAAACGCTTGGCTCTGCGGGGGCTGATTCACAGGGAGCGACGTCAGGATGACGAGCGAGTGGTCACTATATCGCTGACAGACGAGGGCGCAGGCTTGAGGGTACAGGCGGCGCAAGTTCCGCAAAAACTGCTGTGCGGTCTGGATGTTACTCCGGAACGCTTGCATGCCCTGAAGCAAGAGCTGAATGCGGTGCTGAAGGCTATTGAGACTCAGGGGGGCGGGGAGGAGCCCAGCGCGTAACGGCTTCGGTTAACCGCTTACGATTATAGGGCTTGGTGATGTAGTCGTTCATGCCACTGGCAAAGCAGTCTGCCCTGTCTCCCTGCATCACGTTGGCCGTAACAGCAATCACGGGCAAGTTCTTCCAGTCCGGGTTTTTTCGGATTCGGCGAGTTGTTTCGTAGCCATCCATAACCGGCATCTGGCAATCCATAAGTACAAGGTCGTAATGCCGTTGTTCCAGTGCCTCTAGAGCCAGTTGTCCGTTTTCCGCGATATCGGCATGGTGTCCCATTTTTCTCAGCAGAGTAGATGCGACCATCTGGTTTACCTCGTTGTCTTCCACCAGGAGTATCTGGAGAGCGTCTTGTGGCGTTGTGGTAGGTTTGGGCAAACCGGCCGGTTCGGAACTTTTTTCGAGGTTATCCCTGTTAGGGTTGCTGTATATCGGTAGTGGAAGGGTCACGGTAAAGCGGGTTCCCTGCCGCTCTTTCGACTCAACCGTTATTTCGCCGTGCATGCGCTCAATTAACTGACGACAGAGTGTCAGGCCCAAGCCGGTGCCACCATACAGGCGTGTGGTTTGCGTATCGGCCTGGGAGAAGGGTGAAAAGATCCTGCGCAGGCCTTCCTTGCTCATGCCTATGCCGGTATCGGATACCTCGATGGTCATAACGCCAGCCGAGTATCCTGCGTCTATACGCACGCTGCCCGTTTCTGTGAACTTGATAGCGTTGCTAAGCAGGTTGTTCAGGATCTGTCTTACACGGGTTGGGTCACCCAGGAACTGTTCTGGAAAATCAGGGTCTGTTTCTGCAATTAGCTCAATACCCTTCTTGCCAGCCTGCTGAGTGTGCAGCGTTGCACACTCTTCAATGAGGCCGCGCATGCTAAACGGAATGGTTTCGAGGTTGAGTTTTCCGGCCTCAACTTTCGAAATATCCAGAATATCGTTGAGTATGCCAAGCAGGCTTTCGCCTGCGGACAAGGCGATTTCAAGGCTATGGTGTTTTGAAGGGTCTTGCTCGGCTTCCAGGGCAAGCCCAAGCATCCCCAGTACACCGTTGAGTGGTGTGCGTATTTCATGGCTCATGCTGGCGAGAAAGTTTGCCCTGGCCTTGGCCCGACGCATGGCATCTTCTTTGGCTTTTACCAGAGCCCGATTGCCCCGCTGTAACGCCTGATTCTTGTCGGATATTTCCCGTGTGCGGCTTTCAACTTCGTGTTCCAGTTCGCTCGAATAGTTTTTCATGGCACTTTCCGCCTGGCGTAGCTGCGCCAAGGTGGTATCCATGGTTTCCAGGTGTTGGTTGATAATTCCGACCATTGTGCCAATTTCATCTTGCCGGTGGCCTGGCGGCACGGGTAGACGAATTTTTTCCGGCGAATCCGCTTTTACCTCGCTGAGTGCATTGATCACGCTGAGCATGGGGCGCGTCAGTATCAGGTAGAAAATCAGAAGAAGTGATGCTGAAAGAATGAGGCTTTTCAGAAAACCGCTAACCAGCGTGTAACTGGCTCGCTCCAGAAACTGCAAGCCGTAGTGGTATGTGTCAATTGTTACAACAAGCTGGCCAAGTGGCAGGCTGTTGAGTTGGGTGACTCGCAGTTGGCGGCTGAATACCTTGCTTGGACCGAACAGGTGGTCACTGATCCATCGGTAGGGTGAGTCCGGGCTCTTTTTGCTGGCAGAGGCCATGGTGCTGTCGTCGCTGTCCACGATTCGCGCATCGATGGTGGCCGGGTGCCGAAGGAGGCCGTCGAGCAGCTCTTCGGCCAGGCGCACGTCGATATTGTAAGCAATCTGGGAGGCCGGGTTGTGGCTGATCTCAATCAGCGCCTGGATGTCCTCTTCCATAGACTTGTGTGCGGAAAAGTAATCCAGGGTGATTTGTACAATATTAAGAATAACGCCTAGCACCATCGCAATCAGGACTGTGTCACGGGTGAGGCGATAGGAGAGGCGGTGTTTAAAGCCTTTAGTCATCGTAGTCGGCTTTCTTCTTCCACTCTTCATCGTGAAGAAAGTCGTCCCATTGTTTGTCTAACTTGGAACCGGACTCCGCAGGGCTCGCGTTGCCACCCTCTGCCATCATGGCTTCCAGTTCCTTTATGCGAATCCGGAAGCTCTTGACCGCTTTCATGGCAAGCGGGTTATCCTGTGATTTGCCCATTTCTGTGCTAGCCAAATGGTAAGCATGAATGGCTTTACGTATCTCGTTCTGTCGAATAAGGTCGCGCGCTTGAAACACGTGCAGGTCTGCGTGGGTTTTGTGCACCAGAAAAAGAACATACTTCAGGTTCTTTTTCGCTGTTGCTGCATCAATGCGGCCACTTTTGTGCATGGATTCAATCAGCTTAAACAGATTTTGAAGCAGATCTTTGGCTGCATTCGATTTTTCCACCGAATCAATTTTGATCTGTTTTATCTCGTCGCGGTTTTCCCGAACCAGTATTTTCCGTTGCTCTGCAGATTCGCGCCACTGGCTGACGGGCAGACTGGATTTAAGTCCTGCTAAATCGTTACAGATGTCCAGCATGCGCTTGAGCAATAAAAGCTTCAGTTCAGGTGTCAGATATTGACCGGGAATTTCTGAGAGAAGGCGCTCACAGCGCTTATAGTTGTCCCCGAGGGCCGTGATTTTACGTGCGCGCTCAATGCGGGCTTTTTCACGCATTTGAGTGACGACAATAACGATGATCGATACGACAACGATGGCCGCCAAGGCAAGGACAATTGTGATGGTATTCATTTGTTATCTAATGACTCCGGCTTTTGGGCAAGTCATGCCTGCGACAGAATTCTGACTCGATGTACCGAAACTTCCGGCAAGTATCAGAAAGATTAGCAGAAATATTGCATTGAAACCGGAATCAAATGTGAAAGTTCGTTTTGTATATTGATTCTGTGAATTTTGCAATTGTTGTATATTAGATTGGTGAATGGTGTTTAAAGGTCCCGCCTGGTCCATGGTAATTTATGCGTTCTGGAGTTGTTCATGAATCTTTCCCGTATTGATCTCAATCTTCTTGTGTATCTGGATGTCTTGCTGAGAGAGCGCAATGTAACCAAGGCAGCAAATCACCTGAGCATTACCCAGCCGGCCATGAGTAACAGCTTGCGCCGATTGCGTGACCTGTTCGGTGACCCTTTGCTGGTTCGAACCAGTGAGGGAATGACCGCTACCGAGCGCGCACAAGAATTACAGCCTTTGGTAAGGAGTATCCTTTCAGACATTGAGCAGGCGGTGCAGGAAAAAACGCCGTTTGCGGCGCTGGAAAGCCAGCGGGTGTTCCGCATCATGGCCAGTGACTATGCTGAATCCTGCCTGATGCCAAGGGTGTTGCGTCGAATTCGGCAGGAAGCACCTTATGTGACGCTTGATGTTCTTACTCCAAGTGATGTGAGTTTTCTGGATGTTGAGCAGGGCCGCCTGGATATGGCGATTAACCGGTTCGACAAAATCCCGCAGTCGTTTCACCAGAAAACTCTTTGGATAGAATACTTTGCATGCCTGATGAATGCCCGGAACCCGATCCTGAAAGAGCCCTTCACCCTGGATTCATACTTGGGGGCCAGTCATATATGGGTCAGTAAAACCGGGTTTGGTGTGGGCGTCGGGGTAAACCCCAAGGACGTCCAGAGGCTTGGTTGGGTTGATGAGGCACTGTCCCGTATGGGTAGCAAGCGGCAAATTTCAGTGTTTACCCGTCATTATCAGTCGGCCATGCTTTTGGCAGAACAGCACGATCTTATTGCCACACTGCCATCCCGAGCGGCCTGGCTGCAAAAAGACAATGCCAATCTGGTGGTGAAAATCCCACCCTTTGAGATCCCGCCTTTTGAACTTAAAATGGCCTGGAGCCCGCTGCTGCAGCACAACTCCGATCATCAGTGGTTACGAAGACTGATTTCAGACGTTGCTGAGGAGGTAGATGAGGAGTTTGCACCCTTCGGTGCCCGCTTTGAGTCGGCAGACGCGCTCCCGACACCCCCTTAGATCGGTAACTCCCGCAGTTCAAGAGAGCTGCGGCCGGCATTCCACATGCGCTGGAAGTTTTCAGATAACAACCTGACACGCCCGCTGTCTGCGAAGCTGGCGAACCCGGAAGGTCGGATAAAGTCATGTCGGTAAACCACGCCTTCACGATCTGCGAGAAGAAATGGCTGGTCTTCATAAGGGTAGTCGCTGTTGATCAATCTGAGGTCAATTCGGCTGGGTAATCGCCGCATTAGTTCGACCAGTTGATGACGGCGCTTTATCAGCGGTTGATCATCATGAATCAACAGGCGGATTTCGCTCAGCCGGTGGCGGCGAGCGAGGTCAGAGACCAGTTCCCGGAACCTGCCGCGATCATAAAGTTCGTGATCCAGTATGCGGTCGTACAGCCACAGTCGCTGGCTCGTCTGTCCTACCACCGAATCCATCAGTTCCAGCAGACCGCTTTCGCTTTCAAAAAGCCAGGATTGTGGGTCTTTGCCCAGTTGCAGAGGTGTAAGCCTTCCGGAGCCTGCCTGCGCTGCAAGCAGGGTCGGGGCCAAGCAGCGCATATCCAGATGAGGGATGCCGGCATCGTCGTATGGTTCGGAGCATACATGGAAGCCAGCCCGCTCATAGAATGCAATGGCGTGCTGCTGGGCTGAGAGCTTTAGCTCCTGGTATTGCCCGGCAGATTCAGCGATCAGGTGCCGAAGCAGAGCTTCACCGATTCCCTGGCCACGGAACGCGGGTAGTATGGCCATACGTCCTATATGACCGGTTTCGTCCATGGTCGAAAACAGTCGGGCCACGCCAACCGGTGTATTGTCAGGAAGCACCGCGAGAAAATGATCGGCAATTTCGTCGGTGTCGTCCCACTCCAGTTCAGGTGGCACCTTTTGTTCTTCAACAAAGACTTTTTGGCGAATGTCCCGTATATGCCCCGGGGCAAGTTGCCAGCTGTATTTTCGAATCCGAACGGTCATGGCATCACTCGAAATACACAGAGCCCTGATTATAGAGGTTTGTTAGTAACCCGAGCAGGGCAGGGTCGCCAGCGAACTGCTTCAGCGCACTCATATCAATGCGTGCGCCTGCACACAGCAGGGGCGCCAGAGGGCGCGCATCACCCTTGAGGAGAAACTGTTCGCCGTCTGCAAACAGGGCCGTTTCGTCGCTTTCTTCATGGTACGCAAAACGGGAACCTTCGTTCCAGCGCAATTGCTCACCCGCACGGATAGCTTCGGCGATGTCTTCGTCTGCAACGGGCTCCTCCGCAGGCACCACCACATCCATGTTTTTGGGCGTGGTGGCGTACTGGCCAAACCATAAAGCCAACTGGCGCTTGTCGTCCAGTTTCTCTCTGAGCAGGGCCTGCAAGCGGTCGATAACACCAGGCTCGATGGTGCCGGGGTTCTCCTGAACTTGCAGGTCCGGGTCATTCATGTGGGCATCAGCCCCCGGCTGGTTGCACAGAAAGTCAGTGAATCCGGTAAGCAGGTCGTCAACAGTGGGTGCGCGAAAGCCCACTGACAAAGTGATGCAATCATCTTCGGCTACGCCGTGATGACCTATGCCTGGCGGCAGGTACAGCATGTCGCCAGGCTCAAGGGTTACGGTTTCTTCGCCTTCCCAGCTGCTGAGTATGCGTAGGGGAGTGCCTTCTACCCGGGGTGAGGTCTGATCGCAGCGGCCACCGAAGGTCCAGCGGCGGTGCCCCTGTGCCTGCAGCAGGAATACATCATACTGATCGTAGTGAGGCCCTACGCTGCCGCCTTTGGGCGCGTAGCTGGCCATAATGTCGTCCAGGCGCCAGTTAGGCACAAAACGAAAATGCTCGAGCAGATCTGCGATCTCGGGAACCCAGTGGTCCAGGCCCTGCACCAGCAGTGTCCAGTCCTGCGCAGGCAGTTTACTGAAGTGGTCTTCCGGGAAGGGACCGTTTTGCAGTTGCCAGGGCTTGCCGTTATCGTTTTCGATAATGATGCGGGATTCTACGCCTTCCTCGCAGGCAAGGCCGGCGAGTTCGTTGGCGTCAACGGGGCATTGGAAGCCAGGAAATGCCTGGCGGATGACCAGAGGCTTTTTCTGCCAGTAGTCCCTCAGAAATTCCGAAGGCGAAAGTCCGCCAAGCATATCCATGGTGTGTTTCCTCAAGTTAGATGTTGCGGGCCTGATCAACCGCATTGCCGATGTAGTTACCTGGTGTCAGTGCCATCAGTTCTGCTTTGGCGCTGTCTGGCATCTCAAGGGTTTCCACAAAGCTCTGGATCACCTCTGGTGTCATGGCTTTGCCACGGGTCAGTGCTTTCAGCTTTTCGTAGGGCTTCTCGATGTTGTACCGGCGCATCACTGTCTGGATCGGCTCTGCAAGCACTTCCCATGCGTTGTCGAGGTCTTCATCAAGGCGCGCGGGGTTGATCTCCAGCTTGCCTAACCCTTTCAGGGTGGCTTCGTAGGCGATCAGGCTGTGGGCAAAACCGACACCCAGGTTGCGCAGTACGGTAGAGTCGGTCAGGTCGCGCTGCCAGCGTGAAATCGGCAACTTGGCAGACAAGTGGCCAAGTACCGCGTTAGCAATGCCGAGGTTGCCTTCGGAGTTTTCGAAATCAATGGGATTAACCTTGTGGGGCATGGTAGATGAGCCCACTTCGCCCTCAATGGTTTTCTGCTTGAAGTAGCCCAGTGAAATATAGCCCCAGATATCCCGGTCGAGATCAATCACTATGGTATTGAAACGGGCAACAGCATCGTACAGTTCGGCGATGTAGTCGTGGGGTTCAATCTGTGTAGTGTACGGGTTGAAGTCCAGGCCCAGGTTTTCAATAAAGGTTTTGGCATTAGCTGCCCAGTCCACCGCTGGGTAAGCAGAGATGTGAGCGTTGTAGTTGCCTACGGCGCCGTTAATCTTGCCCAGAATCTCGATGTCGCCAATCTGTTTGATTTGCCGGCGCAGGCGGTACACCACGTTGGCGAACTCTTTGCCAACGGTGGTTGGTGATGCTGTCTGGCCGTGGGTGCGGGATAACATTGGCTGCACAGCATGCTCTTTCGCCAACTCGCTCAGCTTGTCGGCAACCCGGTTCATGGCAGGTAGCAAGCCACTGGCCAAGCCTTCACGGAGCATCAGGGCGTGGGACAGGTTATTGATGTCTTCCGAGGTGCAGGCAAAGTGAACAAATTCGGTGACTGCGTGCAGTTCTGGTACGCCTGCAATTTGTTCTTTAATAAAATATTCAACGGCTTTCACGTCGTGGTTCGTGGTGCGCTCAATCTCTTTGATGCGCTCGGCATTTTGCAGGTTGAAGTTGCTGACCATGCCGTCAAGAAAGGCGTTTGCCTCTGGGCTGAATGCTGGAACTTCGGTGATCTCCGGGTGCGCCGCCAATTGCTGAAGCCAGCGGATTTCTACTGTCACACGGTTTTTGATCAGGCCGTACTCGCTGAAAATATCACGAAAAACGCTGACTCGGCTGCCATAGCGTCCATCGACCGGGGAAATGGCGGTCAGGGCGTTGAGTTCCATTGAAAACCTCTCAAATAATCAAAGAATCGGTTCAGAAAAAAGGGATAGGCCATAATACACCAGCATGGCGGGTGAATCAGTGGCAACAGATCAGTTATCGAACGAGCGGTTCGCTTTCTCGGTGAGTTCTCGCGCATGTTGAATCACCTTGCGGCGTGACAAAACCAGTTGCCATCGACGTCCGCCGGATTGCCTCCACAGTACCGCTGATCGGATACCTGCCAGCAGAAGTGCCCGTACTTTGGCGGCATTCTCATCCCGCTGCAGGATTGAAGGGTTGCCGCTTACCTGAATACGCAGGCTGAAGGTGCTGATGGTGTCTGTGTAAATGGAGGCCAGGTTGCTGATCAGATTTGGGTGCACATAGCCAAAGTGGCTGGCGGTGTGCCTGGCTTGATCAATCCGGCTGCCAATCACTTCCAGCATATCTTTGTCGCGGTTGAGCTTGGATTCCAGGTGAATGAGGTTCAGTACGTAGCGCAGCACCTCAATATCTTGCTGCTTCTTTTGTTCGCCCATAACGGTAGATAGCGTCACCAACCCCTCACGTACATCGGCCAGTTCGCCGCCGTAAACATCGAGGGTGCTGGCGGGGTCGGTCGCAAACAGCGACCGCAGGCAGGTTTCCAGACTGTCTGTGTTGCAGGTGCCGTTATTAGCAATTTGCTGAACCAGGTTGGCAGCTTGGAATACGCCCGCCAATGCAAGGGTTTGGTCGTGGAGCGACCGGCTCATGGGTGTGAACCCTGTAAAAGCTGTGTGGGCACAATGCGGTCGGGCAGAGCTTCACCGTCACGCCAGGTTTCGGTTATTACCCCGCCTCCAAGACAAATGTCACCGTCATAGAAAACCACGGATTGCCCGGGTGTCACCGCTCTTTGGGCGTCATCAAAAACAACTTGAACACCACCATCAATAACCGTGACTTCACAGGCCTGATCCGGTTGGCGATAGCGAGTTTTCGCCATGCAGCGGAAAGTGCTTGCCGGGGGAGCACCTGCAACCCAGTCAATTGGGTCTGATAACAGGCCACGGGAGAAAAGAAGCGGGTGGTGCTTGCCTTGCACAGCAAGCAGTACATTGCGATTCAAATCTTTGCCGGCCACATACCAAGGCTCATCATTAAAATCGCTCAAGCCGCCAATACCAAGACCCTGGCGCTGGCCAATAGTGTGGTACATCAGGCCTTGGTGTCGGCCGATTGTTATACCATCCGGAGTTTCGATATCTCCCGGTTGTGCTGGCAAATACTGCTTTAGAAAGTCGGTAAATTTGCGCTCGCCAATGAAGCAGATACCGGTGGAATCTTTTTTGTCGTGGGTGATGAACCCTTGTTCCTCAGCTATGCGCCGCACCTCAGGTTTTTCCAGTTCACCCACAGGGAACAGGGTGCGGGCGATTCGGTCACCAGAAACGGCATGCAGGAAGTAGCTTTGGTCCTTGTTGCCGTCCAGGCCCTTCAGCAAATTGGCTTTGCCTGAGCCGTCTGGAAGCGGGCGCTGGCGGGTGTAGTGCCCGGTGGCAATATAGTCAGCACCCAGGGTGATGGCGTAGTCGAGAAATGCACGAAACTTAACCTCTTTGTTGCAAAGGATATCCGGGTTAGGGGTGCGGCCTGCTTTGTATTCAGACAGGAAATGTTCGAAAACACGATCCCAGTATTCAGCGGCAAAACTCGCAGTATGGAGTTTGATTCCGATCGCATCGGCCACCGCTTGAGCATCGGCCAGATCGGTCATGGCGGTGCAGTATTCCGTCCCGTCGTCTTCGTCCCAGTTCTTCATGAACAGGCCTTCGACCTGATAGCCCTGATCCTTGAGCAACCAGGCGGCAACCGATGAGTCGACACCGCCGGACATGCCAACGATGACGTGGGTTTTCTCGAGGGGCTTGGCTTCGAATGATGGATTTGTCATGACAACTCTGCGCACCGGTGCAAAACGCGGTAGTTTATCATTTTGTGCCGGTTACGTCTGCGAGTCTGCAATGACATCCAGTGGAAAACAGCGACCTTTTCGGTAATCCTCTATGCTTTTGATTACCAGCGGGCTGCGAAGTTTGTCTCCCAGTTGCCGGATGTCCTCCAGCGATAGCCAGTGGGCCGCAATAATACCGGTGTCGAGCTCATCGGTTACCTGTTTGCGAGCCTTGCCAATAAAGCAGAAACGGTAGTAGGTCACTCCGTTAGCAGGTGCCTTATAGGTGTACAGTCCCAGGAAGTGCTCTGGCTCAATGTCCCAGCCGGTTTCTTCCAGTGCTTCCCGGCGCACCGCATCAAGAATTGCTTCATCTTCTTCAACATGGCCAGCCGGCTGATTGAATACCACCTTGCCGCTGCTGCGCTCTTCAACCATCAGGAAGCGGCCGTGAGCGTCTTCAACAACCACTGCGACGGTGGCGTGTGGAGTCCAGGTCATGAGCTTCGTCCTCTCCTTGGCGACGTGGCGGAACGTTTGTGTGTCGAGCGCTTCCCGGGGCGTGAGGGCGTAGGCAGATTGATGGGTATTTTCCGGTATTTTCCCGGCTCGAGCCCATCCAGCGTCCAATCACCAATACGATAGCGGATCAGTCGCAATGTTGGAAACCCGACAGCAGCGGTCATGCGCCGCACCTGTCTGTTGCGCCCTTCGGTTATGGTCAGCTCAAGCCAACTGGTAGGTATCGTATCGCGGCGGCGCACTGGTGGGGTTCTGGGCCAAATCTCAGGCTCCGATATTATTCGTGCTTTTGCTGGCCTGGTGGGGCCATCTTTGAGCATCATCCCTGCTGTTAGCTTGTCTAATGCGCTTGCAGAAAGGTTGCCCTCAACCTGAACCCAGTAGGTTTTAGGCATATTTTGCCCAGGTGATGCAATTCGATGCTGGAGGGCACCATCACTGGTTAGAAGTAAAAGCCCCTCAGAATCGTAGTCCAGTCGGCCGGCAGGGTAGATGTCCGGGATGCGAATCCAGTCGGCCAAGGTGGCTCGTGAGGTTTGCTCGTTACCCGCAGGCTCATCCGTAAACTGACAGAGAACCTGAAAGGGCTTGTTAAAGAGAATGAGGTCGGCCACAGAGGACTCTCCCGGGCAAGAAAATGAGATCAGGGGGAAAGGTTACGGAGAAAAAACAGAGTTTGAAAGCGCAAGACATGCAGAATGCCTTACGCACGGCCAGTCAGGAGCCCGCCGGAGTGCTCCGGCAGGAGAGGGCTCACTGGGTGTGCAGCTTGCCAGGTAGGTATTTCAGCCGTTAACAGCGCGTGAAGGGTAGTCTCCACTGTTATCCGCTGTGGTGTCCGTGGTGAGCCCCGTTGTGTCTGTGGCATTGGGCTGGTCGTCAGGCACTATATTGATGGCATGCACGCCCTTGTCGCTGGGCTTCTTCTCGAAACTGACAGCCTGGCCTGCTTTGAGTGTTTTATATCCGTCTATCTGGACGGATGAAAAGTGGGCAAACAGGTCGTCACTGCAACCATCCTCAATGATGAAACCGTACCCTTTGGCATTGTTGAACCACTTTACCTTGCCTCTTGGCATGATGAACTCCCCTGTTCTTTTACTGTCACTTGTTGTTGTTGGCTTTTAAAACCGGCTCTGAGTCTTTTTTGCCAGTTTCATCTTTATGATGCGGTTACATGAACCGCTCATTTATTTACATTATTTAACACTGTAGGTTAACTGTCGACCAAACCCGGGGTCGAGTCAATAGCTTGTATTGCGGTATTGTGTGGTTGAACGCAGTCCGGAAGCGGTATCATGTTCGTATTGTTAATTATCTCACGCTCGAGTTTGGATCTGACTTGAAAACCCGAGGCCAGGCAACCACATTGATGAAGGACACCGATAACCGGTAAAGAATGATGCGGACTATCGAAAATTCTCTACTAGTATTAAACCAGCGGGAGGAAGAACTGCCAGGGCGTCATGATGAGCTCAGCGTTGCTCCCGAAAAGCCTGCACTGAAGCGTCCGGCACAATATAAGGTGATGCTTCTGAACGACGATTACACACCCATGGATTTTGTTGTGGATGTGTTGATGACCTTCTTCGGTATGAATGAAGAAAAGGCGACACAGGTGATGCTGCTCGTCCATACGCAGGGAAAGGCAGTATGCGGGGTTTATACCCGAGACATCGCGGAAACAAAGGCGGCACAGGTGAACCAGTATTCCTCTGAATGCGAACATCCGCTCCTTTGCGAGATTGAATGTGCAGACTGATAGACTTTGGGGTGGCCCATGCTGAGCAAAGATCTTGAAATTACGCTGAATTCGGCCTTTAAAAGTGCCCGCGACAAGCGCCACGAGTTCATGACCGTAGAGCATTTATTGTTGGCTCTGCTGGAGAATGAATCTGCAGTGGGTGTTCTCAAAGCCTGTGGTGCAGACCTCAAGCAGCTTCATGATGAGCTGGTTGAATTTGTGGATTCCACAACACCATTGATTCCAGGTAGCGATGACGAGCGCGAGACCCAGCCAACACTAGGGTTTCAGCGAGTATTGCAACGCGCCGTATTTCATGTGCAATCCTCTGGTAAAAAAGAGGTTACCGGTGCGAATGTTCTGGTCGCCATTTTCAGTGAGCAGGAAAGCCAGGCTGTGTATGTGCTCAAGAAACAGAGCGTTGCACGCATTGATGTCGTCAATTTTGTATCCCACGGAATATCCCGTGTTCAGGGGGCTGAAGATCAGGATGGCACTGAGCAGGCCTCACTTGAGGATTCCGGCGAAGAGGGTGGGCAATCCAAGCCTCTGGAAACATACGCTACCAACCTGAATGAACAAGCTCGCCAAGGGCGGATTGATCCGTTGATCGGCCGCGAGCACGAGGTTGAGCGCGTGGTGCAGATTCTGGTGCGCCGTCGCAAGAATAACCCGTTGCTGGTGGGTGAGGCCGGTGTAGGCAAGACCGCCATCGCAGAAGGACTTGCCAAGCGCATCGTCGATGGCCAAGTACCGGATATCATTTCTGATGGTGTCGTGTATTCGCTGGATCTTGGTGCACTCTTGGCAGGAACCAAGTATCGCGGCGATTTCGAGAAACGTTTGAAAGCACTGCTGGCGGAGCTGAAGAAACAAAAGCACGCGATTTTGTTTATCGACGAAATCCACACGATCATCGGCGCTGGATCGGCGTCTGGTGGGGTGATGGACGCATCGAATCTGCTCAAGCCCATGCTGAGTTCGGGTGAAATTCGTTGTATTGGTTCCACCACGTATCAGGAATTCCGTGGCATTTTCGAGAAAGACAGTGCACTGGCCCGTCGCTTCCAGAAAATCGATGTGAATGAGCCAAGCGTTGAGGATACTTACCAGATTCTCAAAGGGCTCAAGTCGAATTTTGAAAAGCACCATGATCTTAAATATACAGATCAGGCACTGCGCGTTGCTGCAGAGTTGGCAGATCGTTACATCACGGATCGTCACCTGCCGGACAAGGCTATTGATGTGATTGATGAAGCGGGTGCGCGTCAGCGATTGATGTCAGAAGACAAACGCCAGAAGACCATCGATGTTGCAGAGATCGAAGAGGTGGTTGCCAAGATCGCCCGCATTCCGCCCAAAAACGTGTCCACCAGTGACAAGGATCTGCTGCGCAATCTGGAGCGTGATCTCAAGATGGTGGTGTTCGGGCAGGATCCAGCTATTGAATCACTGACCATGGCAATCAAGCTGGCTCGTGCCGGTTTGAAAGCACCAGAGAAACCACAGGGTTCCTTCCTGTTTGCCGGCCCGACAGGTGTTGGTAAAACAGAGGTAACCAAGCAGCTTGCAAAAGCCCTTGGGGTTGAGCTGGTTCGGTTTGATATGTCCGAGTATATGGAGCGTCATACGGTCTCTCGTCTGATTGGTGCTCCACCAGGCTATGTAGGCTATGACCAGGGTGGGCTGTTAACAGAAGCTGTTAATAAACATCCACACTGTGTTCTGTTGCTGGACGAAATCGAAAAGGCGCACCCTGAAGTCTTCAATCTGCTGCTGCAGGTTATGGATCACGGAACGTTGACCGATAATAATGGGCGCAAAGCTGATTTCCGCCACGTTATTCTCGTGATGACGACAAACGCCGGAGCGGAAAGCATGGCTCGCCGCTCGATGGGCTTTAGTGAGCAAGACCACAGCAGTGATGGCATGGAAATTATCGGCAAGACCTTCACGCCGGAATTCCGCAACCGTCTGGATAGCATTATCCAGTTTGGCGACTTGCAGAGGGATACCATTACCCACGTTGTGGACAAGTTCCTCACCGAGTTGCAGGCGCAGCTGGATGAAAAGCATGTGGTTCTGCATGTGGATGATGCGGCCAAGTTGTGGCTTGCAGATAAGGGTTATGACGTCACTATGGGTGCACGCCCCATGGCGCGGTTGATTCAGGACAAGATCAAGCGCCCACTTGCTGAGCAGATACTGTTCGGCAGGCTGTCCGAGAAGGGCGGGGATGTGTTTATCCACCTCAAGGATGATGAGCTGGTGTTCGACTATGAGGATGAGCCTGCAGAAGCCGTCTGAGACGGCTGGCAGGCCAGCCACACAAAGGCACTAACAAAAAACCGCTGCAGTGATGCAGCGGTTTTTTTGTGCTTCTTCGATGTCGCCGTTCTTTTAACGGGCGCGATACACAATCCGGCCTTTGCTCAGGTCGTAAGGTGTAAGTTCAACCTTGACCTTGTCGCCTGTCAGGATGCGGATGTAGTTTTTACGCATCTTGCCAGAGATGTGAGCAGTGACAACATGGCCGTTGCTCAATTCGACCCGGAACATAGTGTTTGGAAGGGTGTCAAGAATAACACCTTCCATTTCAACGACATCTGACTTCGCCATTCAGTAGAAACCTCTATTGGGAAAACTTTCCGTAATTTTAAATTGCGCAATTCTGCCTGATTTGTAGCCGTTTGGCAAAGTGCGTTCATGAATGCCGGCAAATAAAGGTGCTTATTACCGGTTTATATCGGTAATTACGTGCCATACGCTGCTATTCGGTTGTCAGGACACGCCACTGACCATCATGGAGCGCCTCCATGGGCTTGAACCGCGTTTTATAACTCATCTTGTTGCACTGTTTTATCCAGTATCCAAGATAAAGGTGAGGCTGTTTACGCCTTTTAGTCTCTTCAATTTGCCAGAGAACAGCAAAGGTGCCCAGACTGCGGCTCTCCTGAGTTGGATCGAATACGGTGTAGATTGCCGAGAGCCCATCATCAAGAACATCGATTGCTGCCAGAGCCACCAGTTCTCCGTCTTTACACATTTCAAGGAACCAGGAATCAGAGGTGCCTTCTACCAGAAAGGAAATAAACTGTTCCCTGGAGGGTGGGTACATGTCACCGTCTTTGTGGCGAAGTTCGACATAGTTGGCATAGAGCCGATAGTAGCTTTCAGTGAAGGCGGCAGGCACCAGAGTGCATTCCAGGTCACTGTTTTTTTTCATGACCCGGCGCTGGTTGCGATCCGGCTGAAAGTGATTCACGTTCACTCGCACCGGGATGCATGCGTTGCATGCTTCACAGTGGGGGCGATAATAATGTGTGCCGCTGCGCCGAAAGCCCAGCGCGGTCAGTTGGCTGTAGAGCTTTTTGTCGATGTGGGCGCGCGGGTCAACAAACATGGTTGTCGCTTCGCGATCAGGAAGATAGCTGCAGTCGTGGGCTGGTGTTGCATAGAACACCAGAGTTCTCAGACTACTCATTTATGCCTCCGGCCGGTTCCACTGCCAGTCGAATGTCCAGTTGCTCTGGTTCGGTTTTTTTTCCGTATGCTCACTGATTATAGATAAGAACTCACTTCTGGGTAGGGTGCATGCGCCCATGCTGAGAAGGTGGGAGCTTTCTACCTGGCAGTCCATGATTCGATAGCCCCAATCTTGCAGTTGGTGAGCAAGGTGGACCATGAGTACTTTGGATGCATTGGTTTCCAGAGAGAACATGGATTCACCAAAAAAGCACTGCCCAATGGCTAACCCGTACATACCGCCGGCCAGTTCGCCTTTGCTGTTCCATACTTCGATGGAGTGGGCGACACCCTGGCGGTGCAGGGCTGAGTAACTTGCGATCATGTCATCGGTTATCCAGGTGCCTTCGCTGCGGGTGGATGCGCACAAGCGGATGATTCGGCTGAAGGCCTGATCTGCGGTGACGCTGAAGCGACGCTGATTGAGTGTTCTGCGTAGGCTTCGGGAGATGTGTATGTCTTCAGGGAAGAGCACGCAGCGGGGGTCTGGGGACCACCAGAGTATGGGTTGGTCGTCGCTGTACCAGGGGAAGATGCCGCTGCGGTAGGCGAGGATTAGCCGTTCTGTGGAGAGGTCACCACCCAGCGCGAGGAGGCCATCGGGGTCGTCGAGGGCTTCATCGGCTGAGGGGAACCACAGCTGGTCGGGGTCTAGCCAGTGCAGTGAAGTCATCCTGTCTTTTGCCGATATCTCTTAAGCTTGCTGATCCAGAAACTTTTCGGCATCTAATGCAGCCATGCAGCCGAAACCGGCGGAGGTTACAGCCTGGCGGTAAACGTGGTCGGCTACGTCGCCGGCGGCAAATACGCCCGGGATGCTGGCTTGGGTGGCCATGCCTTCGAGGCCGGACTGGATTTTGATGTAGCCGTTTTCCATGTTCAGCTGGCCTTCGAACAAGCCGGTATTGGGCTTGTGGCCTATGGCGATGAACACGCCGGCCAGGTCGAGATCCTGTTTGGAGTCGTCTTTCATGCTTCTGATGCGCATGCCGGTTACGCCGGTGCCGTCGCCGAGTACTTCGTCGAGGCTGTGATCCCAAACGATGTTGATGTTGCCGTTTTCAGCTTTGTCGAAGAGTTTATCCTGCAGAATTTTCTCTGCGCGCAGGCTGTCGCGACGGTGTACAAGGGTAACTTCTGCGGCGATGTTGGAGAGGTAAAGGGCTTCTTCAACGGCGGTGTTGCCGCCACCGATTACGGCGACTTTCTGTTTTTTGTAGAAGAATCCGTCGCAGGTGGCGCAGGCGGATACGCCCTGGCCTTTGAATTTTTCTTCGGATTCCAGGCCCAGGTACATGGCGGATGCACCGGTAGCGATGATCAGGGCATCGCAGGTGTATTCGCCGCTGTCGCCTTTGAGGCGGAAGGGGCGGGTCTGCAGGTCAGCTTCGTTGATTGTGTCGTAAACGATGTTTGTTTCGAAGCGCTCGGCGTGTTTGAGCATGCGCTGCATGAGTTCCGGGCCTTGCACGCCGTCGTTGTCGCCGGGCCAGTTGTCTACGTCGGTAGTGGTGGTGAGCTGGCCGCCGACTTCAATGCCGGTGATGAGGGTCGGGTTGAGGTTGGCCCTGGCTGCGTAAACAGCGGCGGTGTATCCGGCGGGGCCGGAGCCGAGGATGATTAGCCGGGAATGTTTGGTTTCGCTCATGGGTGTCTCTCGTTTATTCGGTACGTGTCGGGCTCGTTCGGAGCCTGTATTGCGAGGAAGAACAAAAGGCTATCACGAAAGCAGCAAGCTTCCATTTGTTTTGGTCAATTCCCCTGATAAAGCAATGCTATCTAACCGCTTACTCCAGCACGGATACGCTGGCCAGGAGCTGGCGTACGCGCTCTGCGCTTTTTCCGGATTCGCCTTGTTCAAGGCGGTGTTCGGCGATCGACGGGAAGACTGCTTGTATATCGTCAGGTAGTGCGTGGCGGCGGCCTTCCATCAAAGCCCAGGCTTTGGTGGCTCTGAGCAACCCTAGCCCGGCTCTGGGTGACAAACCATAGAGCAGCCCGGGCATGCGGCGGCTCTGTTCCAACAGGCGCTGGATGTAGTCCAGCAGTGCAGGGCTCGCGGTTACGCGGGTTACTTCTTCCTGAAGTTTTGCCAGGTCATTTTCAGAAAGCAGGGTGCCAAGTCGATCTGTCATTGTCCGGCGATCTTCGCCTTCCAGCAACTCCCGCTCGGCTCGGGGGTCGGGGTAGCCAAGCCTTATGCGCATCAGAAAACGATCAAGTTGGGATTCCGGCAACGGGTAGGTGCCACCTTGTTCTGTAGGATTCTGGGTGGCAATTACAAAAAACGGATGGGGTAGTGGTCGGGTTTCGCCTTCAATGGATACCTGGCGCTCTTCCATTGCTTCCAGCAGTGCGCTCTGTGTTCGTGGCGACGCGCGGTTGATTTCGTCTGCCAGGACCACTTGGGCAAAAATAGGGCCTTGGTGGAATACCAGGCTCCCTGCTTGTTTGTCGTACATGGAATAGCCCAGCACGTCTGCAGGCAACAAGTCGTTCGTAAACTGAATGCGCTGATAGCTGAGCCCCATTACTTTGGCCAAGGCATGGGACAGGGTGGTTTTGCCCATGCCAGGAATGTCCTCAATCAGCAGGTGACCGCTGGCGAGCAAGCCGCAGAGGGCCAACCGAACCTGCCGTTCTTTGCCCAGCAGTATCTGATTCAGTTCGGTAACTACGTTGTCCACCAGGTTTTTCATGCCGGGTTCAGTCCCTCACTCTTTTTAGAATGTCGCCGTAGGCGTCGATGCGCCGGTCTCTGAAGTACGGCCAGATGCGGCGAATAGATTCAGTGCGGTGGCGATCAAGTGTGACGCTCAGTATGCACTCGCTGCTGTCGTCGGCCCGGGCGAGGAATTCGCCTTGAGGGCCGCAGATGAAGCTGTTACCCCAGAACTGTATACCGTCGGAATGCCCTGTGGGATCCGGTTCTGTGCCTACCCGGTTGGGCGCAACTACCGGGAGGTTGTTGGCCACGGCGTGGCCCCGTTGAACGGTGACCCAGGCTTCCAGTTGACGGGCTTGCTCATCCTGGGTGTCTGTTATGTCCCAGCCGATGGCGGTGGGGTAAATCAGTATTTCGGCGCCGGCGAGCGCCATCAGGCGTGCCGCTTCCGGGTACCACTGATCCCAGCAAACGAGAACCCCAAGCTTACCTACCGAGGTTTCTATGGGGGAGAACCCGCTGCGGCCGTCGTTGAACTCGGCATCACCCGGGGTGAAATAGAATTTCTCGTAGAACCCCGGGTCGTCCGGAATGTGCATTTTGCGATACAGGCCGGCAATGGATCCGTCGGTCTCAATGACTACAGCCGTATTGTGATAAACACCGTTCATGCGTCGCTCAAACACAGAACCCACGATAACGACGTTCAGTTCCCGGGCCAGGCCTGATAGCTTTTCACTTGTGGGCCCAGGGATGGGCTCAGCCAGGTCGAATATGCGAGTGTCTTCGGTTTGGCAAAAATACTGGGTTGCGTGAAGTTCCTGCAGAATAATCAGCTCAGCGCCACCGGCGGCCGCTTCGCGAATCAGCATTTCAGAAGTGGCAAGGCTGGCAGCTTTGTTTTCACTGCAGGCCTGCTGAATTGCAGCTACTACGAGCTGGCTTGAATTCCGGGTGCTGCCAAGGTTTTGGCTCATGGCGTGACAACTCCTTCCGGGATCTGCATGGTAACGCAGTGGAGGCTGCCGTGCTGTTTGACCAGCGGGCGGCAGTTAATGGGGATTATCTCTCTATCAGGAAATATCCCGTTCACAATGCGAATGGCTTCTTCATCCTGAGGCACATCGTATATCGGCAGCAGCACTGCGCCATTAATAATCAGAAAGTTAGCGTAGGTTGCAGGAAGGCGTTCGCCTTCGTCACCGAATACCGGGTCGGGCCAGGGTAGTGCTGTGAGCTTGTAGGGCGAACCATCCCGCTGGCGGAACTCCTGAAGGTCCTCTTCCATGGCGGCCAGGGCGCTGTAATGCTCATCTGCCACGTCCGGGCAGGCCACGTAGCAGATATGATCCGGTGCACAAAAGCGCGCCAAAGTATCAATATGGCTGTCCGTATCGTCGCCGGCCAGATAACCATGGTTTAGCCACAGAATCCGGTCTGTCCCCAGCATTTCAGACAGTAACTGCTCAATGGCGCCGCGGTCCATGGAGGCATTGCGCGAAGGTGTCAAAAGGCACTCGCTGGTGGTTAATAGAGTGCCTTCACCGTCAGATTCGATGGAGCCACCTTCCAGCACAAAGTCCACAGTTTGCATGGGGTTAGTGCCAAATACACCGAAGTTCGCAAGGTGGCGATTGAGCGCATCGTCTTTTTCCCAGGGAAATTTGCCACCCCAGGCATTGAAGCGAAAGTCCAGCAAGGTAGGGGTGCCATCGGTCACTACAGTGATCGGGCCGTGATCACGAGTCCAGGTGTCGTTTGCCGGCGCTGGCACCGCATGCACGCGTCCTGGCAGGTCCTGCTGGCTGGCCCAGGCGTTTAGTTCGCGCTCAAGATCCTGCAGTCGAATCACATGCTCACAGCTGATAACCAGATGCTGGAAGCGGAGAACCGAGCGGGCAATTTCCAGGAATACGGGCTCCACTTCATCAATAATCCCTGCCCAGTCGGTACCCGGATGAGGCCAGGTAAGTACAACGGCGCTTTGGGGTGCCCATTCAGCGGGCAACACGCGTAGGGATGTCACTTTACAGTCACCTTAAAATTGCAAAAGCCGCCATTCTAAACAAAAGGCGGCATGTCGTCAGGATGTGTGCCCGGAACTGGTGGGCGGGAAGAACACTGTACCGAAAAATGTCAGCGCTGTGGCGTCAGTACTGAGTGTATGACGCGATCATTTTCGAAATAGACTACAAAGTTGCCATAATTCCACTGGCTGATCGCCGGTTCGCCAACAGGGCCTTTAACGGAAGCTGGCTGGCCCCACGAAGCTCTTACCGAAGCCTGTGTTGTGCCTACCCGGGGCACATTTTGTTCGCCTCGGTCAGCTTGGCTGCCAACAGGTACACGGAGTTCTTCCGCAAGCGCGCCGGAAATCGGGGTCAGAGTCATAAACATTGCCGATACCAGGGTGCCGGTCAGGACTCGCTTTATTGTCATTGATCGTTCTCCACTCATACTTGGGTCACCGGTGAGCACTCCGGGGACATGGATAAAACGTAATATCCGAGAATTACACGCAAAAGTCACATGTTTTCGCCAGTCTACTCTTTTTGGCGCTGGCGAATCTGCCAACGCATCACATGTCTGGCGATTTGCTGACGATCTCCATCCTGTATCTGGATAAAGCCGGTATGAACCCTTGCTCCGCCTGTTTCGGTGGCCTGTACATCCAAAACCTGTGCGACGCCACGGGGCTGGAATAGTTCTGGCGGCAGGGTCATGCGAACTGCAAGCTTGTCGCCAGTCTGCCATGCTTGTGGGCTACCCGAAAAGGCCAGCCCGCCCTCGCTCAGTGTTACGTCTTGCCAGTCGCCCGGTTGCAAGGGATTTTGCTGAAAGGCCATAATGCGCGCTAGCGTATCCAGCTTGCCATTCAACGACTTTACCAGACCGGTAAGCAGGCGGTCCTGATCGGCAAGGCTGGCGAGCTGCGATTTGATGTCCTGATCCAGACGTCTGAAGTCCGCTTTCAGCGTCTCGATATGCTCGTCGTTGAAGTGGTTGTCGTTGAACTCGGCTGAAGGCGACAGCTTACGGACTTCCAGGCCAATCCGGTCTTCGATGCGGAAAAATTCCCGGCGCTCAGGTAGATTGTCTGTGGTTTCGTAAGGCGTGTCTTCGGTGTGCATTCAGGGCTCCGCAAGCAAGGATTTCAGCCAGTAGTAAAAGTTTAGCAGTTTCCTACCGCACTGAAAGGCTGCGATGGGAATTCCAGACCACGACCGATCTGAAGGTAGCGACAGGCACCTCTCCATGTTCAGACCCTTATCGTTTTATATCGGCTTGCGTTACACCGCGGCCAAAAGGCGTAATCATTTTATTTCCTTTATATCTCTCACATCCATGATCGGGCTGATGCTCGGCGTGGCAGTACTCATTATTGTGCTGTCCGTAATGAATGGTTTTGACCGGGAGCTCAAGCAGCGCATCCTGGGCATGGTTCCTCATGCCATTATTCAGGGCAGCGGGCCACTGGATGATTGGGAGTCGGTAGATGCTCAGGTGCAGAAGCATCCCAGAGTGTTAGCCGCTGCTCCGTTCATTCAGGGGCAGGGCATGGTTACCGGTGGTGGTGACGTGCGGGGCGTTATGCTCAACGGCATACTTCCTGAGGAAGAGCGCTCGGTCTCCATCATCGAAAACCACATGATTGAAGGCAAATTGGACGATCTGGTTGCTGGCGAGTTCGGCATTATTGTGGGCCGTACCATGGCGGCGAGCTTGCGTTTGCAGCTGGGCGATAAAGTGACCGTGGTGCTGCCTGAAGCCTCAGTTACCCCCGCCGGCGTGTTGCCTCGTCTCAAGCGCTTTACCGTAAAAGGGGTTTTCAGTGTTGGTGCAGAGTTGGATGGCAATTACACGCTTATTCACATGGATGACGCTGCGAAGCTGATGCGAACCGGAGGTAAAGCGCAGGGTGTTCGGTTATTGGTCGATGACCTTTTTGCCGCCCCCAAGGTTGCAGAAGAGGCCGCTAGAGAACTCTCTGGCCGTTATTACATTTCAGATTGGACGCGCACCCACGGAAATCTTTTCCAGGCCATTCGCATGGAAAAAACCATGATTGGTCTTCTGCTGATGTTTATCGTTGCAGTGGCTGCGTTCAACATCGTGTCCACGCTGGTGATGGTGGTGACTGATAAAACCGCGGATATCGCCATTCTCCGTACTATGGGCGCTACGCCAGGGCACATTATGCGGATTTTTATCGTACAGGGGGCGGTCATCGGTGTGTTTGGCATTCTGATTGGCACCACGCTTGGCGTTTTGGGTGCTCTCAATATCAGCGCATTTATTTCGTGGCTCGAAAGCGCGCTTGGGCAGCAATTCCTGAGTGCGGATGTGTATTTTATCAGTTACTTGCCTTCCCAGTTGCAATGGAATGACGTAGCCATAATCAGCGGTGCAGGCCTTGCAATGAGTTTGTTGGCGACTATCTACCCGGCGTGGAGAGCGTCGCGAGTGGATCCTGCGGAGGCTCTTCGTTATGAATAAGGAACCTGATGCCATGAAGGATGTCCCCTTGGTAATCGATTGCCGACAGGTTACCCGCACCTACACTCAGGGGCCGGAAAAGCTGACCATCTTCTCCGACATTTCGCTTGAAGTTACAGCGGGGGAAACTGTGGCCATCGTTGGCAGTAGTGGTGCCGGCAAGACTACACTGCTTAACCTTCTTGGTGGGCTCGACAAGCCCTCTACCGGGCAGATTTCTATTTGTGGCAAGGATATTCACCGCCTGTCTGAAGCGGGGCGGGCTCGTTTCCGCAACCGTCATCTTGGTTTCGTATATCAGTTCCATCATCTGTTGCCGGAATTCACTGCGCTAGAGAACGTCATGATGCCCTGTGCACTGGGCGGGATGTCCATTAATGATTCCCGTTCCCGTGCACAGTCAATTTTGCAGAGGGTTGGATTGGCGGAGCGCCTGGAGCACAAGCCTGGGGAGCTATCCGGTGGCGAGCGCCAACGTGTTGCTATAGCCCGGGCGCTGGTTAACGAGCCAGATTGTGTGCTGATGGATGAGCCCACGGGCAACCTTGACGAACACACAGGTGAAGGGGTTCGTGCACTTATAGAGTCTTTGAGGGATCAGCTTGGGATTGCGTTTGTTATGGTGACCCACGATATGAAGATGGCTCGGAGCCTGGGGCGGGTGCTGAGGCTTGAACAGGGTCGGTTGGTTCAGGAGGCCTGATCGCGGGAGCGCCGGAGCTCTCTGCGGGCCCGGCGGCGCAGTTGCCAGTCGGTGCGGATTTTCCGGCGCCAGATAAACTGAATTGCCAGATACGCTATGCAGGCTGAAATTGTGGCGACAATCAGCGAACCCAGGTAGAGGGGAATGCCGATATCCACCAAGCGCTCACTGAGCCACGACCACGAGAGATGTATATCGAAACTCAGAACGGGCCGATTTAGTGCCCAGGCTCCCACCTTGTAATTGAAATAAAACAGGGGTGGCATGGTAATCGGGTTGCTGATCCAGACCAGCACTACGGATAGCGGCAGATTGGCGTTGAACCAGATGGCAAAGAAGGCTGCGGCAATCATCTGGAAAGGCATGGGAATCAAAGCGAAAAACACCCCGATCAGGAATGCTCTGGAAACACTGTGACGGTTGATATGCCATAAGTTGGGTTCATGCAGGATATCGCCAAGAAAATCAAGCGACTGCATCGCTTGCACCTTCTCAGGTGTTGGCAGATAACGTTTCATGAACTTCTTCGGCATTGGGAATGCTCTACCTTCGAGTAGAATGAAACATCCGGCGTCAAGGAAGTCGCCGACGGATAAGGTCATCGGGAGGACACGGATTGTCCGGAAGCTCTACAGTAATAGGCGTTTTCGCTTTTTCCTGCGGCGTTATCTTACTTTATAGGTTGGCGGTGTTGCCAGCTCAAGTATGCCTGCTCCTGGCCATAATCCCGGCTTTGTTGTGGTTTTTGCCCATTCGCAGGATGCTGCCCGGATCATTCCGGGCGCTTGTAATTGGCATGGCATTAGGTATCGCCTGGGCATTTTTGTGGGCCAGCGATCGTCTGGAACACAGGCTCCCCGAGGGGCTTGAGGGGGATCGCACCCAGGTTTCGGGTTATATTTGCGACCTCCCTTCTGTTGGAAGTTTTAACAGCATCCGCTTCAGCTTTTGCGTGACTCGCTGGTACGGGCTTTCACTGACCCCAGAGGCTTATGATTCACTGCCCACGACATTGCGTCTTGCCTGGTATGGTAAGCCCGATCTTGTGCTTCCGGATTATCGCCTGCGACTTGACGTAGTTTTGAAAAATCCCCACGGCACACTGAATCCTGAGGGTTTCCGCTACGAAGACTGGCTGTTCCGCAAGGGGTATCGTGCAACAGGTAGTGTGCGCAGTGCGATTCCGGATCCATCTGTCGTTTGTACGCCAGAGTGCCAGTATCATCGCCTTCATGCCCGACTGGCGGATTGGGTAGACAGTCAGTTTGCCGAGGCCCGTCACCTAGCATTAATCGCCTCGTTGCTGATCGGCAATCGTGGGCATTTGTCTTCGGAACATTGGGATGTGCTAAAGGCAACGGGAACCATACATCTGGTGGCTATATCGGGGCTACATTTGGGGCTGGTTGCTTTGGGCGCGGGGTTTGCAGCTCGTCGTGTTCTATTGGCAGTGTCGTCGACCCGGCTCAGCGAACGCTCTGTTCGCGTAACAGTGTTTGCTGTGGTGCTTGTTTGTAGTCTGTTGTATGCATTAGCGGCAGGATTCACGGTGCCAACCCGCAGAGCCCTTATTATGGTGGCCGTTGGTAGCTGGTATCTCTTGAACGCCTGGCAGGTGCCTGTTTGGCACTCGCTTGTGATTGCGCTTGGGGCTGTACTCCTGTTTGACCCTTTTGCGCCCCTGGACCAAGGGTTCTGGCTATCCTTTGGAGCCGTCTCTGTCCTCATGTGTGTTTTTGCGGGTCGGCTGGGAGGTACAGGCTGGCTGGCCGGCCTGTTTATTGCTCAGGTCGCTGTGTTTGCCGGGCTTTGGCCACTGCTTGAGCTGGTCGGCCAGGGGCAGCCAGTTGCTGGCCTGCTGGCGAATATTTTAGCTATTCCCTGGGTTTCTCTCGTGCTCATGCCAGTACTTCTCATTGGTGGGATTGCTGTCGCCCTGTTTCCGGCTCTGACAGGGCTGATTGTCCCGTTGATGGATGCGCTGCTTGACGTCCTTTGGAGATTTCTTGGCGGGGTTGCCAACATGAGTTGGCCCGATCTCTATGGCAGCACCCCGGAAATTATCGGGTTTGCCATATTGGTGCTGTTAATTGCATTGGTGCCGATCCGGACATTCCAGCTGGTTGGGGTTGCTATTGTGGCGACCTGGGTGGTTGCAGCGAGTTTCCAGGAGAGGCCTGATAATCCGCACCTTGCTGAGCCCGAAGTCCGGGTTTGGGATGTTGGTCAGGGCCTCTCAGCCATGTTGAGGGCAGGCGACCAGGTGTTGCTCTATGACACAGGCCCTGAAGTTGAAGGTGTGTTTTCTGCTGCAGAGTCCGTCCTGATACCCAATCTCAAAGCCTTGGGGGTAGCGCGCATCGACACGCTGGTTATAAGCCATGCCGACAATGATCATTCCGGCGGGATTAACCAGATACTGGAGCATTTTGACGTTGGCCATATTGTGACAGGCGAGCCAAAGGCTGTTCGTGACAAGCTGAAGCGGGCAGGGGCGGTAAGCATCGTTGAGTGTGGGGGCGAGGATGAGTTGGGCGGTGAGTTGGCACTCTCGTTTTGGCGTGCAAAAGGCGAGTTAAAAGGTAATGACGCATCCTGTGTTCTTACCGCCCGGCGGGGTATGGAAGCAGAATGGGTGTTTCCTGGTGATATCAGTTCCCGTGTTGAGGCGAAATATCTTAGAGTATCCCGTAACCTTTCGGCCAAGAGTCAGCCCCGTGCACGTGTTGTTATCGCGCCGCACCATGGCAGTAAAACGTCGTCATCCAAAGCTTGGGTTGATGAACTGAAACCCGACGTGGTGATCTACACGGCTGGATACCGGCATCGATACGGGCATCCCCACAAGGATGTAACGGCGCGCTACCGGAGTGCGGGCGCAACAGCGTTCAACACGGCCTGCTCGGGCGGGTTAGTGTTGACCCTGGACAATGGCACTGTAAAAACCATCGAAGCCCGTCACTCCGCGCCCTTCTGGATTGGCGGCCCGGGTCTTACCAGGGCCGAGTGTAAAATACCGTGACATTGCGGGTGTAGCCTCGACCTGCAGCTATGCTAAAGTAGCGCGGCTTGTTAACAATCAGGGAGATCAAGCGTGTTCGAGCTGTTGAAAGCTGGTGGCATTCTTATGGTGCCAATTGTTGCCTGTTCCATCCTGGCACTCGCGATTATTCTGGAACGTTTCTGGACGCTTCGGGCGTCACGTGTCGCACCGCCGCAGACCATTAATGAACTCTGGCGCTGGATCAAGAAAAAAGAGCTTAATAGTCGCAAGCTGAAGGCACTGCAAGGCTCATCACCTTTGGGCCGCGTACTTGCGGCGGGTCTCATGAATGCCAAACATGGCCGTGAGATCATGAAGGAGAGTATTGAGCATGAAGCTACTCAGGTAATTCACGAACTGGAGCGCTTTTTGAATCCTTTAGGCACAGTTGCGACCATTACACCATTGCTTGGTCTTCTTGGTACTGTGATTGGCATGATCAAGGTGTTTGCTGAAATCCAGCTTGCAGGTGTGGGTAATGCCGGCAACCTCGCGGGGGGCATCTCCGAAGCTTTGATAACCACTGCGGCCGGGCTGAGCATCGCTATCCCTGCACTGATTTGTCACCGTTATTTTATCCGCCGGGTAGATGAGCTGGTGGTGGGGATGGAGCAGGAAGCTATCAAGCTGGTTGAAGTTGTGCACGGTGACCGTGAAATCGACGTAGAAGGGGCCTGAACGCCGTGAAGTTCACACGCCAGAGAAGCCAGGAAGTTGGGGTAGACCTGACGCCGCTGATCGATGTGGTGTTCCTGCTGCTGATTTTCTTTATGGTCTCAACGACTTTCACCCGGGAAAGCCACTTACAGGTGGTACTGCCAGAGGCCAGCGGTGAGCCGTCTGCCGCATCCGAAGTGAGGCAGATTGACGTTGTAATCAATGCTGAAGGCCAGTACATACTCAACGATAAAGCGCTCGTGAATAATCGTCGTGAGACGCTTGAGCGGGGAGTGAGTGAGCTGGCTGCAGGCGATACGGCCTTGCCATTCGTAATTACAGCAGATGCCCGAACGCCCCATGAATATGTGGTCAGAGCTATGGATGTTGCCGGGCGCCTTGGTTTTGCAAAGCTCAGTATTACGACAGAACGCGAGGCAGAAACCCAGTGAGCCAGGCTGTTCCGCCAACAGAACCCAAACCGGTTAAACCTGGCGAAAGTTGGGAAACCTACAAGCGCTTGTTGGCGTATGTAAAACCGTTTTGGCTGGCGTTCTCGCTTGCGGTTGTCGGTAACATTATTTATGCAGCGGCCTCTACGGGCATGGCCGCTGCCATGGAATATGTTATAGCGGCCATCGAAAATCCCACTGAACAAAACCGCATTTTGCTGACCGCCTTGATCATAGGTATGTTTACCTTCCGTGGAATTGGGACTTTCCTGAGCCAGTATTTCATCAGCTATGTTGGCCGACAGGTTATCAACTCCCTCCGCACGGATGTGTTCAACCGGTTGATGACCCTTCCATCCCGGTATTTTGACGAAAACGCTGCCGGAAGGCTGGTGTCCAAGCTCACGTTTAACGTAGAACAGGTGGCGGAAGCCACTACCAATGCCGTCACCATAACCCTAAGGGAAGGTCTGACAATCGTCGGCCTTCTCAGCTTTATGCTGTATACCAACTGGAAATTGACCCTGATATTCCTCGCAGTTGGGCCGCTGATCGGGGCGGTTGTGAGTTATGCCAGCAAGCGTTTTCGTAAAATCAGCCAGCGCATTCAGGGTTCGATGGGTGACATAACCCACGTGGCTTCTGAGTCCATTACCGGGTATCGGGTTGTTCGAACCTTTGGTGGCGTGGAGTATGAACAGCAACGTTTTCAGAAGGTTAACGACCGAAACCTGAAGCAAAGCCTGAAGATGGCGTCAACCCAGGCGATCAGTGTTCCGGTGATTCAGACCTTGGTGGCAGTGGCAATAGCCGCGCTTGTATGGACCATGTTGTCCCCGGAGATACGGGGCGAGATGAGCACTGGTCAGTTGGTTGCCTTCATTACTGCAGCCACTACCATGGCCAAGCCGATACGTCAGGTGACTTCTGTTCACGCGCAAATACAGAAGGGTGTGGCAGCGGCCTACGATGTGTTTGAAACCATCGATGAGGCCCCCGAGCAGGATCCTGGCACTTTTGCCCCCGAGCGTGTGGAAGGCAATATTGAATTTGATGACATGTCTTTTCGCTACCGTGATCAACTTGACAATGTGCTGGAGGGTATCTCTGTTGATATTCCCGCGGGGCAGAGTGTGGCTCTGGTGGGACGCTCCGGTAGCGGTAAATCAACCCTTGTGAGCCTGCTGCCCAGGTTTTATGAATATACCGGTGGTGATATCCGCATTGATGGGCACTCCCTCAAAGACTTCTCCCTGAAAGCCTTGCGAAGCCAGATTGCACTGGTGACGCAGAACGTGGTGCTGTTTAACGATTCGATTGCCGCCAACATTGCCTATGGCGCGCTTCGGGATTGCAGCCGGGAAGAAATACGTGAAGCGGCGGCCAAAGCCCACGCGTTGGAGTTTATCGACCGAATGCCTGAAGGGCTCGACACCATGATTGGTGATAACGGTGTGATGCTCTCAGGTGGGCAGCGGCAAAGACTGGCTATTGCAAGGGCCTTGCTGAAAGATGCCCCAATTCTGATCCTGGATGAAGCCACCTCCGCTTTGGATACTGAATCTGAGCGCCATATTCAGAAGGCGTTGGAAACCGTTATTCAGGGCCGAACCACACTGGTTATTGCCCACAGGCTTTCAACCATTGAGAGCGCTGACAGAATATTGGTTATGGACAACGGCCGTATTGTTGAATCCGGTCGCCATGAAGAGCTTCTTGCCAAGAAAGGCGCTTATGCCCAGCTGCATCAAATGCAGTTTAGTGAACACTCATGACATCCCTTGTCGATCGCCTATGGTATGGCAAAGGCCGCCCCTTGGCCTTGTTAGCACCGTTTTCATGTCTCTATCGGGCCATTGCTGAAGCGCGGCGGCGCAAAGCGATAGCGGCTTATACCGAAAAGCTGCCGGTTCCGGTCGTGGTGGTGGGTAACATCACAGCTGGCGGTACGGGTAAGTCGCCGTTAACGGCCTGGCTGGTCAGCACTATGAAAGCTGAAGGCTGGCATCCCGTGGTTCTTAGTCGCGGATACGGAGGCAGAGCGCCTGACCACCCACTTTTGGTAACCCCGGATACCTTGCCTTCTCTTGCAGGAGACGAGCCGGTTATGCTGGCTCAGGCAACCGGCGTACCAGTGATTGTTGACCCAGACAGACGCAGAGGTGCTGCGTTTGTGCTCGACAATGCGCTAGGCGATGTACTGATCAGCGATGACGGCCTGCAGCACTACAAGCTACCACGGGATATCGAACTATCAGTATTTGATGGTGCCCGCGGAGTAGGCAACGGTGCCTTGATACCTGTAGGTCCATTGCGGGAGCCGGTAAGCCGGTTGGATTCGGTTGATTTTGTGATCGTTAACGGCGCAATCTCTGCAGATGAGACGGGGCGGGTGCCTCCGGAAGTACTGGCGGGCATCAAGCACCCACACTTGTATGCTATGAAGCTTCAGCCAACGCGCCTGGTAAATCTCAAAACCGGTGAAACCCGCTCTCCCGAAAGCCTTCAGGGGCAAAAGATCCGTGCCATAGCGGGTATAGGAAACCCTACACGCTTTTTTGATACGCTCAAAGGCCTTGGCGCAAAGTTGATTGCTGTGCCTTTTCCTGATCATCATCGTTTCCGCCCGGAAGATCTTGGATCCGAATCTGGTCACATGCTGGTGATGACGGCTAAAGATGGCGTTAAATGCAGCAGTTTTGCACCGGACAATGCCTGGGTGCTTCATGTTGAAGCAACATTGCCTGAGGCGTTTAAAGCGGCTGTACTTGAAAAATTGCGGGCGAGCTCCGGAACGCCTGCTTCCTAACTGTCAGTGAGATAGCACTATGGACAAAAAACTCGTGGCTCTGCTTGCTTGCCCGGTATGCAAGGGCGAGCTGAAATTGAATGACGCAAAAACCGAACTGACGTGCTTTGCGGACGCCATGGCATTTCCGATCCGCGAGGGTATCCCGGTTATGCTGGCCACTGAGGCGCGCACTTTAAGCACCGATGAACGTCTTCACAAAAACTGAGTAAGCTCTCTGCAGGATTGAAGTCCCATGTCTTTTACGGTTGTGATTCCAGCTCGTTATGCCTCTACCCGGTTACCTGGTAAACCGCTGCTGGATATTGCAGGCAAGCCCATGATTCAGCACGTGTGTGAGCGTGCTTCAGAAAGCCGGGCAAGCCGCGTGGTTGTTGCTACGGATGATTCGCGTATCCAGGCCGCCTGTGAAGCTTTTGGCGCTGAAGTCGTCATGACGTCTCCCAACCATGTTAGTGGTACTGATCGCCTTGAGGAGGTAGTACGCCAACTCGGGTTGGATCCTGATCACCGTGTGGTGAACGTGCAGGGAGATGAACCCTTGATTCCGGCGGCATTGATTGATCAGGTGGCTGAAAACCTGGAGCGCTATCCGGAGGCGGCAATTTCAACGCTCTGTGAACGGCTCCATGACATCGAACATGTGTTCAACCCCAACGTGGTAAAGGTTGTGTTTGATGCAGAGGGGATGGCCCATTACTTCAGCCGGGCGCCAATCCCCTGGGCACGGGATCACTGGAGTGATTTTGGAAAAGATAACCTTGCATCGCCCAATGCGGGAGCCGCCCTTAAGGATGGCACCGGGTATTTCCGCCATATTGGTATTTATGGTTACCGTGCGCGCGTTCTGAGCCAGTTCGTTTCCTGGCCGCCTGCGCCTACCGAACAGGCGGAGTCCCTGGAGCAGCTAAGAGCCTTGTATAACGGGGCGCGCATTCATGTTGAAGTGGCCGCTGGAACGCCGCCGGCGGGCGTTGATACAGAGGCTGACTTACAGCGGGTAAGAGCCTGGATGGCTAAGTCGGTTGAAACAGGAGAAAGTAAGGCATGAGTAAGCAGGTCAGTGTCCTTTTTGTGTGTCTTGGTAATATTTGCCGGTCGCCAACCGCAGAGGGGCTGTTTCGGAGGCTGGTGCAACAAGCTGGATTGCAGGACAAGGTTTTCATCGACTCCTGCGGAACCAGTAACTGGCACATAGGAAAGGGGCCTGATGCCCGCTCAATTTCAGCTGCCAACAACCGTGGCGTTGATATTAGTGCTCTTAAAGCGCGTCAGTTTACAGAAAAAGATCTGGATACCTTCGACTATATAATCGTAATGGACCGTCAGAATCTGGCTGATGTAAAGGATATATGGCACCAGAATGGAGGCACTAAACCGACGCTTTTTCTGGAATACGGCAGCTCAGACCTCACTGAAGTTCCTGACCCTTATTATGGTGGTGAAGAGGGTTTTGAGCATGTGCTTGATCTGATTCAGGATGCCGGCGAGGGCCTGCTACGGGATATTCAGGAGCGCATGGCGTGAGTTTTGGGGCGGAACTTCAGGAGAGCGTGGGGCTTTTGAAACTCAACACCCTGAGCGTGTCCGCTACAGCAAAATACTACATGGATGTCGAAAGCCTGGACGACTTGCGCAGCGCACTGGCATGGGCCCGCGAAAATGGCCACCAGACACTGGTCCTCGGAAGTGGCAGTAATCTGGTTTTTGCCGGAGACTTTAATGGCCTGGTGATTCGCGTGCGAATAGCAGCCCGATACTGGGAGCAGGTAGACGACACTGGCGCTACCCTGGTTCTGGGAGCTGGCGAGAGCTGGCATGAGGCGGTTCTCTATGCGGCTGGATCTGGTTACAAGGGCATAGAGAACCTGGCGCTTATTCCCGGAACGGCGGGTGCTGCACCAGTACAAAATATAGGTGCTTACGGCGTAGAACTATGCGATACGCTAATTTCGGTAACAGCCTGGGATCGCGATTCTGATCAACTGGTTTGTCTTGATAACGCAGAGTGCGGCTTTGCCTACCGGGATAGCCTGTTCAAACGCTCACCCGGGCGTTACATCATTACCGAGATCAGGCTTCGTTTGTCCCGTACCAAACCTCTAAAGCTTGGATACCGAGATCTGGAAGAATACTTTGGGGATGCTACCTCGCAGGATCTGGATGCACTGACCGTGGCTGAAGCGGTAATGGCAGTGCGCCGTCGAAAATTGCCAGACCCTGAGATGATTCCTAACGTAGGCAGTTTTTTTAAAAATCCCGTGGTCCCAGCCGGGAAGTTTGAAGAACTACAAGCTATGTATCCCGACGTAGTTGGTTATCCGCAGGCTGAGACCGTAAAGCTCGCAGCCGCTTGGCTGATTGACCAATGCGGTTGGAAGGGCTTTCGGAATGCCACCGTGGGTGTTCATAACCGGCAAGCACTGGTTTTGATAAATCATTCCGGCGGGACAGGGAAGGATGTGCTGGATTTGGCTTCAGAGATTCGCGAGTCAGTGCGGGAACGTTTTGGCGTGGCTTTGGAAATGGAGCCAGGAATTGTAGGGGGCTGACAGTCTCAAACAACGTCCAGCCCCACACATGCTAACAGTAGTCCAAGGCCATGTTTCAGGCCTTGAACCCCGCTTGGTTACTTCCGCTTACTTCAGCCTTTTTGTGGTGATGCCTTGGCAAGAACAGGCAGAGCCTCTTCAATTGCAATGTCCTGCTTGTCAGCGTCTCTGCGGCCCTTATATTCCAACGTACCGGCAGCTAGCCCACGATCAGAAATAACAAATCGGTGGGGAATGCCCATCAGCTCCATATCGGCAAACTTTACGCCAGGGCGCTCTTTACGGTCGTCCAGTAGCACATCATAACCAGCTTGCTGCAACTGTTCGTAGAGCTTCTCGCCGGCTTCCGCCACTGCGGGTGTTTTGTGGGCATTCAGCGTAACGATTGCCACCTGGAAGGGAGCGATGGCATCTGGCCAGATAATGCCTTTGTCATCGTGGTTCTGCTCAATAGAAGCCGCCACAATGCGAGAAACACCAATCCCGTAACAACCCATGTCCATGATTACGGTTTTGCCGTTCTCATCCAGTACTGTGGCGTTCATTGCCGTGCTGTACTTGTTGCCCAGCTTGAAGATATGCCCAACCTCAATGCCTCTGCGAATCTCCAGAGTGCCTTTGCCGTCCGGGCTGGCGTCGCCTTCCACAACATTACGGATATCTTCAACCCGGTCCAGTGGCAGATCACGCTCCCAGTTTACGCCCGTCAGGTGGTAGCCTTCTTTGTTTGCGCCACATACAAAATCTGCAAGGTGCGCTGCGCTGCGGTCCACGATAACCGGGACTTTCAGGTTTACCGGGCCGATGGAGCCGGCTTTGCAGCCAACAGCGGACTCGATCTCTTCATCGGTCGCCATGGTCAGAGGTTCTGCCACGCCTTTCAGGTTCTCTGCCTTGATCTCGTTCAGGGTGTGGTCGCCACGCAAAATCAAGGCGATGAGGCCCGCGTTGCCTTCTTCATCGGCTTCTGCTTTAACCAGCAGGGTTTTCACCGTGCGGGTAGCATCGATATTCAAAAACTCGGAAATGGCATCAATAGTGCGTTGATCCGGTGTTGCAATTTGCGTCATCTCTTCAGCGGGAGCCGCTCGCTCTCCCGCTGGAGCTACCGCTTCGGCCTTTTCAATATTTGCCGCATAGTCGCTGTCTGTACTGAATACGATATCGTCTTCGCCAGAATCTGCGAGTACGTGGAATTCATGGGAAGCACTGCCTCCAATAGCGCCTGAGTCAGCCTGTACCGGGCGGTAATTCAAGCCCAAGCGGTCAAAGATGGCGCAATAGGTGCGATGCATTACCTGATAGGTCTCATCCAGCGAGTCGGCATTTATATGGAAGGAATAGGCATCCTTCATGATGAACTCACGGGCGCGCATAACGCCAAAGCGTGGGCGGCGCTCATCACGGAATTTGGTCTGGATCTGATAGAAGTTGGCAGGCAATTCCTTGTAGCTTTTCAGCTCATTGCGGATCAGATCAGTAATCACTTCTTCGTGGGTAGGACCGAAGCAGAACTCACGGCCGTGGCGGTCGTTCATGCGCAGCAGTTCACCGCCGTATTCTTCCCAGCGGCCAGACTCTTGCCAAAGCTCTGCGGGCTGAACTGCTGGCATCAGAACTTCCTGAGCGCCGCTTTTGTCCATTTCTTCCCGAACAATTCGTTCAACCTTGCGCAAGGTTCTCAAGCCCATGGGTAGCCAGGTGTAAAGGCCGGCTGCCAGCTTTCGGATCATACCTGCACGCAGCATCAACTGGTGGCTTATAACCTCCGCGTCAGACGGTGTCTCTTTCTGGGTTGCAATCAGATAACGGCTTGCTCGCATTGTGGTTTCCGTTCATTGGTGTTTCGTAGAAGGATGTTTCGTAAAGTGGTGTTTATTGTACGGAGCCTGCCGCACAAGGTACAGATAGCGAATGTGGTATCAGGATAAATAGCCCAGGGGCAGGGCGGTGCTGTCTAGCACTCGCTTCAAGACAAAGCTCGAGTGAACACCGCTTACCCCCGGAATCCGGGTAATGCGGTTAAGCAGAAAGTGGTGGTAGTGATCCATGTCTGGCACCACCACCTTCAACATATAATCGGCATCGTGACCTGTCACCAGATAGCATTCGAGAATTTCCGGGAATTCGCTTACCTGCTCTTCAAATGCGGCAAAGCGCTCGGGGGTGTGTCTGTCCATCCCGATGAGAATGATTGCAGTCAGCGAAAGGCCAAGCTTTTTGTGATCAAGCACGGTAACCGTGCGCACAATAATGCCGGCTTCTTCAAGGGCGCGCACCCGTCTGAGGCAGGGTGACGGAGATAGCCCCACTTTTTCGGCGAGCTGCTGGTTGGTTAAGGACGCATCTTTTTGTATCTGTTCCAGAATACGCCGGTCAATTTTGTCGATTTGTATGAGGGTTTCTTTGTTCTTAAGCATAGAATTGCCGAATCTCGCTTACTTGTAGAATATATGGCTAATAAACTACGCTTTCTGGCGTAAGTTCGCAATCCCATGGCGCTGGCAAAGCGTTAAACTGGTGTCCTTACTGGAATACATCTGAACTGCTACGGAGTACAACAAACATGGCTTTTGATCATCGCAAATATGTAGCCTTCCGCCCGGTCGCTAAACCCGACCGTCGCTGGCCAGACAAGGTTATCGAAAAAGCACCTGTGTGGTGCGCGGTGGATCTTCGCGATGGCAACCAGGCACTGGTCAAGCCCATGAATGTTGCCCAGAAGCAGCGCTTGTTCGACTTGCTGGTAAAGCTTGGGTTCAAGGAGATCGAAATCGGCTTTCCGGCAGCCAGCCAGCCGGATTTTGATTTTTGCCGCAAACTGATTGAAGAAAATCGGATTCCTGAAGATGTGAAAATCCAGGTGCTGACCCAGGCCCGCCCTGAGTTGATTGAGCGCACTTACGAGGCGCTTAAAGGTGCAAAGCGCGCCATTGTTCACGTATATAATTCTACCTCAACGGTGCAGCGGGAGCAGGTGTTCGGGCTGGATCGTGCGGGCATTCGTGATATAGCAGTAAACGGCGCGCAAGTGGTTAAAGACCTGGCTGCCCAGAACCCGGATACCGAGTGGACATTCCAGTATTCTCCTGAGAGTTTCACCGGCACAGAACTGGATTTTGCCGTTGATGTTATTGATGCGGTATCCGCAGTATGGCGACCGGATCAAGGGCAGCCGGTTATCATCAACTTGCCTGCAACTGTGGAAATGTCTACGCCAAACGTGTTTGCGGATCAGATTGAATGGGTGTGCGACAACATTCGCCACCGGGAACACATCAGTATCAGTGTTCACACTCACAACGACCGGGGTTGTGGCGTAGCTGCGGCCGAGTTGGCAGTGATGGCCGGTGCAGATCGCGTAGAAGGCACACTGATGGGTAACGGTGAGCGCACAGGCAATATGGACCTGGTGACCATGGCCATGAACCTTTACTCCCAGGGCATCGACCCGATGCTGGACTTGTCGGGTATGGCGGAAATTACCGAGGTTGTAGAAGCTTGTACCGAAATCTCCACCCATCCGCGCCATCCGTATGCAGGTGAGTTGGTGTTCACAGCCTTCTCCGGTAGCCATCAGGATGCCATCCGCAAGTGCCTGGCTCTGAGAAAAGAGGGTGATCCGTGGAATGTGGCCTACCTGCCTATTGATCCGTTTGATCTGGGTCGCCGGTACGAAGAAGTTGTACGTATCAACAGCCAGTCAGGCAAAGGCGGAGTGGCTTATGTGCTTGAACGAGATTACAACATCAGCTTGCCACGCTGGTTGCAAATCGAGTTCAGTAAGGTAGTTCAGAAAGCTGCAGAAACCAATGGCGGTGAAATTGATTCAATGGCCATCCACAACCTGTTTGAGCAACGCTACCTGAAGGTTCACGATGCCTGGGCGCTGCGTGGTTATGATCTGCGCAGAGACGAACACGGCGTGCACGCTGAAGTAACCTTTGGTAGCGAGTCAGCGCCGGTGCGCCTCGAGGGGCAAGGGCTTGGGGCAGTAGAGGCAGTTTCTGCCGCACTTGATAAGCGTTTTGGATTGGCTATAGCGGTGGAGGCCTACGATGAGTTTGCATTGGGAGAGGGTACCCGTGCCAACGCGCTTGCCTGCATACGCCTGACAGCTGGAGGCAAGCATTGCAGCGCAGCTGCTTTGGCTGAAGATACAACGTCTGCAACGCTACAAGCACTGTTTTCAGCTGTTGCCCAAACGGCTGGAGATATTGAATCAATGCAAGGTAAGTCGGAGAAGATTACAGCGGGCGCTGTAAGCGCGTAACCAATAAAACACTAAGCCGGCACAAGTGCCGGCTTAGTGTTGGGTCTCATGCCCGTGAGGGGCAGAGGGAGGAAAAATAACGCCTTAAACAGGTGTTACGTTTTCCGCCTGAGGGCCTTTAGGCCCCTGTGTTACGGTGAACTGCACCTGCTGACCTTCTGTCAGTGTGCGGAAGCCGCTTGAGGTAATGGCGCTGTAGTGCACGAAAACGTCACTTCCACCATCCTGAGCTATAAAGCCGAAACCTTTGGCTTCGTTAAACCACTTTACCGTGCCTGTTACTGTATCTGACATTGAACTTTCCTGTATCTCTGAGATTTCCCCCCACGGGGCACTGAAGATTTTCCACAGCAAATTGAGTATAGACCGACTTTGAAGGTCGTCAACATCAATCTCAGCGGCGGAGTTGTTCGCTGATTTCCTCCAGAATTGCCGGGTCATCAATGGTGCTAGGAACCGCATATTCTTCTCCGTCAGCGATCTGGCGGATAACCCGTCGCAGTATCTTTCCGGAGCGGGTCTTGGGCAAACGATCTACCACGAGTGCCCTGCGGAAACAGGCAATTGCTCCGATTTTCTCCCTTACCATCTCAACAAGCTCTTCTTCCAGCTCGTCGTGGTCAATGGTTGCGCCGTCCTTGATGAGCACCAGGCCAAGAGGAATCTGGCCTTTCATGTCATCGTGTGCTCCAACCACGCAGCATTCTGCAATCGCCGGGTGAGAGGCAACCACTTCTTCCATTTCACCCGTAGAGAGACGGTGGCCGGCAACGTTAATTACATCGTCTGTACGGCCCATAACAAAGACATAGTCATCGTCATCAACGTAACCGCCATCACCGGAGCTGTAAAAGCCAGGTATGAGGTTGAGGTAGCTGTCCTGGAAACGCTTGTCATCACCCCAAACCGTTACCAGACACCCTGGAGGAAGTGGAAGTTTGACGGCAATCTGGCCTTGCTCACCTGCAGGTACCTGGCTACCACGCGAGTCAACAACCTGTACGTTATAGCCAGGTGACGGAAATGTCGCCGAGCCCGGTTTGGTAGGCATGGTTTCAATGCCTACCGGGTTGCAGCAAATAGCCCAGCCAGTTTCCGTTTGCCACCAGTGGTCCAGGATGGGGAGTTGCGTATGCTCTCTTAGCCAGTCGTACGTGGGCGGGTCCAGGCGCTCACCCGCCAGGAAAATGCGTCTGAGAGAGCTTATGTTATAGCGTGAAAGCTGATCGGCTTCCGGGTCTTCCTTGCGGACAGCTCGGAAAGCAGTGGGAGCGGTAAACAGCAGGTTTACATTGTGCTCCTGAACAACGCGCCAGAATGCCCCGGCATCAGGGGTCCTTACCGGTTTGCCTTCATAGAGAATGGTCGTGCAGCCAGCAAACAAGGGGGCGTACACAATATAGCTGTGACCTACTACCCAGCCTACATCTGAGGCGGCCCAGAATACGTCACCCGGGTTGGCGTCATAAACCAGCTTCATGCTGTATTTCAGAGCCACCGCATGACCACCGTTGTCTCTTACCACGCCTTTGGGTTTGCCGGTGGTGCCCGAGGTGTATAGTACGTAGAGCGGATCGGTCGCCTTCACTGGAACCGGTTCAACGGGTTCAGCAGTGGCCATCAGGTTGCTCCAGTCGTGGTCGCGGCCATCCTGCATTTGAGCTTTTACTTGCGGGCGCTGATAGACCACACAGAAATCGGGCTTGTGTGATGCCTGCCCAATGGCCTTGTCCACCAGAGGCTTGTACTCGATAACCTTGGCAACTTCTATGCCGCAGGATGCCGTGATCACCGCTTTGGGTTGCGCGTCATCGATTCTGACTGCGAGTTCGTGGGCTGCAAACCCACCAAACACTACTGAGTGGATTGCACCGATCCGCGCGCAGGCGAGCATTGCAATGGCGGCTTCCGGAATCATCGGCATATAGATGATGATCACATCGCCCCTTGCTACGCCTTGAGCGGCGAGGGCGCCGGCAAAACGTGCGACTTCGTTCGTCAGCTCTGTATAGGTATAGCTGCACTTGGTGCCTGTAACCGGTGAGTCGTAGATGAGCGCTTTTTGGTCGCCCCGGCCAGCTCGAACGTTGGCATCCAGGGCTACGTCAGACGTATTAAGAGTCGCGTCAGGAAACCACTGGCCATGTCCATTATCGGTAGCTTGCCAGATGGCTTCAGGCGACTGTATCCAGTCAATATCGCCTGCCTTTTCACGCCAGAACTCTTCCGGTTTATCAATCGATCTCCGGAACTCTGAGTTGTAGTTCATACAATCTGCCTCGTAGTACCTGCTGGAATTTTTGTTGTCAGTTGTCCAACTTTAGGCGCTTTGAAGCAGTGAACCAGTAGACCATCGGATTAGTCGAAAGGGTTTCGGGGTTAGTCGTTTCCTTGGCTCACGGATGTTACCTCGGCTGTAATTGTACCGTTTGCAACCCGTGTGGAGATTTGATCGCCAGCTGCAAGGTCTGCTGCGTTGCGGATGATGCGGCCCTGATCATCGCGAACGATGGCATACCCACGCCCCAGCGTGGCTAATGGGCTTACAACGTTGAGCGTGCCTGCGGTGTGTTCCAGTCTGTCCTGAAGCTTTGCCAGAATTCGCTCCATGGCTTTGCCCAGTTGCAAGCAAGAGCGATCAAGCGCTTCGCGGCTGTTGGCAAGTTGTTTGCGGGGAGATTGCATGGCAAGCCGTTGGGTCAGATGCGTGCTTCGCACCTGGGAGCGATCCATGCGTTGCGCTATGGCTTTACCAAGGCGCATCTCCAGGTCGTCCAGCCTCTGGGCCTTCTCCAGCAGCTCACGCCTTGGGTCGCGCAAACGCGCAGAGAGATGCTCCAGTTTTGTATTCAGACGCTGAAGGGCTCGTCTGGTAGCGTTGGCTAGCCGGAACTCGCAATCATTCACCTGCCGGAGCATGTCGTTTTGGTCGGGGGAGATTTTTTCGGCAGCGGCCGACGGTGTCGGTGCCCTCAAATCTGCCACAAAATCTGCAATGGTAACGTCTGTTTCATGGCCAACGGCGCTTACGGTGGGTATGGCGCAGGCTGCAATGGCTCGTGCAACGGCTTCTTCGTTGAAACACCAGAGGTCTTCCAAAGAGCCACCACCGCGCCCAATAACCAGAACATCGGCCACACCGTGAGCTTGGGCTATCTCTATCGCTCGAACAATTTCCGCTGTAGCCGGCTTGCCCTGAACGGTTGTGGGGTAAAGGGTCACTGGTATCGCAGGGCAACGCCTTGCCAGAACGGTGAGGATATCGTGTATGGCGGCACCGGTAGGGGAGGTGACAACACCAATGTGGGTCGGCAAGGTCGGGATCGGCTTTTTACGGCCCACCTCGAACAAGCCTTCTGACTGCAGCTTGCGTTTTAACTCTTCAAATGCCTGTTGCAGTGCGCCAAGGCCGGCGGGCTCCATGTGTTCAACAATTATCTGAAAGTCGCCCCGGTTTTCGTACAGGGTTACCTTGCCGCGAATGCGAACCTGGTCGCCTTCCTTTGGTAGCGGACGAATACGCTGGTTCAGCCCCCGGAACATGGCGCAGCGAACCTGGCATTTCTGGTCCTTCAGGGAAAAATACCAATGCCCGGAAGACGGCCGGGAAAAGCCTGACAGTTCACCCTCAACCCACACCTGCATGAAGCTGGATTCCAGCAGGTGTCTGGCCTGATGGTTCAACTCACTGACGGAGAGGGCCCTGGGCCGAGTGTCCGGAAACACGTTTTTCACCAAAAACTCCTAACCGGCTTATACGCAATAGCCGAAAAATTTGAGTGTAAATTGCTGGAATTTCAAACGCATGCGGTAAGTGACAGGAAATTGTGCAGTTTACTGACCTGCGACACCTCTTTATAATAGGCCGATTACGCATTTTACTTTGCGGCTGCACCCTTTTTAGTCATGGGTGCTCCCCGGAAGGTTTAAATTTAGCACGTTCAAAAGGCCGATCCCAATGCTGCGAATTGTCGAAGAAGCTCTCACATTTGATGATGTTCTGTTGGTGCCCGGTTACTCCGAGGTTCTACCACACCAGGTGGACCTGCGTACCAAACTTACCCGGACGATCACGCTGAACATTCCGCTGGTGTCTGCGGCCATGGATACGGTAACCGATGCAGAGCTGGCAATTGCCATGGCCCAGGAGGGTGGCATAGGCATCATGCACAAAAACATGAGCCCGGACTATCAGGCTGCGGAAGTGCGCCGAGTGAAAAAGTTCGAAAGTGGCGTGGTAAAGGACCCGATTACTGTTAGCCCGAAAAACACCGTGCGTGAGCTGGTGGAAATCACCATGGCCAACAACATTTCCGGTTTGCCTGTGGTTGATGGCACCGAACTGGTTGGCATAGTGACTGGCCGCGACATTCGTTTTGAAAGCAGTATGGATACACCTGTACACCAGATTATGACACCGAAAGACAAACTGGTGACCGTGCAGGAAGGTGCAAGCCTCGACGAAGTCAAAGAACTGCTGCATCGCCATCGCATTGAAAAAGTGTTGGTGGTTAATGCGGATTTCCAGCTTCGCGGCCTGATTACCGCTAAAGATATTCAAAAGTCGAAAGACTACCCGATGGCGTGCAAAGACAGTCAGGGGCGTTTGCGTGTGGGTGCTGCCGTTGGCACCGGCGGCGACACTGAAGCACGCATTATTGCACTGGCCGATGCCGGCGTGGATGTGATTGTTGTAGACACAGCTCATGGTCACTCAAAGGGTGTCATCGATCGCGTTCGCTGGGTTAAAAAGCACTATCCGGATCTTCAGGTGATTGGCGGCAACATTGCTACCGGAGAAGCGGCTATCGCATTGGCTGACGCGGGAGTGGATGCTGTTAAAGTGGGCATAGGCCCGGGCTCCATTTGTACTACCCGGATTGTGGCTGGCGTAGGTGTGCCGCAGATTTCTGCCGTTTCCAGCGTTGCTGAAGCACTGAAAGACCGTGATATCCCAATTATTGCAGACGGTGGTGTGCGCTTCTCCGGCGATATCTCCAAAGCGATTGTTGCGGGTGCCCACTGCGTGATGATTGGCAGCTTGCTGGCGGGAACCGATGAGGCGCCTGGCGAAATCGAACTCTATCAAGGCCGAAGTTACAAAGCCTACCGTGGTATGGGGTCGTTGGGCGCTATGGGGCAGGGGTCAAGCGACCGTTACTTCCAGGATGCCAGCAAAGGTATTGAAAAACTTGTGCCGGAAGGTATTGAAGGCCGTGTTGCCTGCAAAGGCCCCATGCGCAATATCATCCATCAGTTGATTGGCGGCCTGCGTGCATCCATGGGTTATACAGGTAGCGCGAACATGCCTGAAATGCGCACCAAACCCAAGTTTGTTCGCATTACCGGTGCTGGTATGCGTGAAAGCCACGTGCACGATGTAACCATCACCAAAGAAGCGCCAAACTACCGCGTTAGCTGAGAACAGACTGCCTGAGTGCGGCTCGGATTTGAGCCGCACAGCTTATTTTTTTCGAGGACTCTATGGCCAATAACATTCACGACCACCGTATCCTGATTCTGGATTTTGGTTCTCAGTACACTCAGCTGATTGCACGCCGTGTGCGCGAAATAGGTGTTTACTGCGAAGTTCGCGCGTTCGATATCACAGATGAAGAACTCAAAGAGTTCAACCCGAAAGGCATTTTGCTGGCTGGTGGTCCTGAATCGGTTACAGAGCTGGATTGCCCGCGCGCCCCGGACGGGCTGTTTGAACGTGGCATTCCGGTATTGGGTATCTGTTATGGCATGCAAACCATGGCCGAGCAGCTAGGTGGCCGGGTTGCAAGTTCTGAAAAGCGTGAGTTTGGCTATGCCCAGGTAAAAGTGCGCGCCAAGGGCCCGCTGCTACAAGATATTACTGATCACCTTACGTCAACGGGCGATTCCCTGCTCGACGTGTGGATGAGCCATGGTGACAAGGTTGTCGCTATGCCAGAGGGCTTTGAGCTGCTGGCCTCAACAGAAAGTGCGCCTATTGCGGCCATGCAAGACGTGTCTCGCAACCTTTACGGGCTGCAATTCCACCCGGAAGTGACCCACACCCTGCAAGGCAAGCGCATTCTCGAGCACTTTGTACTGTCCATTTGTGGCTGTGAAGCTTTGTGGACCCCCGCCAAGATCGTTGATGATGCTGTCGCCAAGATTCGCGAACAGGTGGGTACTGACAAAGTTCTGCTGGGCTTGTCTGGCGGTGTGGACTCCTCGGTCACAGCGGCGCTGTTGCACAAGGCGATTGGCGACCAGCTTACCTGCGTATTCGTTGATAACGGCCTGCTTCGCCTGAACGAAGGTGATCAGGTAATGGATATGTTCGGCAACAGCATGGGCGTGAAAGTCATCCGGGCCGATGCGGAAGATCTCTTCCTTGCCAACCTCAAAGGTGTTAGCGACCCGGAGCAGAAGCGCAAGGTTATTGGTAACACCTTTATTGATGTGTTCGATGAAGAAGCCGCCCGTATCAAGGACGTAAATTGGTTAGCCCAGGGCACCATCTACCCGGACGTAATCGAGTCAGCCGCATCCAAAACCGGCAAAGCTCATGTGATCAAGTCCCACCACAACGTGGGTGGACTGCCGGAAACCATGAAGCTGAAGCTGGTAGAGCCCCTGCGCGAACTGTTTAAAGACGAAGTACGCCGCATTGGCCTTGAACTGGGTCTGCCTTACGACATGGTGTATCGCCACCCCTTCCCGGGGCCAGGTTTGGGCGTGCGCATACTGGGTGAAGTGAAAAAGGAATACGCTGAAATTCTTCGCCGCGCCGATGCCATCTTCCTTGAAGAGCTGCACCGCGCAGACTTTTACCACAAAACCAGTCAGGCGTTTGCCGTATTCCTTCCGGTGAAATCTGTGGGTGTTGTGGGCGATGCCCGTCGCTATGAGTGGGTGATTGCACTGCGCGCCGTTGAGACCGTCGACTTCATGACAGCTCGTTGGGCGCATCTGCCATACGAACTTCTGGAAACCGTGTCTAACCGCATTATCAATGAGATCAGCGGTATATCACGGGTGACTTACGACGTGTCTTCCAAACCGCCGGCTACGATTGAGTGGGAATGAGTCTGGAGTTCGCAAGGGCAAATGCATAAACCGGAGTAGAGGGTTTGCCTGACAGGGTGGCGACCGTTTCAAGGCACGCGCTGCGTGCCAGACGTATTTGTATTCTGCTCGTTATCCTGTTTGTGCAGGGGTGCGCCCAGCTGCCCCCTCAAAATGCACTGTTGCCGTCATATGCGTTTGATCGCCCAAGTGAAACGCGCTTGGGCCGTCAGATTCAGCCCCACCTGCAGGACCGATCAGGTTATTCCGGGTTTTTCATTCAGGGTACTGGTCGCCAGGCTTTTCTACAGCGAGCTGCGCTGATAGAAACCGCCGAACAAAGTATTGATGCCCAGTACTACATCTGGAACACAGACGTGTCAGGGTCTTATCTGGCACAACGTCTTTTGGTAGCTGCTGACCGCGGTGTGCGTGTGCGGCTGTTGCTCGATGATGTGAACCTGGACGGTCGCGACACCATGCTCGCCGCGCTGGACCATCACCCCAATATCGAGATTTCCATTTACAATCCCTTTGCGGTTCGCTCGGGCATTGGTAAATGGCTGAGCTTCATAACCGACTTTCAGCGTCTCAATCAGCGCATGCACAACAAGACCTTCGTGGTCGACGGCGCCTTGGGCATCATGGGCGGTCGTAATATCGGGGATGAGTACTTCGATCTACACCCACAGATGAATTTTCGCGACCGGGACGTTCTGATTGCAGGGCCGATTGTTGCTGACCTTTCCGCAAATTTCGATGCGTTCTGGAACAGCGCGTCAAGCTACCCCATTCGCCAATTGGAGCCTGATGCTGAGCAGGAGCTGGGCTTGAGCTCACAATTGGATCAGCTGCGTGCAAGCGCTTCCGGTACCACCGGGCTCACCCGGGTGCCGCCGCAAGATGCAACTCAAGCGCTTGAGTATATGGCGCAAGTGTTTTCGGACGTAACTTGGGCGGAAGCGGAACTGGTGTTCGATTCGCCGGTGGTAAATGGTGAAACGGATACGGACGAGCCTCAACGCGCTGCCCAGACACTGCACCAACTCGTTGAGCAGACCGATGAGGAAATCCTGGTTGAATCCGCGTATCTCATTCTGGGTGATGAGCAGCTCGATATACTGGAACAGATCAGGGAGCGCGGTGTTCGTGTCCTGGCCCTGACCAACTCCCTGGCCTCTAACGACCTCACCACGAACCATGCGGGCTACGCACGCCGTCGCGGCGCGATGCTCGATAATGGGCTGGAACTGTATGAACTGCGGCCGGATGCAGCCGCCTGTTCGAGCTGGATAAAGCTGCCGGATTTCTGCACTGAAGGAATGGTGGGTTTGCACGCCAAATCCGCAGTATTCGATCGTAAAATCGTATACATCGGTTCGCTCAATATCAATCTTCGTTCGATCTATCTGAATTCTGAAACCGCGTTAGTAATCCACAGCCCCCGGTTGGCAGCGCAGCTTGCGCACGATATTGAAGCCGCAATGGCGCCGGAGAACAGCTGGCAGGTAACCCGGGAGGCGGATGGGCAATTGCTTTGGTCGGCGGGCGAGGAGCAATCCTGGACTCACGAACCGACCACAGGATTTTGGCGGCGCTTCAAGTCCGGCCTGTTCAGGCTGTTGCCGATAGAGAAATATTTGTAGCCTCGACTAATGGCTTGCCCACACTCCAGATGCAGAACACGCCACTGAAACCCATGGCTCACGTCTCGTGAGGTGGGTTTCAGTGCACTGTGTTTATTGCTTATTATGCGATCACTCAGCCGTCAGCAACATCTTGATCGCCTTCTCCTTCGCCGCTTCTGCAAAGATATCGTAGGCCTTTTCGATGTCGTTGAGTATGAAGCGATGAGTGACAAGATCCTCCGGCTTCACGCCGCCGCTCTCCACCACTTTCATCAGAACCGGGATGGTGTCTGTATTCACCAGGCCAGTGCGCAGAGTGATGTTCTTGATCCACAAATCCTGCAGCTTGAACTCGACACTCTTGCCATGTACACCTATGTTGGCCACATGGCCGCCCGCGCGCACAATGCTCTGACAGATATCGAAGGTTTCGGGGATACCGACCGCTTCCATGGCTACGTCTACGCCCTCACCATTTGTCAGTTTTTTGATGGCCTCAATGGGGTCCCGGGCAATGGTGTCAGTGGCACCTAGCATCTTGGCCATGGCCAGACGGTTCTCGTCCGGATCGACCATAATGATCCGCGCTGGAGAATAGAAGCGCGATGTCATCAGAGCAGCCAGTCCTATAGGGCCGGCGCCGACGATAGCCACCGTGTCACCGAGTTTTACCTCGCCGTTCAGCGCGCCAATCTCGTGGCCTGTGGGAAGGATGTCGCTGAGCATGACGGCTGCAGCGCGGTCCATATCATCGGGCAGCAGGTAAAGGCTGTTATCCGCATGTGGTATGCGCACGTATTCGGCCTGGGTTCCGTCGATCAGGTGGCCGAGAATCCAGCCTCCATCGCGGCAATGGGCATAGATACCACGTTTGCAGTAGTCACATCGGCCACAGGAAGTGACGCAGGAGATCAGCACTTCGTCTCCAACCTTGATGTTGCTTACCCCTTCACCTACCTGCTCAACAACGCCCAACCCCTCGTGCCCAAGAATGCGGCCGGGCGTTACTGCAGGCACGTCGCCTTTCAGTATGTGAAGGTCTGTGCCGCAGATGGTTGTGTGGGTGATGCGAACCACCGCATCCGTGGGGTTTTCAATCATTGGCTTCGGTTTATCTTCCCAGCTGCGCTTGCCGGGCCCGTGAAATACCAGTGCTTTCATGACACTTTCTCCTTTGGAGGTTCAAAACTGCCAATACCAAGTACTGCTGCTTCAACCTTGCACGGGCGGCATGAAGGGCGCTTGATCCACATCAAAATCCGAGCCGATGCGTGGGTTGTATAAAAGATAGTGACTGATTACTATCTTTTATATCGAGTAATTTAATGAAGAGAAGATAAAATGGCGCTGCGGCAGTTTGGTAACAGAAAGGCGTTGGCTCTGGTTGGCCTGATTGGGGGCGTTCTTCTGATTGCGCTTCTGGTTTTCTTGCGCGAGGGGCCGGCTCACAATGAGACCAGCTCCCAGCCTCTGCACCTGACCGTTATTGAGGTGCAGCCAATGCCGTTCAAGCTGACGGCGCGGGGCTTTGGTATTACTCGCCCGGTACAAACCTGGCAGGCTGTGGCCAATGTCGCCGGGCGTGTTGTGCATCGTCATCCGGAGCTGAATAGCGGTACATTACTGCCGGCAGGCACATTACTTTTGGCGCTGGATCCAGGTCGCTACCAGTTAGCAATAGCAGAGACGGAAGCCGAGTTGGCATCCCTGGCGGCAGAGCAAGCCAAGCTTGCGGCTGAAGCGCAAAATACCCGCCACCTGATACAGCTGGAACGCGAGCGGCTGGCCTTGTCTGAAGGCGAGCTCAGCCGTATTGAGCGACTTCTTAAAACAGGTGCCGTGTCCCGATCACGCCTTGATGAACAGTTGCGCGCAACGCTTTCACAGCGCCAACTTGTGCAGTCTTTGGATAACCAGCTTTCGCTGTTGCCGTCGCGGCAGCAGTATCTTGATGCCCAGATACAGCGCGCAAATACACGCATGGAGCAGGGGCAGCAGGATCTTCAAGATACCCGCTTTATTGCCCCCTACGATTTGCGTGTTCGTGCCGTTGAGGTAGAAGAGCATCAATACGCGGGCCTCGGGCAACCGCTGTTTCTTGCTGACGGGATTGAGCAGGCTGAAATAGAAGCGCAGGTGCCACTCACTATGTTGCGCAGGCTCATGTCCGCGGTATCAAAGCCCGATAATTCCCAGGAACCTGCACTGGATATCACCGAGAAGTTCGAGTTTTTGGCCATCCAGAGCGAGGTGCAGTTGACAGGTTTTCCTGCCGTGCGCTGGCCCGCAACTGTCAGCAGGGTAGCCAGTGGTCTGGACCCCGGCACGCGTAGCGGGCGAGTCGTGGTCACCGTGGACCAGCCATACAGCCTTGTGCAATTACCCGAGCGCCCCGCACTGCAGCGTGATATGCACGTTCAGGTCAATTTTGCAGCCGATAGCCCAACGTCCATGCTGGCGGTGCCTTCCTCTGCGCTGCACCAGGGTGAGGTGTACATTCTGGGTGAGGACAACCTTCTGCAGCGGCGCCCGGTTGAGGTGGCCTTTGAGCAGAATGGTCTGGCGGTGATTGAAAGTGGGTTGGCGGCCGGAGAGCTGCTGATCACAGACGACCCTGTGCCTGCGATTACAGGCATGAAGGTTGAGCCCCATCGCAATGAGGACCTTGAGAAACACCTGCAGCGACGTGCACTGGGTATAGCACAATGATCCGCTGGTTTGCTGGCCATCCGACAGCGGCTAACTTGCTGCTATTGCTGATGTTGGCGGCAGGTTTGTTTGCAGCGCCAACGCTCAAGCGCGAAACCTTTCCTGATTATCGCCCGGTTGAAGTCAGTATCGATGTTGTCTATCGCGGCGCCAGCGCGGCAGACGTTGAAGATGCGGTCTGTCGTCGCTTGTACGATGCCGTCAAAGGCGTGGATTTTCTCGATGAAATTGAGTGTGTGGCGCAGGATAATCTTGCCCGTGCAACAGTCACTATGGAAGCGGCTGGGGACTCTATCCGCTTTCTCAGCGATATCGACACTGAAGTTAATGCGCTTACGGATCTGCCAGCGAGAGCTGAAAGGCCGGTAGTTCGGGAGCTTCATCGCAGTGATCTGGTAGCCGCCGTTGCTGTTTATGGCGACATGGCAACTAATCAGCTCGAAGACTACGCACTGCAACTTGAAGAGCGCATCATGACGCTGCCTGGTGTGGCTCAGGTAACTCTGCAGGGGCTTTCCCAGCGGCAGTGGCAGGTTGAGGTGCCACGGGCCGTGCTGGCTCAATATGGGTTATCGGCCAGCGATTTGGGGCAGCGCCTCAGGCAACAGAGCATCGATGTGCCGCTGGGCACCCTGGAAACTCCGGACCGCGACATATTGCTGCGCTTTACAGACCAGCGGCGCAGCGTGCAGGAGCTTGCAGATCTGGTGGTGGTTTCAGGCAGTGGCGGTGGCGAGCTCACCCTGGGGGAGATCGCAACACTGCGGGAAACCGGCGAACGGCCCGAGGCGCAGATCTATTTCAATAACCAGCGCGCGATCGTACTGGAAGTCAGCAAGACACTCCGGGATGACTCGCTAAATGTGCTTGAAGAGCTGACAACCCTGATAGACACAGAGCACCAGCGTATCGACGGGCCATTGCAACTAACGCTAACCCAGAACATGACCAGCATCGTGCGTGAGCGCTTGGAGATGTTGGTCAGCAACGGTATCGCGGGGCTTGCCTTGCTGATTGTTGTGATGGGGATGTTCTTTCGCCCACGCCTGGCTCTGTGGGCGGTGCTGGGTCTCCCCGTTGCCTTTATGGGCGCCTTCTTTGTGATGAGCCTGAGTGGCTTGTCGTTGAACATGATTACGCTGGTGGCTCTGCTGATGGCGATTGGTATCGTGATGGACGATGCCGTTGTGATTGCCGATAACATCGCAATGCAAGCGAAAGCGGGAGCCTCACCACTGGATGCCGTGGTTGAAGGCACTCGACAGGTGCTGCCGGGCGTTGTGTCGTCCTTCCTGACAACCGTGTGGGTATTTGCGCCTTTGGCGTTTCTTGTGGGCGAATTGGGCGCGGTACTTAAAGTATTGCCGGTGGTATTGATTGCCGCCTTGTTTGCCAGCCTTATAGAAGCGCTTTGGGTTCTTCCTCATCATCTCAGGGGCAGTATTTTACCCTTGCAAGCCAGCACTCAGTCCCGTTTCCGGACAGCGTTTGAGCGACACTTTGCTGTGTTTCAGGAGCGCGTTGGCAGGCTCGCAGACAAAGCGGTTAGCTGGCGTTATGCAGTGCTGGGTGGTGTGTTGCTCGTATTGTTGGGTACGGCGGGCTTCATGGCTGGCGGCCATGTCAGCACCGAAGCCATGCCAGATCTCGACGGCGATACTCTGGAAGCCCGGATTCTCTTACCCCAGGGAACACCGCTGGCCCGTACAGAACTTGCTGCAACCCGGATAGCAGATGCCATGTGGCACCTCAATGATGTCTATACCCCGGAACAGCCAGATGAGGCTCCGCTGGTTGATGCCATTCAGGTTCGCTTCAATTACAACCCCAGCGCCCGGGAGGCGGGCGCTCATGTTGCAACGGTCATGGTTGATCTATTGAGCGCCGAACGCCGAACCATGGACCTGAATGAGCTGACCGTCGCATGGCGCAAGCAGATAGGTGATATCCCGGGGCTGTCCAGCCTGATCATTCAGGAGCCTGGCTTTGGCCCGGCGGGAATACCCATTGAGGTTCGCCTGAAAGGCGCGGATCTGGCAGATCTCAAAGCGGCGTCGCTGGATGTGAGTGAGCATCTGACCGGCTATGAGGCTGTCTATAACATCATCGACGATCTGCGCCCCGGCAAACCTCAGCGAACATTCACCCTGACAGACGGCGCACTGGCATCAGGGCTGACTGCCGAGATGGTCGCTTCGCAGTTGCGTGCGGCCTTTCTTGGGGAAATTGTAGATACCCAGCGCATTGGCAGGCGCGATGTGGACATATTGGTACGCCAAGGGGAAGAAGACAGATCCAGCCTCGAAGACCTTGCCGATCAGACCATTTTAATGCCCGATGGTCGTCAGATGCCGCTGGAAGTTGTGGCGAAAATACACGACCAGCGCGACTGGGCCATGATCACACGGGTGGGTGGCCAACGTACCGTGACAGTTCAGGCCAATGTGGACGCCCGCGAAGCCAGTGCCCAAGCGGTTGTTAATGATATGAGCGGTCAATGGCTGACGGAGTTCAAGCAGCGCCACCCGAATGTTGATATCAGCTTTGAGGGGCAGGTTGCCCGTTCCGCAGAAACCGGCGGTTCCATCGCGAGGGGATTGCTGATCGGGCTGCTGGGTGTGTTCGTTATACTGTCATTTCAGTTCCGCAGTTACGCCGAGCCGCTTATCGTGATGCTGGCCATCCCGTTGGCTTTTGTGGGCGCCTTGTGGGGGCATGTGCTGCTGGGTTGGTATATTTCAATGCCGTCAATGATTGGGGCCGCCTCGTTAGCCGGCATAGTCGTTAACGATTCCATCCTGCTGGTCCAGTTCATCAAGGAACACCGTAGCAAGGGCATGAGTGCAATTGTTGCCGCAGGGCAGGCCAGTCGCGACAGGCTTCGGGCAATTCTGATTACGTCTATCACCACCATTGCAGGTCTATTACCCTTGTTGGCCGAAACCAGCGTTCAGTCAGCGGCAATAAAACCTCTGGTGATTTCCGTGGTCTTCGGTTTGCTGGCCACTACCGTGCTGGTGCTGGTGATGATTCCTGCAGTGTACGTGCTGTTCGATGACTGGGGCTGGACAAGTAAAGAGCCTGCTAAACCGGAATAATTGTTAGCGATTTTCAGAGAGTGTGATGCAAAAAACCAGACAGAAGAACCTTCCAGCCGACGAGCGCAGAAACGTTACAGTTGAGGCTGTTATCGACCTTGCTGCAACGACAAACCCTGGCGACATAACAACGGCAGCTATCGCCAAACACATGAAGCTGACACAGGGAGCGTTGTTCAGGCACTTTCCGAACAAAGAGGCTATCTGGGCGTCGGTTATGCAGTGGGTCGCTGAGCGCCTGATGTCGCGCATTGAGAAAGCTGCAGAGGGCATTGACTCACCTCTTGAGGCAATGCGGGCCATGTTTCTGGCTCATATCAATTTTGTTTCAGCGCACCCCGGTGCACCACGGATGCTATTTGGCGAGCTTCAGGGGGCCAAATCGACACCGGCAAAGCGCTTGGCGCATGAGTTGCTCAAGCAGTATGCGGAGCGCTTGCACCGACTTATTGAACTGGCGAAGGAGAGCGGAGAGTTACCACAAAACCTGGATAACCATGCAGCCGCCATCCTGTTTATTGGCACTATTCAGGGGTTGATCATGCAATCGCTGATCTCCGGTGAGATGGAACAAATGCGAAGAGACGCGCCCGGCGTGTTCTCCATATACCGGCGCGGTATTGCAAACGTCGAATAGGGCGAAAGCAGGGGATGCATATGCGGATCGCTTGGTAAAAAAACCGTATAATGGTATTTTCGTGGCGCTTTCTGGCCTGGCCAGTATCATATTTGTACAGGGCGCTATCAGCAGAGCCGCGTTTATGCCGGATATACACAACACTGACGAGTACTGGATGGCCCGTGCGCTTACTTTGGCAGCCCGCGGGGCTTCCGTGGGCGAGGTGCCCGTTGGTGCGGTTGTTGTCCGTGATGGAAAAGAGCTGGGCACCGGCTTCAATGTGCCAATTACCGGCTGCGACCCCACTGCTCACGCAGAGATCTGCGCATTACGCGATGCTGCAGCTCGGGAAGGGAATTATCGTCTTACTGGGGCAACGCTTTATGTCACCCTGGAACCCTGCACTATGTGCGTTGGCGCCATAGTGCACAGCCGCATCAGTCGTCTTGTTTATGGTGCTCTTGAGCCCAAGGCTGGCGCGGTTGAATCCGCCCGGCGCACACTGGATGAACCTCAGCTGAACTGGCAAGTGGAAACCACGGGTGGCATCTTGCAGAATGAGTGCAGCCAGATAATCAGCGACTTTTTCAGCCGTAGACGGGCCGAAATCCGGCAGCGGCGCAAACAGAATTCAGGGAAGGAGTAGTTCTGCATGAAAGTATTAGTAACCGGCGGTGCCGGGTATATTGGCAGCCATGTGGTTCGCCAACTGGCCAAGGCCGGTCATGATATTGTCGTTTTTGATAATCTCTCAACAGGTTACCGCTGGGCAGTCACTGCCGGTGAGCTGGTTGTGGGTGACCTGGCTAACGAAGACGAGATTGACCAGGTGTTTGCCAGCCACCAATTTGAAGCAGTACTGCACTTCGCTGCGAACATCGTTGTACCCGAGTCTGTAACCAACCCGCTCAAGTATTACAGCAATAACACTCGCAATACTCTGAACCTGCTGAAGGCTGTTGATAAGTATAAAGTGCCGTACATGGTATTTTCCTCAACCGCCGCAGTTTACGGAATGCCGGAGCAGACCGTTCTCACGGAAGATTTGCCCCTTGCCCCCATCAACCCCTATGGCGCATCCAAGATGATGAGCGAGCGGATGATCATGGATCTGGCAGCCGCTTCTGGCCTTAACTATGTTGTGCTGCGCTACTTCAATGTGGCTGGTGCCAATCCGGATGGCCTACTGGGTCAGGCAACGCCGGAAGCGACTCACCTGATCAAAGTGGCCTGCGAATGCGCAACCGGGCAGCGAGACGGCATGAGCATCTTCGGCACAGATTATGACACCAGCGATGGCACCTGCGTGCGCGATTATATTCACGTGGAAGATCTCGCCAGTGCCCATGTAATGGCGCTGGATTATATGGCCGGTGGTGGCGAGTCTAAAGTTATGAACTGCGGCTATGGCCGTGGGTTTACCGTTCGCGAAGTGATTGATGTGGTCCGTAAACTGTCCGGTGTGGATTTCCCGGTAACTGAAACGGGCCGCAGAGCCGGTGACCCCGGAGCACTGATGGCGGATAATGCACTGATTAAAAAGACCCTTGGTTGGCAGCCTGTCTACGATAATCTGGAAACGATTGTTGGTACTGCGCTGGCCTGGGAAGCGATCTGGCAAAAGAAAAAAGATGCGGTTGGCCAGCACTAAACTGTTTTTAAATTAAAATATCGGGATTTAACGGATGAAAATAACGATTTTTGGTACCGGATATGTCGGGCTTGTTACCGGAGCGTGTCTGGCAGATGTTGGCCATGAAGTACTTTGCATGGACGTTGATCAGGCCAAGATCGACAAGCTGAAGAATGGCCAGATACCTATTTTTGAGCCTGGGCTGGATAACATCGTAAAACATACTGTGGAGGCCGGGCGCCTGGCGTTCACAACGGATGTTCAGGAAGCCGTTAAGCACGGCACGCTTCAGTTCATCGCAGTCGGTACACCACCGGATGAAGATGGCTCTGCAGATATGCAGTATGTAACGGCCGTCGCCAAGTCTATCGGCCAGTACATGGACGATTACAAGGTTATTGTGGACAAATCCACAGTACCGGTTGGTACAGGCGATAAGGTGGCTGCTGCCGTTCGTGCCCAGCTTGAAAGCCGTGGTCTTGAGCTTGAGTTTGATGTGGTTTCCAACCCGGAGTTCCTCAAGGAAGGCGCGGCGATCAACGATTTTATGAAGCCGGACCGCATCGTCATAGGTACAGACAGCGAAAGGGCTGCAGACCTGCTGCGGGAAGTGTATTACCCATTCAACCGCAGCCATGATCGTATGATTTTCATGGATATCCGTTCGGCAGAACTGACCAAGTACGCAGCCAACTCCATGCTGGCAACCAAGATCAGCTTCATGAACGAGATTGCGAACCTGGCTGAGCGCTTGGGCGCCGACATTGAAGCGGTCCGTCGTGGCATAGGTTCAGACCCCCGAATCGGCTACCACTTCATCTATCCTGGTTGTGGTTACGGTGGCTCGTGTTTCCCCAAAGATGTTCAGGCGCTGGCCCGGACCGCTGCAAACTCCGGGTACGATGCCCGTTTGCTCAATGCTGTAGAAGCAGTGAACTACGCTCAGAAACATGTACTGTTTGACAAGATCAGCCATTATTTCGATGGCGACTTGAAGGGTAAAGTCGTGGCAATTTGGGGATTGGCTTTCAAGCCAAATACCGACGACATGCGCGAAGCTTCGGCACGCACGTTGATGGAAGATCTCTGGAAGGCCGGTGCTACTGTTCAGGCGTTTGATCCTGAGTCCATGGAAGAAACCCAACGCATCTACGGTGATCACGAAGGTTTAACGCTTTGCGGTACAAAAGAGCAGACACTTCGCGGTGCAGACGTGCTGGCGATTTGTACGGAATGGAAAGAGTTTCGTTCTCCGGATTTCGATGCCATCAAATCAACACTGCGCGAGCCTGTTATATTTGATGGTCGAAATCTTTACGAGCCGGAAATACTGGATCGCCACGGATTGGTTTACTACGCCATCGGTCGCGGACGCAATCAATTCCAGTCGAAGTAATCCGTCAGGCAGGAGCCCGGTGATGACTCAGGATCAGGAATTTCATCTTCACGAGCGGTTGGCTGCCGATACCGTCAGTCTGGGTCGTACCAGCCTATGCGAAATCCGGCTGATGAACGATAGAACCTGGCCCTGGGTTTTGCTGGTGCCGGCGCTGGTCGGCATTCGCGAGATCTACGAGTTAAGCGCAGAGCAGCAGCATCAGTTGATGCGCGAATCCTCAGCCCTCAGTCGTGGGATGATGCTAGCCTTCGGTGGTGACAAGATGAACGTGGCCGCCCTCGGGAATATGGTTCCCCAGTTACATTTACATCACATCGTCCGTTTTGAGGGTGATCCTGCCTGGCCGGGGCCTGTGTGGGGTAAGCAGCCTCCGGTACCTTACGAAGAGTGCGAGCTGGCGGAAGTCAGGCGCGCCTTTGCAGCTGTGTTGTCTGAAATCGGCGCCAGCTGAGCATATTTGTTTGCTGGCGGCCTTTATCGTATAGATGCGTGCCGGGCCATCATTTGTGAGCCGATCAAAATCATCCTGAGCTCGGTCTTCAGTTTGACTTTTAATTCCTCCCGCTCTTTCGGCGTAGCATCCAGCGCGTCTGCTCCCTGGTTGAATACCAGTGTTACCATAGCTTCAGCAACCATTCGTGCATCAGACAGGGGTTTGTTCTGTTCTTCCGCAAATCGCCGTAGGTCGTCGGCCAGTTCTGTTACGAAATGATCAATTTCGGCTTTGATAGCCGTCCGAAAGGGTTTGGAACCGCCCGTGCGCTCCCGGAGCATCAGCCGGAAAAGGTTGGCGTTTTTGCCAAGATACTCCATGAACGTTTCTACAGAGGTTGAAATGGCACTGCCATCCCGGGCGATCCGCTTGCGGGCCTGGCGCATCAACTGCCGCAAAGCCACTCCGCCTTCGTCTACCAATACCAGCCCCAGTTCGTCCAGGTCGACAAAATGGCGATAGAAAGATGTCGGCGCAATGCCAGCCTCTCGCGCTACTTCCCGAAGGCTGAGGCTTCCGAATCCACGGTCCGGGCTCAATTGGGCAAGGGCCGCATCCATAAGGGAGCGCCGGGTGAGGAGTTTCTGCTCGGCTCTGGTTGACAAGGTTGGGGCTCCAATAACTCATGAATGCTGTAGTCTAGCGGTCTGTTAACCGGGAGGGAACCTTTGAAGAAAGTCTGCATCCGGGTGTTTGCAGTTTTTGTTCGGAGGCTAAACAGGCCTGATTTTCGCCGCCATTATGTTTATAATAGGCGGCTTTTAAACTTTATTCTCAGACACCAGACACTACGGGAACCGGTATGCGCAGTCATTATTGCGGTGGGATCAACGAATCTCACATAGATCAGGAAGTTACACTTTGCGGATGGGTACACCGCCGCCGTGACCATGGTGGGGTTATCTTCCTGGATCTGCGCGACCGGGATGGTATTTCCCAGGTGGTTATAGACCCGGATACACCCGAAAGTTTCGCCCTTGCCGAGAAAGTGCGCAGCGAGTACGTGGTGAAGATCAAAGGCCTGGTGCGTCGTCGCCCTGCAGGCACTGAAAACAGCAACATGCCCACGGGCCAGGTTGAAATGCTTGGTAAAGAGGTCACCATCCTGAATGCCGCGGCAACGCCTCCGTTCCCGCTGGATGAGCATGTGGATGTCGGAGAAGACGTGCGTTTGCGCTACCGCTTCGTGGATTTGCGCCGTCCGGAAATGCTGAACCGCTTGCGTTTTCGCTCACGGGTAACCAGCTATATCCGTAACTACCTCGACAGCAACGGCTTTATGGATGTGGAGACCCCCATCCTGACCCGTGCCACGCCGGAAGGCGCCCGCGACTATCTGGTGCCCAGCCGTACCCACGAAGGGTCATTCTTTGCGCTTCCTCAATCGCCCCAGCTGTTCAAGCAGATGCTGATGGTGTCGGGTGTGGATCGCTATTACCAGATTGCCAAGTGTTTCCGTGATGAAGATTTGCGTGCTGACCGCCAGCCTGAATTTACCCAGGTCGATATCGAAGCATCCTTCATCAACGAAGAAGATTTGATGAGCCTGAACGAGGGCATGATTCGCGCTTTGTTTAAAGATGTTATGGGTGTTGATCTGCCTGCATTCCCGCGTATGCCATACGCAGAAGCCATGGATCGTTTCGGTAGCGACAAGCCGGACCTGCGTATACCGCTGGAGCTTCAGGATATAGGCGATCTCGTGGCCGGTGTTGATTTCAAGGTATTCGCCGGCCCTGCTAATGATCCAAAAGGTCGTGTTGCCGCTCTGCGCGTGCCCAAGGGCGGCGAGTTGAGCCGTAAGCAGATCGACGAATACACCAAGTTTGTTGGTATTTACGGTGCAAAAGGCCTGGCTTACATCAAAGTGAACGAGCTGGCCAAAGGCGTGGAAGGTTTGCAGTCGCCTATCGTCAAGTTCCTGGGCGATGATGTTGCCATGGCTGTTATCGAACGCACCGGCGCAGAAGACGGTGATATCGTATTCTTCGGTGCCGATAAGACCACCGTTGTAAACGAAGCGCTTGGCGCGCTGCGTATTCGGGTTGGCCACGACCTGAAGATGCTGACCTGCGAGTGGGCACCTATGTGGGTGGTGGACTTCCCGATGTTTGAAGTTCTGCCGGATGGCGGCCTGACTGCTATTCACCACCCGTTCACGGCACCAAGCTGTAGCCCGGAAGAGTTGGCTGAAAATCCCGAAACTGCCTTGTCACGTGCCTACGACATGGTTCTTAACGGAACCGAGTTGGGTGGTGGCTCTATTCGTATTCACAGTGACACAATGCAGAAAGAAGTCTTCCGCATTCTGGGCATTGGTGAAGAAGAGTCTCGCGCCAAGTTCGGATTCCTGCTCGATGCACTCAAGTACGGTTGCCCGCCACATGGTGGTTTGGCGTTCGGCCTTGATCGCTTGATCATGCTTATGACCGGTTCCAGCTCCATTCGGGACGTGATCGCCTTCCCGAAAACCCAGAGCGCAACCTGTCTGATGACTCAGGCACCGGGCGAAGTAGATGAAAAACAACTGCGTGAGCTTCATATTCGCCTACGCAAGCCAGTAAAGCCCGTTGAAGGCAATGTGCCAATCTCTGGCGAAGAGTAAAATTTAAGGCAATAACAGGGCTCTGATGTGGCAATTATTCTGGGTGTCGACCCCGGCTCAAGGATCACCGGTTACGGTATTATCCGCGTCGAGGGTCGGCACATAGAGTATATCGACAGTGGTTGTATCCGCATGGGTGAACAGCCCATGCCGGAGCGCCTGAAGATCATCTTTCAGAGCCTGGTAAGCCTGATCACTGAATTTCAGCCGCAGGAGTTTGCCATCGAGCAGGTTTTTATGGCTCGAAATCCGGATTCAGCTCTCAAGCTTGGACAGGCCCGTGGAGCGGCGATTGTTGGTGCCGCAACCAGTGGGCTGGCGGTACACGAGTACTCTGCCCGACAGGTCAAGCAGGCTGTGGTTGGCAAGGGCAGTGCCGAAAAATCCCAGGTACAGCACATGGTTCAAGTGTTGCTGTCACTCTCCCGAAAACCCCAGGCAGACGCCGCGGACGCATTGGCTATTGCGTTGTGTCACGCACACATGAATCAAAGCATACTGAGAGTGGCAAACGGTGCGGGTAAGGCGCGCAGCGGGCGCGTGCGACAACAATAAACTGCTCTACGGAGCGGCAGGAGGCAATCCTTGATAGGTCGTATCCGAGGTATTCTGGTCGAAAAAACACCCGGGCAAGCATTGGTAGAATGTGGCGGTCTGGGTTACGAAGTTGATATTCCTTTCACTGCTTTCTATCACCTGCCAGAACCCGGGCAGGAAGTTACCCTTCATACACATTTTGTGGTTCGAGAAGACGTTCAAAGCCTGTATGGGTTTGCCTCAAGGCTTGATCGGGACCTGTTTCGTTTGCTGATCAAGGTGAACGGTGTTGGTCCGAAGATGGCCGCCGGCATACTTTCAGGGTTGGAGGCGCAGCAGTTCATACACTGCGTGGAGGCTCGCGACATCAAGTCATTGGTGAAGCTGCCTGGTGTTGGCAAGAAGACAGCTGAGCGTCTGCTGATTGAGATGACAGACCGCATCAAACAGCTTGAAGGGCAGTTTATACCTGCTTCTGCAGGTGCCGAGGGCGGTCTTGCAGACCCGGCTCAGCTTACAATTACCTCACACAACCCTGCCGACGAAGCAGAGGCCGCACTCATAGCGCTTGGGTATAAACCCCAGGAAGCTGCACGGGCGATTAGCAAGGTGGCAGAAGAGGGGATGACCAGCGAGGCGCTGATTCGTCTGGCTCTGCGCAACATGATTCCTGCTTGATGACGTGACTTTAATATGTCGCCTGTATGGCGCCAAACCTGTAGAGAGCGTAACGTGACACGCAGGTGGCTGTTTGTACAATTGGGTCACTTTTTGGTTTTAAGTGGCAATCTATTGATTCCCGATAAGCGGATAAGTTCATGATTGAATCCGACCGACTGATCTCAGCCAGGGCCGGTGAAAACGAAGAGGTTCAGGATCGCGCTATCCGGCCAACGTTGCTTGCGGAGTATGTTGGGCAACCCGCGGTGCGGGAGCAGATGGATATCTTTATCTCGGCGGCTCGCGGTCGTCGGGAAGCCTTGGATCATGTTCTGATCTTCGGGCCTCCGGGGCTGGGGAAAACTACGTTAGCCAATATCATTGCCAATGAAATGGGTGTTTCAATAAAGACAACGTCCGGGCCGGTACTTGAGAAGGCCGGAGATCTAGCGGCAATGCTAACCAATCTGGAAGAGGGTGATGTCCTCTTCATTGATGAGATTCATCGCCTCAGCGCTGTGGTAGAGGAAATACTGTATCCAGCGATGGAAGACTATCAGCTGGATATTATGATTGGCGAGGGGCCGGCAGCCCGTTCGATCAAGCTTGATTTGCCGCCTTTTACGCTGGTGGGCGCAACCACACGGGCTGGCCTGCTGACATCCCCGTTGCGAGATCGGTTTGGAATCGTTCAACGCCTGGAATTTTATAACACGGCGGATCTCACGCACATTGTGAGTCGCTCAGCACGGCTTTCCGGTGTGGATATTGATGAAGAGGGTGCCTACGAAATAGCGCACCGTTCAAGAGGCACGCCCCGGATCGCCAATCGCCTGTTACGACGGGTGCGAGACTACGCGGAAGTGCGAGCAGATGGGCACATTAATGCGGCCATTGCTGATCAGGCCTTGAACATGCTGAAAGTAGACAGTCAGGGGTTTGACCACATGGATCGCCGGCTGCTCCTTGCGATGATCGAAAAATTCGATGGCGGGCCAGTGGGTGTTGAAAGCCTGGCAGCCGCGATCAGCGAAGAGCGAGGAACAATCGAGGATGTTCTCGAACCCTTCCTGATCCAGCAAGGCTTTATGCTACGCACACCTCGGGGTCGTATGGTGACATCCCATGCGTATCAGCACTTTGGCATTGTGCGGGAAGCGCCGGATTCACCGCCTTCAGACGGAGGTGCTCTTTGAGTGAAGGCGAAACTGCGGCAACCTTTGGGCTGCCAGTCCGGGTGTATATCGAAGATACAGATGCTGGCGGCATTGTTTACCATGCCCGCTACCTGCATTACATGGAGCGCGCACGCACCGAGTGGGTGCGAAGTTGCGGAATAGGCCTTCGGGCCGGGTTGGCTGACAACATAAGTTATGTTGTGCAACGTTTGTCGATTCATTATGTCTTGCCAGCTGTGCTTGACGATGAGCTTACTGTCACCGCAGAACCAGTGGCCTTTGGCCGCGTCTGGATGGATTTCAGGCAGCGGGTGGTGCGGGCAAAGGACGGCAAGCTGCTGTGCGAAGCAAGCGTAAGAGTTGCTTGTATAGCCCTTGATAGCGGGCGACCAAGGCGCTTGCCTGAAAACATGCTGGAGCTGTTGGGCAGTAATTGCCCGACGCTTTAAAAACGAAACAAAACACGAAATAACCCAGGAGTAAGTGGTGGATTCGGAACTGTCAGTCTGGAGTCTGATTGCAAATGCCGGTGTGTTGGTTCAGCTGGTTATGTTGTTACTTGCCGCTGCATCGGTAATGTCCTGGGCGCTTATTTTTCAGCGCTTGCAGGTATTTCGTAAAGCCCGGCAGGCACAGTTGGCGTTTGAAGAGCGCTTTTGGTCTGGCATGGATCTGGGGCAACTCTATCGTGAAGTAAACGCCGAACCCACTCCTTTCTCGGGCATGGAGGCCTTGTTCCGTGCCGGGTTCAAAGAGTTCTCCCGACTGCGCCAGCAGAGCCGTGATGCCGATGCAGTGATGGAAGGTGCGCAGCGCGCCATGCGAGTGGCTTTCTCCCGTGAGCAGGAACGGCTGGAGACCCACTTGCCGTTTTTGGCAACGGTTGGCTCTACGAGCCCTTATGTTGGTCTGTTTGGTACCGTGTGGGGCATTATGAACTCGTTCCGCGGGTTGGCCCAGGTTCAACAGGCCACGCTTGCAACGGTTGCTCCGGGCATATCGGAAGCTTTGATTGCAACGGCCATGGGTTTGTTCGCAGCAATTCCCGCCGTTATCGCGTACAACCGGTTTTCCGCCAAGTCAGACGCCCTGCTCAAAAACTACGAAACCTTTGCGGAAGAGTTTTCCAGCATTCTGCATCGCCGTGTACACAGCGCCGAGAAGGGCGCAGCCTGATGACATTTTCGGCTAACAGACGGAGCACAGCGCTATGAAAGGCATGGGGATGATGCCCGAAAACCGAAAGAAGCCGATGTCGGAAATCAACGTTGTTCCGTACATTGACGTGATGCTGGTGTTGTTGATTATTTTCATGGTTACGGCACCCATGCTTACCCAGGGCGTGAAGGTTGATCTTCCGGAGACCTCTTCCGCGCCAATTACCGCCGACAAAAATGTGGAATCCATCATAGTGTCGGTGGACTCAAATGGTGCCTATTACGTGGAAGTTGGAGATAAGGGGAGTGATCCAATGCCCCTGGCTGAAGTTCGAGCGCAGGTGGCAAAAATCCTTTCCCAAAGAACCTCCAGCGAAATTCTTGTGCGAGGTGATGAAAACGTTGATTACGGCACCGTTGTCCGCTTGATGGCGGCTTTACAGGGCGCAGGTGCGACCAGTATAGGGCTGATTACTGATTCAGCCCCGGACGAAACGTGACATCAGTGCAGGCGGAATGGTTGTGACAGGTCAGGAACGGGAATACACCAGTACGGGAGTGCCGGCCTGGAAATCGCCAGTCGCGCTCTCAGTGGCTTTGCATCTGCTCATTGCGGGCGTGGCCCTTGCGGGTTGGTCGTGGTCGAATCCTATCCAGGAACCGCCCCCCAACAGTATTTCAGCGCGCCTGATCACCCAGCAGAAGCCTGAGCCAAGCCCGGTTCTGGAGCCTGTTGACCAGCCAGACAAAGAGCAGGAACGTAAAGAGCTGCAAAAACAGAAACAGGCGGAGCTGCAGAAGCGCCAGAAAGAGGAAGAAGTACGCAAGGCTGCGGAGCAGAAAAAGCTTGAAGAAGTGAAGCGTAAAGAACAGGAGCGCAAGCAGGAGCAAGCCAAGGCTGAAGAGTTGAAGGCTAAAAAAGCTCAGGAGGCCGCCCGCCAAAAAGCTGAAGCAGAGGCTAAAGAACGAGAGCGCCGCAAGGCAGAAGCAGAGGCTGAGAAAAAGCGACAGCAAGAAGCCAAACGCAAGGCGGAAGCGGAAAAACAGCGCAAGGAAGAGCAGCGAAAGCGCGAAGAAGCCGAACGTAAAAAACAGGAAGAGCTGGCTCGCAAAGAAGCTGAGCGCAAACGGCTGGAAGCAGAGCGCAGGCTACAGGAGCAGCAGCTGGAAGCTCAGGCAGAGCAGGCCAGTAAAGCCCGCGCAGATGAGGCGCGTCGCCAGGAACAAGCGGCAGCCGCCAAAGCCCGTGAAAGCCAAATGCTGACTGATAGCCAGAAATATCAGGCTCTGATTCGTGAGAAGCTATCTAACGCATGGTACATGCCTTCGTCAGCAACTAATGAGATGACAGCACGACTGCAAATCACCCTGTTGCCAACTGGCGAACTTGCTAGCGTTAAACTGTTGGCTGGCAGTGGAAATAAAGCGTTCGATAACTCGGCTTTAAATGCAGTAAGGTCTTTGACGCGATACCCGGTGCCTTCTGAGCGGGATACCTTTGAAGCATATTTTCGTCAGTTTACGATCGAGTTCAATCCTCGAGAAATGAGATAAGGATGCGGGCATTACCATGAAACAGAACCTCTCATTCAGGCTACCCACAAGGATCTTCGCAGCGTTGATCGTGATGCTGTTAGCAACCTCCAGCGCTCAGGCCGAACTGCTGATTCGTATTACTGAAGGCGCAGACTCTGCCATCCCGGTCTCTGTGGTGCCGTTTTCAGAAAATGGCAGCATGCCGGTAGGGGATAAGCTAAGCAGCATTGTGCAGGCGGACTTGGCAATGAGTGGTGAGTTCCGCCCGCTGGCGCCAGAGAAAATGCTAAGCCTGCCGTCGAAACGCTCTGAGGTGTATTTCCGGGATTGGCGTTTGCTTGGTCAGCGCTATGTGCTTGTGGGCGAGCTTACCCGCAACGGCGACAGGGTGCAGGCGCGCTATGAGTTGTTTGATGTTAACCGTGAAGAGCGCATTCTTGGTGAAACAGCCGCCGCGCCCGCCTCGAACATTCGCTCACTGGCCCACCACGTTAGCGACAAGGTGTATGAAGCGATTACGGGCGTTCCCGGAGCATTTTCCACCAAACTGGCTTACGTAACGCTTGAGCGGGAAAACGGCAAATCACGCTACCGGTTACAGGTGAGCGATATAGATGGCAAGCGCGCGCGAATTCGCCTTGAGAGCAAGGAGCCGATTCTGTCGCCGGCCTGGTCTCCGGATGGTAAAAAGTTGGCATACGTTTCTTTTGAAACCGGCAAGCCTGCCATATTTGTTCATGAGCTCAGTTCGGGGCAGCGCACCAAGGTAGCTGACTTCCCAGGGCTGAACTCGGCGCCTGCGTGGTCACCAGATGGTCAGTCGCTGCTGATGACTTTGTCCAAAGACGGTAACGCCGAGATCTATGAGATGAATCTTCAGTCCCGCAAGGTGACGAAACTCAGTAACCACTGGGCAATTGATACTGAAGCCGCATGGGATAGTGCAGGTAAGGGTATTTTCTTTACGTCGGACCGTTCAGGTGGGCCGCAGATCTACTACATGGCAAAGCCTGGAGCGGAGCCGCGGCGGATCACCTTTGGCAGCCGATACAACGCTCGCCCGCGCCCTGATAGCACAGGCAAATATGTGTATTACGTACACCAGCGCGATCGGGCATTCACGATCGCTCGCACTAATCTTGAGAACGATGAGGAAACAGTCCTCACTCGCACAGAATCCGATGAGTCTCCCAGCGTGTCGCCAAACGGCCGCATGTTGATATACGCCACCAAGCAAAGTGGTGAAAGCGTTCTGACTGTAATTTCAGCAGATGGCGGTGCCGCATACAGCCTTCCCGCTACGGAAGGGGATGTTCGCGACCCGGCGTGGGGGCCTATTGTTCGGTAGTGGGTGGGTGCAACGGCATCCATCTGAAAAGTCGAAGTTCAAATCAACCAACGGAAAGGAATGAATCATGAAGCTGTCAGCTCAAGCCAAAGTAATTGCACTGCTGTTTTCCGCAGGCCTCTTCGCCGGTTGTAGTACCACTGGCGAAAACATGGACGAAGGAGGTTACGGCTCCGATGTTCAGCCCATCGATCAGGATGGCGGCTCTACCGTTTATGGCGGTGGTGATCAGGGCGGGATTTCTTCATCAGCAATGAGCGAAGATGAGCGCATGGAGATTGAGAGGCAGGCAGAGCAGGCAGCCCTGCGCGACATTACGACCTTCTATTTCGATTTCGACACATCTGAAATCAAGCCGGAAGCCCGTGACGTACTCATGGCTCACGCCCGTTACCTGTCCAGCAATCCTGGCCAGAAGGTTCGTCTGGAAGGCCACGGTGATGAGCGCGGCTCGAAAGAATATAACCTGGCACTGGGTGAGCGTCGTGCGAATGCCGTTCAGCGTTTCCTGATTGTGAATGGCGCTTCACGGGGCCAGATGGAAACCGTAAGCTATGGTGAAGAGAAACCGGCGGTTATGGGCTCTACAGAAAGCGCATGGGCACAAAATCGCCGTGTGGAGCTCGTATTCGAGTAAACGCACATACAACATCAGGTTAAACCCATGAGAAAACAGCTCATGGCGGCAGTGATTTTCCCGCTTGCCTTAGGGCAGGCGGGGATAACGCTGGCGCAATCATCTACGCCCGCATTCCAGAACAATGCCTCAGAAGCCCAGCGCAAGGCCAATACCAGCCAGGCCACGTCTGAATTGTTTTACATGATTCAGCAGCTCCAGGGTGAAGTACGGCGTCTGCAGGGGGAATCGGAAGAGCAGAGGCATCTGATAAAACGTTTGCAGGATCAGGGCAGGGATCGTTACATTGATCTCGACCAGCGCATACTCGATCTTTCAGAGAAAGTATCTGCCCAACCGCAAGCCACAGAAACAGCCAGCGGGGCTGCCGGAAAGAGCAAGCCTGCAGCTATACGAGAGTATCGTCAGCCGCAAGCTGAAGAGCGGAAGGCGTACAACGACATTCAGGACCTTATTCATAGTCAGAAAAAATACGACGAAGCCATTAGCCGCATCTATGAGTTTATAGACAAGTATCCCGAAGGGGATCTTACGGTCAATGCATACTATTGGCTGGGTGAGGTGTATCTGGTCAAGCCTCAGCTTGAGCAAGCCAGGCAGGCGTTCTCCATTGTAGCAACCCGTTATGCGGACCACCGCAAGGCGCCGGATGCCGTGTACAAACTGGGTGTAACCCTTGATCGGCTTGACAAGAAAGCCGAAGCACGCAGACAAATGGAGCAAGTTGTAAGCGACTACCCTGAGAGTGATGCAGCAGGACTTGCCAGAAAATTTTTGGGGTCAGGTCAGGCTCAATAAGCTGATAATCGGAAAAAAAACAGAAAACATGACGAGAGGGGGTTGATCGTCAGGGAAAAATCATTACTATATGCGCCTCGCTTGGGTCGTTAGCTCAGTTGGTAGAGCAGTTGGCTTTTAACCAATTGGTCGATGGTTCGAATCCATCACGACCCACCATATTCGATATTTCGGAGCAGTTGCTGAGCCGCTCCGGGATCGATCAGGGTCACCAGGCACTGATCAACCGTTTTAGGGTCGTTAGCTCAGTTGGTAGAGCAGTTGGCTTTTAACCAATTGGTCGATGGTTCGAATCCATCACGACCCACCATTATCAGTAGTACCAAGAATCAAGGTTCGTTAGTTTACAAAGCTTGATTCGGTAGATTGAAAAGCATTGCGAGTTAAAGCTTAAGGGCTGCAGAGATGCAGTCCTTTTTTTTTGCCAATATATCCCTGCATTCCTGCTTTTCGTGCACCTCAGCTGCGCTGCCCACCCAAGCCTTCGAAAGCCCTTTCCCCACCTTTATCATGTATTGACCAGCGTCAATTCCTTATCACATTGCATGAGGGAGGACTGGATTTTAAACGATAACAGACTAACGTGAATACGACGCCAGAGATTTATGCTGGTCGATTAGGCCGTTCAAGCGCCTAACGAAGCGGAGCATTTTATAGTGTCTGCGAGTAATTCCGGTGGTACATCCGATATAGAACGGATTATTCAGGAGTATGTTCCTGGTAAGCAGGTAACTCTTGCGCATTTGCTTGCGAACCCGACTGAGGAGCTGTGTCACAAAGTTGGGGTTGAGCATGCAGAGGCAATTGGCATTCTTACTCTTACGCCTGGCGAAACGGCCATTATTGCCGGAGATGTGGCAACCAAGTTCGCATCGGTGAAAATCGGATTTCTGGATCGATTTTCGGGCGCCCTCGTCCTTACCGGTAGCATCGGTTCGGTAGAAGAAGCATTGGGCTCCATTCTGTCTACGTTGGAATTGTCACTGGGATACAGAGTATGTCAGGCAACTCGGACTTGAAGGACAGGGATGTGAGCAAACAACCACTTCATCCTGACTTGGCAGATTTTGTTCTGGTGGGCGATGTCGGCAGCGGCAAAACGGCGCTCACTCTGGCGCTACTGGAGTCCGGTGAGCAAGTGCTGAAAACTCAGGCTGTTGTCTTTCATCCTAGCCAGGTTGTGGATACGCCCGGGGAGTTCATCAGCCGTCCCGCCTATTACGGCGCCTTGCTCTCGACCATCGCGGAGATCAGCACGATTGTGTACCTCCAGCCCGCGAATAGCAGGGCTTTCTCTTTACCTCCTGGCCTGTTGCAGGTTTACCCTGGCAAGCGGGTGATTGGTGTCGTCAGCAAGATCGATTTACCGGATGCCGATACTGACAAAGCCTGCCGAATATTGGCAGATCACAATATTTCTCCACCATATTTTTTGACTTCTACAGCAACAGGTGAAGGTGTTGCTGCTTTGAGGTCCTTTCTGATCAGTTTGCAAATGCCAGACGCCAGTATGGGAGCCAGCGAAAAACCTGCTGAAAGTGCGGGCGTTGGTGAAAACGAATGTTGATTTGAATCTGATAGGGGCCGGATTATGAAATCTCTGCTAACGGCTGAGACGATCAAGGAGCTTCACCGGAACGGGCAGACTGCTGTGGAGGTTGCGCCTCAGCGCACCATCATCACGCCAGAAGCCCGCGATGTCGCCAAAAAGCTGGGTTTGAAAATTGTTGACGTTCCGATCAACAGCGTACCTGAAAAGGACAGCATGTCCTTGGCAGGCAGCCGCCCTGATAGCTTGCAAGCTATTAAAAAGGCCGTCAGGGAAAAGCTTCCGGCCGCGCATCAGAATTCCAGTCTGCTTGACCAGTTGATTGAAAAAGCCCTGAAGGAGTTACAGCACCAGGACACGGAAGGCCCCTCGTGCGAACGGGAGAAAGCGCCCAATGGTGTTGTTCTTGTGCGCGGCGCCTCTGTTAAACCCGGAAAGTTTGATGGCGCGGGTGGCAAGCCTATAGGGCTGACTGATGTGATTGGTTCTGCCGACAACAGCTCTATAGCGGCCGGCTACATGCAGTGGGACAACTGCAGTTTTCCATGGACACTGAATTACGACGAAATTGACGTGGTTCTGGAAGGTGAACTGCACATCACCTGCGGCAATAAGACGCATATCGGAAAGCCGGGGGATGTGTTTTTTATACCCAAGGGCGCGGCTATCGAATTTGGATCGCCAGGGAAAGTACGCTTTGTATATGTGACTTACCCAGCGGACTGGTCAGCGCAATAAAAGGGGTTGTATTGATGCCATCCTGGATTACAGAAACCAGTTTGCGAGCCGAGCATGGTCTGGCCCATGGCAGTGAGGTGCACCTGCCTGCAGGGGCCAGGCTCACTCCTTCTGCAAGTCAGTTGCTCGCTGAGCGCAAAATTCGCATCAAATATATCGGTGATGACGGCCGGGTTTTCCTTCCTGATGAATCTGAAACCGGCGCTAAGCAGAAATCTTCCGTTCACCCCCTCACAAGTGCGAACAAGCGCCCGGGCAATCTTTGCTCGGTTTGCCATAGCCAGGTTGAAAAGAAGACAGAACTGCTGACGCTGCTGGACGGCGAGAAACTGGTTCCCAAGACACACCCCAGAATTGCTCTGCGTGGCAAGCTCGATACGCTCATTTCCCAAACTGTTTGGGTGCAGACCCAGTTCGCCCTGAGCTTTGAAAAGTATCCGATGCTGCGCCATGGGCTCGCAGACCTACGTTCTTTCATGGGGAATCTTCTGCGCAGCGAAGTGACCGGTGAGGCTCAGGATGAAATCAGCATGGGTGACCTGTCTGATGAAATCATTCACCGCATTTCCCATAACCCCCTGAAATATCTCGGGCACGACCATATCGTTCCGGAGCTGAAGCACGGTGCAAATGTGTCATTGCTGAACGTCCTCAGGGCGATGGCCCGAGAGGCGGAAGTAGAAGCCTGCAGAACCTTCCAGACAGACAGCTTTGATCTCACCCGGCCGGATATTGTTCAGGGGCTGAACCGGCTTAGCAGCGCTATTTACGTTTTGATGCTGATGACTCTGGTGGTGGAAACAACCGGATCTCTTCCCGACTTTGGAGGAATTTCATGATCCGGATGATGGAGCAGTGCCAAAAAGCCTGCCGCGAAGCGCCCAAGCGCATCGTTTTTCCTGATGCGCTCGATGCGCGTGTTCTGCAGGCTGCAAATGAACTTCAGCAGCAAGGGCTGGCGCAACCGATTTTCTTATGTAATCCGTTCGAGTTTCGTGATTACGCCCAAAGCGCAGGATTGGCAATGTCGTCTTTTTCAATAGTCGACCCGCAGCGCTCACGCTGGATGGATTCATTCGTCAACGCCTACCTTGCTGAAAACGAGGGAGTGGGCAGGGAGGAAACTTATAAGCTCCTGAGTGATCCGCTGTATTTTGGCGCCATGATGGTTAAGTGCGAACAAGCAGATATATGCATCGCCGGAAATGTATCCACCAGTGGTGACGTAATCCGGGCAGCAATCAAGGTCATCGGAGTTAAGGGCAGTGATAAAACCGTGTCCTCATTTTTTCTGATGTCTTCTGCGGAGGGTCAGGATTTCAGATTGTTCGCAGATGCCGGGGTGATACCTGAGCCCACGGTTGAGCAACTTGCGAGTATTGCCATCGATTCTGCCCGTAGCTTCGAGGCTCTCACTGGCGAGAAGGCGCGAGTTGCGCTTCTGTCATTTTCTACCAAGGGTAGTTCGCAGCATCCAGCAGCCCAGCGGATACGGAAAGCTTTTGAGTTGGCGAGCACCCTGGATCCATCACTGATTATTGATGGGGAGCTTCAGTTTGATACGGCTATTGTGCCTTCGGTTGCTCTGAAAAAAGCGCCCGAAAGCCCCCTGAAAGGTAACTCGAATGTTTTGATATTTCCGTCACTTGATGCCGGGAATATCGCATACAAGGTTGCCCAACGCCTTTGTAACTACACGGCGCTGGGGCCTATGTTGGTTGGTTTGTCGAAACCTATGCATGACTTGTCACGAGGCTGCACTGCCGACGAAATCGTCGACGTGGCCGTAGTGGCGTCATGCCTGGTAAACAAAGTGTAGTAACACCCTGAGGAGAACTACCCATGAACGAAGCACTTGGAATTATTGAAACAAAAGGTCTCACAGCTCTGATTGAGGCGTCTGACGCAATGGTCAAGGCCGCCAGAGTTGAGCTTGTTGGCTATAAGCAGATTGGCAGTGGTTTGGTGACTGCGATGGTACGAGGTGATGTGGCGGCCTGTAAGGCGGCAACAGATGCCGGTGCAGCTGCCGCACAGAGATTGGGCGAGTTGGTGGCTGTACACGTGATCCCACGTCCGCACGGAGACCTGGAAGCGATCTTCCCGATCAATCCGGCGGTCAAGCCTTCCGGTTCCTGAGGAAATCAGGAGGCCCTGACAAAGGTTTATTCAGATGAACGCAGTCTGGAAGCAGGCTTCAGAACAAGCCGTAAGGCGCGAGGGTACTAGCATGATGGAAGCACTAGGCATTATTGAAACCAGGGGTCTGACAGCTCTTATTGAAGCCTCGGATGCCATGGTGAAAGCCGCCCGGGTTGAACTGGTGGGTTATGAGCAGATCGGAGCTGGCTATGTCACTGCTCTGGTCAGGGGTGATGTGGCGGCCTGCAAGGCGGCAACAGATGCAGGCGCAGCGGCAGCACAAAGGCTCGGCGAGCTGATAGCTGTCCACGTTATTCCACGGCCTCACGCGGATCTGGAAGCTATTTTCCCGATTGTGCCGAAGAAGACGGTAGAGCCGGGAAAACCCAACCAGGGTAAGAAAGCATAGGGCCAAGGCTAACTGAACTGGAAGAAATCCCATGAGACTTGCAAAGGTTATCGGTCAAGTCGTTGCTACTGTCCGCAGCGAGCGTTTGGGGATGGATAAGCTGGCGTTGATCAAGTTTATCGATCAGGACGGTAAGGAAGAGAGCTCAGTCATGGTGGCAGCTGACAGGCTTGGCGCAGGGGAAGGTGAGTGGGTGCTGGTAGTCAGTGGCAGTTCCGCCCGGATGTCTGTGGATGGCACCGGCCAGACACCTGTTGACCTGAGTATCGTCGGGATTATCGACGAAGTCACCGGGGGCACTAAAACCTGGTTCAAGAAATACCAGCGAAACTATTAGGCCACCGTTATCGGGCTGTCATCAGTTCTCGGGCAGCCTGGGGGAGATGGAAGATGCAAATGGATGCACAGCAGATTGAGTCCATCGTACGCAGGGTTATTGAGCAGTTGCACTCTCCGCAGCGTGACGGTGAAAGCTACGGCGTTTTCAGAACACTTGATGATGCCGTAGCCGGGGCTCAGGATGCTTATAGAAAGATAAGAACGATGGCGCAGAGAGAAGCGATCATCGCGGCTATCCGGCGCACCGGACGCGAGAATATTCAGGCGCTGTCTGAGCTTGCCGTTCAGGAGACAGGATTTGGCCGGGTAGACGATAAAATCCGTAAGCACCAGTTGGTTCTGGACAAAACGCCGGGCACCGAAGCGGTAGTGCCTATGGCTTTGACAGGTGATCACGGGCTGTCACTTATCGAAAACGCGCCCTGGGGTGTAATAGCGTCTGTTACACCGTCAACCAATCCGTCTGCAACCATTCTGAATAACGCGATCAGCATGATTGCGGCAGGCAACTCGGTTGTGTTTTCTCCGCACCCAGCAGCCAGGGCCGTTTCACAGCGCACTATCCAGCTGATCAACCGTGCCTCTGTAAGCGCCGGCGGGCCTGCAAATCTCGTAACCTGTGTTGAAGAACCCACGATTGAAGCGGCCACTCGGCTGTTCAGTTTTCCCGGTATACACCTGTTGACCATTACGGGTGGTGAAGCAGTAGTGAATGCAGCCCGCAAGGTCACCGACAAACGCCTGATTGCTGCGGGGCCGGGCAACCCTCCGGTGGTTGTGGATGAAACCGCTGATATAGAGCGGGCGGCCATCAGCATTGTTCAGGGTGCATCGTTTGATAACAACATCATCTGTGTTGATGAGAAAGAAATCATCGCCGTAGAGTCGATTGCGACAGAGTTGAAAACGGCCATGTGCCGGCACGGAGCTGCGGAGATCAATGCCGATCAGGCTGACGCAGTGGCCAGGCTCGTTCTTGCAGGATACCCGGGGCCGAACCCGCATCCGAAGCCGGAATGGGTAGGGCGCGACGCTGAAAAAATCGCGGCTGCCGCAGGTTTCAGCGTTCCGGCAGGCACTCGCTTGCTCGTCACGGAAACCGAGCGGGATCACGCGTTCGCCACAACAGAGATGATGCTCCCTGTTATACCTTTGATACGTGCCCGTGACGCCGACCAGGCAATTGATTGGGCAGTGGAACTGGAAGCCGGCAATCGCCACACGGCAGCTATGCACTCCCGCAATATCGATAACCTTTCCCGTATGGCGCTGGAAATCAACTGCAGCCTGTTTGTGAAGAATGGGCCGTGCCTTGCGGGACTGGGCGCGGGCGGAGAAGGCTGGACGTCCATGACGATTTCCACACCCACCGGCGAGGGCGTTACCAACGCCAGCACGTTTGTACGCAAACGGCGCTGCACCATGGTGGATTCGTTCCGGATCGTCTGACAAGGAGAGTGAAATGAGCAGGACAATGGCCGAGGTCAACCGATTACTGAAGAAGACCGCTGGTCTGATCAATAACGACACTGAAAGCCTGTTTCAGGGTGAGTTCAGAGTAGGTGTTGACCTGGGTACCGCAGACATTCAGACAATAGTGCTCGATGCAGCCGGTAATCCGATTGCGGCATTCATGGATTGGACCAACGTTGTCCGCGACGGTGTGGTTGTGGATTTCTTCGGTGCCAGCCAGATTGTCCGGGAGCAGGTCCGGCGAGCTAACGCGAAGCTGGGGATTAATATTGAACAGGTCATCACGTCTTTTCCTCCCGGTACCGATTCACGTATCTCGACCAATGTCATTGAAGCCGCTGGCCTGGAAGTGGCAGGCGTTATTGATGAACCCAGTAGCGTTGCACAGTTGCTGCAGCTTGATCATGCCGCCGTAGTGGATATTGGTGGAGGAACTACAGGCACGGCCATTATTGAGCAAGGCCGGGTGGTTCGGTCGATGGATGACGCCACTGGCGGTCGGCATATTACGCTGACGCTTGCTGGGCATTTCGGTTTGCCTTACGAGGAAGCCGAAGAGATGAAACGCACCAGTAAAGACCTGGCACTGTGCCGGCTTGCTGCACCGGTGATTGGGAAAATGGCTGATATTGTTCACGGCCACATTGAAGGCCACAAGGTACCAGCCATTTATCTGACAGGCGGTTCGTGCGCGCTGCCCGGATTCCTGGAAGTCTTCGCGGCTGAGTTTCCCGGCACCGAAATTGTGATGCCTTCGCACCCGCTTTACCTCACACCCCTTGCCATAGCAACCTATTCGGACGTGATTCGAGCCAAGGAACAGAGGGTCGGATGATATGAGAACGCCCGAGCAGTCGCCCGATAACGCCCTGATCGAAAGCATCGTCACCCGCACGGTAGACGAGCTGGCGCCGCGTGGTCTGTTCAACTTCAACGCTCCGCGCCAGACATTGATGGGCGAAGGTGCGATTCTCAAAATTGGCGAGATGCTCAGTCATCTTGGCGTAATGCATGTGTTGGTGGTCGCTGACCGCGTGGTTCATGAAAAAGGCCTGATGCGGAGCATGGAGAGAAGCCTGGAGCGAGCAGGCATTGAGTTCACTATCTATCCCGGAATTACCCGGGAGCCCGATGAAACTGTTATTGCGACCGCCACAGAATTGCTTACCCGCAATCACGCGGATTTTGTACTGGGTTTTGGAGGCGGCTCCGCGCTTGATGCCGCCAAGGCCATTGCGCTAGCGGGAAGCTGCCAGAGCAGCTTGCAGCAACTGGCAGAGCCGGGATTCAAAGGTCGCCGGGTTATCGGGTTAGGTGCTGTGCCGACAACCGCTGGCACGGGATCCGAAGTAACCGACATCAGTGTGATCATGCGCGCTGATCGCAAGCACAAGTTCGTGATCAAACAGGTCGATCTGATGCCGGATTTCGCCATCGTGGATCCGGGTCTTATGCTGAATCTGCCAGCTTTGGTGACTGCGGCTACCGGCATTGATGCGCTGACCCACGCCATTGAGGCCTACGCGGCACGTAACTCACATCCTCTGGCAAAGGCTTTGGCTATCTGCGCCGTGCAGAGCATTGCAGAGGCGCTACCAGTGGTAGTGGGCAACGGTGGCGATGTTGCAGCCCGTCTCACCATGGCAACTGCGGCCTATAAAGCCGGGCTGGCTTTCAGCAATTCCGGGCTTGGTCTGGTTCATGCCATATCTCATCAGATAGGTGCCCGTTATCGCCTGGCCCATGGCATCGCCAACGGGATCCTTCTTCCCTATGTGATGCGATTCAATGCACTGGTGTGTCAGCAGGAGTATGCGGCCATTGCGCACATGCTCGGTGTGACTCGCACCGGAATGACACAAAGAGAGCAGTGTATGGCGTCAATCGATGCCGTGCGGCAACTTCTTTCAGATATCGGATTGCCTGGAAGCCTTGCGGGGACAAACATTCAGCGTGAGGACTTTGCCGCCATTGCCGCGGATGCATTAGACGATGTGTGTATCAGGGACAACCCGAGGGACGTTACTGAAGCGGACATAGTGCAGTTACTTGAAGAGGCATGCAGTACCAAATAACAACCCTTTGCTAGAAGGCGGAGAGCCGAATATGGAAACGTTAAACCAGATCATTCTTTATATCATGATGACCTTTATGGTCATCGGCGCTCTGGACCGGGTATTCATGCAGTTTGGCGGATCCGGGTTGGTGCTTGGCAAGCTTGGGCTAGGCCGGGTGGGGAAATCCATCTCCGGCGCCGGCAACGAGTTTGAAGAAGGCTTTCAGGCCATGGGTGCTCTGGCTCTGGCCATGGTCGGTATTATCGCCATGGCACCGGTACTGGCCAAAATACTGTCACCGGTCGTTGTGCCCATCTACACCTTCCTGGGTGCTGATCCGGCCATGTTCGCCACTACACTGCTTGCCAACGACATGGGAGGATACTTTCTGGCCAAGGAAATGGCCACGGCTGTAGACGGCACCGTTAACTATGGTGCCTGGATGTACGCCGGTCTGATTCTCGGCGCCATGATGGGCCCAACCATTGTATTCACCATTCCCGTTGCCGTTGGCATCATCAAAGAACAGGATCGCCCCTACCTGGCGTCCGGGGTACTCGCGGGTATTGTGACCATTCCCATTGGCTGTATTGCAGGCGGGCTGGCTGCCATGGCGTCTACGGTTCTGATTCCCGGCACTGAAGAGGCCATACAGTTCAACCTGCCGCTGATTTTCATGAACCTTATTCCGGTCATTATTGTGTCTGCCCTGATTGCAGCCGGCCTGTGGTTTATGCCCAACAAGATGATCAACGGGTTTTCAATTTTTGCAAAGTTTCTGGTTGCCTTTATCACCATTGGCCTTGCGGCTGCAGTGCTGAAAACCACACTGGGCATTACGCTGATTCCCGGTATGGATCCGATTTTCATGTCCCCGGGTGATGAGCCGGGCATAGATATGCGAGCCATCGAAGTCATTGGTTCCATCGCCATCATCCTGTTGGGCGCTTACCCCATGGTGTTGTTGCTGACCCGCTGGTTCGAGAAGCCATTGCTGAAGATGGGCAACGTGCTGAATGTAAACCCCACCGCAGCAACTGGCCTGATTGCTACCCTCGCCAACAACATCCCCATGTTCCAGGTAATGAAGGATATGGACAGCCGCGGCAAGATTCTTTGCTCCGCATTTGCCGTCAGCGCCGCGTTTACCTTTGGTGACCACCTGGGTTTCACCGCAGCGAATAAGCCAGACATGATCATGGCTGTCATCATCGGCAAGCTCGTTGGTGGCATCACTGCCGTACTGTTCGCCATGCTGCTTGCAGACCGGATGATTGCGTCTATTGAAAAGAACGGCAAGCCGGCCTCTGATTCATCCACGCCAGAGGAGGCGAAGGGACAACTGTGAATAGAAAAACCGTACACAGTGTCGGTATTGATATCGGTACCACCACAACCCAGGTGATCTTTTCACGGCTCACCATGGTCAACCGGGCGCCTGTTACTCAGGTGCCCCGGTATGAGTTTGTGGAACGGGAGATCTTTTTCCAGAGCCCTGTCAGCCCCACGCCTCTGCAGGAGGATGGAACCGTGAATGTTCCCATGCTGCAGCGGTTCATCGACGATCAGTTTGCGGCCGCTGGTATCACACTCAGCGATATTGAAACCGGGGCCATTATCATCACCGGCGAAACCTCCAAGGTGAAGAACGCCAGGGATACTGTTCTGAACCTTGCAGAGCGGCTGGGCGATTTTGTGGTGGCCACGGCAGGCCCGAACCTGGAGTCTGTGATTGCAGGCAGGGGCAGCGGCGCCGGAGACTACTCCAAACAAAACCATGCACGGGTACTGAACATCGATATTGGCGGTGGCACCAGCAATTACGTGGTGTTTAACAGTGGTCGTGTAGAAGACACCGCCTGCCTTAATATCGGCGGGAACCTGATCAAAACGGACCGCTCAGGATCGGTAACAAAAATCCGTGAGCCGGCGAAGTGGGTTATCGAGTCCCTGTTCGGTGAGTCGTTGCCGGAAGCCCGGATAAGCGCAGATCACCTTGAAAAAATTGTCAGTCGCATGGCGCAACTGGTTGTCGATGTCATCGTCGGCAACCGCTCAGAGTTGTGTCAAAAGCTGATGATGACGTCTGATCTGAAGGAACCAGGTGAGTTCGACGCTGTATTTATAAGCGGAGGCGTGGGTACCAGTTACTACAGCTTGAAAACCGAAGCACTCGAGCCGTTCCACTGGCAAGACATAGGCATATTGCTCGGCGGTGCGTTACTGAAGCATCCCACGTTGTCTGCCATGAATGTCCGCGTACCTTTGCAGACCCAGCAGGCCACAGTTATTGGCGCAGGCGCCTATTCCATGTCGCTCTCCGGAAGCTCGATCTGGCTGAATGTTGATTCGCTACCTATCCGCAATATACCGGTAGTAGAGCCGCAGATTGATTGGCAGACAGCCGATCTGCCAGCGGTTTGCCAGCAGATTATCGAAGCAGCAGAACGTATGGATCTGCGCTTGCGAGAGGATAGTTACGCCATTGCGCTGGGAAGGGATATGCCCATGAGCTATCGCGTGGTGCATCACACAGCAATAGAGATTGCAGAATATTATCAGCAGCATGGCAATCGCCAGGCACCTGCAATCATCGTGACGGAGAACGACCTGGGGAAAGTGTTGGGGATGGAGTTGCAGCCCCTGATCGACCCCCAGAAGCTACTGGTTATTGATGAAGTGCGTGCCGTTGCCGGTGACTATATCGATGTCGGCGAAAGTTTTTTTGGCGGGGAAGTTGTGCCATTAACCATCAAATCTCTGGCATTTCCTGCCTAGAGGGGGAGGTTTTCATGATCTTAAAAACAACACTGTTCGGGCAGGTTTATCAGTTCCGTGACGTAAAGGATGTGCTTGCAAAAGCCAACGAACTTCGTTCGGGTGATGTGCTTGCGGGTGTTGCTGCAGAAACGGCTCAGGAGCGCGTGGCTGCCAAGCAGGTATTGAGTGAAATGCGCCTGGAAGTGCTGCGGGAAAACCCGATAGTGCCCTATGAGGAAGACGCCGTAACCCGGGTAATACAAGATGCCGTGAACACCGGGATCTATGATGAGATCAAACACTGGACCGTCAGCGAGCTGAGAGAGTACATACTCTCGGATGTGCCGACCCGCGAGGATTATGAACGCCTGCGCAAAGGTCTGACTGCCGAAATGGTCGCCGCCGTATGCAAGATTTGCTCGAACGGCGATCTCATGGTGGGCGCTAAAAAGCTCTACGTGATCTCCAAGGCAAATTGCACCATCGGCACCCCTGGAACCTTCTCTGCCCGGCTGCAGCCCAACGACACCCGTGACGATCTCGACAGCATTATGGTGCAGGTCTACGAAGGGCTGACATACGGCTGCGGTGATGCGGTAATTGGCGTTAACCCGGTGACCGAGTCCGTAGAGAATACCCTGCGGATTCTGAACGCCATCAAGGAAGCGACCGACAAGTGGAACATACCCACCCAGGGTTGCGTGCTGGCCCACATCTCCAACCAGATGGCAGCACTTGAAAAAGGCGCACCGGGCGGCTTGCTGTTCCAGAGTCTGTCTGGCACTGAAAAAGGCCTGACCGAATTTGGTGTTACTGTCGATTTGCTCGATGAAGCCTATGAGATGGGCAAGCATTACTGCAAATTGGCCGGTTCCAACATGATGTACTTTGAAACGGGGCAGGGCTCTGCGCTTTCTGCCAATGCCCACCACGGCGCAGACCAGGTGACTGTGGAAGCGCGCAACTATGGTTTGGCACGACGCTATAAGCCGCACATGGTGAATACGGTGGTCGGCTTTATCGGGCCAGAATACCTGTTCAACCACCAGCAAATTACCCGGGCGGCACTTGAAGACCACTTCATGGGCAAGCTGACCGGCATATCCATGGGCTGCGACGCCTGCTACACCAACCATGCGGAAACCGACCAGAACTCCAACGAGAACCTGATCGTTCTGTTGGCCGCAGCGGGCTGCAACTTCACCATGTCTTTGCCCCTTGGCGACGACATCATGCTGAACTACCAGACTACCGGTTTCCACGACATTGCTACGGCCCGGCAGCTTCTGGGTTATCGGCCCGCTCCCGAGTTTGAGGCCTGGATGGAGACCATGGGCCTGATGGAGAACGGCAAGCTCACTGCCCGCGCGGGCGACCCATCCATCTTCTTTGATTGAGGTGACGACCATGGACGAGCAAACAATTCAGAGTATCGTCAATTCGGTGTTGCGTGAGTTGGGTGAGCATTCGCTCCCGGCTGGACAGGTAACCCGTGTTCAGCCCCAGAGCAACGGTTCACAGCAAAACAACCCACCGGCTTACAAACCCTCTGAAGCCGCTGGCAGTAAGGCCGAGGTAAAAGATCAGAGCCAGGGGCTGGAAGATCTCAGCCTGGACAAGTTTGTGCACTGGAATGGTATCGAGAATGGCCACAACGATTCGGTAAACAGCGACATGGTCAAGCAAACGGCCGCGCGAGTTTGCCAGGGCCGCGCTGGCCCAAGGCCTCGCACCCGTTCGCTGCTGCGTTTTCTTGCGGACCACTCACGTTCCAAAGATACGGTAGTCAAGGAAGTAGCTCCAGAGTGGCTTGAGCAGCAAAATCTCTGGGAAGTGCAGACCTGTGTCACCGATAAGAGTGAGTACCTCAGGCGCCCGGATCTCGGTCGCAAGCTTTCCGACGAGGCAAAGAAAACGATCGGAGAACGTTGCAAAAAATCACCTCAGGTTCAGGTGGTTATTTCTGACGGGCTAAGTACAGATGCCGTCACCAATAACCTCGAAGAAATCATACCGCCTCTGATGAAAGGTCTGGAGAGCGCTGGGTTTACCGTGGGTACACCTTTCTTCTTGCGCTACGGTCGTGTGAAAGCTCAGGATGAAATTGGCAACCTGCTACAGGCCGAGGCTAACTTGCTGTTGATTGGGGAGCGACCAGGGCTTGGGCAGTCTGAAAGTTTGAGCTGTTATTGCGTCTACAAGCCCACCGAGAAGACGGTGGAGTCGGATCGTATGGTGATTTCCAATATCCATACAGGCGGTACACCACCCATAGAAGCGGCAGCTGTTATTGTCGATCTGACACGCAAAATGCTGGAACAGAAAGCGAGCGGGCTGAAAATGAAACGCTGAAGCCAAGGGCTCAGACACATGGTTCGGAGTTCTTTACAAAAAGACTCCCGGCAAGATACGAAAGGAGCACCATCATGGCAATTCGGGACGAAATCAGAGCAACGGTATTGGCTACCCGTGTTATCGCGTCAGTCGATGACGCAATGATGAAACAGTTCAACCTTAAAAAAGAACAGCGCTGCATCGGAATGATCACAGCCGACAGTGATGACGTTACTTATGTGGCGCTGGATGAAGCCACGAAAGCCGCACAGGTTGATGTGGTGTACGCACGGTCATTCTACGCCGGTGCCGCCCACTCATCTGGCTTGTTGTCAGGTGAGGTGATCGGCATCATCGCCGGGCCGGGGCCTGCAGATGTTATCGCCGGGCTCCAGCGCGCGCAGGAAGTTATCGAGAACGAAGCCTGCTTTTACTCCGCTAACGAAGAGGGCAGTATCGCGTATTTTGCCCATCTGGTATCCGCCACAGGTGGCTACCTGTCGAAAGAGGGCGGGATGAAACGAGGCGATTCGATGGCGTATCTGATTGCGCCACCACTGGAAGCAATGTTCGGTATGGATGCGGCACTGAAAGCAGCCAGCGTTCAAGTGGCTACCTTCTTTTCACCGCCTTCTGAAACGAACTACGGTGGGGGATTCCTGACCGGTAGCCAGGCAGCTTGCAGAGCAGCTTGCGAGGCCTTCGAGGAGGCAGTTCTGGCGGTTGCCAGAAACCCTATTGATATATGAGCGGCTCGATTGACATGAACTCTCTTGTTGAAAAGGTCAGAAGCGCAGGCGTTGTCGGCGCTGGTGGTGGAGGCTTTCCGTCTTACGTCAAAATGCAGGCGCGGGCGGACATCCTGATTGCCAACGGCGCGGAATGCGAGCCCCTGCTGTATAAGGATCAAACAATCATTCAACAGTTTGCAGCCGAACTCCTTAAAGGTATGGCGTTAGTAATGGAGCAAACGGGTGCAAGCCGGGGCGTTATAGCCATCAAGGAGAAGCACCAGGATTCGATATCGCATATCGAAGGGCTCTTGCCGGGCAACATTGAACTGAAACGAATGACAAACATGTACCCGGCAGGCGATGAATACGAACTGGTTTACGAGATAACAGGGGATCGTATCCCTGCGGGTGGTCTGCCAAAAGATGTCGGCGTTGCGGTTCAGAACGTTGAGACGTTGGTGAACATTGCAAGGGCTGCAGAAGGTAAACCGGTTACCAGAACCATGATAACCGTGCACGGAGAGGTGGAGCACCCCTTCACGGCCTGGTTGCCCATAGGCATGCGCTTTGCGGATGTTATCAGTCTTGCTGGCGCCATTACCTGTGATGATCCGGTGGTGATTGATGGCGGTGCAATGATGGGGACGGTAGTTGACGACATGGACGCGTCGATTGCAGCGGTGAGCAGTGGGCTGCTGGTGCTGCCACGGGATAGCTATCTCGTGAGGCGGCGTTCGGAAACCGAGCAGCAATACAAGCGCATCGGAAAATCCGGCTGTGATCAGTGCACACTGTGCACCGAAATGTGCCCCAGGTACCTGCTCGGTTATCCGATACAGCCGCATCTGGTAATGCGCTCTCTGCTGACGACAGGTGTGGTCAGCGAAACCTTGTCAGTCCATGCCCAAGCCTGTTGCGAGTGCAATATTTGTACTTTGTGGGCCTGCCCGGAGCAACTGAACCCCCGGGATATCTGTGTATCAACCAAACGTGACCTCAAGGCCAACGATCTGTGGCTGACACCCGAGCAGCTGCAGGGCCAGACCCGTGAGGTGCATAGTATGCGTGAGTATCGAGGCGTACCATCGCAACGGCTGACCCGAAAGCTGGGGCTGGCAAAATACGACGGTAAAACTGCGCATTGGAAAGACGTCCAGGTAAATCCGTCGAGGGTGGTTATTTCCTTGCATCAGCGCATGGGGCAGCAGCCAGAACCTGTAGTCCGAAGTGGGGATATGGTGAGCGAGGGGGATATTATTGCAGCGCCGCCCAAGGAGGGCATGGGCATACCATTGCACGCCAGCATAAGCGGCAAAGTGACCCTGACGGGTGACAGTATCGTTATTAACGCCGTCATGTGACGGAGTTTTACAGGGTTCCGGATGGGAAGTAATCATGAGCAATAAAAGTGCGATCGGAATGATTGAAATGAATTCAATCGCAAAAGGCTACGCGGTAGGCGACGCCATGTTGAAGGCGGCAAACGTGGAAATCGTGTTTAACCGGACCATCTGCCCGGGCAAGTTCATGGTCATGGTGGCGGGCGATGTGGCTGCTGTTGAGTCTGCCATGTCTGCGGGCCTGGATTTGGGCAGCGAAACCATCGTCGACGAACTGATTATACCCAATGTTCACCCGTCCGTTTTCGCCGCTATCAGCGGCACCCGGGTGATCGAGGAAACGGCTGCCCTGGGTATTATAGAGACCTTCTCTGTTGCCACCATTATTCAGGCGGCAGACGCTGCGGTAAAAGCAGCCAACGTTGAGTTGATCGACATTCATCTGGCGATGGCGATCGGCGGCAAAGGCTTCCTGACCCTGACAGGTGATGTCGCTGCGGTAACCGCAGCAGTAGATGCGGGAACAGATTTCATCAAGAGCAAGGGGATGCTGGTAGATAAAGTTGTGATTCCTCAGCCGCGCAAAGAGATCTTGCAGGACAAGTTATAGTGCTTACAGTGCTACTGCTGTCTGAAATGATATACTCAGCCGCAGAAAGTAACTGAGAGAAGCTGTACATGACTAAAGTTGAAGACCGAATCCTTGTTCAGGAACACCTGGCCCATGCAGCGGAGCCCAAGCCGCTCAGCGCTGATGAGAAGGCGCGGCTTGAATCCCGCATCAAGGCAGTCCTCAAGGAAAAGGACGCCGTGCTTGTGGCGCACTATTACACCGACCCCGACATCCAGCGCCTCGCTGAAGAAACTGGCGGTTGCGTTGCAGACTCGCTAGAAATGGCCCGTTTCGGGAATCAACACCCCGCCTCAACGGTGGTTGTGGCCGGTGTTCGTTTTATGGGTGAAACCGCTAAAATTCTGAACCCTGAAAAACGAGTCCTGATGCCCACTCTGGAGGCGACCTGCTCACTCGATATCGGATGTCCAGCAGATGAATTTCAGGCCTTCTGCGATGAGCACAGTGACCGCACCGTTGTGGTATACGCCAACACTTCAGCGGCTGTAAAGGCCCGCGCAGATTGGGTTGTCACGTCAAGTTGTGCTCAAGCTATTGTTGAAGATCTTGATTCGAGGGGAGAGAAAATACTTTGGGCTCCTGACAAGCATCTTGGACATTACGTGCAGAAAACCACCGGGGCCGACATGTTGCTGTGGGATGGCTCCTGCATAGTGCACGAAGAGTTCAAACACCGCGGCCTGGAAGACCTCAAGGCTCTGTACCCGAACGCTGCCGTTCTGGTTCATCCTGAATCTCCCGATGCGGTTGTGGAAATGGCGGATGTTATTGGCTCAACCTCCCAGTTGATTCACGCCGTGCAAACACTACCCAATCAGGAATTTATCGTTGCTACCGACAACGGCATTTTCTATAAAATGCAGCAACTGGCGCCCAATAAAACTCTGATTGAAGCACCGACAGCAGGCAACGGTGCTACCTGTCGTAGTTGTGCACAGTGCCCGTGGATGGCCATGAACGGCCTGGAAAACCTTCTGAGTGTGATTGAGAAAGGTGATCAGGAAGTGCTGGTGGATGCGGAAATCCGAGAGGCCGCCCTCAAGCCTCTGCGGCGCATGCTCGATTTTACTGCGGGGATGAACCTGAAGGCGGCGGGTAACACCTGATTTTAGTTGTTTCTGCGCGTTTGGAGGCGGTTAGTGATCTCTGCTAGCCGCTCACCCACCACCTGTCTTTGAGCCGAACCGGCAGGCAGTTTCTCTTGAGCTTGCCTTAGCTGTCTCTGGGCAGACTCCAGGTCCCCCATAAGAACATCATATTCTGCCCTTGCGCGGTGAACTCCCACGATGTTCCTCGCCATCCCTTCGGCTTCCGCCAGACGCAACCACAGATATTCCTGCTGGGGCATTCTGCGTGTCAGCTGCTTCAGGTGCTCTGCCGCCTGAGTGCCGTTACCTGCTGCTATTTCCGCATCTGCAAGCGTAGAAGTAATCGGGTAGTTGCCAGGGTTCCTGTTCAAGGCTTCTTTAAGCAGAGATCGCGCGTCATCCAGTTTGTTTTCCTGAATGTATATTTCTGCCAGGGTTACCTGCAACGTTATCCGGCCTGGATTAGAGGTCAGTAGTTCTTTGATGACCTTTTCGGCCTCTTCAGGCTGGTTGTTGCTCAAGTAGGCCACTGCCAGCCCATAACGAACGACTTCATTAGACTCGGCGTTTGGCTTTTTCAGATAGTTTTCGAAGGTGTCGACGGCTATCTCGGGAGAGGCTGCATAGTGAACCTGCAAGCGGCTACGCACCAAGTGATATTCCTGTCCATCCCGAATGGTCTTCTCAGGGTATTGTTCTGCCCGGTTGCGGGTGTCGGCCACCCGGCTTTGGGTGAGGGGGTGAGTCGAGAGATACTCCGGCATGTTGTTTCCCTGCAGCCGGTTCTGACGCATCATGATTTCGAACATTTCAGGCATGCCCCTTGGGTCCATCCCGGCAGTCGCGAGAATGTCCAGCCCCACTCGGTCCGCTTCCTGTTCGTGTGAGCGGCTGTAAGCCAGCATGTTTTGTATCGCCAGTGCCTGTGTGCCGGCAATGGCGGCAATGCCTATATCAGATTGAGTGACTGCAGACAGCACGATGCCGGCAATCATGCCTGCAAGTGTTAAGGGTGCGCTGGTTTCCTGCTGTTCCAGTCGGCGGGCGAAGTGCCTTTGGCTAAGGTGTGCAAGCTCATGAGCAAGCACCGACGCAAACTGCTGCTCTGTCGCTGCATTGAGAAACAATCCGCCATTCACGCCAACGATCCCACCGGGGACTGCGAAAGCGTTGAGGGCTGGGCTGTCGATTAGCGCGAGTGTGATCTCCCGGTTTTCCAAAGGGGCTGAGGGTACCAGTCGGTAAATAATGGCGCTGAGATAGTCGTAAATCAGTGGATCGGTAATGCGCGGCGCAGATCGGCGGATCGACACCATCACCTGCTGGCCAATGTCGCTCTCCTGGTGTCCGGAAATAAGGCCACCGCCGGTTCCTCCAATGTTAGGGAGGCCAGTGTCCTGAGCTTCTGACACCGGGCTTGATGTCAGAAAAAAAGCCAGAATGATCACGATTGCAACCGTGCGGTACCTGCGAAATTCTATTAGAACGTCGTTCATGTAATGCAGTGTGCTCCTGTTTCGAACTGCTACTGTGACAGCATGTTCTGTCAAAAAATCCGGATCTGATGATTAACAGGTATTGTGATGCAATACAGTATCACTGGAGGCATAATGCCGGCTTGTGAATTTCATGTCTTGTGATGGTGCACCTTCTTTATGGCTGATCGTACACTGGATACGTCCGGGCTTCGCTGCCCTATGCCCCTGCTGAAAACAAAGTTGGAGCTCAACGGCATGTCCCCGGGCGAAACGCTTGAGGTCATTGCCACCGATGCGGGCTCCGCTCGCGATATTCCGGCTTTTCTGGAGTTGTCCCGCCACCGTTTGGTGAGTTCCTCGCAAACTGATGGCCATTTCCGCTTTGTGGTAGAGTGCGGCGGTTAATTTTCCGGAGTCCTTGATGTTCAGAATTTTACGCGGTCTTGCGCACAAATACTTTTCAGATGAAGAAGCGGTCATTCTTTTTCTGATTTTGGTCGCGGGTACATTTTTCATTATATGGTTTGGTGCCATGTTGGCACCGGCTATCGCCTCGCTTATCGTGGCGTTTATTCTGCAGGGGCTGGTTACCCGGCTGAACGCTTATGGCGTTCCGGAAGGTTTTGCAATACTGGCGGTGTTTCTGGTGTTCCTCAGCGTACTGGTAGGTTTTATTTTCGGCCTTTTACCGCTGATATGGACCCAGGTCAGCACGCTTGCGGGCGAGGCGCCCCGTATTATTGGGGAGCTGCAGTCGTACCTTGAACTGTTGCCCGAAGAATACCCCCACATGATCTCGGCTGAGGCGGTCCGAAGTCTTTACCAGCAAGTGAATACCGAAGTGGGGCACATGACTCAGTGGTTAGTGTCTTTCTCGCTGTCCAGCATCCCCGATCTGGTCGCGCTGCTCATCTATATGGTGCTGGTGCCGATACTTGTTTTTTTCTTCCTCAAAGACCGGGAAGTACTGCTCGGGGCTATTTCCAGGCTGCTTCCGCCACAGCGCCCGATGATGGTTCAAATCTGGCATGAGGTGAACCTGCAGTGCGCAAATTATGTGCGCGGTAAAGCGGTTGAAATCCTGATCGTTGGCGGTGCAACTTATGTTGCGTTCAAACTCCTTGGCGTACCCTATGCTGCATTGCTGTCGCTTCTGGTGGGGTTGAGTGTTGTAATTCCATACATTGGTGCGGCTGTAGTGACCATTCCGGTAGCCGTAATTGCACTGTTCGCTTTCGGGTGGGGCAGTCATTTTATCTGGGTAATGGTGATTTACGGCGTTATTCAGGCTTTGGACGGTAACGTACTGGTTCCTGTGCTGTTCTCGGAAGTGAACAGTCTGCACCCGGTTGTTATCATTATTTCGGTATTGTTCTTTGGCGGTATTTGGGGGTTGTGGGGTGTTTTCTTTGCCATTCCATTGGCCACCATGTTGAAAGCTGTATTCTTTGCCTGGCCGGTAAAGAAACCCGCTTTCTCAACCAGTTCGGACGAAGTGTAATTTAATTTCCTTGTGTCAGTTCGTGCCCAACATTACCATATTCGTTTTATTCGGATGGAGCTTTTATGATTACGGGTAGCCTTGTCGCACTGGTCACGCCCATGCATCCAAACGGTGACATTCACTGGGAGCATCTGGACCAGTTGGTCGACTTTCATCTGGACAATGGTACCGACGGTATCGTTGCTGTAGGAACCACCGGCGAATCCGCAACGCTCGATCAGCAAGAGCACTGCCGGGTAATTGGTTACATCATCAAGCGCGTTAATGGGCGGATTCCTGTTATCGCCGGCACGGGTGGCAACAGTACGCGCGAAGCCATCTACCTGACAACCGAGGCCCATAAACTGGGTGCGGATGCCTGTCTTCTGGTTGTGCCTTACTACAACAAGCCAACTCAGGAAGGTCTTTACCAGCACTTTAAAGCCATTGCTGAAGCTGTTCCCGGCATGAGCCAGATGCTCTACAACGTACCTGGGCGCACAGCCTGTGACATGTTGAATGAAACAGTTCTGCGCTTGGCTGACATCCCGAACATTGTTGCGATTAAAGATGCCACAGGCAATATTCCCAGGGGTGCGGAGCTGATTGAAGCCCTCAATGGACGCCTGGCCGTGTATTCCGGCGACGACGCTACTGCAGCTGAACTTATTCTCGCCGGCGCGAAGGGTAACGTTTCTGTTACCGCAAACGTAGCCCCAAAAGCCATGGCCGATCTCTGCGCCGCGGCTATTGCGGGCAACCGGGAAGAAACGGAGCGCCTGAACGAACTCTTGATGCCTTTGAATCGCAAACTCTTCCTGGAAGCCAATCCCATTCCCGTGAAATGGGCGCTTCAGCGTATGGGCATGATCGGTGAGGGGATTCGGCTTCCGCTGACTCAGTTCAGCGAGAAATTCCACGGAGAGCTGGAAGAAGCAATGAAAGCTTCGGGTGTTCTCTGAGTTTGCCGATACCACATCTGAAACAGTCCTACACAGAGAGAAGGCCGATGCAGGTTCTTTCAAGAACCCGTAAGTTTGTTTCATCCCGACACTTGGCAGTTGTATCCGGGCTTTTGCTTACTATGGCAACAGCCGGGTGCGGCATTTTGGAAGATCGCTCTGAACGCTACGTACATGAGAAAGAGGGAGAGCCGCTGGCTCTGCCGGAAACCGCGGATCCTTCCCGATTTTCCCAGGTAATGCCCGTCCGGAAAATTGACCCGGCAGATGGCAGCAAACTTTATCCGTCTGATATCCCTCGTCCTCCGGACATGACCTCTGAAATTCTCGAAGAGAACTATGTGGTTGAGGAGCTTGATGGTCGTACATGGTTGCTGGTAAACGATGTGCCTGGGCGAATCTGGCCGGCTGTAACCAGTTATATGAACGAACAAGGTCTTGGTGTTGCCCACGACAGTCCGCAACTGGGCTTGTTGCAGAGCGAATTGGCTAATTACAACGTGCGTGCCCGTGAGTTGCTTGAGCTTCCCGGTGTTGCTGTCGATGAGGCCACGGCCGAGCCCAAAGCAATTCTGCAAGTTCGTATAGCTCCGGGCGTCAGGCGTAAAACCACGGAAATCCAGGTGCGCAAGCTCGTTTCCGGGGAAGGCTTGGAGGAAGGAGCATCCTGGCCAGGAGAGTTGATCCCCTGGAGTGGAATTGCCGAGCCCTCTGAAAATCAGATGGCATTGCAGAAGCGCCTTCTTGCCAATATGGGTGAGTTCCTGCAGGCCCGTGAAGAAAATAAATCCTTCTCGCGCGCAGCGTCCGGCCTGGTTGCCAAGCCACTGGTAAAACTGATATCTGAAAATGAAAAGGCGCAGGCCATTGGCATGGATCTCGACTACGGCCGTGCTTGGGCTGAGGTGAACCGGGCTCTAACTGAATCGGGCATTGCTGTGCTTGACCTCAACCGAAGTGAAGGCTGGCTTTTCGTCGATTTTCGCAGTGCAGATGAGCTCAAAGGTGGGTGGTTTGGCTGGTTCAGCGACAAAGAAACCCCTCGCCATACCCATACGGTGAATCTGGTGGAGCGGGATGCCGAAGTCAGGGTTACTGCTGAAGTTACTGAGGGGTACAGCGGTGATCATAAGCCAGAGGATTTACTGACACAGCTGTTCGAATACCTATACTGATCTAGAAGGGGTGCCTGCAGAGCGCAGGCCTCCGTTTCGGAGACTTACGATGGAAAAACGCGAAGAACTCTACGCAGGCAAAGCCAAATCTGTATTCCGCACTGATGATCCAGAGCGCTTTGTTCTTGTCTTCCGTGACGATACCTCGGCATTTGACGGTGAAAAGAAAGAGCAGCTAAACCGCAAAGGCATGGTGAACAACCGTTTTAACGCGTTCATCATGGACAAACTGGAAGCGGCAGGCGTGCCAACACACCACGAGGGCTTGTTGTCTGCGACGGAATCGCTGGTTAAAAAGCTCGATATGATTCCCGTAGAATGCGTTGTGCGAAACGTATCTGCAGGCAGCCTTTGCCGCCGTTTGGGGGTAGAAGAAGGGCTGGAGCTTAACCCGCCAACCTATGAGCTGTTTCTGAAAAATGACGCTCTGCACGATCCCATGGTAAACGAGTCGCTGGCTGTCAGTTTTAATTGGGCGACCGAGGCCGAACTCGCACGCATGAAAGAGTTAACCTACAAGGTAAACGGCGTGCTGAAAAACCTGTTTGATGAAGCCGGAATGCTGCTGGTGGACTACAAGCTGGAATTCGGCCGCAGTGGCGGTGAAATTGTGCTGGGTGACGAGTTCAGCCCGGATGGCTGCAGGATCTGGGATAAGGAAACCCGCAAAAAGATGGACAAGGATCGCTTCCGGCAGGGGCTGGGCAACGTGATTGAAACCTACGAAGAAGTTGGTCGTCGCATCGGTATTAACTTCGACTGATTTTTAACCAGATATTCAAACAGATAATAATGACACAGGTGCACCATGCGTAAACTCACACTTGCATTAGGCAGTTCTTTAATCCTGGCCACCCCTCTGGCTCAAGCTGACATGTTGGGTCTTGGTGCTAGTGTGGGTTACTGGGATACCGACGTGTCAGGAAAGGTTTCCACAGGCAGCGATTCGGTTGATGTACATGACCAGCTGCGACTGAAGGACGACGGAAACACCGATGCCAGCATCTATTTTGAGCATCCGGTACCCCTGCTGCCGAACGTTCGTCTGGCCTATACGCTGATCCAGCAAAGTGGTAATGGCACACTTACCAGCGACTATGGCAGTGTTGCCATTGGCAATGTCTACTCCGAACTAGACCTTGAGCAACTCGATCTCACTCTGTATTACGAAATTCTCGATAACTGGGTGAATCTTGATCTAGGACTAACCGTGCGCGACTTCTCAGGAGAACTTTTAGTTACTCAAACTGGCAGCTCGCCACAGCAAACCAAAGCCGATGCTGTATTGCCCTTAGGCTATATCGCTGCCCGCTTTGATTTGCCTTTGACCGGCGTAGCCGTTGGCGCTGAAGGTAATTTCATCGCTTTTGACGGTGATTCAATTCGCGATTTCAACGTTTATGGTCAGTACAGCATTTCTCTGCTGCAACTGCGCGCAGGCTATCGCCAGATTGCAGTTGATTATGAAGATCGAAGCGACGTATTCGATGTGAAAATCGATGGCCCCTTCTTCAGCGCAGGCGTTACTTTCTGAGCGTGTTAAACGCCGGTTAGCCGGTTTAAAAGGAGCGAAAGACTTGAAGATTCTGGTAACGGGCACCGCGGGATTTATCGGAGCGCAGTTGGCGCACCGGCTACTTGAGCGCGGAGACGAGGTGATCGGCGTTGACAGCGTTAACGACTATTACGATGTAAACCTCAAGGAAGCCCGGCTTGCACGCCTGACCGGACACCCTGGCTTCACAGAAGTGCGCCAGGATGTGGCAGATCGCGCTGTGATGGCGGATATCTTCGCAAAGCATCGCCCTGAACGAGTGGTTCACCTGGCTGCCCAAGCAGGTGTGCGCTACTCAATCGAAAACCCTAATGCCTATGTGGATGCCAACCTGGTTGGCTTTATGAATATCCTGGAAGGCTGTCGCCATAATCAGGTGAAACACCTGGTATACGCGTCCAGCAGCTCAGTGTATGGCGCTAACGAAGCCATGCCTTTCTCGGTTCACGATAACGTTGATCATCCTCTGAGCCTGTATGCTGCATCGAAAAAAGCCAATGAGTTGATGGCTCACACCTACAGCCACCTTTATAAGTTACCAGCCACTGGTCTTCGATTCTTCACCGTCTATGGCCCTTGGGGCCGACCGGATATGGCGTTGTTTATCTTCACCAAGAAGATTCTTGCGGGAGAGCCTATCGATGTGTTCAACCATGGCCATCACAAGCGTGACTTCACATATATAGACGATATTGTAGAGGGTGTTATCCGCACTCTTGATCAGGTGGCACAGCCCAATGATCAGTGGAGTGGGGCAGCGCCCGATCCAAGCTCCAGCAAGGCCCCGTATCGCATCTACAATATCGGCAGTAATAACCCGGTCGAACTGTCCCGCTTCATAGAAATTATCGAAGAGAGGACCGGCAAGAAGGCAATAAAAAACCTTCTGCCCATGCAGCCGGGTGATGTGCCTGCCACCTACGCCAATGTGGATGACCTGATCAGTGACGTAGGCTACAAGCCATCTACGGATGTAGAAGAAGGTATAGCCAAGTTTGTTGACTGGTATCGCGAGTTCTACAAGGTTTAGCTGTAAACTGGTTGCTATCAGTTCACCGGAGGAATCATCACCACATTCTCCGGGTTCAGTGCCCCTCTTTGCATGTCATTCACTATTGCGCTGAGGGGGTAGGCCTCTACCGTAAAATTCCCCGCGGTATTTGGCGCCTGTTTTGCAAGTTCGTCGAGCGCTGCTTCTATTCTATGAATCTCCAAGAATAACGGGGCAGCGAGGGTTCCATCAGATTGCTTCAAGGTCAATACTTCGCCAGAGTTTTTGTGCTTGGCAATAAAAACCGGCACCTCTGAAAAGTTTTGGTTGGCACTCAGGCGCTTGGCCGCTGCCAGTTGTGTCGGGTTGGCAATCAAGCCATATTTCAGACCTTTGGTTTTTTTGCTTAGCTCCCCGCTGTACAAAACCCCCAGTTCTGCTCGTTCAACATTCAAGCCTGTTGCGCCTTCATGTTCAAGCTCCGTTTTGGCTATTTTGGCCTCTTGTGAGTACAGAAAAACCGGAGAAAAGTCTGCCTGCTGTTGGGCACCGATTGAAGGTGCCGAACCTGAAGCCGTAGCCACGAAATAGACAGGCACCGCATTGAGTGCCTTGATAACGGCCGACTGGTCGGAGGTTTGCGCCTGTGTGGTCATAGGCAACAGTATGCATAGGCAAGCCAGGAGGCTCCGGCGCATCGTGGTGGTATAAAAGTCCTTTGGCCCATTTAGTGACATCCCATTATCCTCGACTGGTTTATGGCGGAATATATTCTACATGTTTTATAGCAGCGAATTTCCTCTGCTGAAAGCTGGCAGGGATTGAAGTATTGAATTGTGACGATATTTTTTACAACTTGTTAACACAGCGCCTAAAGTTGCTTTATGTAACATGGCGTAACGCTCGGTTAATAAACGATAATGCAGGGTTTGGCCCGCCAATTGCTTGTTAATTGCAGGGCTGATCACGGATCGGTGCTAAAAATAAAACAGGGATTTATCGAGGGGAATGAGATGAAAACCACAAAGTTATTAAAAGGTGTTGTGATTTCTGCACTCTTTGCAGCAACTCAAGCAATTGCTGCTCCAGTAGCCGTAGATCTGGAGTTGGTCTTGGCTGTGGATGTATCTGGTAGTGTCAGTACTGGAGAATATAACGGTCAAAGAAATGGTTATGTTGCTGCTTTCAAAGATGCTGCAGTGCAAGGTGCAATGTTTGACACTGACGGCGGCAACCGTATAGGTAAAATTGCGGTGACCTATGTTGAGTGGGATCACGGTCAGGAAACTCAGATTGGTTGGACGCTGATTAGCAATGCAACGGAAGCTGTGAACTTCGCTGATGCAATCGCTGCTGCCACACGTTCAGGAAGCGGCTCAACAGGAATCGGTTCTGCAGTTGATTATTCAACCGGACTGTTCAGCTTTAATGATCCAACTAACGCGGCATTTGCGGGCGCTCGTCAGGTAATCGATGTGTCCGGTGATGGCACAGCAAATACAGGCACTAATCCCGTGACAGCCAGAAATAATGCACTGGCTGCGGGTGTGGATGCTATCAACGGTATTGCTATTGGTAGTGAATCACTCCGTCAGTACTATGAAAACAATGTGATTGGTGGAACTGGAGCCTTTGCGCTGCTGGCAACGAACTTTGAGGAATCCTTCACCGCTGGCATCAAGAAAAAGCTGTTCTACGAGATCTCAGGAACCACTCCAGTTCCTGAGCCCGCTACTCTTGGTCTGCTCGGCTTGGGTATGATGGGTCTGTTCCTGCGCCGCCGGAGAATGGCCGCTTAAGGATTAAGGATCTGCTATAAAAAACCGCTGCGAACGTTAAGTTCCAGCGGTTTTGTCAATTTTCTCTTGGCACCTTTTTTATCGGCAACCAGAATATCAGGCAGGTTGTCCGAAACGCTCTTCCAGCCAGGCATTAATGTCTGAGGACTCGTACATCCATCGTTCGCTTCCATCCTCATTTTCAATTCGCAAGCAAGGTACTTTTACACTACCACCACCTTGTTCCAGATCGGCTCGGTGGGTTTCGTTGTGCTGTGCATCCCGCTTTTCAATATTCAGATTCAGTTGTGCTATCTGCTTGCGAACCTTGACGCAGAAAGGGCAGGTCTTGAACTGATATAGTGCCAATTTTTCACACGCCGCATCCACTTTGTTTTGTTCTTCGGGGCTGCGTTCTATAGGCTTCCCTCCGCCGAGCTTTTCACTCAGCAGCACAAATGGCGTCAGAATAAGACGTAAGGTCCGAAAAAAATAACGGATAACCAGTCGCATTAAATAAATCCCTAAATTGGTATATGAAATTCAGTGGGCAGTATAAAGCAAAACAGGTATGGTTTCGGGTAAACAGCCTGTATACGTCAGTTTAATAAGGAACTGAAAATGAAGTCGATCTCCTTGTGGGACTTGCCCACGCGACTCTTCCACTGGCTTCTGGTGGCTGCGGTTACCGGTTCATTGGTAACAGTCAAACTTGGTGGTACCTGGATGCTCTGGCATGAACGCTTTGGCATTACCATTGTGGGCCTGATCAGCTTTCGTTTGATGTGGGGGGTTCTAGGCTCCACTTACGCGCGTTTTTTGCAGTTTATTCCGGGGCCTTCGGCAATTGAGGCATATCTGAAAGGTGAGTGGCGAGGACTGGGGCACAATCCGTTGGGAGCACTCTCGGTTCTGGCCATGCTAGGGCTAGTCGGCTTTCAGGCAGTTACAGGGCTGTTTTCGACAGATGCCATTGCGTTTAACGGGCCTCTTTACCGCGCGGTATCAGCTGACTGGAATGACACAATTACCTCTTGGCACAAGTTCTCGGAGTGGTTTATTTACGGCCTGATAGGTCTGCATATTGCTAGCGTTCTTTTTTATACCCTGATTAAAAAAGATAACCTGATTACTCCGATGGTTACCGGGCGTAAAAAAGTAAGCGAGGAGTGCGTTTACAAGAGGACAGGCGGTGGCCTGATAGCATTCGTGATCGCGTTAGCGGTGGCTGTATTTGCTGTATGGGTAGCAACAGGCGGGCTTTTGTCGCCCCCTCCACCGCCAGCACCCGATCTGGGTTGGTAGGCGACAGTGAAGGAGGCTTTACAGGCAGGGCTTAGTCAGCACGGAACTCGTCGTGGCAAGCCTTGCAAGACTTTCCTACCTCGCTGAACTGAGCAGCGAGAGCGCCCTTACCGCCACCATTCGCTGCAACTTCCTGCAGCTTGGTCGCTGCCTGGGCAAAGCCAATAGCAACCTCACGAGCTTTTTCGGGCTTGTCAAAGAACACAGGCTTTAACCTTGTGTTGTCATTTTTGTCATTGGCGGTGCCTGGGCCAAAGAGCGCACCCAAACCAGAGTTGGCCACCGAAGCAATCGCATTCGCCGCTGCAAGAATTTGCTGCTCGTTATAGGCTACACTTCCGTCAATTACCTGAGCCTTGATTTTTCCCATATTCCACGCCGCAAACGTAAATGCGCTCTGGCGTGTTTCAATCTGGTCTTCAACATCGAGCTGAGCACTAGCGGGTGCTGATACGGCAGCACTCATTGCCAAGGCTACAAAAAATCGTGATATACGCATGGTTGGTTCTCTTATTGTGTAAGGTGCTGTGGCTTGGTCGATGTAATGATTCCATAGATACGGCCAAATTTATACCTCAATTCCGCAACCTCTGAAGCCCCGAATTCTGCCTGCCGGCATCTATGGAATCTGCTCACAGGGAAGGGAACGGAAAGATGGTGGCATTATCATTGCCGGTCAAGCGGGTGCCAGAGGTATAGCTGGTGGGATCGTAATCGTGTAACCCTGAAACAAAAAAAGCCACTTGGCTCGCGCCTGAGTGACTTTTTTGCAAAATTGGTAGGACCACCCAGATTCGAACTGGGGACCTCTACCATGTCAAGGTAGCGCTCTAACCAACTGAGCTATGGTCCTGTATTCTGCAACGGGGCGAAATATACTGACTCCAGAGATTTTGGTCAACCTCTTTTATCCTGTTTCACTTTTTCTCAGCGAGGCCCTAAGAGCTCTACTCAAAGCACTCCAGCGGTTAACGATCAATGCTGCGAAGATTAATCCACAACCGGCCAATTGCATGGGCGCCATGGTTTCACCAAACCAGCCTGCCGCAAACAGTGACACCCATACAGGCTCCAAGACCAGAATAACGGCTCCGTGGCTATGGGTAGACAGGCTTTGGGCATAGGTTTGCACAAGGAAGCGCCCGGCGGTTCCAACAATCGCACTCGCGAGTACCCACCAGATCAGAAGCGGAGGCGGGTTGCTGAAGGTTGGCTGCCAAGGCTCCATCAGTAAGGATTCAATCAGGGTTAGCAAACCAACGGTAAGCAGTGCGATGGCTGTCAAAGGTAGGGCAGGGATACGACGCCTCTCAACGGATTCGCCCTTACGGTTAATTGTTGTGCGTTGATTTGCCGCGCGGGTGTTGAGCGTGAAATACAGGGCAAAAATGGTTGCTGCCACAACAAAAAATATCTGTCCGGCTTCTGGCTTAAATCCGTTTTTAAGGGACAGCAAAGCCAGCCCTGCTATGGCAACAGGAATGGCCAGCCAGGTGCTCGCAGGTTGGGCCTCTTTGAAAACCAGCCGTGCAATAATCGGTACGATTACCACGCCAAGGCTTGTTAAAAACGCTCCTTCACCCATGCTGGTGCCGTGAAAGAGGCCCATGACCCAGAAGCTCATTGCAACGCCAAATACCAGGCCAACACCAATTCCGCGTTTGAACTGGTCACTGCTGAGACGTACCAGGCTGGGCCATGCGAAGAGAGCCAGAAAGCCACCTGCAACCAGAAAACGCAGCGCCATAAATAGCAGCGGTGGCATGAGTAGAATGGCTTCTTTGGAAAAAATCCAGCTTACGGCGGCAAGGAGGGTAACGGCGACGAGGAGCAAATCCGATTTGTACGAGTCAGACATGGTGTAGGGAGGCACCAGAGTTAGAAAGTGTTATTGCCTGGCAATGTATAGTTTGCGAAGTAAAAAAGAAAGTGGGCTCGTCCCTGAGCTCGGTGAAACCGCTAAAGCCAATGGCTGTTAGTTGTTAAGCGTAGTGTAAACAAGTGCAGACATATCCGTTTGATCCGAGCCTGGCACCTCTATGTACTGGTCTTTGGACCCCCACAGTTTCCACCATGGGCGTTTACCGTAGGTTCTGCTGGCAAAATCCACCTGTAGGCCATTTAGAGTTGTGTTATTCACGACTGGAACCGAGATGTTTCCGGTTTCAGAACCCAGCACACCACTATGGCTCACTCCCTCATTCATAAGCACCGGGTAGTGGTTGTAGAAAAGGCCGGCAGGGCCATTCTGGTTGCCGACTTTACCTGCAAGGCTGAGATTGCCAGAGCAGGAATCGATACCCTGCGCAGAGGTGGCGCCGCAGGCTGAATGGGTTGGGACAACGCCATCGTCAGTGCCGGCGATGAATGGTTTGGTAATACCGCCGTAGGATGAGCCACCTGCGACGAACCTCAGCCTTGGGATAGAATTTGGGCTTAGAGCCAGGTTTCTGGCGGTATTGGTTTGCAGATCATTGACTACCCCCAGTTTTCCGGGCTCTGGCTCTATTCCTGTGAACGCCTGTACCGCAGCGCGTAAAGGCCAGTTATACCAAGTGGGGTTATACGCGAGGTTTACAGCCAAGTTAGCCAACTCGGTACCACCACCTGCACCAGAGTAATCTATGGAGGCAAGAATTTTCAGCGGGGGCAAACCTTCGTTCTGCAACCAGCGTGCCTGATTCTCAAGCAGGTAGCGTGTCACCAAATCGCCGGTTGAGTGCGAAACGATTATGCAAAAATTACTGCACAATCATACTGCTGGTGAGAGCCGCAGCTAGCGTAATTTTACAGGCATTTCGGGTCATTTTTGTTTTCATGATTGCTCCGTTTGCTTGGTTATTATTTTTTTTGCTAACTCAGAACTTGTCAGCCAGCTGTTTTAGCAACGCTGCGCGCTGTTCTGATTCGGGGTTTGCCGCTGGGGTGTCCTGAAGGTCATCAAGATCTGGCGGCTCAAAGTCGAATCCTTCACTCGGACCGTAGGCATAATGGGTGCGGTCACCGGGTTTCGCCGGCAGTTGCCGTATCTGCAAATTTCGCAGTTGGAGTTTTGCATCGAATGATTTGTTGGCAAGTACAGTGCCGTGAGCTCTCAGCAGGATAGTGTCTGATGTGCGGTCGAGGCGTTTCTCGGCTTGAAGCTGTGCGATTGGTTGTTGGCCGTTGTAGAGCTGTGCAGACAACGCAAAGAAACCAGAATCTTGTGGCGAGAATGTTACTGGAATGACAAGGTTGTTGTTACTCACGTAGGTGTCGTCAAGCCCTTCAAAGTCTCCCAGGTAAGGCTCGATAGTAAGGCTGGAAACGTGTCTGACAGGCTTGCCATCCACTGTTGCCTCAACAACAAGCCGGTAGTCTCCGGGCTGTTGGTCGGAGTTCAGGCTGCCTTGGTAATACCCTGTTTGGGTATCCTGTTCCAGATTTGTGCTTGTGGCCGAGTCTCTGGATTCTGGGCGCTCCAAGCTTGCCTGAAGCAAGGGCCCCATCACCTGTGGACCCTGCAATGAGGCGACAACAAGTATGTCTTCACCCCGGGTAAAACGGAATTTTTCGAGGGTGACAGTAAACTGGCCGCTGTTTTCAAGCGGCAGCACCACTGGCTCGTAATGGTTCCCGCGGTATCCCTTAGCCTGGGCTTCAGTTAACGGCACGGACCAAGAGGGATAACGCACAGACTGAGCATACTCATTCGCTACTTTTGCCAACATGAACCCGACAGGATTGTCTGAGGGTGGTTGTGTCCGGGAGGCGGCCGGTGTTGCGGAGGCTAATGTAGCGGGGGCAGAGCCGGGAGTTTTGTTTTGGCCTTTGTTCCCTGGAGCCATCGACTCCCAGCTAAAAGCGAAGCGGTTTTCTTCCGACAGCAGGTAGCCAGTGCCAATCACTGTGCAGGCAGCAACTAATAGACTGATTGCGAGCGCTTTCGGGAGCATTCATCTGACCTTTTCAGTTATTGGGTTGTCCGTCAAGTGCGGTGTCGTTTAGTCCATACCGGCCAAAATATAGTCAAAATGAGGCGCCCCGTCCCAAATTAGTGTAACGCGCCGCACAAAAACACCAAAAGCACCCGGAACCATTAATTTCCTATAAAGTTATATGTGCGTTACATTTCGTGATTAACTTATTTTTCGAACAATCGTGCAGAGGCGAATACCATGCGTTACCTGCAGACATTCAATAGTCGGTTGCGGCAAATACGTGAGGCAGGGCGTCTATCGAGCAAGGACGTAGCAGAGATCTGCGGCGTTGAAGAAGCCAAGGTTGTAAGTTGGGAAGCGTCGGATGCGAGACAGCGTACCTATCCGGATGTATCCGCACTATTGGATTTCTGCATAAAGACCGAAACGCCTTTGGAAGACATGCTGGATCTTACCGAGCCAGGGGGCGGCGGCCAGCTTGAATTGCCAGGACTCGCTTTCAGCAACAGTGATGACCTGTCAACGGCACTGAAAGAGCTTGAGCAGGAAATAGACAGGATTCAGTTGTCGGATGAGGAGGGTGAACTGCTGCGCCGATTCCGCAAGACGACTGCGGAGAACCGGCGCATGATTCTGCAGATTCTGGGCGCCTGAGCGCCCAGAAATAGCACGTGGGTTTTAACCCCATTACTGCTTTTTGTAAATGTTCTCGTAAACGTAGTTGGTCGCTTCTACAAACCCGTCGATACTGCCGCAATCAAAGCGCTGGCCTTTAAATTTGTAGGCCAGAACGCACCCGTTTTTCGCTTGCTCAAGCAGCGCATCGGTTATCTGGATCTCACCGTTTTTACCTGCAGGGGTACGCTCCAGAATATCGAAAATATCCGGTGTGAGAATATAACGACCGATGATCGCCAGATTGCTTGGGGCATCTTCCGGAGCAGGTTTTTCAACCATGTCTGTAACGCGATACAGACCATCTTTCATGGACTCGCCCGCAATAACACCGTACTTGTGGGTTTCGTCCTCAGGAACTTCTTCAATGGCGACAATGGAGCAGCGGAACTGGTTATAAAGTTTAACCATTTGTGCCAATACGCCGTCTTCGCCTTCACCCGGGCCAACGCAAAAGTCATCTGCAAGTACTACTGCAAACGGATTGTCGCCCACAAGGTTACGGCCACTAAGAATGGCATGGCCCAGCCCCTTCATCTCAATTTGGCGAGTAAAAGCGAAGGTGTTGTTGTCAATCAGTTCCCGAATGGATGACAACAAGCCTTCTTTTCCTGAGCCGGCAATCTGGTGCTCAAGCTCGTAGCTTATGTCGAAATGATCTTCGATTGCCCGCTTGCCGCGACCGGTCACAAAACCGAATTCATGAATGCCGGCTTCAGAGGCCTCCTCAACACCGTACTGCACCAGAGGTTTGTTCACTATCGGCAGAATTTCTTTGGGCATCGCCTTGGTGGCAGGCAGGAAGCGGGTACCGTAACCGGCAACCGGGAAGAGGCATTTTTTGATCATTTGGGATTTTTCCTTTGGTCGGGATTTGTAGCGTTTCCATGATTTTGGAGAGTTTACCAAGTTATTTGCCGGAATGGAGAGAGCAAAGAGGAATCATTACATTCTGTAATCGCCTGTACAGGTAGGGCACTTTATAGAGACCTGGCGCTGGTGTTTAATTAATTACTTCTAAATGTCGCTATAACCTACTGTTTTAATGATTATTAAAATTGTAAGTTTTGGAAATCGGCACTGGATTATCCGATCTCGGTTTTTTAGAGTAACAGGGCGAATCTGTAAGGATCGTCATTCTGACTTTTCACTTCAATGAGGCACAGCGTGAGACCCATCCTGCTGACAACCCTGATATTTGGCCTTTTTGCCGGCCAGGCATCAGCTACCAGTGCCAAGTCTCGGGCCGAGTCGCCGTTGTGGGATCTGTATCCGGCCGACCTTCTGCAGTCTGTGACCCAATATGTAGCTTCGCATGTTGAGCTTTCCGGTGACTCCACCCAGAACAACGATAGAGCGGATGGCCGGCTTAACCTGACCAGCAACAGCCTGATCTGGTCTCAGCACGTTCTTGGTCTTGATTTTAGTGACTCAGTGGCAAGAGAGGGAAGTGCAGAATCGACGACACTGGCGCTACGTTATTCGTTTCCATTGGCGGGCAGTCACTTCCAGGTTGATCTTGAGAATCGGGACTATGCTGGCGCGGTGAACGGTTCCGGCCAGCGTTACGATACTTACGGTGAGCGGCGCAACCTAAAAGTAACCGGTAAACGGGCGCTTTGGACATGGCAAGGGATCGAGGTTGGCAGTCTGTTTTCCTACACCAGTAGCAGAAGTAGTGCCTTCGAAGACGAGATATGGCTTGAGGATGCCTCGCACCAGCTTTCCAGCTTTGGGCTGCAAGGAAGCGCCTCACAAGAGTTGATGGGCGGCTTTTATGCCACAACATCACTGACCGCCATTGGCGGGGTGGATTCAGAAGAAACAATACGTGCGGAGGGCTACAATAGTGATTCTGAGGGCTTCCATAAATTGGCGGTGGAAGCTTCTCTCAGTCGGGAGGTTTTGAGCTGGAACCTTGGCCTTAACGGTCGATATCAATTCGCGCCCGAAGACTTGCCATCCTCCGAGTATATGGTCGTTGCAGGGCCAAGCCTGATGCGCGGGTTTAACGGCCAGACCCTGCGGGTTGTCGAGGGCGGCTTGCTTCAGATGAATGCTCGTAGTCCCGGCTATCACTGGCCTTTTGGATCCGAGCTTAATTCATCCATCACACTTTCCCTGTTACAAGGCTGGGCACCCTATTCGGAGGCGCAGTCTGACCGGTTTGGCAGCACCAGTTCTGGCGAAATCTCTTTCCAGCTCTATTCCAGAGATTTCCGTGCAGACTTGAGCGTCGGGCAAATGCTTAATGCCTCCAATACTGCACTCCTCATGCCTACAAGCCCGGATCTCTCTTTTTCCATTTCAGTCGGTATCTGACTACCCCCTTACCAAGATGTCACTTGAAGCCTGCCGTGTAGCTGGTGCTACATTGATAAGCTGGCTTACAAGGAGTTCTGGCATGACTGGATCACGGCGAACCGGGTTTCTATCTTCCCTTGCGATTTTAATGGTGCTCTCCGGCAACACTCTGGCGTTCGGATTCAAAGATGTCTCAGACAAAGCCCAAACCCTGGCCCATGAAAAATACGAGCAGCCAGCGCAAGCACCAGACTTCCTCGCTAACCTTGGTTATTCAGATTACCAATCTATCCGGTTCAAGCCTGAGCAAAGCCTTTGGCGCTCAGGCAAGTCGCGCTTTCAAGTGATGATGATCCCCCAAGGCAGCTTCTATTCCCACGCTGTCAAATTGAACATCATCGATAGTGAAGGCGTGCATCCCGTCGGGTTTGATAAAACCCGGTTTGATTATCCCAATCCTGAAATGGCCAAACGTATTCCGGCTGATCTGGGCTATGCCGGGTTCAAGTTAACCTACCCTTTGTCAGATAAAGGCACACAAAACCAGTTTCTGGTGTTTGGTGGCGCGAGCTACTTCCGTGGTGTTGGTGCAAATCAGAACTTCGGACTTTCAGGGCGGGGCATAGCCGTCGATACAGGCCTGCCATCCGGCGAGCAATTCCCCTCGTTCACCGAATTCTGGATGGAGCGGCCCAACGCAGACAGCGATGTAATGGTGGTGTATGGCCTGCTTGATGGCGCCAGCCTCACCGGCGCATACCGGTTTGAAATCCATCCAGGGAAAAGCACCCGAATGGACGTGACCGCACAACTGTTCTTCCGGAGTGATATTGAGCAACTTGGCCAGGCACCGCTCACGTCCATGTTTTTCTATGGTGATAACACCTTGAGGCCAAGGGGAGAGTGGCGACCTCAGGTGCATGACTCGGATGGTTTGTTGATCAATGATGGCAAAACCGGCGAGTGGCTCTGGCGCCCGCTGGTCAACCCGGCAGATCTGCAGTTGAGCTATCACCATGTAGAAGACGTCAAAGGCTTTGGTTTGATCCAGCGTGACCGTCAATTTGATGATTTTCAGGATAACGAAGCTCGTTATGATCGCCGGCCAAGCATGTGGGTAGAGGCTGGCGGCAAAAACAGGGAAGGTTGGGGAAAGGGCGAGGTAGTGCTCGTTGAAATTCCCTCCGGTGCGGAATCAAACGACAACATTGTTGCCTTCTTCAAACCAGCGGATAAGGTGATGGGTAACCAAAGCCGCCGTCTGCAATATTCAGTAAGCTTTGGCGAGCCAGGTATCACTGAACAACCCAATGCGCGTGCGCTACGTACTTTTGTCGGCACTGACAATGCTGGGGGTAACTCTGGTGAAGCCTTGCGTCTGATTGTGGATTTCGAAGGCGGTGAACTTTCAGAGCTGCCCCCGGATGCCGCCGTTGTAAGTCATGTGACGGGTGGCGAAGGTGTGGAGGTGATGGAGCATTTTGTTGAGTACATCGAAACCACTGACGTTTGGCGCCTGTCGATTCTTGCAAAGCCACCCACAGAAAAGCCGCTTACGCTCAGGGGCACCCTTAATAAAGACGGCAAAGCCATTACCGAAACCTGGACATATTTGCTCGGACCAAAAACAGATCTGCGGGGCGTCTCATCATAGGTCACGGGTAGCCAGAACAGACAGTCACTAACGGGCAAGGAGACAAACATGGAGGATATTTCCTTCCAGCATGTATTCAGCCGTGTATATAGCTATCTGTGTGAAGCTGGAATTGAGATGACCAGTGAACGCTGTCGACAGTTGCTTCAGCTAATTGACGACGCCGTCGCCGAGGTTGGCGAAAGCGCTAACCAAAAGGCTTCAGCTGAAACCTTCCACGGCTCCCCAACCCTCGGCGGCCACCGCCTGTTGCGGAGTGCTATGGACAGGCTGCCTGAATACTTCACCCTCCCTGAAGTCAAGATCCCCACGCCGGCACCTGACCTGTGCAGAGGCAGCATCGGGTATCGCTGTCGTGGATAAATCCAAGACACAAGGCCCCGGAAAACACCGGTGGCGTCTGGTAGCCAATATGCGCCGGGCAGTATTAATGCTGTTCGTGTTCGGCCAAACCGGTGTTGCCAGCTACTACCTGCTTTGGGTGCTGCCTTACCATGGAGGCACTGCACTGGAAATCGGTATGCTGGCATTGTTTGCCATTCTTTATGCCTGGATCGCTGTGGGCTTCTGGACAGCTGTATTCGGGTTTGTGGTCAGGCTGATGGGTGGAGACCGACACTCCATACTCAAACGCCACCCAGATGCAGAACTTCAGCAGACGCCCATGGCGAAAACCGCTGTTCTGTTACCCATATACCACGAGCCAGTGCACTGGACTCTGAGTGGCCTGAAAGCGGTATATCGGGATATTGAGCGCACAGGCCAGATCGAACATTTCGAGTTTTACATACTTTCAGACAGCCGTGATCCAGATGTGTGGCTTGAAGAGCAGGTGACATGGAATAGAGTCGCAAAGGAGTTGGGAGGTGAAGGCCGAATTTTCTATCGTCGCCGGCCCGTGAACCTCAACTACAAAAGCGGCAACGTTGCAGACTTTCTTCGGCGCTGGGGAAAGCGTTGCAAGTACATGGTGGTATTGGATGCAGACAGCCTGATGACCGGCAGCACCATCGTTCGCATGGTTCAGCTTATGCAAAGAGAGCCAGGTGTGGGAATCCTGCAAACCAATCCGAATATCATCAACGGCCAGTCCCTGTTTGCCCGCATTCAGCAATTTGCCAACCGCTTTTACTCAACCTTGTTTGCCGCCGGTCTGGCGGCTATCCAGATGGGCGATGCCGCATTCTGGGGTCACAACGCCATCCTACGTATTGAACCCTTCATGAAGCATTGCGGCCTGCGCAAATTGCCAGGTATCGGGATCTTTGGCGGCCCCATCATGAGCCATGATTTTGTGGAAGCCGCTTATATGGGCCGTGCGGGTTATGAAGTCTGGCTGGAGCCAGGTTTGAGTGGCAGTTACGAAGAATCTCCGCCAACCCTGGCCGACGAGTTGGCTCGCGATAGCCGATGGGCCAAAGGCAATCTGCAGCACCTATGGGTAATGCTGAGGGAACCGGGTTTACGTTTCGCCCACCGCATGGCATTTCTGAACGGGATCATGGCGTATGTGGCTTCACCTTTGTGGCTGGGTTTCCTGATTCTTACCACGATTGCTGCCGCCAACATGACCTTGTCACCCATTGAATACTTTCCCGATGGCCATCAGGGACTGTTTCCGCTGTGGCCGGAATGGCGACCAGAGTGGGCATTGGGGTTGGCGCTCAGTACTCTGGCACTGCTGTTTTTTCCCAAGTTTTTGGCTGTCATCGACGCTGTAATTCACCGGTATACCAAAGACTTCGGCGGGCTGATTCGGTTGTTCTGCAGCGTGATGCTGGAAATTATTATTTCCGTACTGTTAGCGCCGGTGCGCATGTGGGCGCACAGTCGTTACGTGGTGTCAGCCTTATTAAATGTGTCGTTGCAATGGGCCGGGCAGAATCGCACCGAGGAAACCAGCTGGAAAGAAGCACTGATCACCCAATTGCCGGGAATGGTGCTGGGCGCTGGTTGGTCCGCCTTTGCCTGGAGCCTCGACACCATGTTCTTCCTGTGGTCGTTGCCCGTGGCCTTACCCTTGATTCTGGCCTCACCCACCGCCGTGTACCTCAGCCGAAATTCGTTAGGTCAGGCTTTGAAGAAGCGCCGTCTCCTGCTAATACCGGAAGAAAATACCGCCATGGCGTTGCTGGAAGATGCGGTGACATATCGCGCACAGGAACCTGCAGATTCGACCCTTACCCCTCTTGAACAAGCTGTACTGAGGCTCGACCACAACCGCTTGCACCAGGCTTTGGCGTGGGATCACCGGCGTGGTTCCCGCAAGGCTGAGCTGGAACTCTGCGTGGCACGGTGCCTTGAGTTGGGGCCCGATGCATTAACGCGTTCTGAAATGAGCCAGATTGTCAGGGACCGTGAGTCTTTAAAGGCATTGCACGAGGGTGCCTGGCGCTCAGTTCCGAGCAGCTTCTGGGGGCGTTCTATCGCTCGACTGAGTGCCCGAGCGAAAGACGCTTAGTATTCACTGCTCCACGGCCGCGACGAGTTACGAAAGGAGAAAAACTATGGATCGACGCACCCTCATGAAGACCCTGATAGCGGGGCTTGGTGCCAGTGCACTGCCGCTTGCGCCTCTGGTATTTGCGCGGGAGGCAGAGGTTGATAGTGCTAACAGCGAAAAGCCATTCAGCTATGCGTGGCTGAAAGGCTATGCCCGTGAGTTGGCAGAGCACCCTTACATCTCCCACGAAGGCGAGTTGCCCGAAAGTCTCAAACAGATCAGCTGGGACGACTACCAGGCCATCCGGTTTCGCAAAGATCATGCCCTTTGGGCCGACAGCGACTCGGCCTTTCAAGCGCAACTCTTCCATTTGGGGCTGTATTTTCAATCGCCCGTCACGCTTCATGAGGTGATTGACGGAAAGGCCACCGTTCTCAGGTATAACCCGGATTATTTTGCCTACGAGGGTAAGCAGCCACTCGGCGACCTTCCAGCCAACCTGGGCTATGCCGGCTTCCGCCTGCACTATCAAACCGACTTCTCCCGCGATCTGGCTGCGTTCCTTGGTGCCAGTTACTTCCGTGCAGTTGGTTCCGAAATGCAGTACGGCATGTCGGCCCGTGGGTTGGCCATTGATACCGCAATAGACGGCGAAGAGGAGTTTCCCCGGTTCAGCGCCTACTGGCTGGAAAGACCAAAGCCAGGCAGTCACGTGATGCGGGTATGGGGTTTGCTCGATTCGCCCAGCACCACAGGGGCCTACGCCTTTGTACTCGACCCCGGGCGTAACATGGTGATGGATGTAGATGTGGCGCTTTACCCCCGAACTGAAATGAAAAGAGCCGGCATTGCACCGCTGACCAGCATGTATCAGGTGGGTGAAAACAGCCGGCGCATGGATTACGACTGGCGCCCCGAGATTCACGATTCCGATGGCCTGGCTATGCTTTCTGGTAGTGGCGAATGGCTCTGGCGACCCCTCGAAAACCCGGCCCATCTGCGCTTTAACAGCTTCAGCGATAACAACCCCCAGGGCTTTGGCTTGTTGCAGCGGGATCGGAACTTTGATCACTATCAGGACGACGGCGTGTTCTACGAGCGCCGCCCCAGTGTATGGGTGCAGCCGAAAGGCCAGTGGGGCAAGGGCAGTATTGATCTGGTGGAAATACCAACCGTCGATGAAACCTTCGACAACATTGTGGCCTTCTGGCATCCGAAGGAGCCATTAAAACCGAAACAGGAGTACCTGTTCGCCTATCGCTTACACTGGGGTGAGCATGCGCCGGTTAATCCGAGCGAGTTGGCAATTGTCGAAGCAACCCGCACGGGATTGGGCGGCGTTATCGGTCAGAAACGTGAGTATTTTTCCTGGCGTTTTGCCGTGGATTTCGCCGGAGGTGTGCTGAGCATGCTGGGGGAAAGCGCGGAGGTAGAGCCCGTTATAACCGTAAGCCGGGGTGATGTGGAAATTACCTCGGCGCGGCCATTGTCTGCAATCGACGGGTATCGGGCAATGTTCGATCTGGTCCCGGGCGAGTCGGAAGAGCCCATTAATATACGGATGTATCTACGCCTGGGCGATGAGCCGCTCACGGAAACCTGGGTCTACCAATACACGCCGCCACCGCTTTCAGAGCGAAAGTTGTACTGAGAGATCAGAGTCTATAATTCCACTTTGCTATGGATTGTTTACAATAGAAAGCCCGGATTGTTGACAATCCCGCGAGTCCAGCGTAAATTTCGACTCTATCAAGGCCACATTGTCGACAAACCATGCTGGATACTGCACCTCAAACCTACACTCGCGCTGATGAAGCCTTTGATTGTCTGCAAACGGCAATCGTAAAGGGGGATCTTGCGCCGGGCGACAAAATCGGCGAACTGGATCTCTGCTCCCGCTTCGATCTGACCCGTGGCCCGCTCCGGGAGGCCCTTGGCCGGCTGGAGTCCCGCGGGCTGCTAGTGCGACGCCCCCATGCGGGTGTGCGGGTGGTCTCGTTAAGCACCACCGAGTTGGTTGAGTTGTATCGCATACGGGAAATCATGGAAGGCCTTGCCGCACGCCAGGCTGCAGAGCGCATGACTGACCAGGAGATTGCCGACCTCCAAGCCACCCTCGATGCCCACGAAACCATGATCGACGAAGCCCACGGGCAGGCCTATTATCAGGCTGAAGGGGATTACGATTTTCACCACCGCATCGCCACGGGCAGCCGGAACACCAAACTGGCTCAGATGCTACTGGGCGATCTCTATTACATGGTGCGAATGTACCGTTACCGGTTAAGCACCTCCGCTGGTCGCCCCCACCGAGCCCTCGGTGAACACCGCCGTATAGTTGAAGCCATTGCCCAGCGTGATGGTGAGCTCGCAGAATTTCTGATGAAAAGACACATCAACGCCGCTCGAGAAAACATCGAGAAAAAAATTCAGGAAGGCGTTTTAACCATCTGATAAAAGAGGAATAACCATGTCCAATAAGCTCTCCCCAGGCGCGCGTTTTCGCAAAGCCTTGAACGATAACAAACCCCTCCAGATTGTAGGCACAATTAACGCCTACGCTGCCATGATGGCCGAACGCGTAGGGCACCAGGCTATCTACTTGTCTGGTGGCGGCGTGGCGAACGCCTCTTATGGCTTGCCAGATCTGGGCATGACCAGCCTGAACGATGTGGTAGAAGATGTACGCCGCATCACCGCAGCAACCGAACTGCCGTTGCTGGTGGATATTGATACGGGTTGGGGTGGGGCATTCAACATTGCCCGCACTATCCAGCAGATGGAACGCGCAGGCGCCGCCGCCGTACATATTGAAGATCAGGTAGCCCAGAAGCGTTGCGGACACCGCCCGAACAAGGAAATAGTTTCCAAAGAAGAAATGGTTGATCGCATCAAAGCCGCCGCCGATGCCCGTGTAGACAAAGACTTCTTCATCATGGCCCGCACCGATGCCTTCCAGAAAGAAGGCCTGGAAGCAGCCATCGATCGCGCCAAGGCCTGCATTGAAGCCGGTGCTGATGGTATTTTTGCAGAAGCGGTTACTGAGCTGGAACACTACAAAGCGTTTTCCGAAGCACTGGGCGACGTACCTTTGCTGGCCAACATTACCGAGTTTGGCGCCACCCCTCTTTATAATCGCAAAGAGCTGGGTGAGGCCGGTGCCAGCATGGTTCTGTACCCGTTGAGCGCCTTCCGCGCCATGAACAAAGCGGCCGTTACCGTGTACCAGAACATTCTTGAGAAGGGCGATCAGAAAGACGTAGTTGATCTGATGCAGACCCGTATGGAACTCTACGATTACCTGAACTATCACGACTTTGAACAGAAGCTGGACCAGCTGTTCCAGCAGTCAAAATAATTAGAGGAGAGATATCCATGGCAGAAGCAAAGAAACTCGGTGGCGCAGGCCTTCGCGGACAGGTAGCTGGTGAAACTGCACTGTGCACCGTTGGTAAAACCGGAACCGGCCTGACCTATCGTGGTTACGACGTAAGCGATCTGGCAGACAATGCCCAGTTTGAAGAGGTAGCCTATCTGCTGCTGCGCGGCAAGCTACCGAACCAGCAGGAACTGGACGCTTACAAGAAGAAGCTCCAGAGCCTGCGTGGACTGCCTGCAGCACTCAAGACCGTTCTTGAGCAGATCCCCAAAGATGCTCACCCCATGGACGTTATGCGCACCGGCGCCTCCATGCTGGGCAACCTGGAAACCGAGAAGGACTTCAGCGAGCAGGACGACAAAATCGACCGCATGCTGGCTCTGTTCCCGGGCATCATCACCTACTGGTACCGCTTCGCCCATGAAGGCGTGCGCATTGAGACCGACAGTGATGTGGATTCCATTGGCGGTCACTTCCTCGAACTGCTCCACGGCAAGAAGCCCAGCGAGCTACACGAGCGCGTGATGAACGTCTCCCTGATTCTGTACGCCGAGCACGAATTCAACGCCTCCACCTTCACGGCTCGCGTGTGTGCGTCTACGTTGTCTGACATTCACAGCTGTGTAACCGGCGCCATCGGTACCCTGCGTGGCCCACTGCACGGCGGCGCGAACGAAGCGGCGATGGAACTGATTCAGAGATTCCAGACACCAGAGGAAGCGGAAGAAGGCCTGATGGGCATGCTGGCTCGCAAGGAAAAGATCATGGGCTTCGGCCACGCGATATACAGCGAATCCGATCCGCGCAACGTGATCATCAAAAAGTGGTCAGAAAAGCTGGCTAAGGAAGTGGGCGATACGGTTCTATATCCGGTATCCGTGCGCTGTGAAGAAGTAATGTGGCGCGAGAAGAAATTGTTCTGTAACGCCGACTTCTTCCATGCCTCGACCTATCACTTCATGGGCATTCCCACTGAACTGTTCACGCCGATTTTTGTTATGTCCCGTGTTTCCGGTTGGACAGCGCACGTAAAAGAGCAGCGCGAAAATAACCGGATTATCCGCCCAAGTGCGGATTACACCGGGCCGGACCATGCTGAGTGGGTGCCGATTGAGAAGCGGGCTTAAACACTGGACACAAGAGTACTCTTAATGAACACCAACTACCGTAAACCTCTACCAGGCACCGACCTGGACTATTTCGATACCCGCCAGGCCGTTGAAGACATTCAAGCCGGCGCCTACGACAAGCTACCGTACACCTCCAGAATTCTGGCAGAACAGCTTGTTCGTCGTTGCGATCCCGATGCGCTGACGGATTCCCTCAAACAGTTCATCGAGCGCAAACGTGATCTCGACTTCCCCTGGTACCCGGCACGCGTGGTTTGCCACGACATTCTGGGCCAGACAGCTCTGGTGGATCTCGCAGGCCTGCGCGACGCCATTGCAGAGAAGGGCGGTGATCCCGCTAAAGTGAACCCGGTTGTTCCAACCCAGCTAATCGTGGATCACTCTCTAGCTGTTGAACACGCTGGCTTTGAGAAAGATGCGTTCGAAAAGAACCGGGAAATCGAAGACCGCCGTAACGACGATCGTTTCCATTTTATCAACTGGACCAAAAAAGCGTTCAAGAACGTGGATGTTATCCCGCCAGGTAACGGCATCATGCACCAGATCAACCTGGAGAAAATGTCTCCGGTGGTGCAGGCGCGCCCGGATGGTGAAGGCAAGAAGGTCGCGTTCCCGGATACTTGTGTAGGCACAGACAGCCACACGCCAATGGTTGACGCCCTGGGTGTAATCTCCGTAGGCGTTGGCGGCCTTGAAGCCGAGAGCGTCATGCTGGGCCGTGCCTCCATGATGCGCCTGCCGGATATCGTAGGTGTAGAGCTGACAGGAAAGCTGCAGCCAGGCATCACAAGTACCGATATGGTATTAGCTTTGACTGAATTCCTGCGCAGAGAGCGTGTAGTAGGGGCTTATCTGGAATTCTATGGCGAAGGCGCAGACAGCCTGACCATTGGCGATCGTGCCACTATCTCCAACATGACACCGGAATACGGCGCAACGGCGGCCATGTTCTACATCGATGGCCAAACCATCGACTATCTGAAGCTGACCGGCCGTGAAGACGAGCAGGTAGCTTTGGTAGAAAAGTTCGCCAAGCACACAGGCCTGTGGGCAGACGCCCTGAAGACGGCTGAGTATGAGCGTGTTCTGAAGTTCGATCTGTCTACCGTTGTGCGCACACTGGCTGGTCCTTCCAATCCACATGCGCACTTGCCAACCTCCGAGCTTGCTGCACGTGGCATCGCCAGTGAGTGGGAGCAGGAAGAAGGCAAAATGCCGGATGGGGCTGTCATCATCGCTGCCATCACCAGCTGCACCAACACCAGTAACCCCCGAAATATGGTTGCTGCCGGTTTGATTGCCCGCAACGCCAACAAATTGGGCCTCACCCGCAAGCCCTGGGTGAAATCCTCTCTGGCACCGGGTTCTAAAACCGTTGAAATGTACCTCAACGATGCCGGGTTGTTGCCCGAGTTGGAAGATCTAGGCTTCGGTGTGGTGGGGTTCGCCTGCACTACCTGTAACGGTATGAGCGGCGCACTGGATCCGGTTATCCAGAAAGAAGTGGTTGATCGTGATTTGTACGCAACGGCAGTGCTCTCCGGTAACCGTAACTTCGACGGCCGGATTCACCCCTACGCCAAGCAGGCATTCCTTGCTTCACCGCCTTTGGTGGTGGCATACGCCATTGCTGGAACCATCCGCTTCGATATCGAAAAAGATACGCTGGGGTACGATAAAGAAGGTAATCCGGTCACCCTGAAAGATATCTGGCCGGATGATGCAGAAATCGACGCCATTGTGAAAAAGTCGGTGAAGCCGGAACAGTTCCGCAGCACCTACATTCCAATGTTCGACGTAACCCAGGAAGCCCACGCCAACATCAGCCCGTTATACGATTGGCGCCCAATGAGCACCTACATCCGTCGCCCGCCGTACTGGGAAGGCGGCATGGTTGGCGAGAAGCAGCTTAAAGGCATGCGCCCGCTGGCGGTGCTGCCAGACAACATCACCACAGACCACCTGTCGCCGTCCAACGCCATCATGATGGACAGCGCAGCCGGTGAATACCTGCACAAAATGGGTGTGCCGGAAGTGGACTTTAACTCCTACGCAACCCACCGCGGCGACCACCTGACCGCCCAGCGCGCAACCTTTGCCAACCCGAAACTGTTCAACGAAATGGTGTTGGATGAAAACGGTAAAGTGAAGCAGGGCTCTCTGGCGCGTATCGAGCCGGAAGGCAAGGTTACTCGCATGTGGGAAGCCATCGAAACCTACATGGAGCGCAAGCAGCCGCTGATTATTATCGCCGGCGCTGATTATGGTCAGGGTTCCTCCCGGGATTGGGCAGCCAAAGGCGTGGCATTGGCCGGTGTTGAGGCCATCGTTGCCGAAGGCTTTGAGCGCATCCACCGCACCAACCTGGTAGGTATGGGTGTTATGCCACTGCAGTTCGAAGAAGGCACAACGCGCAAAACCCTGAGTATTGATGGCACGGAAATTTTCGATGTTGAAGGAAAGCCTGCGCCCGGCGCCAAGCTGACTCTCATCATCACCCGCAAAGACGGAAGTTCTGAGAAGGTGCCCGTTATTTGCAGACTGGATACTGCAGAGGAGTTGCACATTTATTCAGCGGGTGGCGTATTGCAGCGCTTTGCTGAGGACTTTCTTCAGTCCGAAGGTGCGGTTTGAATAATGAGGGCAATGAAATGAGTCACGCACCGCAAATCAAAGTCCCCGCCACTTACATCCGTGGCGGCACCAGCAAAGGTGTATTTTTCCGTTTGGATGACCTCCCTGAGAGGGCCCGTACACCGGGCCCGGCGAGGGATAACCTGTTGCTGCGTGTGATTGGCAGCCCAGACCCCTACCAGAAGCAAACCGATGGTATGGGAGGTGCCACATCCAGCACCAGCAAAACCGTAATCCTGAGCAAAAGCACTCAGCCAGATCACGATGTGGACTATCTGTTCGGGCAAGTGAGCATCGATAAGCCCTTTGTGGACTGGAGCGGCAACTGCGGCAACCTCACGGCAGCCGTCGGTGCCTTTGCGATTAACAGTGGCTTCGTCGCAAACGACCGCATTCCGGAAAACGGCACGGCGGTGGTGCGCATCTGGCAGGCCAACATCCGCAAGACCATCATTGCCAATGTGCCTATCACCAATGGTGAGGTGCAGGAAACCGGTGACTTTGAGCTGGACGGAGTCACGTTTCCCGCAGCTGAAGTGCAAGTGGAATTCATGGATCCAGCCGATGGCGAAGGCTCAATGTTCCCCACCGGCAATCTGGTGGATGAACTGGAGGTTCCAGGCGTTGGCACCTTGCAAGCCACCATGATCAATGCCGGTATCCCTACGGTGTTTATCAATGCGGAGGCCGTCGGCTACAAAGGCACAGAACTGCAGGACGACATCAACAGCGATCCTAAAGCCCTGGCGATGTTTGAAAGCATTCGCGCCCATGGCGCTGTGAAGATGGGGCTGATCCAGAACATCGAAGAAGCCGCCGCCCGACAGCACACGCCAAAAGTGGCTTTCGTGGCACCGCCGGCGGAGTACACTTCATCGAGCGGAAAGAAGATTGCTGCAGGTGACATCGATGTACTGGTGCGCGCGCTCTCCATGGGCAAGCTACACCACGCTATGATGGGCACAGCCGCAGTCGCCATCGCAACCGCAGCAGCCATTCCCGGAACACTGGTGAACCTGGCAGCAGGCGGCGGTGATCGCACCTCAGTCACCTTTGGTCATCCGTCAGGCACCCTGCAAGTCGGGGCAGAAGCCAAAGAAATAAACGGCCAATGGACGGCTACCAAAGCCATCATGAGCCGCAGTGCGCGCATACTGATGGAAGGCTGGGTTAGGGTGCCTGGAGATAGCTTCTAGCAGTAAGTGAAAAACGGGTAACCGGCTCCTTTCGATCATTGAGCGCTAAGTTTGCTAGGCTGTAGTAAGCAGACACTCAAATCGAAGGAGTCGGTATTATGTCAGCCACATTCGATCTCAACGAACGCCCCGATTACGATGAAGCCCTCCAGAAAATCGCCGATTACGTCCTTACCTATAAAGTAGAAAACAAAGAAGCCTGGAACACGGCGCGCCTTTGCCTGATGGATACGCTCGGCTGCGGCCTGCTGGCTTTACGCTTTCCGGATTGCACCAAACACCTGGGGCCGATCGTGGAAGGCACGATTGTTCCCCATGGTGCCCGCGTTCCAGGTACCTCATTCAGGCTCGATCCTGTGAAAGCAGCCTGGGACATTGGCTGTATCGTGCGCTGGCTAGACTATAACGACACTTGGTTGGCAGCGGAATGGGGGCACCCCTCAGATAACCTTGGCGGCATACTGGCAGTGGCGGACCATCTGTCGCAAAAGCGTGTTGCAGAGGGAAAAGCACCGCTTACCATGCGTGAAGTTCTCGAAGCCATGGTTATGGCCCACGAAATCCAGGGCGTGTTCGCCCTTGAAAACTCCTTCAATCGCGTGGGGTTGGATCACGTTATCCTGGTGAAAGTGGCTTCAACAGCCGTCACCGCGAAGCTCATGGGTGCCACTCGTGAGCAAATGCTGGCGGCGCTTTCTCATGCCTGGATTGATGGCCAGGCGCTACGAACATACCGCCACGCCCCGAATGCCGGGTCCCGGAAATCCTGGGCAGCGGGTGATGCCACCTCCCGTGCCGTTCGCCTTGCGGATATTGCCATGCGGGGTGAGATGGGGGTTCCCAGCGCGCTCACAGCACCCCAGTGGGGTTTCTACGATGTCCTTTTTAGCAAAACCAATAAAGACCAAGCCCTGAAACCGGAAGACAAACGCCGGTTTTCCCTGCCACAGAAGTTTGGTTCCTACGTGATGGAAAACATACTCTTCAAAGTATCTTTCCCGGCAGAATTCCACGCCCAGACAGCGGCCGAAGCGGCTGTAACGCTTCATCCACAAGTTAAAGACCGGCTCGATCAAATCGACCGAATTGTAGTAACTACCCACGAGTCAGCCATACGTATCATTTCCAAGGTCGGTAAATTGGCAAACGCGGCAGATAGGGATCACTGCCTTCAATACATGGTGGCTGTGCCATTAATTTTTGGTGATCTGGTGGCCGAGCATTACGAAGACAGCTTTCACGAGGCCAACCCTCTCATTGACGAGCTCCGAGACAAGATGGAAATTGTCGAGGATGAGCGTTACACCCGCGAGTATCTCGAAGCAGACAAGCGTTCAATCGCGAATGCTATCCAGGTGGTCTTCAAGGACGGCTCCAGTACAGAGAAGGTAGCTGTGGAATACCCGATAGGTCACCGCAGGCGAAGGGAGGAAAGTATTCCACTGCTATCAGACAAGTTCCGAGCTAATCTGGCGACCCGTTTCCCGGCGCAACGGTGCGAGCAGATCTTCGAAGTCTGCAAGAACCAGAAGAGCCTGGAGAATACCCCGGTTCAGGAGTTTGTGGGGATGTTCGTTATCTGATCTGGCCGAAGAGTGTTTATTTTCTGCCCGGAGATAGCGGCTTAACATTATCCGGCACACCAAGGTTTTCCCTGTGTGCAGTTTGCTCGTCGGGGAAAATCGTGGCCAGCCTGCTGTCAATACGCTCCAGTGCTTCCGCCATGCGAATCAGCGTCTGGCCTACACCAGCCAAATCGCCAGAAGTCCCGGCATGCTCTGGCGCCGGGTGCTCCCGTTTCTTCACGTCGGTCAACTTCGGGGTGTTCGCGGGCAGATCATCGCCCAGCAAATCCTTGCGTATGGATTTGAGATCATGGGGGTCAATAAATGGCCGGTCCTCTGAGTAGGCACACATCATCATGCCGTCACACAGTTTGTTAATCAGCCGTGGGATACCCTTGCTCAGCTTGTGAATCTCACGAACCGTGTCCACATCAAATAGTTTGTTGCCACCGTGACCGGAAACCAGAAGCCGGTAATCGATATATTCAGCCGTTTCTTTTGGCGAGAGACCTTCCAGATGGAAGAACAGCTTTACCCGCTGAGCCAGCTGAGGGATATCCAGAACAGCCTGCTTAAGTTCTGGTTGCCCAAGCAGGATAACCCTCATGGAGGGCCCACCCATGCTTTCCATGCCGGCCAGCATGCGGATATCTTCAAGGTTTTCCCGGGTAAGGTTTTGCGCTTCATCAATCGTGAGCACCACAGGGGTGCCAGCTTTTGCCATTTGCTCCAGGTAGTCAGAGATCTGGAAAAGCATGGCTACCTTGCTCTCGTCTTCTACCTTCATACCGGCCTTGCGAAGGATCAGACCAAACAGATCCTTGGACTCAAGGTTTGTGTAGGAAATGTTGAGTAGCTTCAGGTTGCCCTCAAGATTGCGAATGGTCTTTTTAAGCAATGTTGTCTTGCCCGAACCAATCTCTCCGCTGATAACCACGAAGCCCTCTGAGCTCCAGATCGCCGAAGACATGTATACATAAGCTCGCGAATGTTGTTGGCTCATGTAAATGAAATCGTCTTCCGGTGTAATGCGGAAGGGATGTCTATGGAGACCGAAAAATTCCAGATACATAGATAATTCCTGTTCAGCTCATTGCCCTGAATCAGGCGAGGCGAATCATTTGATCGCTGCGCAACAGGGTTTTGTCTGGTTCGTAGGCATTATAGCTTTCACTAACGGTTCCAAACCGGAAGTCTCCAAGCAAACGCTCAAGACGACCGTAACACTGGTCCAGGTTAGTATAATGCCGGAAGCGGGAGAACCAGCTTGCGTTATCGTAACGTGGTTGCTCGGGATCGATTTCCCAAGGGTGCAGATAAAACATTTGCGGCCGCGCGCCAAAACCAGAAGCATTGCGAAACAAGTATCGGAATACCGGGTAAGGGAACTGGCGAAAATAGCCTCCACCCGCCGCTGGTATTGAAAGCCCCATGATGTGTGCTGTGGTTAATGGGAACTCACGGATAATTGCACCGCTGGCGGTCTGGATAGAGTAGGGGGCGGACGGGGAATCAGGAATGCCGTAGTTATCATGCCGAATCGGGAAAATGCTCGAATCCCAGGTAAACCCCGCTTCACTCAATATATCCAGCGCCCACAGAGAGTCACGGGTAATAGAGTAGCTGGCGGCACGATAGCCATTGACAGATTTGCCAGTGATGTCTTCGAGGAGCGCCTTCGAGCGAATGGTTTCTTCTCGAAAAACTTCCTGAGTCTGGTTGTAAATGAGCTGGTGGCTGTATCCATGGGACGCTATTTCATGGCCATGATCGGATAATTTCCGAATCAGGGCAGGAAATCTCTCAGCAACCCAGCCGAGCACAAAAAACGTTGCCTTCACCTGATGCTTGTCAAACAGCGCCAGCAGTCGCTCAGTGTTTTGCTCCACACGGGAGGGTAGTGAGTCCCATTGCGCTGGGCGAATCACACCCGATAGAGCGGCAACGTGGAAGTAATCTTCTACGTCTATGCTCATAGCGTGCAATGGTTGAGGTCTTTCCTGACTTGGCATGGGTACTCCTTTCCAGTGGTACCAATAAAAAAAACAGTACCTAGGCGTTAATTTTCACTTACTGCCCGCGCAAATACAATTCTTGATGCAAGTAAAGTCTGCTTGCGACGAAAAACAATGTAAAACTGTGTAACCAAAAGATACAATGAGTTGAGATTCGATGTTGGCCGGCGCAAAATGGGCCACGTAAAAAAAGGAACCGGTGGAAAGGGTGTCGCTCAAAGCTAAACTGAGCGCGGTCTGCCGGAGAATTTGATGTTGGTCTGGCGCAGGTTGTTGTGCAGACGACAAGGAAGTTCCGCGTGACGTATATACGGTTCAGAAAACACTATCTTCATATCCCCTATCTGGTGCTCGCTGCGCTGGAATTTGTCGCTCTATATGCGATTTTCGCTTCTCTGGGGTTGCTGCTTTCCATTGCAGGTGTTGGTTACCCTTCGGTTGATACAAATGTCCTTTCTGCAAGCTTGTTCGCGCTTGTTTTGAGTTGTGGAACTCTGGCTATGGGCGGTTATCTCGCCATGGTCCACGAGAGTCTTTCTGCCTTGTTTTTTCGCACACTGGTTGCCTACTGCTTTGTAGGTGGAATCGGCTTGAAACTTCTTTACCTGGTTGTGCCAACCGCAAACCCGGGCAGTACCAATCTGTTTTGGGCCGTAATTTGCGCATCACTGATTGTTATCCTGTTAAGGCTTATATTCCTGCGAGTTGTCGATTCGGAGAAACTCGTTCGTCGTGTAGTGATCTTTGGTGCCGGAGATTTTGCAGCCAATCTTCTCGATGAGTACGAGCGCAACATGCGCGCGCTTGGGGTACGTATTATTGGTTGCATCTCCGACAACCCTAACGGGGCTGTTGGTGCCGATAAACTATTGCCTACGCCTTACGATTTCTACCAGTTTTGTCGGCAAAACAAGGTTTCTGAAATTGTCATTGCCCAGCAGGAGCGGCGCCGAAATGAGGGAGGATGGCTGCCGGTGCCGGATCTGATGGAGTGTAAACTTCGTGGTATTGCCATCACCAACGGCGTAGATTTCTACGAGCGAGAGCTGAAAAAAGCGAAGCTCGATATGGTGCATCCCTCCTGGATTGTATTTTCGGAAGGTTTTAAAGCATCAAAATCCCGGGCTTTCGCCAAGCGATCTCTGGATTTGTTGATCAGTCTCACGCTCCTTGCTGTGATGATACCTTTTATTATTCTCACAGCGATTGCGGTGTTTCTGGAAACCGGGCGGCCCATACTCTATAGCCAGACTCGCGTGGGCATGCTGGGTAAAGAATTTCGCATCTACAAGTTTCGCAGTATGCGCCAGGATGCAGAGAAGGACGGCAAAGCTCAATGGGCCTCAGCGAATGACAATCGGATTACCCGGGTAGGTGCATTCATACGCAACACCCGTCTGGATGAACTACCGCAAATCTATAATGTGATCAAAGGCGAAATGAGCATCGTCGGGCCGCGCCCGGAAAGGCCAGAGTTTGTCTCTGAACTGAAAGAGAAGATTCCGTTTTACGATACCCGGCATTATGTAAAACCTGGCCTGATGGGTTGGGCACAACTTAAATATCCCTATGGTGCATCCGTTGAAGACGCCCGGGGCAAGCTGGAGTACGATCTTTACTACTCCAAAAATCACAGCCTTTTGATGGATTTTCTGATCATGATCCAAACAGTGGAAGTGATCCTCCTGGGTAAAGGCGTACGGTAACGGTTCTGTCATACTGAACTATAGAACAACAAAGGATTGGAGGGCGTTTATGACTAGTTTCACGTTTATGCGGATGGGCTTGGTTGCAATTCTGGGTCTGCTTGTCACTGCCTGCGCAGGGCTGCCGTCTTCCGCCGAAATGCCTCCGGCATCCGAGCTGGAGGCAGAGCCTTATGAGATAGGCGTTGGGGATACCATCTCTATCCACGTTTGGCGCAACCCGGAATTGGGGCAATCGATTGTGGTTCGCCCGGATGGTTATATCTCCATGCCTCTGATGGGTGATGTGAAAGCCGAAGGTAAAAAGCCTGAGCAGTTGGCTGCGGAAATCAGTGACAACCTTGGCGAGTTTATCCGCACACCAGAAGTCACAGTGATGGTTACCAACCCACTCAGTAAAGAGTTCCGTAACCGGATTCGCGTAACCGGCCAAGTGGGAGCGCCCCAGTCAGTAGCTTTTCAGCCCGGCATGACTGTTCTCGATGTTGTACTGATGGCGGGTGGCGTTACGGATTTTGCAGCGGATAATCGCGCCATTTTGCATCGCGAGATCAACGGCGAGTATAAGAGCTTTGGTTTGGACCTCGAAGCCATCCTCACCGATGGCGATATGCGCACGAATCATAGTTTGCAGCCAGGGGACGTTATAAGCGTGCCACGCAAGCAGTTGTTCCGAGGCGAGCTCTGATGGATCTACAGTTCATTCTCGACACCCTCCGCGCGGTAAAGCTTGAGCTTTACCGGCACAGGCTGGCTGCGGTAATCATCTTTATGACCGTGACCGCAGGGGTGTTGACGCTGGGCTATGTAACACCGAAAAGCTATACCTCCCAGGCTGTTCTGTACGCAGACCAATCCAATATCCTGCAGCCATTGCTGCGGGGCCAGGCTGAGGTTACCCAGCTTGATCGCATCAATGAAGCTCGGGAAATGATGCAGAGCCGAACATTCCTTGAGCAGATCGCTCTGGATACCGGGCTTATCCGGGGCGGCGAAACCGATGCTATTCGTAATGGAAAAATCAGCGACTTGCGCAAGCAGGTTGGTATTCGGGTATCCAACCGGAACTTCCTCGAGCTAAGTTACACAAGCGGTAGCCCGGACGAATCGTTTCAGGTTCTCAGCGCGGTGCTGAACCGCTTTATCGAACGTACTGTGCGCAAAAAGCGTTCCGAGAGTCAGGGTGCATTTGAGTTTATAGATTCTCAGGTTAAGTCCTATCAGCGCCAGCTTGAAGAGGCTGAGCAGCGGCTGAAGGAATTCAAGTCTGGTAATCAGGACGGCACTGAGAGTAGCGTGCTCGCAAGAATCGAAAATCTCCGCCGGGATATTGAAAACCTCAAGCTGGAAATCCAGCAAACTGAATCCGAAGTCACGCTTACCCGTCGCCAACTGGATAACGAGCAGCCGGTGCGCCGCATCACAGTAGACCCCGGCAAGTCGTCTGCTGAGCGACGGCTGGTTGCTATGCGGCAGGAATTGGACTCATTACTCTTGCGCTACCACGAACGTCATCCCGATGTAGTGAGCATTCAGGATCAGATTGCAGATCTGGAAAGCCGCGTTTCCACGCAAACAGACGATGACAGGGATGGCGGTGTTACCGAGGTATTGGAAAACCCTGTTTACGAGAACCTTAAAATTCAGCTTTCTGATAGCACCACCCGTTTGGCCGTTCAGAAAAACCGCCTGGCCTCACTGGAAAGACTTCTTGATGAGTCGTTTGTCCGCTCGCAACGAGTCGCAGAGAACCAGGCACAGCTTTCAGAGCTAACCCGGGATTACGACGTTACCCGAGGTGTGTACGAAGACATGCTGCAGCGCCGGGAAAAAGCTCGGTTGTCTATGACGCTGGACGTTCAGGGTGAGGGTGTAAGCTACAAAATTCAGGAGCCCGCTACATATCCTACGCATTGGGATGGCCTGCAATTGTATCAGGTCGGCCTTGCGGGACCGTTCCTGGGTAGTGCCATGGTGTTGGGGTTGTTGGTAATGCTCGTGATGTTTGATCAACGTGTTCGCTCGCCCCGTGCGCTGCAATTGGCCTTGCCGGAATCCATTCCCGTGCTGACCAGCATTCCCCATTATAGGAGCACCTGGAAAGATCGCTTGCTACGCAAAGATGTGTTATCGATTCTGTTGATGCTGGCGGTGTTTATGACAGCGTATCTGGCCGTTCTTGTTTTCAGTGTGATGGGCATAACCCCCGAACAGCTGATTAACAAACTCAGTGAGCTGACCGGGTCAGGGGGAGGCGTCAACTGATGGATGATAACAAGCTCTACAATGCGCTTCTTAAAAGCCAGGAGCAGCAGCGCCAACTTAAGCATGACCGTGGTGAGGCCAAGTCGGAGGACAACTTTCGAAAAGAGCGCCCCTATGCAGGTTCCGACAGGGACAAACCCAACTGGACCCGAGTTGACACTAACGCCAACGAACATCCACCTACGGTGTATGACTCATCTGTGTCTCTGGCACTGATTGGTAACCCCAGGCCCTGGAGTCGTGAGCAGTTACGCGAGCGGAAAATAATTTATTCCGGCATGGCTGATAAAGAAGTCATGGATGCCTACCGGGAGCTGCGTATACAGCTGCGAAATCGGGCAGGTGAAGGCAAAAGCTTCACAGTCATGTTCAGTAGTTTAGGTAGCGGCCCGGGTGGCCTGCTGACAGCATACAACCTGGCGACCGCGTTTGCGTTGGATTCACAGACCTCCGCTTTGCTTGTCGACTGCGACCCTTACAGTAACGAATTGGCAGGATTGGTTTCCAGCCCTATGGAAGCGGGCGTTACGGATTTTGTTGCCGATCGGTCGATGGCTATCAAATCCATCCTCTATTCCAGTGGTGTCGAGCGGCTAACAGTGATCCCTGCAGGCACCCAGGCATCTTCCGCAGTTGAGCTGTTCTCTGCCGTGCGTATGCGAGAATTGATGACCGAACTGAAAGCTCGTTATCCGGATCGCTGCATTGTCCTGAATGCACCCCCTTTCCGGGAAAATACCGAAGCACGGATTCTTGAGCGTTTTGCAGATCAGATAGTATTTGGCGTTCCATTCGGAGAAGTCACCGCTGAAGTCATTGAAGATTCCGTGGATGCGCTTGGATCTGATAAATTCTCCGGCCTGATTTTTCAGGAGTAGCACGGTGGAGCAACGAGCAGGGATAGCAAGCAATTACCGTCTCACCAGTCTGCTGGCGGGATCATGCTGTGCCATCTGGTCTTTCGCAGCTCCGGCGCAGAGCCTCAGTGACGACATTTCGGTTCTCTCTGGCTCTGCTTCAGTATTCACGGCTGTTACACACACACGCACAGACCAAGGCACATACACAGATACAAACACAGAGCCAGGAGTGGGTTTGTCCGGGGTTGTAGGTGGCACTCTGGAGCGAGGCGCTAATGCGTTGACACTGCAGTATGGCGGCACGGTTGATACCAGTTGGGAGTCTGCCGACTCAGATCAGTCAGATAACAGCACCATTACCGGGGCCGCTCTTTACACCCACCAGGACCCCGGCAGTCGGTTAGATTTTAATCTGGGCCACACAGTCAACTCCGTACGCAACGACACAGGATTTGTGGTTAACCCTTCGAGTTATGACGTGCAGAACAATTTGAGCGGGGGAGCCGGGCTAAGGTTTTACCCTGGCGAGCTCACAACACTGCGTTTTTCAGGCCAGGCGGGTCGCTCGTTTGGCGAGGACACGTTAAACGATCAGAAGTCGGTCACGGCCAGCAGCCAATTGTCACGAAGGCTGACCGAACGCTCCACGGGCAGCCTTAACGCCAGCCGCAGCTGGTCTGAAGAGCGGCGCACAGATATAACCATAGACACAGTACAACTCGTTTACAGCTATGAAGCAGAAGGCGGCTTCTTCAGCATCGGAGGCGGTGGTAGCAAGGCAAATTCAGAATACCCGGACGGTACAGTCAGTGAAAACGAGGCGATAACCGGCTTTTTGGAGCGCTCCTGGGTGACTTCCGATTGGCGAACAGCCATAGCGTACGATCGAAGTATGTCTGATAGCGCCACGGATCTTTCAACAGGTTTGCCCCCGGAGTTTTCATTCCTGCCAGATACTGTTCGGTTGCGAGAGCTGGTTGTTACCGACTCACTACTCTTTACGCACAACAACCAACGGATTTGCGATGTATGTGATCTTGGGATCTATGCCGAAGGCTCAATCCTGGAATCGCAGGTTTCCGGCGCCACCACCCACGAATACCGTGCCGGCACCACCCTTGGGGTTCAGCTTACCGCACTGCAAAGGCTCACGTTCGGATACAGCTGGGAGGCAGATGCAGATGAAGATGCCAATATTATAGTTGAGCAGCTTCACCGCTTTACCACGAGCTGGAGCCGACAGTTGGCCGAAAACACCACCTTTGGAGTTCAGCTCGACCAATCGTATTTGCGCTCGCGCCTGGCCCGGAGTGATGAGGAGCAATTTGAACTGCGTTTTGTGCTGACTCACGGTTTTGCAATGAGCAGGCAGCGTTGATAGCTAGTAAAGCTAAGGGTAATAGCGCGGCGACATAACAGTCAGGAATGGAATCATGTTTGAGCAAAAAAAGGAAATACGGCTCCCTTCGGAGACACCACCACAATTGATCGTGGTGATTGATACTGAAGAAGAGTTTGATTGGAGCGCCGAGCCAGACGCCAAGGCAAATCGGGTGTCAGCCATGGCACATATTGATCGTGCCCAAAAGATCTTTAATGAGTACGGCATTCGCCCTTGTTACGTAATTGATTACCCGGTAGCCAGCCAGCCTCAGGGCTATGGGTTGCTCAAGCAGTTTGCCGAGAAAGATCAGTGTGAAATTGGTGCCCACCTCCACCCTTGGGTGAACCCGCCCCAGGAAGAAATTCTGTCCCGCTCAAACATGTATCCCGGCAACTTGCCTGAAGGCCTGGAGCGGGAAAAGCTCCGTGTGTTGCGCGACACCATAGAGCAAAATTTCGGAAAGGCGCCGGTTGCATACAAAGCCGGGCGGTATGGTTTCGGGCCGAATACCACGGGTATTCTTCAGGAATTGGGGTTCAATATTGATCTGTCTGTTTGCCCACCTCTGGATTCGCGGGCAGATGGCGGGCCGGACTATCGTAGATACAACGCGCACCCGTTCTGGTTTGGCGGTTCGGACAAACCTATCCTCGAGATTCCCTGTACTGGTGGGTTTATCGGTTGGGCTCAACCGGTTGCTGTTCCTTTGTATGAGGCCGCGCAACGGCTGCGTAAGTTCAAGGCGCCGGGCATTCTCGCTCGGGTAGGTGCAGTAGACCGGCTAATGCTTTCTCCGGAAGGCTTCACATCTGCCGAGCACATCAAGCTTACAAGAGCGCTTTACAATCAGGGCGTGCGCACATTTACCTGGAGTTTTCACAGCCCCAGCGTAGTGCCGGGCAACACGACTTATGTGCAGAACGAAGCGCAGTTAAAGGTGTTTCTGGACAGTTTTCGGCAGTTTTTCGATTTCTTTTTCAATGAATTAGGCGGCCAGGCGTCATCGCCCACCCGCATTCGCAAGTATATGGAGAGTAAGGCATGAAGGTGCTAGGGATATCCCCGCTAGACAAAGACTCAACGGTTTCAATTGTTGAAGATGGCAAGATTCTTTTTGCCGCTGGTGAAGAACGTTTCACCAGAACGAAACAGCAGTCGGGCTTCCCCCGCTTGGCGCTGGAAAAAGCGCTTACATATACCGGCCTCTCCATGAGTGACTTCGATCAGGTATGTTACCCGTTTCTAACCTGGGAAAATGAACAGAAATTGTTCACAAAGAACCTGGAAGATGAGAAAGCCTTTATCAAAGGTTTTCAGCCGAAGGATCTAGGGCCACAAATCAAAGAAGCGTTGGGCCGGGTGCCAGATCGCAACCAGCCGATTCACGGGCTGCAGCACCCCAACGCCATTATGGAAAAGGGCTTTTTGCACAACTCCTACTACAACATGGCAGGCGTGCAGAAGCTGGCGTCTAACAATGCGGCTTTGAAATCCTCCAAACAGTGGGGAGAGGGCGCTACTGAGTCGTTCCAGCAGTGGGAAAAAGAACTCGTTCAAGGCTTGAGCGAGATGGGTTGGACCAAGCCTGTTAAACGCATGGACCACCACCTGTCTCATGCTGCCAACAGTTTTCTGTGCAGCGGCTATGAGCGGGCACTGTGTGTGACTCTGGATGGTTATGGGTCTGGGTTGGCCGGTTCCGTAAGTGAAGGGCGAGATGGCAAAATACACCGTCTGCACGGGCTCCCTTATCCGAATTCACTAGGAACACTTTACGAGCATGTTACGTCTAGCCTTGGTTTCAAGCCTAGCCGACATGAAGGTAAGATTGTTGGTTTGGCCTCCTATGGCGACCCTGAAATTCTGGGAGAAATCCTTCTCTCTCGCATAGAACAGAAGCCCGGGGATTTCCGGATTTACGAATCCAATAACGTATTTTTCTCCCGCTACCTGGCATCCAAGTTCCCTAAGATCGACGTAGCTGCGGCATATCAATATGTGCTTGAAAAAGTAGCCACCAACTACATTCGCTACTGGGTAGAAAAAACCGGCATCGACACCATCGTGCTGTCTGGCGGTGTAACTGCAAACGTAAAACTGAACCAGCGTATTTTTGAAATTGAAGGTGTTAACCACATTTTTGTTTATCCGAATATGGGCGATGGAGGCTGTGGAACAGGCGCTGCGCTCTATCACAGCTGGCCGGGCGGAGTTAAACCTTCCATAGCGAACGCTTATATGGGCCCTGACTACTCCGAAGCCGAAATGGAAAAGGCATTGAAGGCGGAAAACCTTCAGTATCGTCGGCCTGAAAATCTTGCTGCTGAAGTTGCCGCGCTGATTCACAGTGGCCAAGTAGTCGCAAGGTTTGATGGCCGTATGGAATACGGCCCAAGGTCCTTGGGGAACCGCTCTATTCTTTATCACGCCCGCGAACCGGAAGTTAACCAGTGGTTGAACAAACGTCTTGGCCGTACCGAGTTCATGCCCTTCGCCCCGGTTACGCTCTACGAAGCCCGAGAGAAGTGCTACCACAACATCAAGGGCGCAGAGCACGCAGCTGAATTCATGACGGTGACCTTCGACTGCACCGACTTCATGAAAGAAAACTGCCCGGCTGCCGTGCACGTGGATGGCACAGCCAGGCCGCAGCTTATCCAGCGTGAAGCCAATCCCGGCTACTACGACATTCTGAGCGAATATGAAAAGCTGAGTGGCATTCCAAGCCTGATCAACACCAGCTTCAATATGCACGAAGAGCCCATCGTCAACTCCCCGGAAGATGGGGTGAGAGCCTTTATTCAGGGTGCTCTGGACTATCTCGCCATAGGTCCATTCCTGGTAAAACATCCGAACCCCGGGCACTGAACAGGCAACGGACGTAGCACCATGACAGCAGGACTGCTGACCGTGACAACAGAACCAGCCAGTAAATGCGCAACCTTGCGCAGCGACTGGCTGGATCTGGAACACCGTGCACAACCCACGGTGTTTCTATCCTGGCAATGGCTAGGGCATTGGCTGCAAGTATACAAGCCAGATGCCTTGGTGCTTCGTGTAATGGAAGGAGAGCGTCTGGTTGGCTTGGGGCTGGTAGTAGAGAGCGAAGAACGCCGGCACGGCCTGTTGAAATCCCGCTGCCTGCGCCTGCATCAAACTGGCCACAAACTGCTTGATCAAATCTGGATTGAGTACAACGGGTTTCTGGCTGAACGCGGAAAAGAAGACGCGGTTGCGAAAGCCTCCCTGGAACACCTGTGCCGCACCATGCCTGAATGGGACGAGTTTATTCTGGGGGCAATTGATGCTGACGAGGCAGACCATTACGCGAAAATAACTGGCCTTTACAAGCATCTGCGCTGGGAAGCGCCTTGCTTTGGTGTGGATCTTGATAGCTTGCGCCAAAGCGGTGGAACCTATCTCGACACTCTTTCTCGGAACACCCGCCACCAGATAAACCGTGCGCACCGGCTCTATAGCGAGCGGGGCGAGGTAAGCCTGGTCCGCCCTGGCTCCGTAGAGGAGGCCTTGGCTGTATTTGATGCTATTGGTCCCAGGCACCTCGAACGCTGGGGCAATGGGCCGGACCAGAGCGGGTTTGCCAATCCGGATTTCGTGCGGTTCCACCGGGAATTGATTCGTGAACAGTGGGCAGAAGGCGGCGTTGATCTGATCTCTATAATGGCAGGGGATGAAGAAATTGCTTTTCTCTACAACCTGCTCCACAACAAAGTGGTGTATTTTTACCTGGGTGGCATGGCCGTTGAAACCGATAACCGCCTCAAACCTGGCTTGGTGGGCCATGCTCTGTGCATTGAAGACTACCGCAACCAAGGGTTCGACTATTACGACTTTATGGGTGGCGACGAGCGTTACAAATCCAACCTTGGCCACTTTCATCGCAACCTGGTTCAGATTGCCTTGCAGCGCCCCCGCTTCAAACTGAAGCTTGAGGATGTCGCCAGGCGCGCAAGAAACCGCTGGATTGGGGAGGCAAGTGCCAACAATGAACGCTGAGCTTCACCTCCGGGCCTCCAGATTTAATGCATTCCCGGTAAACGAATACAACCAGTACGTTGCAGGGCATTCTGCAGCAACGCCGTATCACCGCAGTGCCTGGTTGCAGGCGACTGAGCAGGCCTATGGCCACACAGGCTGGGTAATCAGCGCGCACCATAATGGAACACTGTGCGGCCTATTGCCCCTGGTGGAAGTAAAACCGCCCATCGGCACCAGCAGCCTGGTGACATTGCCATTCTGCGACCTTGGCGGTGCGCTGGCAGACAGCACAGACATTCGGCAAAGACTGATATCCGAAGCCAAAACCCTGACTAAAACAAATCGCATCAAAATCCTCGAAATACGTGAGGGTGGTGTGGCGCTTAGCATCGACAAAGATGCCTCGGGCGACCAAAACAAGCAGAGCGCTAGTGCGCTGCCTGGAAACACCAAAGTAAGAATGCTGTGCGACTTACCGGAAAACAGCGAAGCCCTGTTCAAAAGCTACAAGCCCAAGCTGCGGAGCCAGATTCGCAAGGCTGAGAAAAATGGGCTGAGGGCCGAACTGCGAACAGAAGCAGATGCGGTAGATCTGTTTTATGAGGTATTCGCCCAGAACATGCGCAGGCTGGGTTCACCAGTGCATAGCCTGCGGTGGTTTCAGGAATTGAAAGCCGCCTACGGCGAGCACATGCTGATTGGTATTGTTTTCCAGGCCGATAAGCCTGTGGGCGCGGGCATCGTATTGCTCGGGGGTAAAGAAGCCTGCATTCCCTGGGCTTCCACGCTGGAGGAGTTCAACCGGCTTGCGCCCAACATGCTGCTGTACTGGACCTTGTTAAGCCATGTGTGCGATCTGGGGTACACCCGGTTCGACTTCGGCCGATCAACACTGGATGAAGGCACCTACCGGTTCAAGAAACAGTGGGGCGCTCAGCCCTATGAGCTGATCTGGTCGGAATACCCCGCCGGCAAACTTAACCTGCCGAAGGCGGATTCAAATAGCAGTGGGGCATCCGTAGCCTCCAGGCTCCGGCCCCTCATTGAAAACATCTGGCGTCGGCTACCGCTGTCCTTTGCCAACTGGCTTGGCCCAAAATTGAGACGATACATTACCTTATGACGTTAGTACTGCTGTTAACTCTGCTTTGCCTTGCCGTACCCGTGTACGTTTACTTCGGGTACCCGGCCATATTGTGGCTGCTCACCCGGGGCCTGCCGGATATCACCCACCGCCGGGGCGACCACAAACCTTCTGTGGCGCTAATTATCTCCTGCTACAACGAAGAAGACGTCATTCGCGAGAAGCTTCAAAACGCACTGGCGCTGGACTACCCGCAAGAGCTGCTTCAGGTCATAGTGGTATCAGACGGTTCAGACGATGGCACCGATGAGGCCGTAAAAGAGTTTGAAGACGATCGACTCCTGTTGATCCGCCAGGAAGGCCGGCTGGGCAAAACCATGGGCATCAACCTTGCCATGGAACAGGTGAAAGCCGACATCACCGTGTTCAGCGATGCCAACGCCATGTACGCCAGCGATGCCATCAACAAACTGGTGCGCAACTTTGCAGATCTGGATGTGGGTTATGTGGTGGGCGCAGCCCTATACACAGACGGCCATGAGGGCGCCAGCGCGCGTAATGAAAACCTCTACTGGCGCTACGAACTGGCCATCAAAGCCATGGAATCCCGCCTGCATTCCGTAGTGGGCGGAGATGGCGCCATCTACGCCATTCGCACCAAACTGTGGGAGCCGCTGCAGCAGCAGGACATCAACGATTTTGTGAACCCCCTGCAAATCATCGCCAAAGGCTACCGGGGCGTGTTCGATGCAGATGCAAAGTGCTTCGAGGAAACCGCTGGCGATTTCGACCGGGAAGTGGCCCGCAAAGAGCGCATCGTAAACCGCAGTATTCGTGGCCTGATGCGGGTAGGGCAGGTAATGAACCCCGCGAAATCAGGCGTGTTTGCCTTTGAGGTTATTTCCCACAAATTGCTGCGCTGGCTGATCCCTTTGTTCTTGCTTGTGGGTGTCGCAGGCAGTGTGGTTCTGGCATTTTCAGGGCTTGGCCTGTTCAAGCTCATTACGGCAGGCACGGTGCTTATGTTAGTGCTCACGCTTGCGGGGCACCTTTCGCAAAATCGCAATGAATTGCCAACCTGGATTGCAACGCCTTACTACTTTGTGATGGTGAACGGCTATGCAGTTCGCGGCATTGTTAAGGCGCTACAGGGGCAGACTCAAGTAACCTGGAGTAGCGCCAGAAACAACGAAACAAGGAATTCCGGAGTGTCAGACCAGTGAGTAAGCTACGAGTGCTTCAGTTCATTACCCCAGCGGGTTTTTACGGGGCAGAACGTTGGGTTCTAGCGCTGGCCAACAACATCAACCACGATGATGTGATCTGCGACCTTGCAGTCACCCGGGAATCTCCGGATCAGGATCTTTCCGTTGCCGAATACTACCCGCGCACGGATGGCCAGCAGGTTTACTACCTGGAGATGAACGGCCGTTTCGATTTTCGGGTAGTGAGCAGACTGAGGGAAGTGATCCGCACTAACAAGATTGATGTGATCCATACCCACGGTTATAAATCCGACATATTAGGGCTGCTGGCTGCCAAGCGGGCGGGTATTGCTTGTGTCAGCACGCCACACGGTTTCTCCGGTAAGGTTGGCTTCAAATTAGCCACATTCATTCGCATCGGCACCTACATGCTTCGCTACTTCGACCGGGTTGTCCCGCTGTCGGAGGAATTGATGGACGACATGAAGCGATTCAAAGTGCCCGAAGCCAGAACATCGTTTATCCGCAACGGCGTGGATCTAAAGGAAATCGATGCGGCTTTGGCAAGCCTGCCTCAGGGAAATACCACTGATAAAGATTCCCCCGTCATTGGCTTTATCGGCCAGATGATTCCCCGCAAAGGAATACCGGATCTGATAGAGGTTTTTGATCAGATCTACCAAGCGCAGCCAAACCTTCGTTTGCAACTGCTGGGCGATGGCAATCAACGGTCAGAACTGGAACAACAGGCTGCTCAACTGAGCAGTGTTAATGCCATTGAGTTTTTGGGCTTTCGCAGTGATCGCCTGGAACTGCTTTCCAAATTCAGCTTGTTTGTTATGACCTCCTCACTGGAGGGTATTCCCCGGTGCATGATGGAAGCCATGGCTGTGGGCATTCCTGTGGTGGCTTATGATATTCCCGGCGTTGATCAGCTGGTAGAGCATGGTAAAACAGGCTTGTTGGCACCCTTTGGTGACAAGGCTGCGCTAGCGGCATGTTGCAAGCAGGTTCTGGAAGATCCCGAGCTGGCGGCCACTCTTAGTCAAAACGCCAGGGAAATGGTGCACGCGCGCTATTCAGCTGCCCGTATGGCCGATGAATATGAAGCCCTATTCCGAGAGCTGACCGGCAAAGCCAAACCCGTACCCGCGACACAGCCCCAAGCCCAGTCCCCAGAAAAGGGAGAGGTGGGTTAATGTGTGGATTGGCCGGTTTTCTTCGCACTGCTTCAACACCTGGTAGAGAAGCCCATCAGGGCTGGCTCGACAACATGGGGCAGGCAATCCTTCACCGGGGCCCAGATGCGGGTTCAACGTGGCTCGACGACGCAGTTGGCCTGGTACATCGCCGGCTGAGCATTCTTGATCTCAGCGATGCCGGCACCCAGCCAATGGTTTCCAATTCCGGGCGCTACGTTATTGCCTATAACGGTGAGATTTATAACTTTCAGGAACTGCGTGACGACCTGATTAGCCAGGGCCATAGCTTCCGAACGCGCACGGATACCGAAGTTCTCCTCGCGCTCTACGAAATTCACGGCCCGGAATGCCTGCAACTACTGAATGGCATGTTCGCACTGGCCATTTGGGATCGCACAGCAAGAAAATTGTTCCTGGCACGGGATCGCCTTGGCAAGAAGCCACTGTACTTTTACGAAGCCAATGGGCAGTTTGCATTCGCATCGGAGTTAAAAGCTCTAACACCCGCCCCCTTCGTTAAAACCGAGTTGCGGCACGATGCAATCAAGGACTTTTTCGCCTACCAGTACGTGGCAGACCCCAAAACCATCTACAAAAACGTACACAAACTGGCGCCCGGCCATTGGCTGGAAACAGATGGCACCCACACACACCAACAACAGTATTGGGATGTGTCTTTCGGTTCGCCTTCAAGTGCCAGCCTGGATGAATTACAGGATGGCCTCTACAACCTGATTGACGATGCTGTTCGCCTGCGCATGGTGAGCGACGTGCCTCTTGGGGCATTCCTCAGTGGCGGAATTGATTCAAGTGCTGTGGTTGGCTTGATGGCAGGCCACACCAGCACACCCGTGACCACCTGCGCCATCGGCTTTGATTCAAAACGGTTTGATGAAGTGCGCTGGGCAAAGAAAGTTGCCGATCAATTTAAAACCGATCATCACGAATTCACTGTGAAAGACAATGTTGCCGATAGCCTTGCCAGCATTGCGCGGTTCTTCGATGAGCCCTTTGCAGACCCATCTTTTGTACCCACGTATTTTGTATCGCAGTTGGCCAGACAAAAAGTAACGGTGGCGCTCGCTGGGGATGGCGGCGATGAGAACTTTGCGGGCTACAGCAAATATTACACAGATCAGGTTGAAAACCGACTAAGAGGCCTGTTTCCTGCCGGGATTCGCCACAATCTATTCCCCGGGCTCGCCCGCCTGGCAGGCTTGATCAACTCCGGCCCTACGCGGAAAGCAAAATCCCTTCTGGGAACCCTGGCGCTTGATCCGGACGAAGCATTTTTCATCACCAACAGCTTCTTCCGTAGAGATGTTTGGAATGATCTCGTTACAGGTGAACTGAAGCGGGAAACCCAGGGTTACGACCCTGCGGATATCACCCGGGCCCATTACAAGAATGCCGACACGGACGACCACCTATCCAGCATTCTGTACACCGACATAAAAACCTACCTACCCGGTGACATTCTGGTGAAAGTAGACCGCATGAGCATGGCAAATTCACTGGAAACCAGGGCCCCACTGCTGGACTACCGGGTTGTGGAATATGCAGCCCAGATACCCGCGGCGCTCAAACTCAACGGTAAAGAGAAGAAATACATTCTGAAGAAAGCCTTTGAGCGAATGTTGCCAGAAGACATTTTGTACAGAAAGAAGATGGGCTTTTCGGTGCCCTTAGCCCATTGGTTGCGCCATGAACTGAGGCCTACGGTTGAACAGCTTTTGTTGTCCTCGAATAGCGGAGTCGCCAATTTCTTTGAGCCTGCGGGTATCCGCAATCTCTGGCAAAGGCACTTGGCGGGGGATGACCAGTTTACTCAGGAGCTGTGGTCTTTATTGGCTTTTGAGCTTTGGTGGCAGCAGTACCAGGTGAGTGCATGACAGTCGAAGAGAGCAAGACAGCAACAAAATTAGCCAAAAAACCGCTGCGGGTACTGCACATTACCTTCAACATGGGGATTGGCGGTACAGAGCAGGTTATACGCCAGCTTGTTCAAGGAATGGCCAGTGAAAACGTCGAGTCTGAAATTCTATGTATCGATGGACATATAGGGTCTATTGGCGAAGCACTTCAGCAGTCTGGTGTTCCGGTTCATAAACTTGCACGCAAGCAGGGGTTTGACTGGGCACTTGCCCAGATAATCCGCAAGCGCCTGAGTGCAAGGCAGTTTGATGTGATTCACTGCCACCAATACACACCTTGGGTTTATGGGTGGCTCGGCGCGCTAGGTACCAAAGCAAAAGTCATATTTACAGAACACGGGCGCTTCCATCCAGACAAGTACCGGCGAAAGGCGCGGCTGATAAACCCGATATTGGCGCGGTTGACCCCGGCCATCGTCGCAATTTCCGAGGCGACCAAAAACGCCCTGGTAGAATACGAGTACCTACCTGAAAGCAAAATACAGGTCATTTACAATGGCATTAAACCACTGACTAAAAACATTAAAGCAGCGGCTGCAGTTCGTGAAAAGCTTAGGATACCCGCTGAAGCCTTGGTAATTGGAACTGTTTCCCGGATCGATCCAGTAAAAAATCAGCCAATGATGCTGAAGGCCTTTAAGCTATTGCTTAATCAACATCCCAGCGCGCATTTGCTGATGGTAGGTGATGGCCCGGACAAAAACATGCTCATGGAAATGGCAAAAGACCTCGGCTTAGCCGACAACATTATTTTTACGGGTTTTATCAACACACCGGTGGATTATTTGGCCGCGATGGATATTTTTTTGTTGTCGAGTCATACCGAAGGTACATCCATGACGCTGCTGGAGTCGATGAGTTTAGGCATACCCTCGGTCGTAACAAACGTTGGCGGCAATCCAGAGATCGTCGAACAGAATCAGACAGGTCTACTTACCCAAACAGACCAACCTGAGGCTTTTGCATCAGCTATGATTTCTTTGGCCAAAAGCCCCAAACTCAGGCAATCGCTGGGGGCCAAGGCACAGGCCCGGTTCGCTGACCGGTTCAGCGCAAAAGTTATGACAAATAAGTACCTGGAGTTGTATGCCAAGCACTGAAACAAGGTTTATATACGATGCATATCGAGATGCGCTGAAATCAGCGGGTTGGAGCTTCCATGGGTAAGCTTGCACTGCTGTTTTTCACTTTATTTGTAGGAGGCGTGCTCGCCGCTTTTTTGGTTACTCCGGTGGCCTCGGTGCTGGTGTATAAAATGGTGTATATGGTCAACCCGGATAGCCGCTGGTGGGCCGCCAGTATTCCCGGGCTGCGCTATTCTTTGATTGCCTCACTCACTATGTTGTTTGTGCTCGGCGTTCGTTATAAGGAATTATCGGCCCTGGCGCCCTGGAAAGAGCAGCCAGTATTTAAGTGGATATTGGCCCTGTTGATCACTTATCTTCTGATGATCAACATCGCTATCGTACCGGCTTTGCACAAACAGTTTACTATTGAGTTTGTGAAGCTCATTGTGATTATTTTTGTCGCTTACAAACTCATCAATACGGAAAAAGCGTTAGACGCTTGCTTATGGGCCTACATATTGGGAGCGACCTATATTGGTTACGTTGCCCACTCCACTGGTCGTGATGGGCAAGGCCGCGTAGAAGGAATTGGAATGATCGACACTGGCGGCGACAGTAATGGGACCGCTGCAGCTTTGATTCCCGCACTTGTGCTTCTGATTCATAAGGCCTGGCTCGGGAATAAAAAAGTAAAAGTAGCTGCAGTAATTTGCGGGGCACTGATTGCAAACGGCGTCGTTTTGATCAACAGTCGGGGCGCCTTTTTGGGTGCAGTATGCGGGGGCCTATTTTTCGTTTTTTACATGCTGTTTTCGAAGTATCAACGCAAAGGGCAAAGAGGTTCTGCAATCCTCATTATTCTGCTCGGTATCGGTGGTGCACTCTATGTGGCTGATGATGCTTTCTGGGAACGTATGGGGACTCTGAAAGAGGTAGAGGACGGCGATGCTAGTGGTTCTCATCGGATCGATTTTTGGTTGGCAACTTTTGATATGATGGCAGATAATCCACTAGGGGTGGGTATAAATGGGTTTGTTCAGCTCAGTCCAAGCTACCTTCCTGATCATTACTTTGACGGTAGAACCAGTGGGAAAGCAGTCCATTCAACTTGGTTTCAGGTGCTATCAGAGGTTGGCTGGGTGGGTTTTTTCATTTTAATAGCAATGTTGATTTCCACTATGAAGCAGTCAAGCAGAGCTAAAATATATTTACTTGAACGGCAAAATTTCGATGCCTATTTTAAGTTACTTAGCCTAGAGGGCGCTTTTTATAGCTATTTGGTTGCAGCCAGTTTTATAGATCGAGGTAGGGCGGTGACTCTTTATTGGCTGATATTGTTAATATTAGTTGCGGCCAATATATATTTCCTTAGATATCGGCGAGCAGTAAGATATTAAATAATATAGTATCTGAATTTTAGTGTCATTATAACTTTAGATCATTATTTTTATGATCTAATTTTTAAAATTAACAATGAAATTTAATATATGTCTAAAGTTCGAACAGCCATTTTATTTTCATCGATGTCCCAATATGCTGTTCGGTTTATTGGTTTGGCAAGCACGATGATAGTTGCCAGGCTTTTAACTCCCGATGAAATCGGAACCTTCTCCGTCGCTAGTGCAATTGTAATGATTGTTGCGGAGTTTAAATTACTTGGTGCGGCAGATTATTTGGTGCGTGAGGAGCACTTGACGGACGAGAAAATACGGCGTGCTTTAGGGTTAACTATATTAATTTCATGGAGTTTAGGTCTTGTTATAATGGCTCTAGGATCTTGGGCTTCAGCCTACTATGGCCTAGCTCCGCTAAAAGTTATTTTTCTGATTCTCGCCACTACTTTTTTTCTTAGCCCATTTATAAGTATTCCTATGGCCTTGGTTGCAAGGCAATTCAATTTTAAGGTTTTGCTGGCGGCTAACATTTTTAGCTCTCTTGCTGCGCTAATCGTAACGGTTACGTTAATTTACTTAGGATTTAGCTTTTACTCCCTGGCTTGGGGACATGTTGCTAAAATTTTAGTTGAGTTTCTTGTTGTTACATTCACTAAAGATTTTCCAATCTATTGGCGTCCAGTACTTAAAAATGTTGAAGTAATAGCCAAATTTGGCATTTATAACTCCCTTACAAATCTGTTTAAAAAAGGCGTGGCTGTTGCACCAGATCTTGTCATCGGAAAAATGGGAACCACGGCTCAGGTTGGTATGTTTTCTCGCGGGCAAGGGTTTGTCAGCTTTCTGTCAGGCACATTGACTTCAGGCGCATCTCCGGTAGTGCTGCCTTACCTATCGGAAGCCAAACGTTCGGGCGATGATCTCATCAGCGCTTACACTAAGGCCACTTTACTGATGGGGGCGATAGTTTGGCCCGTGTTGGCAGTCGCTTCAGTAGCAAGCCTGCCGGCGATACGGATATTTTTCGGGGGGCAATGGGACGCAGCAGCGCCGGTGGCCTCGATACTGGCAGTTTGGTTGATACTTCGCTCAGTGCATCATTTTGCAAATAACCTTCTGATCGCTTCAGGTAATGAGCGTGCTATGCTGATAAAAGAAGCGTTCTTATTTTTCGCAATTTTTGTTTTGGTTATTACAGCGTTCCCACTAGGTTTGCAAGGTGTGGCCTACGCTTTTTTGATCCTTGGGGTGCTGGAAGCTTTTGTGAATACCTGGCTTCTCGCACGGGTTCTCGATTTGAAAGTTATTCCATTCTATCTGTCGTTACTGCCTAATCTAATTATCTCTATGGTGTGCGCCACCACTACCTTTACGCTTTCAATGTGGCTGTCATTTGAAGCTGAGCCCCCATGGAAGGTGATAGGTACAGTAGCAATGTGCTTGCCGCCCATTTGGTTGTTATCGCTGAAGGTTCTTGGGCACCCGTTATACAAAGAAATAGGATTAACATCGAAAAAAGTTTGAGAGAGACTTTTCAGGGAGCAGTCAAAAGGTGCGCAAAATTCTGTTATTCAGTGAAATATTTCCACCGACCCATGGCGGAAGTGGCCGCTGGTTCTGGGAAATTTACAGTCGCTTTCCAGAAAATAGTGTTACCTGCTTGGTAGGGGAGCATGCCCTCGCAAAGGAAATCGACCCTGACTTTCCCCATGTCATATACCGTTCCTCATTGAATAGTACTGAATGGGGGCTGCGTTCGTATGCCGGTTTGCGATACTACTTAAAGCTGTGGAGCAGGCTTAGAAAGATAACTAAGACCGAAGGCGTTAGTCAAATACACTGTGGGCGAGTTTTGCCTGAAGGGTTGGCAGCCATGCTTTTAAATCTGACGCATGGTGTGCCTTATACCTGTTATGTCCATGGAGAAGATGTTGAAGTTGCACTGACTAGTCGTGAACTAAAGCTGCTGACGCAGTTGGTGATGAAGCGCGCCGAACGGATAGTTGCAAATAGCCAAAATAGCCTCCGAATTCTAATCGATAAATGGCAACTGCCCGACCACAAAGTCATTGTGATGAATCCAGGCGTAGATGTAGCAAAGTTTATACCTGCAGATCCGGGACTACGGCCGCAGAAATGGATTGGGAAGCAGGTTATCCTTACGGTAGGTCGGCTCCAGCAGCGCAAGGGTCAAGACATGATGATTCGTGCTTTACCAATACTGCAGGGTCAGTTCCCAAACTTACATTATTGCATTGTGGGTGGTGGGCCGGAAAAAGAATCGCTAGCAAATCTTGTATCGGAATTAGGCGTAGCGCATATGGTCGAATTCGCCGGGGAGATTAGCGATTCAGATATGGTGGAGCATTATCAGCATTGCGATTTGTTTGCGCTACCTAACCGCCGCATCGGCAATGACGATGAGGGGTTCGGCATGGTTCTTTTAGAGGCCCAAGCATGTAGTCGCCCGGTACTGGCAGGAAATGCTGGAGGCACTAGAGAAACTCTGTTGGTTGATAAAACGGGTGTAGTAGTTGACTGCACAACCCCCGAGAGGCTTTCAGCAGCGTTAAATGAGTTTATTGGTGATACTGCACTTTTGAGAAGCATGGGTGCAGCCGGGCGAGTTCACATGGAGCAGTATTTTAGCTGGGATAAACTAGCAGAAAAAGCGGAAACATTACTCAAGTAATGATTTCCACCACGAAGGTCATAACAACAACGGATTTAAAAGATCAGCGAGGATGATAAGTTTGAAGGAATCAATTTCAGTCGCAATTCCTGTGTTTAACCGAGCTGGCTGGATTGGTAAAACATTGGAGCACATTTTCTCGCAAAGTGTACCAGTAGATGAGGTTATTCTTTGTGATGACGGATCCACGGATGATCTAGAGCAAGCGATTCAAATTTATAGAGATAAAATCAAAGTTATTCGGATTGAAAATAGCGGCCCTGCTATTGCCCGTAAGGTAGCAATTGAGAATAGCAGCGGAGACTGGATCGCACTTTGCGACAGCGACGATTTTTGGAACGCTGATCACATCGAAAATTTTTTGAATGCTCTAGGTCAGTTTCCACAAAGTGACCTTTACTTTTCAAATTTTTTAGCCTCAGATCGACAATGTCAAACAAAGTTTGAGTGCGCTCCCGAGGGGTGGTTCGAGCGTCTTACCGGGAGTGTGTGGCTGGAGTCGACACTTTACTACCGAACCCAGAGACCTTTTCTTGGAGCCTTATTAGAGTATCAAGCATGTTTCCCATCCTGCCTCATATTCCGCCGAGATCTCTATCAAAAAATAGGTGGGATAAAAGAATATGTTTCCCGCTGGGCATCTGAAGACTTACATTTGACTGCCAGGATGGCCTCAATTACGGCTGGGATAGTTAGCACTAGGCAAAGCGTAATTATAAATAAACATAATGAAAATTTTTCAGGAGAGCACATTAAAAATGTAGAGGGAGAAATTTTAATCCTCGATGACTTGCTGACTAATAATTTAGTGTCAGAAGCTCTATTTAAAATAGTTGAAGAAAAGCATGAAATTTTAAAACGTAATTTATTTCGTTTATATTTCTGGTCGTCGCAATTCGAAAGTGCAACTAAATTATCGCGAAGTATTTCTCTAAAGTCTCTGAGCATTAAGGATTTGTTGCGTTTGGTGATTTCTTATCTTCGTTATGGATTAAATTTATGAATCCTCAGTCTTTAATAGATAACGAACAGAGATATAACCAAACGGCACCCTATTATAGTGTGATAATGCCTTGTTTTAACTCGGATCAATTTATTAAGGACAGCATTAAATCCGTCTTGAACCAAACAGATACTGATTTTGAATTGATTGTAGTGGACGATGGTTCAAATGATAGATCTCAAGAAATTATCCTCTCATTTTCCAATTTAGACAGCCGAGTTAAATATTTTAAAAACAGCGGCAGCAGAGGAGCTTCGGGAGCAAGAAACTATGGTGCTTCCGTCGCAAAAGGAAAATGGCTATGTTTCTTGGATAGCGATGATGTTTTTCTAAGGCACTGCCTAGAGCATCGTCGAACATGCATTGAAGGAACTGATTTCGATTTTTTTTCTTCCGATTTTTATCGTTGGTTCGAAGATGAAGAGATGGTTCGACAGTCGAAAGCAAATTGGCATTGGGAACTCTACTTTAAAGGCTCGGATAATATTGATGTGATCCCGATACTCAATGCTGCTGATGTATTTCTAGAGGGAGTCATTGCATGGACTGGAGGTGTTACGATCAGAAATAGTGTTTTTCAGAGCCTATCTGGTTTTAATGAGGCCTTAAAACGCGCGGAAGATCATCATTTATGGTTGAGATGTGCCGCGTTCACTGGGAAAGTAGGTTTGATTTCGCAGCCTGATGTTTTTTATAGAATCAGAAATGATGGTTTGTCTGGTGGAATTAACAGGCAAACTTCCTATTCAGTCACCATGTACGAAATGCTTTTGAAGGATCCATTATTTTCTAACTTTGAAAGATTGATTAATAAGAACTTGGATCGAGCGCTGTACCTAGTTTGTCTCTCGGGGAGAAATAATGGGGATTGGCGTCGTGCTGTCGATTTTGGCTTCAGATACTGGCTTCGGTCTCCTTTTAATAAAAAAAGATTCCGAAATCTTATTGGTGCTTTTTTTTTGAAAAAATAAAGAGATTGGGTATGGCTATTTTTTATTATTCAGATTTTAAAACTGAATTTAATTCATCAAATTTTGGAGACGATATTAACCCTTATTTAATAAGGCAGTTATTTAACTCGTCAATAATAGAAAGTAAAGATATTTGTATCGTCGGCATTGGTACTTTGCTTAATAAAAAAAATGTAGATCGACTTAGTCCTTATACAAAAAAAATCGTTTTTTCAACAGGTGTTGGGTATGGTGATGTACCGTCAAACTTTGATGAATCCTGGGAATTTGTTTGCGTGCGAGGTCCAAAATCAGCCAGTCAGCTAGGGTTAAGTGCTGATAAGGCTGTTTGTGATGGAGCAATTCTTCTTTCTGACTTTTATCCAATCATTGCTGAGTCAGATAAGAAAATTGAAAAAATATTTATACCCCATCTTAAGACCCATTGGGCTGCAGGTCGAGCGCTTAGAAAAATAGTTGAAAGAGCAGGTTATTTTTACTTATCTCCTGATGTGCCTACTGACTTTTTTGTTGAGAAAGTATCGATTGCGAAGGTTGTTGTTACCGAGGCTATGCATGGTGCGATTCTTGCGGATACAATGAGGGTTCCATGGATCCCTGTAAGTATTCATGAGCATCTAAGCTTTAAGTGGGAGGATTGGTTTTCTTCTTTAGGTCTGCAATATGAAAATTATAGGATTTCTCCCCCAATTTGGAATCCTGCAAAAAATGACTTGAAAAGAGTCATTAAACTGCCATACCAATTTAGTAAAGAGTGTTTAGTTGAGGCGAAATTTAGGCTCCTGTTGCATACATGCCAAGCTGTGCTGAGCGATGAGGCAGTTTTGAAATCAAAAAAAATATCACTCTATAATTCTGTAGAATATATTAACAAAAAATACGGAGATGGTATGGCTAATTAATGTTTTTATATTTAAATGTTCTGAGTTTTAGTGGACTCTACAGTCAGTTTAAAAAATATAGAGTATTAAAATTGCTTTAGCCATGTTTCGAAAATAGCTTAATCCTTTGTTTACCCCATTTTTTCAGAGTTTCTGTGTGTATTATAGCAATGTGGCTCAGTTTTAGAGGGGTTTACTAAGCTATTGAACTCATTGAAGTCGTCGAAGTCATTGAAGTCATTGAAGTAGTGTAGAAAATCGCGGGTGCCGGCGTAGTTGTCACTTTAATGTTTCAGAATGTAAAAATCCATTCAAAAAGATGATAAACGGTCGGTAAATTACACACAAATCACTACAAAAAATTGCAGCTGCTGCTATGATTAATTGTATCGAACGTGACAACATAAAGTGTATGGCTGCCTAATGAGTTTTCTGAGTAATTGTATATTGCGAAGAATCGTGTTGATGCACCGAAATTTTTCGTGTTAAGAGGTCTAATACAATGGTTTTAACCAAACGCGTAGTAATTGTCGCTCTTTTTTCTGCAATGGGATCCGCTCCCCTATTGACGTCGCCCGCATTCGGCGAAGTGATTTTCGAGGATAACTTCGATGATCAGCCCGATTGGACAAGCACAATGTTTTCGACAGAAAAGATGCAAAAACGGTCCAGGGGCGCCGTTTTGCCGAATGGCTGGGATCTAATATATCAAGATACAAAATGGTCGCCGGAAACGGGCTATATTAATAATCACGCTTCACTAGAAATTTTAGAAACTAATGCTGATAAGGCGCGGGGTGGTGAGGGTAAAGCTGCAGTGATGTGGCGCGAATCTCACTCTCTTGGCTGGTTAAACTGGGCTTCTGACAGCCAGCTCTGGAAGTATCTTGAGGGTGGTTATGAAGAGCTTTATGTAGAGTTTTACATCCGCTTTTCGGATAATTGGTGGCAGAGAAGTCGTGGCAATACTGGAAATTGGACTTCTAAAATACTTCGAGTGGGTAGCTGGGATGGGGTAGGCGATGAAGTGAATGGTGCTGCTGGTAGTTTGGGGCCAATTGTATTTTGGGACTATAAGCAGGATGATTACGGTATGCGTAATGTTTTGGCTTTCCGTGGTGGGCCTTGGGGAGAAAATTATAGATTTAATGGCCAGTACAGCGATGGTGTGTCTCTAAATTATACAAAAAATACTGCGGGCAACGAAGAAGATGGAAAAAACCCGTTACATACCAACGCATTAACAGGGGCTCCCTTGGTTAGCAGTTCCACCGCTTGGCATGAAGATGTATTTGGCCCCCCTGCGCATTGGACCAAGATGGCATTTTACGTAAAAATGAATTCTGCTCCTGGAGTCAAAGATGGTGTTTTTAGGCAGTGGATAAATGGCCATCGAATTGTAAATAAGGAGAATGTTCCCTGGGTTATGGAAAATAGTGAAAACATAATGGTCAAATGGAATTATATCGCGATAGGGGGGAACGATTATTTGCAGCCAATTCCAAATGAGCAAAGATTTGAGGACTGGTACGCGATTGACGATTTGGTTATCCATTCATCTATGCCCTATGAAAAACAAATGGTTGCTCCTAATCCGCCGGTGGGGATTGGTATTAAATAAAGAAACAGTAATAAGGCCGTCCTTAAAGTCGGCCAATTAATCGTCCTAACCCTTTTAGAAGACCTGTGCTTCTACCTATTAGATACAGATTATCGAGAATTAATATTTTTTGAAATTCATCTAAATTTTTAACAGACCAACTAGATCGCTTTATTCGCTTTAGGCTCAGGATCATTGCAAGTGCCTGAGTGGAAACTATTGCAAATATCATAAGGATGTATTCAGCTGTAAGCAGATAAAAAACTGCGCTTATCGTGAGGAAAAGGTAGATCACAGTTAGCCAGAATACTTTGTCTTTCAGGGAGTTTCTAAAATCATATAGATAGTTTTCTGAGTGCCAAATCTGCCGTTTCACGAAATCTATGGTAGTCTCAGGACATCCTGAATGCGTAACAGAAAGCCCTGACGAAATAGTGATTTCAAGCCCGTTAGCTAGCGCTTGTGCGTGTAACGCAGAGTCCTCTCCGGATGTTACGTTTTCATTGAAAGCGCCCAAACGCAAAAAGTCGATCTTCCACATAAAGATAGAGCTACCTGCAAGGGCATGTTGTTGAGTTTTACAGCCACTCGCGTTGAGTATCCAATATTTTTCAACCCATTTGGCATTCTTCCGAGGCTTCAGTCCGCCCCCGAAAGCGTGTTTTGGGTTGCTTTGTAAAAGGTCTACACCCGTTTCTATCCAGTTGGGAGGGACAACACAATCGGCATCTGTGCATATAATGATCTCGCCCGACGCATGGGTAATGCCGAAGTTCCTAACGGCACCCACATTTCCTTCAGGTTTATCAAGGACAAGATCTGCGTAGGTTGCGGCAATTTCTTTTGTTTTGTCAGTTGAGCCATTATCTACCACTATGATTTCAAACCTATCCTTGGGGTAAGTCTGGTTTGTGAGAGAGATGAGGCACGTTTCGATATCCTTTTCCTCGTTAAAGGCCGGGATTATAACGGAACAAAATGGGCGGTCATTCATTCGTGGATACTCGCAAACACTTCCTTAGTGGAGTAAGTAGCTTCCGGGTTATAAATTTAGCTTTCAATCGCGAATTGCCTCGCCGAAAATTGCTAAAGAAGTATTTTAGCTTCCTGAACTGTTCACCGTTCATGTTCTTCCCTAGATCGTAAAGCTTTACGGGATTACTAACGGTAATGGATCCCCCTGAGATTGATGGACAACATCCATCTTTTTGCACATCTACCGGCCATAAGCTGACATTCTCTAACCCGGATTTGTCGAAGGTGATGTCAAGTATCCCGCTTTGAAGAAGGCGTTTATCCCAGCACAGATCAAAAATGAAGTTGCCGAGTGAAGGCGCTGCGACAGTCTGGTTCTCAACCCAAGCTTCGTAAAATAGGTGTGGGTGGCTGCCTATTACGCCCCGGACACCACTGTCACTCAATTTTTTTATAAGCGCTCTCTGATATGACATGGGAGAAGTCTGTGACTCAAGCCCCCAGTGAAGCAACACAAATAGGTGATCAACTTCAGTAACGGCTTTGATAGCATGTGCGATGAACGCCTCATCTAAACGCTGGTAACAGTTTTGTGTTTTATCGGTATTGTCTGGTACGTCCCGGAACGTGTCAACCTCATTTGAACCAGCTCTTTAAATATTAAGTTGCTTTCTGTAAGACTCTTTGCAACGTCGGGAAGTTTACTCCTTGTTCGGCGATTGAAGGTTCGGCATCGTCCGGTATTGGGTTAATGACCACTTCTCGTGGCGGTAGTTTGACGAGGGAGCGTCCGCGACTGAATCGTTCCGGATGCAGGGCAAATGCGTCATCCAGAGCCCCTTGACGCACTCGGGCAATGTCTACGTATTGGCCTGTAAACACTTGTTCTGGTGTAAACCCCTCAGGGCTGCTGTGGTGGTGCTTGTGGTTGTACCACTCCACGTAATCGTTGCACCAACGCATGGCGTGATCATAATGATCAAAGCGTCTCGGGTAGTCTGGCTGGTACTTGAGTGTTTTAAATTGTGCTTCACTCATCGGGTTGTCATTGCTCACGCGGGGCCGGCTGTGACTGGCGGTTATGGCCAGCTCGGAGAGCAAGTCCAGGTAACAGTGGGCGGTCATGGGCGCACCACGGTCTTGGTGCAGCGTGAGATTGCCAGGCGCTATTTTCCTTGCGAGACAGCATCCAGGCGACAATGTAGCGACTGAACAAGTCCATCACCACGTATAAAGATAAGTACTCACCACGCTTGCGCGTCGGCAACTTGGCAATGTCCCACGTCCAAACCTGATGAGGTGCCGTTGCCAATAGACGCGGCACCAAATTCGATTGTGGTGCGCGCTGAGCGCGTCGTTCGCCCTGCAAGTTTTGCTTACGTAGCAAGCGATGCATGGTGCTCACCGAACACAGATATCGGCCCTGTTGAAGCAGGTTGTGATACACCTGCATCGGTGGTTGATTGCAGTAGCTTTCGTCGTTCAATACCTCCAGTACCTGCTGCTGTTCGTGTGCATCCAGGGCTTTAGGTTGTCTGGCATCTTTTCTGCAACGTGAAGGGAGCTCCCGAGGACCGATGAAGCTCAACCGCCGACGCGCTGACCGCACCGTATTACGACAAAGGTTCAGGACCTTGCAGGCCAGCCGCTCTGTCATACCGCTGGGTAGTGACTCTGCGATCATCATGGCTACGAGTTCTCTTGCTCGAAGGCTTCGATGAGTGCCAAGGCTTTTTTTTGGAGCGAGATACAGCTGTCTTTAACGTCAAGCTGACGGCGCAAACGTCCCAGTTCTTTTTCCAGCTGTTCAATGCGCTTTTGCTCAGCTGTTTTGCTGGCAGCAGGTCCTGGCTGAGACTTATTCAAGCCTGCAACGCCCTGTTCGGCGAACTCTCGGCGCCACTGGGCTAGCTGGTTTGAATAAAGCTTTTCATGCCTTAGCAGAGGGCCTAATTCCCCATGCTGACAGGCATCGGCTTGTTGTAGGATGGACAGCTTATACTCTACAGTGAATGAGCGACGCCCCCGCTTTTCTAGCTTCGGGTCGGACAAAACGTGTGTCATCGGCTTCGGCATAATGAACTCCTAAGGCACCCTGATTTCTATGTTAACTCAAAATCAGCTGGTTCATGCTTAGGTTGGCACACAGGGTCCGATGCTGCGAGAAATCCGACAGTTTGACTATCAACCTCTAGGATCTCTACTGCTTGACCATTCAGGCCGATAGCGCACATCCCCACAGCGGAGAGGGCTTCTACGGTTTCGTGAAAACCTTCCGCTCCGTGTTGAACAGTATGGTTGTTGGCAACTTGGAGAACTTTGAATCCAGCAGATTTCAGACTGGCCGCATGTATTGGATCACCTCGTAATACAACACTTTCGGGTTCACGCGGGTTCAAGTTGTGGGTGGTGAGGGGCGCTTCGAGATTTCCGACCACGAAATCAGCTTGGTTAAAAAGTTCTCGTACGTTTTCGAAAACGTCAGAGTGTTTCAAATAGCTCCCGGGCCCATGCCCAAAGGATGTGTAGTACTCGCCGAGGTTGATGTCACCAACAAACATTATTCGCATAGATTAACTAACTCTGTCGCATTGTCCGACGCACACTTTTGAATTTCCCATTGGGTCCCCGGGGTATTGAGGAAACAGTCTCTATGGTAAGCCTAAATGCTCCACCAGTGCGGGCTGAAAAGTTGGCTTTTAGGGCCTCTCTGTCTATCTCCGACAAAGCCGCCTGGCTGATGATCTTAATGGTGCAATGGTCTGAGGCATCCTGAATAACCTGGGCTTCCGCAATGCCCCCTAACCCTTTAAAAATGTGGTCTATCCGGCCAATCTTCCTTCCATCTGGGGTTTCAATATAATCATCTACACGGCCATTGATGGTTTTGAGTTGATGGGCGACGGTTCCAGAATGGTATTCTGGTTGGCTTTCCGCAGTATCGCCAAGATCGTAACGGAGTAAGGGCATTGTCGTATTGGTTAATGTGGTTGCAATTAGCTTTTTTGCTTTCCTTGCGCCAGGTTGTTCTAGGAGTTCGGTTATCCCTATAAGTGGGTTTAAGCGATAATTCCCACTTTTGTCTTGGCCTGCAAAAAGAACATATTCCGCGGTCCCATAATAATCTCTGACCTTACAATCGAATACCTCCTCAATAATTGTACGTTGCCATTCTAGGAGGGTCTCGGAGTTAGTAACGATAGCCGTAGGGCGGAACGCTGGCGAAACGCCTGCTTCTCTGTACTGTGTCGCAAGATCGCAGATTGCTGAGGGATAGCCAATAAGTTCAGCAGGTTGAAATCGGTCCAATTCTGCTCGGTACCAAGGGAACGTCTGGCTGTTGAGGTGGTAGCTGGAAAACAACTTCTGGTTTTCTGCACGGTTCATCCTGGCAAACGGTGGCGTCATATCGGTTGCGGGTTGAACCATTCGTCCCGCGAAGGTTGCGCGTTTTGCACCAAACGGAACACCGTGATTTTCTTCATGGTCTACAAGAAGCGCCATTGCGAGTTTGTAGGTTTCTTCGTTGACCATCAGTGTAAGAGGAGTGCCGGTACTACCGCTTGTGTGCTGAAGCATGAAGGGTTTTGTGCCGGACTCGGTAAATAGCTGAGAGTGTTCTTTTAGCTTCTGCTTTTCGAGAATGGGCAAGCGTGTAATGTGTTCTGTCGAAGTAATATCATTTTCGTGGATCCCATGTTCAGCAAATTGTTGCTGGTAGTAAGGGATGTTTAGCCGACAGTGCTTAACCATTTCGTGCAGGCGTTCGCTTTGATATGCCTCGATCTCTTCTGAGTTCCAGGAACGGCTGAGGCGAACCTTTTCCATAATTTCGCGGTAGAGTGATCCTGAATAGCGTTTTCGGTATAGCTTGTATCCATACGCAGACACCAATAGGTTCTGCATGAAGACCGGTGAGCGGTAGTAAATTGCTTCGGTGATTCCCTTCATCACTCGACTACCTTTGATGGCTTCGGTGCCGAGGGCGTTATAGGCGTTAACCGATTGTTGATGCGTTTCGCGGGGTTGCCCACGAGAATATCTCCCTTGGCAGAAGGTTTTGTCAGGACGCTGCCCGCTGCAAGTATACTGCGGTCTTCTAGGCTCGCCATCACTAGTGCAGTGTTTCCCAGCCAACAGTCTGCTCCTATCCGGACTTTTTCAAAAGTGCCGCCTTGCTCTTGAATGGGCTTTGTAATATCTGTGAACTCATGTTGGCGACTACCGCTAAGAACATGCACGCCACTGCCAATCAAAGTGTTTTCCCCAATGGAGCACATGCCAATATTGCACTGTGGCCCGATATAAACCCCTTTCGCGATACTGGTGTTGCGGTGGGACAGTATCGTCAAAAAGCCCACTGATATTTCGTCAGAGGTGGCTGGGCAAGCGAGGTGGTAGAAGGCAGCACGGAGGTAGGTTCCTGGTTTGCCAGGTATAAGGCTTAGACCCTGCGAAAATGACATGAACACGCCATCGGTGTTGCCAAGCTGAGCGAACAGCAAGAAGAGCAAATACAGCGGGAATGCGAGTGCCAGAAAGGCTAACTTCATGAAACGTTTTAAAGTTCGCATATTAAGTACGATCCAATCGAGCTTGAATCCAAGCACGCTCCTTTGAAGGCCTGAACGTGAGTGCGCCTCGAACCAATCGGGTAACTACTCTGGCTAACAGCTCCCCCCATGTAAGAATCGGGAGCTTGTTGGGCGTTGCTTTTGAAGGCTCGCCCGTTAGCTCTTCAGTCACGCCTTCCCTATATCCCGTCTGATGAGCTCCATAGTTCTGCATAAGTATAATCAGAATTCGTGAATAGTGCTTTTGCTCACTCTTGGTTAGAGTTTCACAGATCTCTGTTAACCACCTGCTTCCTCTATCTTGGAATGCTTTTGCGTTTGGCGGGTTCAGTTCTGCTGCCTGAAACATCAGCATCGCTTTGCGTATATCTTGGGCTACCCATGTGTCGTTGGGGAATTCGAGTTGCTCGGGATCGGACAGAAAGGGCCGCTCATTCTCCAGCATCCAGTGCGCATAATGCATGAATGCATCGCGCGCATAGTTGAAGTGGGCATCAGTTTTGCCGAATTCTCGTTTGATGTGCAGGTAGCGGGCAATGCTGGTCATTAATATCAGGTATGACCAGCCTGTTTCCACGTCCAGCAAATTGCGTATTTCTATGTTGTCTGCCGGGTGGATGGTTTTGCTAATAACAACTTCCGCCTGGTTCAGCCAGTTCTCGCCAGGTTCCAGTAGTGATGCGTCCAGCAGGGCATTGAGGTAGTTGCCAGTGCCTCGGGTAAACGGATACTGGTGTGCGGAAGGGCGCTGCCCTTTCACAAGAGCTTTCAGCATTGGCAGGTCGTGTTTTTTTAGAGCTAGGATCTGCTCCAACAGACCGCCCTGGCCTTCGTGCCAAGTTCGAATCCAATTAGCTAGTTGCAGAACTGCATCCCGTGAGGCTTGCGAACCTGTCAAGTAATGATGGTAAAGCAACCCAGTAGTGTAGCAATGCTCAGCCGCTGGTCCGCCGCCTGTCTGGCCAGGTGTTGAGCTTGTGTCGTTATGTTTGGAAAAAGTTCGGTGGGTAGCTGTATACGCATCAAGGTAATGGTCGGTATGCCAGAACAGGCCATTATTGTATTCCGCCCGGTCTTCCTCAGTATGGTAAATGTCTATATCTGCAACATGGCTGGCAAGATCATCCATCAACTCAAACCAACGGCTGTCTCCGGTTAACGCGAACTGTCGTGCGAAGCCGCATATGGCATCATATTGGTTGTTGTAGTGGGAGATAAAAGGCTCTTCACCTTCGGCTTGGTAGAGGGTTTCATGGTCCGCAAAGATATCCCCAAAGTTGCGCCAGCCAAACTCGTCAATCACTTCTCTTTTCGCAAAGAAGTTAGATTCCCCTTCAAGGCCTTCGGCAATAAGATGGTCTAGTGGACCGGGCTGTGTATTGGCCTTGAACCAGGGGAAAGCTTCAGCTCGCTCGTAGCACTCTGGGGCGATTATTGGTGCCAGAGGTGTGTAAGCCATTGCAGATAGACTGGTGCCTCCCTGGTAGCTCATGAGACAGCGCAGCGTCTTCCTTTCGCCGCCTTGGAGCTCATAGACACTCTTGGAATCTTTCGGGAAGAGTCCAGCGGTTACTTTGTTTCCTTCCTTTCGCAGGCTTGTTGGAAAGTTCTGCCAGAAGTGGGGTACTGCAAGCTCTAGCTGCCCGGAATCGTGCTCAATGCTCACCAGTGGATTGGCGCGCTTACCTTCGCGTTCGAGTTTTCCTGCGCTAGTGAGACGGTAACCACAAAATTGGGTAGTGACTTCGCCGTTCGCGTCTACGTGATTTCGGCTTTGCCAGTTTTCGCCGCCGCTAGAATCTTGATAAAGGTTGAAGTCAGCAAGATTTAAAACGCTTGGGCTTACATCTGTTGCCTGTGGTGTGACCTTGGCGGTACTGGTACCTGGAACTGCTGTTTCTACAGCGAGTTCATGAAAGTGTACGGAGCCTGGATCACCCAAATCCCACAATCCGCCCGGGTGCCGTGCACGCTTGGGGTTGTGTGTTACCAGCTCAAGTTGCACCAACCCGGTTTCCAGAAAAATACGCAGTTCGCATTCGAATCTTGCAAGTGGTTCGTTGGTTTGCTTTATCCACTGGCCCTTTAAGGTCGCTGCTACCAAAACGGGGCCTTTGTGGGTGATTTCCCAGTTTGACTCCGCTTTTGCTGTGCAGGGCGCTCCTGCGTCGTCACTGAGGATGACTGCAGAGGGCACGACTTCATCGTTTGGGTTACGAACCTGCCAAGCCAAGCTATCCGGCTGCAGAATAACGCTACCGGTTGCTGTAGTAATCTGAAGGCCACCTGCTGTTTGGCTGACCGCAGCTTTAGTTGTGCTAGGGGAAGGTGTTTTCAGGTGGGCAAGCACCAGGTCTTTCTGGCTGTTTGGGGCCAAATCTACCAAGGTGCTGACATGGACCCAGCGTATGCTGCCGTCCGGCCAGTGTGCAAGTGGCTGTAGCTGCACAGTAAGAGGCTTATCACCATCCATCAGTGCGAGTTGCTGTGCATTTCTCACGGTGCCTTTAGGCACAGGGATGCCTAGGCCAACGGGCTCTTTAATACGAGCTGTACCGTTTGGTTCCCTTATTTGAATGGCTACTTTTTCCATAAGCTTGTCTACTGCTTAACTCCCTGTTTGATGCCTAGAATAATCTGCCCGCGAAGTAACATAAAGCCCCATTTTACTGGTGCAGGAACTTGTTTCCACTTATTTACCGCGGGCCTGATTCAGAAGATAGCGGAGTTGGCCCCACTCTTCGGTTCCTCTGAGTAAAACCAGTCCGGTAATACCTGTAACGAGTGCCGCGATTGTGACATGCAGGGTGCCTAGCGCTAAAAACTGCACCAGGAAATGACTGCCGGAAAGGCCTATCGATTGAACTGCCAAAATCGCTAGCGATGTTCCTGCAAGAGTGGGAATGCACAGGAACAAAAGTTTAGCGGACGAGAACCCGGTTTGCTGTTCCAGAATCAGTAGCAGTGCAATAGTGGTTGCGACTGCGAGCCAACCCCGAGCCCATGCCATGATTTCCAGGCCACCTGTGGCAGTTAGCCAGAGAACAGCGACAATAATGGCAGTTGAGGCCACATCAAACCAAAAGAGCAGTTTTACTCGCCCTTGGGCGATGATGGCATCGCTGATCAGCGCAAAAAGACAGAAGGTGAAGAAAAATAATCCGAAGGGTTCCAGCAAAGGAGCAAATTCCGACCAGTCTGGCCCCAGCAGAACTCGAATGATGAGTTCAGGGTACAGCATTATAAAGGCGGTGATTGGGGTGAGCACGGTTATCATCAGTGCAAGGCTTAACCGTATACGGTAGGCAAGTGCCTGCTTGTCCGCTTTGCTTTCTGAAATGGCAGCGAGCAAAGGTTCGCTCATAGGGATTATGGCTGACAGCGCTGGCAGTAGGCTTACCTCGCGCACCAAGTTGTACCCTCCTAGTTGGGCTGTGCCAAACAGACGTGAAACCATTAGGTTATCTATTTGGGATCTTGTGAAACCAACAATTCCGCGCAGAAGCAACCATTGGGAAAACTGCCACTGCTGGCGAAAGTGAATGAGAGTCCAGCGGGGGCGGAAGTCGTGAACGCGATACGACCCTATGGTGAAGATCAGCCCGGATACAACGGTGCCCGATATGATTGCCCAGTGGCTTGGGCTGATGAAAGCCCAGCCGATCACAACGATAAACGACAGTCCTTTTTGCCAAAGTGTGAGCTTAAAGATTGGGCGGTAGTTTATTTCCCGCGCTAACAACATCATGCCAGGGCTTTTAAGCGCTCTAAGCGGCAGCGTAATTGCTGCAACGGTTAATGCTGTTGTGAGCTCTGGGGTTTCAAAGAAGTCGGCTAGAGAGGGCGCGAGAAGCAGAATCAACACGAACATGCCGGACTTGATGGCAATGTCCATGCTCCATGCGGTGTTGAGGTCTGCTTCGGTGACGTCGGTTTTTTGAATGATGTACTGCTGGTTGCCGATCTCAACCAGCAGCTCAAAGAACTGCAGTGCAATGATAACGAGGGCAACAACACCGAAGTGTTCGGGTAGCAGCAGGCGGGCGAGAATCAGGGTGCTGATAATGCCGAGACCGCGCTGCACAAGTTGCATGCCTAGTAACAGGCCAGCGCTTTTAAGCACTCTCAAGCTGGTTGTCATTGCTTGCTGGGTGTCAGGCGACTATTGATAAGCGGCATTTGGTGATCCAGTTTTGCAATTGCTCTGTCACACTCTGTTTGTCCACATTCAGCCTGTAGCGTCACAAGGGCAAACCGCTGCTCTCCTTTCAGCATGGCTAAAACCTGCAATAGCTTTGCCTCGCTGTATGTCCAGGCTCGATATGAACCAACCTGATACCACTGCCCAACAATAACTTGCTTCCTGTTGAGGATATTCCGAACGCGCACTAGTCCTGGGCCGTAGGTTTCCTGAATCTGCCAGAGGGAGTGGTCGAATGGTGGTCGCAAGTAGGGCACAAGCTTTTCTTCAGTAGTGGTTTTCTGGCTTTGGGTGAGGGATATCCAGGCTCCTTCAGAATTCCATACCTGCTGAGTAAGTGTGCTTGGTAGTGTGAGCGGTATTGGCATGTTGTCAGCGCTTGCCGGTGTGGCGCTGGCTAGTTCAAGGATCCAGGGGGAAACTGTTGTGTTTGAAGGCTGCGTGATGGTTAGCGCGACGGGGCCTAATACTATGGCGGTAATCACGGCGGCGATGCCAATTTTTTGAAAGCCGAGTTTTGCTTTGGTCTCTGTCGATTCTGAAATTCTTTTGCGGACAGGTGAGAAGTAGAGCGCCGGCAAAACGAATAATCCGTAGACAACCCAGCCCATGGTTTCGTGGTCGGTAAGCATGTCGCTTTGCATGTCGGTTTCGTAGGCAACCACTACGAGAATCGTAATGCGCACCCAGTTTGCAAAAAGGCCGATGACCATGGCGATCATTAATGTAATGAGCCAGTCGCGCCAGCGATAATCATTAAGAATGGAGGTCATCATTGCCAGCAATATGGAAATTGCGAAATACCGTATGCCGGAGCAGCCGTCGGCAATGAGGAGGCGGCCGTAGGGTAGGGTGATGCTGTTGCCTTCAATAAGGGCTGTCATCCCAAACCAGCTAACCCAGGTTCCTACCACTATGCTGGCGAGGTCTACCAGTGCGGGAACCATATCTGCCCATACAGGTAATGAAAGCGATAAAAGTAAAACGTAGGGGAGGAAGCTGAGGGTTCGGGCCAACCCGAGCAGTGCCCAGGCGGTCGCTATTACGCCAGCTGGAAGCATTAGGAAAGCAAGGGTATCGATTCTAACCAGTTCGAGCAGTGCCCATGTTAATGCTGTTACAACCAGCAGTATGGCCCCTATAAGATGATAGGGCTTGAGCTGTGTGTTGTTGGTTGCGCTTTTGGGCGGGTGGATTAGTAGTAGCCCGATAAAAATCAGGGCAGTAGCCAAGCCATGGGCGAGAACTTGCTCGAATTCCAGCCATGCTTGTGCGAGCCGGATCCAGGTCGGGTAGAAAATAAGCACCGCAATAGCGGTAACGACCAGGTAAGGCCTCGAAAGAGGTAGGTTGTTTAATGTCTTCCTTAACATCGTTTCTCCGCCGCACTACTAAGCAATCGACAGGATACTGTGTATAGCTACTACATAGAACTCAAATTCAAAACAAAAAAAAGCCAGCCGAAGCTGGCTTTTCATTACTCAACCGAAATCAGGCTTTCTGACGACGGCGAGCTGCACCAAGTCCTGCAAGGCCAAGGCCGAGGAGGGCCAGCGTGCCGGGCTCTGGTACTGGCAGAACTGACTCTACCATAACTACCAAGTCGTTAAAGTCCTTGTCGGCGTTGGCATAGAGAGTATCTTCCCATGCCAGTACGAACTCTTTATTGGTCCACAATCCAGCCTGAAAACCTGCTAGCTGAACGGTATCGGTGTCAGTACCCTGGAATGCCACCATCTGGTCGCTGCCGTTGGTGTTAAGGCTGCTGTCAGAGTAGTACACAGGTGCGTTAAATGGGTTGTTCGCTGACCCGAGATAAAACCCAAAATCGGAAGAGCTGAAGTTGCCCACTGCTGTGCCGTTTAACCGAACTGTACCGTCAAGCAGCATCGACAATGTCAGCTGGCTGTTAATTGCATTGCTGTCAGTGCCGGAGAATATTTCTATGTAGTTGCTGGAGTTATTCCGGTCGTAAACACCGAACGTATTCGTTC
>NZ_JAVMBO010000008.1:0-17689 GCF_031631795.1 Marinobacter xiaoshiensis
TGTCACGAAGTTTGGGGCACAGGTTCTGCGAGTGCATTCGATCAGATCGATAACGCACCGGAAGAGCGTGCGCGTGGTATTACCATTGCGACCTCTCACGTTGAGTACGATTCTCCTAACCGTCACTACGCACACGTAGACTGCCCGGGCCACGCGGATTATGTGAAGAACATGATCACTGGTGCGGCACAGATGGATGGTGCGATTCTGGTTTGTTCCGCAGCTGACGGCCCTATGCCTCAGACGCGTGAGCACATCCTGCTGTCTCGTCAGGTGGGTGTTCCTTACATCGTTGTGTTCCTGAACAAAGCGGACATGGTTGACGATGAAGAGCTGCTTGAGCTGGTAGAGATGGAAGTTCGCGAGCTGTTGAGCGCGTACGACTTCCCGGGTGACGACACTCCGATCATCACCGGTTCTGCTCTGATGGCTTTGCAGGGCAAAGACGACAACGAAATGGGCACCACCGCGGTCAAGAAGCTGGTAGAAGCTCTGGATGATTACATCCCTGAGCCGGAGCGTGCGATTGATCAGCCGTTCCTGCTGCCGATTGAAGATGTGTTCTCTATCTCCGGTCGTGGTACGGTTGTAACCGGGCGTGTTGAGCGCGGTATCGTCAAGGTTGGTGAGGAAGTTGAGATTGTTGGTATCAAGGATACCGTCAAGACGACTTGTACCGGTGTTGAGATGTTCCGTAAGCTTCTCGACGAAGGTCGTGCGGGCGAGAACGTGGGTGTACTGCTTCGTGGTACCAAGCGTGACGACGTTGAGCGTGGTCAGGTTCTGTGTAAGCCGGGCAGCATCAAGCCGCACACCAAGTTCGAGTGTGAAGTATACGTACTGAGCAAGGATGAGGGTGGTCGTCACACTCCGTTCTTCAAGGGCTACCGTCCTCAGTTCTACTTCCGTACGACTGACGTAACTGGTTCCTGTGAATTGCCGGAAGGCGTGGAAATGGTTATGCCTGGTGACAACGTTCAGATGGAAGTAACGTTGATTGCTCCGATCGCCATGGAAGATGGCCTGCGCTTCGCGATTCGCGAAGGCGGTCGTACCGTTGGTGCCGGCGTAGTCGCCAAGATCATCGAGTAATATATTACCCGAGTACCAAGCGCGCCCTTGTGGCGCGTTTGATAGAAAGTGCACTGAGTAGTTTCGGTGCAGGCCAGTAGCTCAATTGGCAGAGCAGCGGTCTCCAAAACCGCAGGTTGGGGGTTCGATTCCCTCCTGGCCTGCCATTTTTCTAACATCCGGATACATAAGTTGATTCCCATGGAGTCAAAAGCTGTTCAATCAAACAGTCGCTTCGATGTAGTGAAGTGGTTAGTTGTGTTCGTGCTGATCGCCGTTGGTGTTGTCGGTAATCAGTATTTCAGCGCCGAGTCTTTGCTGTATCGGGTTCTGGCTCTTGTTGTACTCGCTATCGTTGCAGCTCTTGTGGCTTTGCAAACGACGCGTGGTCGGCGTTTCGCGACTCTTCTGAAAGAGGCTCGTGTCGAGATCCGGAAGGTGGTATGGCCCACTAGGCCAGAGCTGGTTCAGACCACGATTATTGTTGTGGTTTTTGTGCTGGTTGTGTCTCTGTTGTTGTGGGGTATGGACTCCATAATCAGCTGGCTGGTCGCCGGATTCATAGGTTAACAGGAGTGGGCAATGGCTAAGCGCTGGTACGTGGTTCATGCATATTCTGGCTACGAAAAGCACGTGATGCGCACTCTCATCGAGCGCATAGCGCTTGAGGGTATGGAGGACAGGTTCGGTGAGATCCTGGTTCCTACCGAAGAAGTTGTTGAGATGCGTGATGGGAAGAAGCGCAAAAGTGAGCGCAAGTTTTATCCTGGATACGTTCTCGTGCAAATGGAAATGGATGACGGCACTTGGCACCTTGTAAAGAATACGCCTCGTGTGCTTGGTTTTATCGGTGGAACCAAGGATAAGCCTGCTCCGATTACCGAGCGGGAAGCTGAAGCTATTCTGCGTCGCGTTGAAAGCGGTGCTGACAAGCCCAAGCCGAAGACGTTGTTTGAGCCAGGCGAGGTTGTTCGCGTTATTGAAGGTCCGTTTGCTGACTTCAATGGCGTTGTGGAAGAAGTTGACTACGGCAAGAGTCGGGTCAAGGTTGCTGTTCTGATTTTCGGCCGCTCAACTCCGGTTGAGTTGGAGTTCGGGCAGGTCGAGAAAGACTGATCGGTAGCTTTAAAACCGGAAGGCTCGCGCGCTAAGGCGTCGCGGGCTTTTTGTGTCTGCAACGGGGAGCCGAAAGGCGTTTGAACCCATAGGAGTACTATCATGGCTAAAAAGATAGAAGCATATATCAAGCTTCAGGTTGCTGCCGGTAAGGCCAACCCGAGCCCCCCCGTAGGCCCTGCTCTGGGTCAGCGTGGTGTTAATATCATGGAGTTTTGTAAAGCGTTTAACGCAAAGACCCAGGATATGGAAGCCGGTTTGCCGATTCCTACAGTTATTACTGTTTACAGCGACCGTAGTTTCACATTTGTTACCAAGACCCCGCCCGCACCTGTTCTTCTCAAGAAGGCTGCTGGTGTCAAGAGTGGATCTGGTCGTCCGAATACCGAAAAGGTTGGCAAGGTGACTCGCGAGCAGCTCGAAGAAATTGCCAAGACCAAAGAGCCAGATCTGACTGCTGCCGATATGGATGCAGCGGTTCGCACCATTGCTGGAACTGCCCGCAGCATGGGCCTCACCGTGGAGGGCGTGTAACATGTCTAAAATGAGCAAGCGTCAGAAGCTTATTCGCTCGAAGGTTGAGTCGACGCGTTCTTACTCTGTAGACGAAGCGGTATCACTGCTGGTCGAGTTGGGGCAAAGCGTAAAGTTCAAAGAATCAGTAGACGTTGCAATCAATCTTGGTGTTGACGCACGTAAATCTGACCAGGTTGTTCGTAGCAGCACTGTGTTGCCGCACGGTACAGGTAAAACTGTCCGCGTTGCAGTATTTACTCAGGGTGCAAACGCTGAGAAAGCGACTGCTGCTGGCGCCGACATTGTCGGTATGGATGATCTTGCTGAAGAAGTTAAGAAAGGAAACATGGATTTCGACGTGGTAATTGCCACCCCGGATGCCATGCGTGTTGTTGGTCAGCTCGGTCAGATCCTGGGTCCTCGTGGCCTGATGCCTAACCCGAAAGTAGGTACTGTTACCCCTGACGTTGAGACTGCAGTCAAAAACGCCAAAGCGGGTCAGGTGCGCTACCGCACGGACAAGAATGGTATCATCCATTCGCCGTTAGGTAATGTCGAATTCTCTGCCCAGAACATCAAGGAAAACCTTGAGGCTCTGGTAGCAGATCTGAAAAAGGCCAAGCCGTCCTCGGCGAAAGGTGTGTATCTCAAGAAGATCACTCTCTCGTCAACGATGGGTCCTGGCCTGACTATCGATCAAAGCGGTCTTGATATCTGATCTTTTGATCGGTAGTTACTTTGTAGTCTGGGCGGAAGCCAAGGCTGTCAAAGACCGCAGGCCCCTGAAGTCTTTTGGCTGGAAGGGTTAAAGCAACGCCTGCGCAGACGGTGTGAAGACGTTCTCTCTGAACCCAAACACCGTTAAGGCGCCCATAGGAAGCCTTGTATATCAGGCTTCCAGGGCAATGATGGGTTTGCCGGGAATACCCCTGGCGAAATCGAGGAGAAATCCAGTGGCAATTAGACTCGAAGACAAGAAAGCGATCGTCGCTGAAGTCAACGAGACTGCCGGTGGTGCTCTGTCTGTGGTTCTGGCTGACTACCGTGGTGTCACCTCTGGTGATATGACGGCTCTGCGTGCCAAAGCTCGTGCCGAAAATGTGCGTCTCAAGGTTGTTCGTAACAACCTGGCGAAGATCGCTATTCGTGGCACAGAGTTTGAGTGCATTGATGAGGCTCTGGTCGGCCCTACCATTCTGGCATTCTCAATGGAAGATCCGGGAGCGGCTGCACGCCTGCTTAAGGATTTTGCTAAAGAGAAAGACGCATTCGAGATTAAAGGACTGGCAGTCGGCGGTGAGCTGATGGGCGCAGACCAGATCGATCGTCTTGCCAAGCTGCCAACACGTCACGAAGCGTTGACGATGCTGGCTGCGGTAACACAGGCACCAATCACCAAGCTGGCACGGACACTGAACGAAGTTCCTTCGAAAGTGACTCGCGCCGTTGCGGCAGTTCGAGACCAGAAGCAAGAAGCTGCTTGATTCTGTTGAACACCATATTTATTTTTTTGGGAGAAAGTCATGGCTCTGTCTAAAGACGATATTTTGAATGCAATTGCAGAAATGAGCGTAATGGATGTTGTTGCGCTGGTTGAAGCAATGGAAGAGAAGTTCGGCGTATCTGCCGCTGCTGCTGTTGCTGCTGCACCTGCAGCTGCTGGTGGCGACGCTGCCGCTGCTGAAGAGCAGACTGAGTTTGATATTGTTCTGACTGGCGTTGGCGAGAAGAAAGTTAACGTTATCAAGGCTGTTCGTGAACTGACCGGTCTGGGTCTGAAAGAAGCTAAAGAACTGGTTGACGGCGCGCCTTCCACTATCAAGGAAGCAGCGAGCAAGGCTGACGCAGAAGAAGCTAAAAAGAAGCTTGAGGAAGCAGGCGCTTCTGTTGAGCTTAAGTAAGGGTCGGCTGTTGATCGAAACTGCGCTTTAAGCGCAGACAGGCTGGTGGCTTTGTGCCACCGGCCTTTTTCTGTTGTATATGCTATAGAGTCTGGTACTCGGATGCAGGTTTGTTTGGATCTGCAAACGTTTGCCAGGGTCTTCGTTCAAGACGGCGCGATAAGCCGAGCAATTCGGCCCCGAAGCAGAACATTGGTTGCTTCTTGATACCAGGTATCAGGTCTAAAGCTGGGGAATGCAGATGACTTACTCCTACACTGAAAAAAAGCGGATTCGCAAAGATTTTAGTAAATTGCCTTCCGTGATGGATGTCCCCTATTTGCTGTCTATTCAGCTGGATTCATTTCGGGACTTCCTGCAAATGGAAGCCGCACCTGGAGATCGTCGGGAAACCGGTCTTCATGCAGCATTCAAATCCGTATTCCCGATTGCCAGCTATTCTGGCAATGCAGCACTCGAATATGTGAGCTACCGCATTGGTGAGCCTGTATTCGATGTTAAGGAATGCCAGCTTAGGGGCGTAACATACGCGGCGCCGCTGAGAGTGAAAGTTCGCCTTATCATTTATGATAAGGAATCGTCCAACAAGGCGATCAAGGACATCAAAGAACAGGAAGTCTACATGGGCGAAATGCCCTTGATGACTGAAAATGGTACCTTCGTTATCAACGGTACTGAGCGTGTTATCGTTTCCCAGCTCCACCGCTCTCCCGGTGTGTTCTTTGACCATGACAAAGGTAAAACCCATTCATCCGGCAAGCTGCTTTATTCAGCCCGGGTGATTCCTTACCGTGGTTCCTGGCTCGATTTCGAATTCGATCCAAAGGACGCTGTTTTCGTTCGGATTGACCGTCGACGCAAATTGCCGGCTTCAATCCTATTGCGCTCGCTTGGTTATACGTCTGAGCAAATGCTCGCGATGTTCTTTGATACCAGCAAGTTCACTCTGGGCGCTGAAACATGCAAGCTGGAGTTGGTGCCAAGCCGCCTTCGTGGTGATATCGCGACTTTTGATATCAAGGACAACGACGGCAAGCTGATTGTTGAAGAAGGTCGCCGTATAACGGCGCGCCACATCAAGCAGCTGGAAAAAGCAGGCATTAATGAACTTGAGGTTCCCACTGAGTATCTGTACGGCCGTGTTCTGGCCAAGGATATGATCGATAAGGCCAGTGGTGAAGTGCTGGTTGAGTGTAATACTGAGCTCAGTGAAGAAGTTGTTGCCAAGATTCTCGATGCTGGCGTCACTGAGATCGAGACTCTTTATACCAACGACCTGGATTGCGGTCCGTTTATGTCCGATACCCTGCGTATCGACCCGACCCGCAGCCCATTGGAAGCTTTGGTGGAAATTTACCGGATGATGCGTCCCGGGGAGCCACCCACCAAAGATTCGGCAGAGAATCTGTTCAATAACCTCTTCTTCTCCGAAGAGCGTTATGACCTGTCTGCCGTTGGCCGGATGAAGCTCAACCGTCGTCTGCGCCGCGAAGAAAGCACAGGCGAAGGTACGCTGACTCACGAAGACATCATTGATGTCCTTAAGACTCTGATCGATATCCGTAACGGTCAGGGCACAGTTGACGATATTGATAACCTGGGTAACCGTCGCGTGCGTTGTGTCGGTGAAATGGCAGAGAACCAGTTCCGCGTTGGTCTCGTTCGTGTAGAGCGTGCGGTTCGTGAGCGCCTGAGCCTTGCAGAAAGCGAAGGCTTGATGCCGCAGGATCTGATCAACGCCAAGCCGGTTGCAGCGGCAGTTAAGGAGTTCTTTGGCTCAAGCCAGCTGTCCCAGTTTATGGATCAGAACAACCCGCTGTCTGAAGTGACTCACAAGCGCCGTATCTCGGCTCTTGGGCCTGGCGGTCTGACTCGTGAGCGTGCAGGCTTTGAGGTTCGAGACGTACACCCGACCCACTATGGCCGAGTGTGTCCGATCGAGACCCCGGAGGGTCCAAACATTGGACTGATCAACTCCTTGGCAACATATGCTCGTGCCAACTCTTATGGCTTCCTTGAGAGCCCATACAGAAAGGTTATTGACGGCGTAGTGACCGATGAGCTGGTTTACCTGTCAGCTATCGAAGAGAGCAACTACGTTATCGCTCAGGCCAGTGCGGCTATGGACGAAGGCAAACGCCTGCAGGATGAACTGGTAACTGTACGTCACCAGAACGAAACTACGGTTATGCCTCCTGAAAGCGTTAACTTCATGGACGTGTCTCCACGCCAGGTTGTTTCTGTTGCTGCTTCGTTAATTCCGTTCCTTGAACACGATGATGCTAACCGTGCCTTGATGGGTGCGAACATGCAGCGACAGGCTGTTCCGACACTGCGTTCGCAGGTGCCTCTGGTAGGTACTGGCGTTGAGCGTACCGTTGCTCAGGACTCTGGTGTTTGTGTGACGGCACGTCGTGGGGGTGTCATCGAGAGTGTCGATGCGGCCCGTATCGTGGTGCGTGTGAACAACGAAGAGACCGAAGCTGGTGATGCCGGTGTGGATATTTATAACCTCACCAAGTACACCCGCTCGAACCAGAACACCTGTATTAATCAGCGTTCAATTGTTCGCCAGGGTGATGAAGTTGCCCGTGGTGACGTGTTGGCAGACGGACCTTCCGTCGATCTTGGTGAGCTGGCTCTGGGGCAAAACATGCGCATCGCATTTATGCCCTGGAATGGTTACAACTTTGAGGATTCCATCCTTATCTCCGAGAAAGTGGTTCAGGAAGACCGCCTGACCACCATCCACATCCAGGAATTGACCTGTGTGGCTCGCGATACAAAGCTGGGTAGCGAAGAAATCACTGCGGACATTCCAAACGTTGGTGAAAGCGCGCTGTCCAAGTTGGATGAGTCCGGTATTGTTTACATTGGTGCTGAGGTAGGTGCCGGCGATATCCTGGTAGGCAAGGTAACACCGAAAGGTGAGACTCAGCTGACTCCAGAGGAAAAACTGCTGAGGGCTATCTTTGGTGAGAAGGCGTCTGATGTAAAAGACACCTCCTCCCGTGTGCCAACAGGCACCCGCGGTACTGTAATCGATGTGCAGGTCTTTACCCGCGATGGCATCGAGAAAGATCAGCGTGCTCAGTCTATTGAGAAAGAGCAGCTGAACCAGTACCGCAAAGACCTGAAAGACGAGTACCGAATTGTAGAGGGTGCCACTTTCGAGCGTTTGCTGAATGCACTGAAGGGACAGCAAGTCATCAGTGGTCCTGGCCTGAAGAAAGGTGCAACCCTCGACGAGGGATACCTGACTGAGTTGCCACGCTCAGACTGGTTCAAGCTGCGTATGCAGGATGAGAGCCTGAATGAGCTTCTCGAGAAGTCCGAGCAGGGCCTTGAAGAGCGCGTTAAAGAGCACGAGGCGCGCTTTGACGACAAGAAGGGCAAGCTTCAACAGGGCGATGATCTGGCTCCGGGCGTGCTGAAAATCGTCAAGGTTTACCTTGCGATCAAGCGTCGTATCCAGCCAGGTGACAAGATGGCCGGTCGTCACGGTAACAAAGGTGTTATCTCGGCAGTTATGCCGATTGAAGACATGCCTTACGACGAGTTCGGCAATACCGTTGATATCGTGCTGAACCCGCTGGGTGTTCCTTCGCGGATGAACGTCGGACAGGTGCTTGAGACCCACTTGGGAGCTGCGGCCAAAGGCTTGGGTGAGCGCATCAGCAAAATGCTGGATGAGCAGCGCAAGGTGGCCGAGCTGCGCAAGCTTCTTGATCAGATCTACAACCACTCTGATGAAGTGTTCAAGGTGGACCTGGACTCTTTGACTGACAAAGAAATCCTTGAAATGTGCCATAACCTGCGTGGCGGTGTTCCTATGGCTACGCCGGTTTTTGATGGCGCCGAGGAATTTGAAGTCAAGCACATGCTTGAATTGGCGGGTTTAAGTACTACTGGTCAGACCAAGCTGTACGATGGTCGTACAGGAGACGCCTTCGATCGCCCGGTGACAGTAGGGTATATGTATATCCTCAAGCTCAACCACCTGATCGATGACAAGATGCACGCCCGTTCCACCGGTTCCTATAGCCTGGTTACCCAACAGCCGTTGGGTGGTAAGGCTCAGTTCGGTGGTCAGCGTTTCGGTGAGATGGAAGTGTGGGCCCTCGAGGCTTACGGTGCAGCGTATACGCTGCAGGAAATGCTTACCGTTAAGTCTGATGACGTGAACGGTCGGACCAAGATGTACAAGAATATTGTCGATGGTGACCATCGGATGGAGCCCGGCATGCCGGAGTCCTTCAACGTTCTTGTCAAGGAGATCCGTTCGCTGGGTATCGACATCGAGCTGGAATCTGAGTGAGCCGAATTGTTTTTGGCAGCGTGAGCGGGCACTTGGTGTGCCCGCCCGAGATTAACGCCATCCGGAGCTTTTACTGATGAAAGATTTGCTGAATCTTCTCAAGAGCCAGAACCAAAGCAAGGAATTTGATGCTATCCGTATTGGGTTGGCATCACCGGAAATGATCCGGTCCTGGTCCTTTGGTGAAGTTAAGAAGCCTGAGACCATCAACTACCGTACGTTCAAGCCTGAGCGTGACGGTCTTTTTTGTGCCAAAATTTTCGGCCCGATCAAGGACTATGAGTGTCTGTGCGGCAAATACAAACGCCTCAAGCATCGCGGAGTTATCTGCGAGAAATGTGGTGTTGAAGTTGCGCTGGCAAGCGTACGTCGTGAGCGCATGGCCCATATCGAGTTGGCCAGCCCGGTCGCTCATATATGGTTCCTGAAGTCACTTCCGTCCCGTATCGGCCTGATGCTGGACATGACACTGCGTGATATCGAGCGTGTACTTTACTTTGAGTCGTTTATTGTAATCGACCCGGGTATGACCACGCTTGAGCGCGGACAACTGCTGAACGATGAGCAGTACTACGAAGCACTCGAAGAGTTTGGTGACGAGTTTGATGCCCGCATGGGTGCTGAAGCCGTTAAAGAGCTGCTCGAAGGGATTGATCTTCAGGAGCAGGTTGACGCACTGCGGGAAGAAATACCCCAGACGAACTCCGAAACCAAGATCAAAAAGTTCAACAAGCGCCTGAAAATTCTTGAGGCCTTTTTGTACTCCGGCAACAAGCCGGGCGACATGGTAATGACAGTGTTGCCGGTTCTTCCGCCTGACTTGCGCCCGCTGGTGCCGCTTGATGGTGGTCGTTTTGCAACATCAGATCTTAACGACTTGTATCGCCGGGTAATCAACCGCAACAACCGTCTCAAGCGACTGCTTGAGCTGAATGCTCCTGACATCATCGTGCGTAACGAAAAGCGCATGCTACAGGAAGCGGTTGATGCGCTGCTGGACAACGGTCGCCGCGGTCGTGCCATTACCGGCACAAACAAGCGCCCGCTCAAGTCCCTTGCTGACATGATCAAGGGTAAGCAGGGTCGGTTCCGTCAGAACCTGCTGGGTAAGCGAGTAGACTATTCTGGCCGTTCGGTAATTGTTGTTGGTCCTTCTCTACGCCTGCATCAGTGCGGTCTACCAAAGAAAATGGCGTTGGAGCTGTTCAAGCCGTTCATTTTCTCCAAACTTGAGCATCGTGGTCTGGCCACAACGATCAAAGCTGCCAAGAAGATGGTTGAGCGCGAAGAAGGCGTTGTTTGGGATATCCTGGACGAAGTTATTCGTCAGCACCCGATCATGCTTAACCGTGCTCCAACTCTGCACCGCTTGGGTATTCAGGCATTTGAGCCGGTACTGATCGAGGGTAAGGCAATTCAGTTGCACCCCTTGGTTTGTGCCGCCTATAACGCCGACTTCGACGGTGATCAGATGGCGGTACACGTACCGTTGACGCTGGAAGCGCAGTTGGAAGCTCGTGCGCTGATGATGTCTACCAACAACATCCTGTCGCCCGCGAACGGTGAGCCTATCATTGTTCCGTCCCAGGACGTGGTACTTGGGCTCTATTACATGACCCGTGAGCGCAAAAGTGCGCTCGGTGAGGGCATGGTCTTTGCGGACATCAAAGAAGCTCATCGTGCCTACGGCGCTGGCAAAGTTGATCTGCAGGCCATGGTTAAGGTGCGTGTGAAGGAAGTTGCCATTCTTGAGGGTGGCGAGCGCACTGAAGAATACAAGATCGTGGACACTACGGTTGGTCGCGCACTTCTGTTTGATATTGTTCCTGACGGCCTTTCTTACGACCTGGTGAATAAGCCCATGGTCAAGAAGGCGATCTCGAACCTGATCAACACCTGTTACCGGGATGCCGGTTTGAAAGAAACAGTTATCTTCGCAGATCAGCTCATGTACATGGGTTATCACTACGCGACGGTTTCTGGTATTTCGATCGGTTTCAACGACTTCGAAATTCCGCCAGAGAAGTATGAGCTGGTCGATGCCGCCTCTGATGAAGTGAAGGATATTGAAAACCAGTACGCTTCAGGTCTGCTTACGCAGGGTGAGAAGTACAACAAGGTTATCGATATCTGGTCGCGCGCTAACGACAAGGTCTCCAAGGCCATGATGCAGCGACTCTCCAAAGAGAAAGTTATCGGCCCTGACGGCAATCCCGTTAAAGGCGAAGATGGCGAAGACCTGATGCAGGAGTCTTTCAACTCCGTCTACATGATGGCGGACTCCGGCGCTCGAGGCTCTGCAGCCCAGATTCGTCAGCTCGCTGGTATGCGTGGTTTGATGGCAAAGCCGGATGGCTCGATCATTGAAACGCCAATCACCGCGAACTTCCGTGAAGGCCTGAACGTACTTCAGTACTTTATCTCGACTCACGGTGCTCGTAAGGGTCTGGCGGATACGGCACTGAAAACGGCCAACTCCGGTTATCTGACTCGCCGCCTGGTTGACGTCTCACAGGATCTCGTTGTTACCGAAGAGGATTGCGGTACAGAAGAAGGTCTGTTGATGACGCCGCACATCGAAGGCGGTGACGTAGTTGTACCTCTGGGTGATCGTGTACTGGGTCGTGTTACTGCCCGGGATACCTTCACTCCTACCGATAAGGACAACGCCGTAGTTGCAGCCGGCACTTTGCTGGACGAGAAGACGATTGAAGAGCTCGAAGGCGCTGGTGTGGATGAGGTCTGGGTTCGCTCTGCGATTACCTGTGAAACTCGCCACGGCATTTGCTCCAAGTGCTATGGTCGCGATCTGGCACGTGGTCACCGCGTTAACGTTGGTGAGGCAGTGGGTGTTATTGCTGCCCAGTCTATCGGAGAGCCGGGAACCCAGCTTACGATGCGTACCTTCCACATCGGTGGTGCGGCCAGTCGGGCATCAGCAGTAGATAATGTCCAGGTAAAGCATGGCGGTACTGTTCGCCTGCATAACCTGAAGTCTCTCCAGAGGTCAGATGGTTCGCTGGTAGTTATATCCCGTTCATCTGCTTTGGCAATTGCTGATGACCAAGGGCGTGAGCGGGAGTGGTACAAGCTTCCATACGGCGCTGTATTGTCAGTGAAGAGCGGTGATGAAGTTGAGGCGGGTGTAGTGGTTGCCAAGTGGGATCCACATACTCACCCAATCATCGCGGAAGCAGAAGGTATTGCCAAGTTCGTCAACATGGACCAGGGCATTACCGTGCGTACCCAGACAGATGAGCTCACCGGCTTGTCGACGATGGAAATCATCGATCCGAAGGAGCGTCCAGCTGCGGGTAAAGATATTCGCCCGGCCATTCAGATGGTTGATGAAGCGGGTAATGACGTTGATCTGCCCACAGGTGGCGCAGCGATCTTCTTCATGCCAGCAAATGCCCTGGTAACCATGGCGAATGGCGCACGTATCGAACTGGGTGATGTGGTAGCACGTATTCCACAGGCAAGCTCGAAAACTCGCGACATCACCGGTGGTCTGCCACGGGTTGCTGACCTGTTCGAAGCGCGTCGTCCCAAGGAATCGTCTATTCTTGCCGAGATCAGTGGCGTAGTGTCGTTCGGTAAAGAGACCAAGGGCAAAAAGCGCCTGGTGCTGACTCCGAAAGATGCAGACCCATACGAAGTGCTGATCCCGAAGCATCGTCAGATGAACGTTTTCGAAGGCGAAACCGTTGAGAAAGGCGAAGTGATTTCAGATGGGCCGTCTAACCCGCACGACATTTTGCGTCTGCTGGGCGTGGTTGAGTTGGCGAGATACATCACCAACGAGATCCAGGACGTATATCGCCTCCAGGGTGTTGTCATCAACGATAAACACATTGAGGTTATCGTCCGTCAGATGCTGCGTAAGGTTGAAGTTACCGATCCGGGTGATACCACCCTGATGTCCGGTGATCAGCTTGAGATCACAAGGCTTCTGGAAGAAAACGAAAAGGCGATTGCGGCTGATAAAGAGCCAGCAAGATTTGAGCGTTTGTTGCTGGGTATCACCAAGGCATCTCTTGCAACAGAATCGTTCATCTCTGCAGCTTCGTTCCAGGAAACAACCCGGGTACTCACCGAAGGTGCGGTAACTGGCAAGCGTGATTTCCTGCGCGGCCTGAAAGAAAACGTCGTTGTCGGTCGACTGATTCCCGCAGGAACCGGTTTGGCTTATCACGCAGAGCGTCGCCGCAAGCGTGAACTGGAACAGCAGGGCGTTACAGCGGCTGATGTTGAAGAGGCTCTGAGCGCAGAGCTTAACCGCGGAGGTTAAGTTTGGTGCGCCGCCTCCGTGTAGATACTTATGCGGGGGTGGTTAAAAAGAGAACAGTCATCTTGACTGTCCGGGGGCGCAGGCTTAAACTTGCGTCCCTTAAATTTTACCCCCTTCACTGGGGGTAAGTTTCATTGATATGGTTTTTTGGAGTTTGCTTACATGGCAACGATTAATCAGTTGGTGCGTAAGCCTCGTAAGCGCAAGGTAGCCAAGAGCGACGTTCCTGCTCTTCAGGCCTGTCCTCAGCGCCGTGGTGTTTGCACTCGTGTTTACACCACAACGCCGAAGAAGCCGAACTCAGCACTGCGTAAAGTGTGCCGTGTTCGTCTGACCAACGGCTTCGAGGTTTCCTCATACATTGGTGGTGAAGGTCACAACCTTCAGGAGCACAGTGTTGTGCTGATCCGTGGCGGTCGAGTAAAAGACCTTCCGGGTGTGCGCTATCACACTGTTCGCGGAACACTGGACACCCAGGGTGTACAGAACCGTAAGCAGGGTCGCTCCAAGTACGGTGCAAAACGACCCAAGTCGTAATGTGCCGAAAGAGTGTCTTTTATCGTTGCTTGTCAGAACGGTAAGAGTAAGGCTGAGTAGCCGTCGGCTATCTCAGGGGTTCCTGAAGACCTTTTAATTAGATAAGGGCTTATCGATGCCTAGAAGAAGAGTTGCAGCAAAACGGGAAATAATCCCGGATCCCAAGTTCGGTAGTGCGCGTCTTGCCAAGTTCATCAACCACGTGATGGAAAGCGGTAAGAAAGCGGTTGCAGAGCGCATTGTTTATGGCGCCCTGACAATTGTTGCCGAGAAGTCCAAAGAAGAGCCGATCGAAATGTTCGAGAAGGCCCTGGAAAACATCCAGCCGATGGTTGAGGTTAAGTCCCGTCGTGTCGGTGGTGCTACTTACCAGGTGCCTGTAGAAGTACGGCCTTCCCGTCAGAACGCGCTGGCAATGCGCTGGCTCGTAGAGTTTTCACGGAAGCGCGGCGAGAAATCCATGGCCCAGCGTCTGGCAGGTGAGATTCTTGATGCGGCTGACAGCAAAGGTGCTGCTGTCAAGAAGCGTGAAGATGTTCACCGTATGGCAGATGCCAACAAAGCCTTCTCTCACTTCCGTTTCTAAACAGCCGAGGTTTATACAGTGGCACGCAAAACTCCGATTAAACGTTACAGAAACATTGGTATCTGTGCGCACGTTGATGCGGGCAAAACCACAACGACCGAGCGTATTCTTTACTATACGGGTCGTAGCCATAAGATGGGCGAGACCCATGATGGCGCGTCCACCACTGACTGGATGGAGCAAGAGCAGGAGCGTGGTATAACCATCACCTCTGCCGCTGTTACTACATTTTGGCAGGGTATGGATAAGCAGTTTGATGAGCACCGTATCAACGTGATTGATACCCCGGGGCACGTAGACTTCACTATCGAAGTTGAGCGTTCCCTGCGGGTTCTCGATGGTGCTGTGGTTGTATTCTGCGGGTCCTCCGGTGTTGAGCCGCAGTCTGAGACCGTATGGCGTCAGGCTAACAAGTACGAAGTCCCTCGCATGGTGTTCGTCAACAAGATGGACCGTGCTGGTGCTGACTTCCTGCGCGTGGTTGAGCAGATCAAGACCCGTCTGGGCGCAACGCCAGTGGCTCTTCAGTTGCCTATTGGCTCTGAAGATCAGTTTGCCGGTGTTGTCGATCTGCTTCGCGGTAAAGCGATTTACTGGAGTGATGACGACTTGGGGATGACTTACCGCGAGGATGAAATTCCTGCGGATATGGTCGACGAAGTAGCCAAGTACCGTGAGGCTCTGGTCGAAGCAGCGGCTGAGGCCAACGAAGAATTTATGGAGCGGTATCTCGAAGGCGGCGAATTGTCCGTAGAAGAGATTAAAGCCGGTTTGCGTGCTCGTACTCTATCTAACGAGATCGTGCTGGCTTGCTGTGGCTCCGCGTTCAAGAACAAGGGTGTGCCTGCAGTTCTTGATGCTGTTATCGAGTATTTGCCGGCTCCGGACGAAGTTAAAGCCATTCGCGGTGAAATCGACGACGAAGGCACCGAGGATACGCGTCCAGTTGACGACAATGCTCCGTTTGCAGCGTTGGCGTTCAAGATTGCTACGGATCCGTTCGTTGGTTCTTTGACCTTCTTCCGGGTTTACTCCGGCAGGCTCGAATCCGGTAACTCCGTATTCAACTCTGTTAAAGGTAAAAGAGAGCGTGTGGGCCGAATGGTTCAAATGCACGCTAACGACCGGGAAGAGATCAAGGAAGTTCTGGCCGGCGATATCGCAGCTGCGATCGGTTTGAAGAACGTCACTACTGGTGACACCTTGTGTGACGAGAACCACAAGATCATCCTTGAGCGGATGGATTTCCCTGAGCCGGTAATCTCGGTAGCTGTGGAGCCCAAGTCCAAGGCAGATCAGGAGAAGATGGGTGTGGCTCTGGGCAAACTGGCCCAGGAAGACCCTTCTTTCCGTGTGCGTACTGACGAAGAAAGTGGCCAGACCATTATTTCTGGAATGGGCGAGCTGCACCTCGATATCCTCGTAGACCGTATGCGTCGAGAGTTTAAGGTTGAGGCGAATATCGGTAAGCCGCAAGTCGCGTACCGTGAATGCATTCGTAAGTCGGTAGATGTCGAAGGTAAGTTTGTTCGCCAGTCAGGTGGTCGTGGTCAGTACGGTCACGTAAAGGTCAGGATTGACCCGCTGCCACTTGAAGAGGGCGCTGAGAACTTTATCTTCGTGAACGAGATCGTCGGTGGTGCAGTTCCCAAGGAATATGTGCCAGCGGTTCAGCAGGGTATCTCGGAGCAGATGCAAAACGGCTGTCTGGCCGGCTATCCGCTGCTGGGTATCAAGGCAACCTTGTACGATGGTTCATACCACGATGTGGACTCCAACGAAATGGCGTTCAAAATCGCGGGTTCCATGGCAATGAAGAAGGGTGCCCTGGAAGCGAACCCGGCTCTGCTTGAGCCGATGATGAAAGTCGAGGTTGTAACACCTGAAGACTATATGGGTGACGTGGTAGGTGATTTGAACCGCCGCCGAGGCCTGATTCAGGGTATGGATGACGGTGTTGCGGGCAAGATTGTTCGCGCCGAGGTTCCGTTGTCGGAAATGTTTGGTTATGCCACGGATTTGCGCTCTGCTACTCAGGGTCGCGCGTCCTACGCAATGGAGTTTTCGCGGTATGCGGAAGCCCCGAACAACATAGCCGAAGCAATCATTAAAAAGGGTTGATACCCAGGACTTAAGAAACAGGAAGAGGTGTAACTGTGTCTAAATCTAAATTTGAGCGTATTAAGCCACACCTTAACGTGGGCACTATTGGTCACGTTGACCATGGTAAGACGACTCTGACCGCTGCTCTGACTCGTGTATGTCACGAAGTTTGGGGCACAGGTTCTGCGAGTGCATTCGATCAGATCGATAACGCACCGGAAGAGCGTGCGCGTGGTATTACCATTGCGACCTCTCACGTTGAGTACGATTCTCCTAACCGTCACTACGCACACGTAGACTGCCCGGGCCACGCGGATTATGTGAAGAACATGATCACTGGTGCGGCACAGATGGATGGTGCGATTCTGGTTTGTTCCGCAGCTGACGGCCCTATGCCTCAGACGCGTGAGCACATCCTGCTGTCTCGTCAGGTGGGTGTTCCTTACATCGTTGTGTTCCTGAACAAAGCGGACATGGTTGACGATGAAGAGCTGCTTGAGCTGGTAGAGATGGAAGTTCGCGAGCTGTTGAGCGCGTACGACTTCCCGGGTGACGACACTCCGATCATCACCGGTTCTGCTCTGATGGCTTTGCAGGGCAAAGACGACAACGAAATGGGCACCACCGCGGTCAAGAAGCTGGTAGAAGCTCTGGATGATTACATCCCTGAGCCGGAGCGTGCGATTGATCAGCCGTTCCTGCTGCCGATTGAAGATGTGTTCTCTATCTCCGGTCGTGGTACGGTTGTAACCGGGCGTGTTGAGCGCGGTATCGTCAAGGTTGGTGAGGAAGTTGAGATTGTTGGTATCAAGGATACCGTCAAGACGACTTGTACCGGTGTTGAGATGTTCCGTAAGCTTCTCGACGAAGGTCGTGCGGGCGAGAACGTGGGTGTACTGCTTCGTGGTACCAAGCGTGACGACGTTGAGCGTGGTCAGGTTCTGTGTAAGCCGGGCAGCATCAAGCCGCACACCAAGTTCGAGTGTGAAGTATACGTACTGAGCAAGGATGAGGGTGGTCGTCACACTCCGTTCTTCAAGGGCTACCGTCCTCAGTTCTACTTCCGTACGACTGACGTAACTGGTTCCTGTGAATTGCCGGAAGGCGTGGAAATGGTTATGCCTGGTGACAACGTTCAGATGGAAGTAACGTTGATTGCTCCGATCGCCATGGAAGATGGCCTGCGCTTCGCGATTCGCGAAGGCGGTCGTACCGTTGGTGCCGGCGTAGTCGCCAAGATCATCGAGTAA